>JBJTOK010000067.1:0-107041 GCA_046074525.1 Flavobacteriales bacterium
GAAAAAGCAGAACTTTAAAACCAGAAAATAATACCTTTGTTTAACCTCCGACGCAGGTTATGAACTTTGAAATTTTTTCGCCACCAAATTAGGTGGTCACTTTGCTCCGGCCTCAGGTGGTCATTTTAACCGGCATTTACAATTAAATTACTAAACCTGCACAATTGAATAGTTTCAGGGTAAAATTGCCCCGGTTTTGTCTTCAATAGCCTTTTTCAGGCAATCGGGACAAAGGCAATTGCCTCCATCTGTTTTAAGAGGCATCACCAATGGTAATTCAGCACACCAGCAATCCTTTGTAAAGCAGGAGAAGCTGTTGTTGCAGTGGGAGCAGCATTTAATTCTTTCTTTCCTATTGTCCATGATTGTCAAAACTAGATATTCTATGTTTAAAAGAATCTTTAGGAGGTGAAAAATCTAAAACCTTGATAATAAAGGAAGTTGCGATGAGTCTAAAGAATAAATTTAGGCGAGTCTAAAAATATTTTTAAAAAAACTTGTGTCATTTGTTGAATTGTGTAAATTTGTAAAATCACTGGGGGGTGTAAATAAAATGTAGTAAACCCTAAATTATGTTTAATATGATGACAAAAAACAATTTTAAGAAAGCATTTCTGGTTTTAGCGGGAGCGTTTTCTTTGCAAACGATGAATGCGCAGGAAGAGGCCGATAAAGGTACTTTTACATTCAATGGTTATGTAGATGTTAACTATTTCAAGAACTTCAACAATCCTTTGTCGGGCTCTAACACAGGTACATCTGGTTTTGCCCGAGCTTTCGATCAGAAAGACAATTCTTTCGGATTGGGATTGGTACAAGGAAAAATGACTTATGTATATAAGAAAAGCACAGTTGTTGCAGACTTGACTTTCGGTCCTTATGGTGACTTAGGGAACTACGGTAACGTGATTGGATCTGTAGCAGGTGGTTCTACCGCACTTTCTATCAAACAAGCTTACATCACACATGCATTCACTGATAAATTCTCCCTTACTGCCGGTCAGTTTGGTACTCACGTTGGTTACGAAGTAATTGATGCTCCTTTGAACTTCAACTACTCCCTGAACAACTTGTTCAACAACGGTCCTTTCTACCATATTGGTTTGAAAGCTGAGTATGCTGTCTCTTCTAAATTCGGTTTGATGGCAGGAGTGGTGAACAACTGGGATAACCTTTATGATAACAACAAATACAAAACAGCAATCGCTCAGGCTAAATTCATTGCCAGCGATAAATTGGCTTTCTATCTGAACTACGTAGGTGGAAATGAAACTGGTGTTACGGATACTGCAGGAACTGCTTTGTTCAATGGTGATGACACTACAAGTGCATTCAAGCAATTGGGAGACCTCGTTATTACTTATCAGCTCACAGATAAGTTCTACATCGGTTTCAATGGTGTGGTAGGTGCTTCTAAAGTATCTGGTACTACCAGCAACTGGGGTGGTGTTGCTCTTTACTCCAACTATGCCTTCACCGACAAGTTTGCTTTGGGTGTTCGTGCCGATTATTTCGACAATACAGAAGGTGTAATGTACATTGGTAACACTCAGGTACAATCTTATACTCTGACAGGAAAAATTACTTTGGCTGATGGTCACCTGATGATCAAACCTGAAGTTAGATATGATATGTACGGTAACAACCAGTTCGAAGATGAGACAGGTGCTTTCACCAACAAAGCTCAGCTTACAGCCGGTGCTGCTGCGATATATAAATTCTAAAACCTTAATTATTTAATAAACTAAAAACTAAAGTTATGATCGAAAAAAGATGGATTATATCGTTCACCCTGATTATTGCGGTGGCTTTATTCGCCCTGTCATGGGAATTCGTGGCGCCAGTTGAAACTGCTACCGCCGCTGCTGCTGATACTATTGTTCCTGCTGACGTAGCATGGATGTTGACTGCAGCTTGTTTAGTGTTGTTGATGACGCCTGGTTTGTCCTTCTTCTACGGAGGGATGGTAGGATCAAAAAGTGTGATCTCTACAATGTTGCAAAGTGTTATCTGTCTCGGGGTAATCAGTATCCTGTGGGTAATGGTAGGTTTCAGTCTCGCGTTCGGTGAAGATGTAGGTGGAATGGGTATCATTGGTAACCCTTCAACTTTCTTCATGTTCAAAAATGTTGATGCTGCTCCTCACGCTTCAATTTATCCTACTATTCCGTTCATCCTATTCGCAATGTTCCAATTGAAATTTGCGATTATCACTCCTGCTTTGATCACTGGTTCTTTCGCTGAAAGAGTTCGTTTCATTGCTTACCTCTTGTTCGTTTGCTTGTTCAGCTTGTTGATTTACGCTCCATTGTGTCACGCTGTATGGCATCCAGACGGAGTATTGTACAATGACTTCCATCTGTTGGACTTCGCTGGTGGTACTGTAGTTCACATGTCGGCTGGTTTCGCTGCTTTGGCTGGTGCTGTTGTGTTGGGTAAAAGACAAAAGAAAGAGCACGTTGCTGCAAACATTCCTTTCGTATTGCTGGGAACTGGTTTGCTGTGGTTTGGCTGGTTCGGTTTCAACGCCGGTTCTGCTGTAGCTGCTAACGGTACTGCTGCAATGGCTTTCGCTACTACCAACACTGCATCTGCTATCGCGATGTTGACCTGGATCTTCTTCGATCGTATCAACGGCCGTAAGGTGTCTGCCCTCGGTGCTTGTATCGGTGCCGTAGTTGGTTTGGTTGCTATCACTCCTGCTTGTGCTTTCGTTACTGTTCCGCAAGCGATCTTCATCGGTTTCATCGCCGCTATCATCTCTAACCTCATGGTAAACTGGAAAGCTTTGAAAAAAGTGGACGATACGCTCGACGTATTTGCTTGTCACGGTGTAGGTGGTATGGTTGGTATGATCTGTACTGCGATTTTCGCAAAAGACAAAGGGTTGATCTACGGTGGTACTGAAGACTTTATGCTGGCAATTGCTGCTTTGGCAATCGTTGCAGTTTTCGCTTTCGTAGGATCTTTCATCTTGTATAAATTCACAAACATGATTATTCCACTTCGTGTAACTGAAGAGTCTGAACAAATTGGTTTAGATATTTCTCAGCACGGGGAATCTGTAAATGCAGAATCTTTAGGTTAGAAAAATAGGTTTTGGGTTAAGAGATCCGCAGTCGAAAGGCTGCGGATTTTTTGTTTTCAGACGAACCCAATCCTAACCCCTACAGGGGGTGCTGATATACTTTATTAACCAATCTTTCAAATATTAAAACACGGCTGAGATGACGGAGCCCACAGTGCGACCTCTGTGATCCTGCGTCTCTGTGGTAAAAATTGAGTGTGGGTTTAACAAGTATATAATTATCCTCGTTGGAGGGGTTAAGGTGGGGGGTATTTTCGTAACAGGTGTTGTAGAGGTGCAAGATTTTGCGTCTCCCAATTTATCCGGAGACGGAAAATCTTCCGTCTCTACAAGACGAAAAAATCCGCACTGTTAGGTTGCGGATTTAATTTTTTAGAGAGATTGTTATTTCACCTTTAGTTTCTTCTCTGCTTCTTCCGCCTTTGCAAAAAGAATATCATTCTCAATGGTGTGGTGCAAATCCAGGTCTTCCTGGAATTCCTTTAGCTTGAAGTAAAGCATTTTGTGAGTCGGCTCAGCATCAGCAGGCGGTGTGTAATTGTTGCTGAGCTTCTTGATTTTTTCAATAATATCATGCTCGTCGTCATGCTCATCTTCCATCACCTGCACCGGTTTTTTCAGTGAACCGAAAAAGGCAGGTTCGTAGCTTTTAGGATCGTTGAGGTATTGTCCGAGCTTTTTGAAATAAGGGAAAAGAATTTCCTCTTCTTTCACAAGGTGGCGCGACATGTCATCGGTGAATTCAATAAAGATTTCCTGAATTTCTTTTACTTCAGGGAATTTCTTTGGCTGTTTTTCCTGTACTTTCTCCAGCAAGCGGAGTATGATAGGGTAATTGGCTTTAAGGTAAGCGTGGTGGGTGCTTTTCACGTGGTCGACAATGTCTTCCAGATCCCACTCCTTCATTGAATTGATGTATGCCGTATTTTTTGCCATGTATCAAATTTATAAAATCCGTTGATATTGTAGAAACTAGGTCTTAATTTAATGCTCAGATTATGAAAACCTACAGCTTAAATAAAGTAAAAAGCGCCAGTCTTAAATATTTCAAGGGAGATGAACTGGCTGCTACTACATGGATGTATAAATATGCTGTATTGGATAAGAAGGAAAACTGGACGGAGTTATCTCCCGATGATATGCACAAACGCATGTCCCGCGAGTTTTTCAGGGTAGAGAAGAAGGCAAAAACATCAAAATCGAAAAACGGTAAATCCGATTACGGTAAAAGACGAAAGGCGCTTACGCAAGCCGCTATTTATCAATATTTCAAGGATTTTAAATATCTCATTCCGCAAGGGAGTGTGATGGCTTCATTGGGTAATCCTTTTGTGATTGCGTCACTGTCGAATTGTGTGGTGCTTCCCGAAATTTATGATTCCTACGGCGGTATTTTTTATACCGATCAGCAGCTGGCTCAGTTGTACAAAAGGCGCTGCGGAGTAGGGATTGATCTTTCTTCATTGCGACCAAAGCAGGTTGCGGTATCCAATGCAGCGCGCACCACAAGCGGTGCGGTTTCTTTCATGGAACGTTTTTCCAATACTACCCGAGAGGTAGCGCAAAACGGCAGGAGGGGGGCGCTCATGATTACCATGAACATCGCACATCCTGATATTGCCGATTTCATCAATGTGAAACAGGATCTCACGAAAGTCACGGGTGCCAATATTTCGGTGCTGCTGACTGATGAGTTCATGCGTGCAGTGGAAAAAGATAAAGACTTTATTTTGCGCTGGCCCCTGGAGACGAGAAATCCGAAAATGAAACTCAGGGTGAAGGCAAAAAAATTGTGGGAGCAGGTGATTGTCTGTGCGCACAATACTGCTGAGCCCGGACTGATTTTCTGGGACAAGCAGCATCATTATTCCACTTCGTCGGTGTACAAAATGTACCGCAATACTTCTACCAATCCCTGCTCGGAAATAGCCATGCAGGGTGGTGATAGTTGCAGGCTGATGGCGGTGAATCTCTATTCTTTAGTGAAAAAACCTTTTACTGAAAAAGCGACTTTCGATTTCGCAAAATTTTACGAAGTGGTGTATGAAGGTCAGCGCCTGATGGATGATCTCGTTGATCTGGAAATAGAAGCCATTGATCGTATCCTCAAAAAAGTGAAGAGTGATCCTGAGCCGGATTCCATTAAGGAAGTAGAACTCAAAACCTGGAAATTACTAAGGGATAACGGTGTTAAAGGAAGGCGTACAGGCTTGGGCTTTACCGCACTGGCTGATGCTTTAGCAGCGCTCGGACATAAATTTGATTCGCAGGAAGCCTTGGTTTTCATCGAAAAAATGATGCGCGAAAAATGTCGTGCCGAGTTCGATTCTTCTATTGATATGGCCATTGAACGTGGTGCTTTCTATGGCTTTAATCGCACTACGGAAAATACTTCCGGCTTTGTGAAAATGCTGAAAAAGGAAATGCCCGATGTGTACAAGCGCATGATGAAATACGGTAGGAGGAATGTGTCGATAAGTACTGTGGCACCCACAGGAACACTGAGTTTAATGGCTCAGTCTTCGTCGGGTATTGAGCCTGTATTTTCTTTGCAATACACCCGTCGCCGCAAAAAAGTAAGTAAAAATGTGACTGCTAAATTCAAGGATACACTAGGCGATGAGTGGGAAGAGTTTGAAGTTCTTCATCCTAAATTACACGAATGGATGAATGTAAGCGGTAAAAAGAATTTAGAGGAGAGTCCGTATTATCGCGCTACAGCGAAGGATATCGATTGGAAAAAACGAATTGAGATTCAGGCGCTCGTTCAAAAATATACCACACATTCTATCAGCTCTACCATCAATCTGGCAGAGGATGCCAGTAGTAAAAATGTAGGAGAGATTTATATGGAATCCTGGAAAAAAGGATTGAAGGGAATTACGATTTACCGTGAAGGTTCGCGCTCGGGAGTACTTGTGGATAAAGACGATCGCGTGCTCGATGATAAAAATGAAATTGTAGTGCACAAAGCTCCGGAGCGACCGAAAGAGTTGAAAGCAAAAGTACTTCGTTTTAAAAATAATGATGAAGACTGGATTGCTGTGGTAGGTTTACTCGGCGACCGGCCGTACGAGATTTTCACGGGTAAGCAGGAATCCTTTGTCATTCCTGCTTATATCAACGAAGGCATTGTCATCAAGATAAAAGAAGGCGCTCAAAAGGCGACTTACGATTTTCAATATGTTTCCAAATACAAAGTGAAGGTAGATGTGAAAGGCTTGTCGCAGTCTTTCAATAAGGAATTCTGGAATTATGCGAAACTGATATCAGGAGTGCTGCGCCAGGGTATGCCTATCGAAGATGTTGTTCACCTGATTGAAAATTTGAATCTCTATGACGAAAGCATCAATACCTGGAAAAATGGGGTGAAGCGCGCGTTAAAGCAGTTTGTTCCGGAAGGAACAACGATTGTGAAAGCTTGTGAGAATTGTTCTTTTACAGGAGGTTTGGTGTACGAGGAAGGTTGCGAAAAATGCCCGAATTGTGGGCATTCGAAGTGTTGATTTATGCAAACTCCTTCGGATCCAATTCGCTAAACTTCTTCTTTCCTTTTAAGAAATACTGTTTCACGATGCTGCGCTTGTAAATACGTGGCAGTGATTTGTTTTTGATAGTGCGTTGGATATATCGGCGTTTTTTGAGTGTTTTTGGTAAAGTCCAGTAAAACCTCATGTGCGCGCGAAACACGGCCCAGGCTTGTGTTGGATCTTTTTCGGTGAGGAATTTGAAAGCTGCAACACCGTCCAGAATCATCTTGTACAATAAATTGGGGAAAAGATTTTCCGTTGGCAGGTTTTTCACCAGCATAATCAGGTTGTTCCTGAAGTTGAGATAAGGTTTTAGCGGATTGTGTTTCGGCAGGGTCCCACCGCCAATATGATAGATTTTTGAGTGGGGAGTGTACATGACCTTGTAACCGAGATTCTTGATTCTCCAGCACAAATCAATTTCTTCCTGGTGCGCAAAAAAATCTTCATCCAGTCCGCCTGCTTCCCAGTAAATTTCCGAACGCACCATCATGCAGGCACCAGTTGCCCAAAAGATCTCATCAACGTAATCGTATTGTCCGTGATCTTCTTCAAGATCGGTAAACAAGCGCCCCTTGCAAAAAGGAAAACCCATATAATCAATGAATCCACCGGCAGCACCGGCATATTCAAACTGCGTTTTTTTGTCGTACCACAAAATTTTGGGCTGACAAACACCGTAGCTCTTGTCGCTTTCCATCAGCTCGTACAGCGGTTCTATCCAGTAAGGAGTGACTTCAATATCCGAGTTAAGGAGAATGTAATAAGGTGTGTTTATTTGTTTCAGTGCCAGATTATAACCTCTTGCAAAACCTTCATTGCCGGGGTTGATAATGATTTGTATCTCCGGGTAATTTGTCTTGAGAAAAGCCACTGAGTCATCCGACGATTGATTATCGGCTACCACAATACTTGCATACGAAGGCAGGTTGTTTTGCAACACCGGGAGAAATCTCTCCAAGTATTTTTTACCATTCCAGTTAAGGATGACGATGGCCACCTTTATTTCGTTTGCAGCAGGCATGACTGTAAATATAGATAAAGGGATTTAAGAGAAGAAAATTAATGAAAGGTTGCACAACTAATTGATATTAACCACCGAGGCTCAGTGATCTCTGTACCTCAGTGCTTAAAAAGAAGTTGGGATTTACCTAATCACCGAAACTTTCCCGATTTCTTCATGGAATCGTTCGGTATGAAAGCGGCGGTAGCGTACTTTCCATACGTAAGTGTCCATCTGCACCGGGCGATTTTTGTAAGTGCCATCCCAGCCGGTATTAATGTCGTTTGAAGTAAAAAGCAATTCCCCCCATCGGTCGAATATCATCATTTCAAAGTCATCTACGCTGATGCTGCGGAAATAAAAAACATCGTTCACATTATCGCCGTTGGGTGTGAAAGCATTGGGAACGTACACTTCCCTGATCACATAAATTTTGATGGAATCCTTGAAATAACAGCCTTTTTCATCTGACAGCACATATTGATAAGTAATGTCTCTTTCGGGCAAAGCAACAAATGGTTCAGCACAATCGGTGCAGGAGAGATAAGTGGCCGGCGACCAGAATACCTTGTCTTCAAAATCAGCTTTGATCTGTAAATTCTCGCCATACTCCAGAACATATTCTCCATTAATTCCGGTGAAAGGTTTGTCGGCCAGACTGACTGCAGCAAACAGTGAATCTATGCAGTCATCGTTATTGGTGATGATGACTTTGTAGGTAGTGTTTTGCTGAGGAAAAGCTGTAGGATTGGCGATGCTGTTATTGGTGAGCGATACAGCTGGTGACCATAAATATTTCGCTGCACCTTTGGCCAGTAGCGGAATTGAATCATCTTTACAAATGGTGGTGTCTCTCGAAATCGTTCCTTCTGCTTTTGAAACATTCACTAAAAAAGTAGTGCTGTCTTTTCCGCACATGTTACTGATGACCGATTTGTAAAGAGTAGTTGTGCCTGGTGTAGCCAGCGGAGTGCGCACTTGCGCATCATCCAAAGTATTGGCAGGTGTCCATGTGTAATCATAATTTCCATTTGTTCCGGGATTGAGCAGGGCAGAAAATCCAAGACAAATCACGGTGTCCTGCTGAATATCGAAAGAAGGAACCGGTATAACTTTCAGTACAATAGAATCACTAATGTCACATCCATCCGGCGATTTAAAAGAAATATGAATGGTTTCTGATTGGTTGAGAACGACTTGTGTTGATCCCGAAGTGGCATTACTGAAATTCTTTACCGGTGTCCACTGGAAAGAAGAACCGGGAGAAACGGAGACGTTGTGGGCAACGCCCGGACAAAGGGAGTCGGTTGGACTTATATCATGATCCAAAGAGAAGAGGGAAATAGTCACCTGCGCCGAATCCTTGTTGCAAAAACTATCGCTGTTGACGGTGTAAGTAGTGTTGGCGGTTGGTGTTGCAACGACTGTAATTCCGGTGGATTGATTCAGTGTTGTTGCTGGTTTCCATTGATAATTGTTAGCACCGCTGGCGGTGAGCGTAACGCTGCCTCCCGGACAAACAGAGTCGTTTGGGAATACATTAACGTCTACTTGCGGTACTACACGCAAATCCATGAAGGTGGTGTCTACAGGCGGACAGCCCCCGGGATCGAAGGCCAGAAGAGTGATTTTGTAGAGTCCGGTATCAGAATAAATGTAAGTCGGGGAATAATCAGTGCTTTTATCACCATTCCCGAAATCCCACTCATAGGTGAGTCCGCCACTACTTTCATTTTTAAAAGTGATGGGTTCGTTTTTACAAGCGAGTGTATCGATATTTGCGCTAATGATGGCTGTAAGTTTTGATATATCGAACTTGATCACCGCGAGGTTGCAGTTGTCAGCTTTGTTGACGTTCGACCACGCTCCGGGCGTAGTGGGGAAATCGGATTTCCCGCCACAGCCGCCGCAAACTGCCTGGTACACATTTCCTTTTTTATCGAAGCGACTTGTTCCGCCATCTACGTGTTCCAGTGAATTGGCGCCGCCAAAGTAAGTTCCGTATTTCAGGCTGCCCGCATTTTGTGAAAACACAGCGAGATAAAAATCACTGCCGTCTGTTGTTTTCTGATAGGCATCAGTAGTGAGCGGCATTCCGCTGGTACTGCCTTGCACATTGTTTTGAAAAAGATTGATTATGCCACCCCAGGCCGAAATATAAATGTCTTCGCAGTTGTTCACCAGGAAGGCCGATGGTACCAGATCAATATTGCTGGAGCCTGATCCAATTACAGTCGAAAATACAGTGCTGCTTAATGAACTGTTGAGTTTATGAATGAATTGCTTGCTGTTAGCATTACTATACACACCAGGCGTTACAGGATAGGAACCTTCACTTTGTCCGAAAATAAAAACATTATCGTTCTTATCAAGTTGTACAAAGTAGGATTGGTCATAAGATGCAGTGCCGATATAAGTTGAAGCTTTCAGAGTTTGTCCGTTGCCTGAAATATGCGCGATGAAACCATCAATTCCACCTTGTGGCGCTGGGTGCAGCACTCCTGCTGTGGTAGGGAAGTTGGCGCTTGTGCTTCCTCCTGTGAGATACAAATCATTGTTGCTATTGAATTGTATAGAATAAATAGCATCATCACCATTTCCTCCGATGTAGGAACTCCACAGCAATGAAGAAAGATCGTTGTTGAATTTCATGATGATACCATCGTGACTTCCACCGCCGAAAACATTTTGGTAGCCCGTAACAATAGGGAAATTCGCTGAGCTGGTGGTGGTGCCTATGTAGGCATTCCCCAAACTATCCACAATGATTTCTCCCCTGAAAATATCACCGTAATTGTAGTACAACTTGGAGATGTTGTATTCATCATTGAGGCCATCGTTTTTTGCTCCGCCAATCAAGGTAGAGCCCACCAAAGCACTTCCCGCAGCATTGAGTTTCGCTACAAAAATATCCGAACCAATGGAGTAGTTCAATACCACATCGCTCACCACGCCGGTGCCGCCGTTAAAGGTTTTGTCGTAAGCTGTTGCCGAAGTAGGGAAATTATTGGAACTGGTGCTTCCGAAAATCAGCAATTCGTTTTTGTTGGATACTACAATACTGTGCGGTGATTCAATATCATTTCCGCCCATGTACGTAGAGTAAAGGAGGGAGCCACCGTTGGAGGAATATTTGGTAATCGACAAATCTACATTTCCAGAGAAGGTTGTGTTGTAAGCTCCAACTGTTACCGGATAACCAACGCCGAAAGCAATTCCGGCATCGTAAAGTTTTCCGCTTTCATCGTACGTTGCAGTATAACCCCAGTTGTCGGAAGTGGAGCCTGAAAATGACGCGAACAATACAACAGGATCGATAGTGAGAGGAAGATTTTTATTGTAGGCGCCTACATTGAAACCGAAAAATCCTTTTTCATTTTTACTATAGCCCGAAGCGATATTGGTGCTGCCCTGGTAAGAAACAGGCGCCCGAAAAATAACGTCGCCGGTTTCAGCAAAGAGCTGGATGTCATTGCCATTTTGAAGGGCCCTTATTCCTTTATGTTCAAATTGTATTTGTCCAACTTTTGCGTCCGGCTGTACTATAAAGTCGTATTCCAGGTGACCATTTTTTTCATAATACCTTACATCAATACCAGGATAAAAATTATGCAGATAAACTTCACTGTAGACAGCAGCATTGCTGACCCATTTTGATGGATCATTGCCAATGAAATAATTGATGTAGTCGTTGTATTTGCCTTTTCCTTCAGCCTGAGGAAGGGCTGTGTTTTTGTATTCGATTTTAAAGGAGTGAGCCTTTAGTTCCTGAGTCCCTGGCTTATGATGGTGAATGTTTTCGTAAATCTGGGTGAGCATTTGCGGATCGTAAATATTGAAATGCAGTCCGTCGTTTTCAATGAATAGCATTCCCGAACTGATGCGCGCCCCAAAAAGCACCTGCTTTGGCCATTGTCCCTTATTTTGAATGAAGCGTGCCGATGGTTTTTCATTTGCCCTCACATGGGCAAACGTGGGGAAGCACAGCAATAACGCAATGATGAGAGTGAAGGTATGTCTGGTTCCTGGCAACATTTATGTGCGAAAAGTTTCCCTTTTTACTTTAACATTTGAAGATAGTAAATGTTACAGAAACTTCCGCTTCAAAATATTGATATTCAGGAAGGGAGGGAAGTTTAATTTAGTTTTAGCCATCTACCTCCGTGAAGACTGTATCTCTGTGGTTAAAAATGAGTTTACCAGCTCGGGCAGCCTCCCATTTTTCGTGGTAATTTTTTGCCTTGTTTGCAGGTGAAGGCATAGCCTACTGCAATTTCGTGCGATCCTACCGAAGCTGAGCTGAGTTTTGAGAGCGTAACATCATAGCTGTAGCCTATCCTGAATTGTTTGGTTTGAAGGGCGATATTTAAAATCACCGCATCGCGTGTACGGTACCAGATCCCGCCAGTGACTGGTCCTTTTTTAGCATAGAGTCCGAGGTTTAATTCTTTGAAATCCCTTTGTTGCTGATAAATCACCTGAGGTGAAATATAGGATTCCATTTTGCGACTGGTAGGAATGGTTACCCCCACGTGTGCAGTGTATTTTCGGGGCAGCAATGATTCTGCCTGAGGCATAAAGAAAGATTGGTTGGGTTCGAGTAAATGGTGCACTGCCAATCCAACTTGCATGTATTTGCTGTATGCCACCGCACCGGTAGAAAAATCGGGA
Organism: Flavobacteriales bacterium; assembly: GCA_046074525.1. Taxonomy (GTDB): domain Bacteria; phylum Bacteroidota; class Bacteroidia; order Flavobacteriales_C; genus JAHEZL01. The sequence goes on from JBJTOK010000067.1 coordinate 12,293, forward strand.
TAAAGAATGTTTCTGTTGAACACTTCTGTAGAAGGTAGTAGCGGACCGCCGGCATTGTATTGATTACCAAAAACAAGTGTTTCTGAGTGGAGGATTTTCTGCTCTATATCGGCCTGCAAAGCGAAGCTGAATGAGAAGTTACGCATGTTCTTGATATAGGAATAAATGGCGCCCACCCTGTTGGTGATCAACGTTCCCTGTCCGGCATTATCAGAAGTGATCAGCAATCCCAATCCGCCATTAATTGCCGAAACAGAATGATCGTAAGATGCGCTGTAAGTAATAAACTGTCCGGCCAGCTGTGGCCATTGATCGCGGAAGTTAAGGTTGAGTCGCCCGCAGCCATTTGTCCCAGCGAGGGCGGGATTGAGGTAGAGCGGATTGGCATAAAACTGACTGAATTGCGGATCCTGTGCTTTTAGCTCAAAGCAGGTCAAAGCTAGCGCAAGCCATATAAATAGCGTTTTTTCCATAACGGTAAGTTTTTAATTAGAAATCCCTATTGTATACAGGCGATTATTTCGCCTGTTGTTTAATTACATAACGCATAGTTACCTGGTGCGATGCAAACAGCTGGTTGGATAACGGATCTGCGCTGAATGGCAGTCCCGACATACCATAGCTGTAAGTCAGTCTAAGGTTGCTGTTAGAGTAACCCAAGCTGAATAACATTGCATCAGCAGTAGAGAAACTTGCGCCGGCTATCACATTTTTGTATTTCACGATGTTACTCATCCAAAGTTTATTGTACAAACCTTGTTTTCTGTAGCTGATGCTAGGAGAGTAAATCCAGTCAGACTTAGAATTTTTTCTGATGTCAGTTCCCATCTGAGCGGTAAATTTCATCGGGATATACACTTTCTGGTCGAAGCTGGCATCGGTATAAGATGGATTGAAGAGGTTGTCCACTGCAAATCCGCCATAAATGGTTTTTCCGTTGAAGAGGATACCTGCGCCGAAAGTATTCATCATGATGTGACTTGTTCCTGCGTTTTCAGGGATAAAGGCCGTTGAAGCGAAGAGCGTACCTGTGCGCGGATCAAAGGAATCCCCTGCCGACAGTTGGCTCCAGTCGATGGTTCTGCTGCTGAGTGTGTATCTCGCAGATGGCTCAATCGACCATTTTCCAATGTGGATTTTAGGAGAATAAACGAAGGAGAAAGAGTTGGTATTTACCCTGTTGCCCGCCATGATGTCGGAGGTATAGAGGATCGCTACGCCACCTTTCACCTTGTTCACATAGCCATCAATAGAAAAGGTATTGGTAAGGAAGCTTTTTGTTTCCAGTTCAGGCCATTCGCTTCTTACCAGGTATTTGATTCTGATGCCATCGGTATTTCCAGCAAATGAAGGGTTTTCCTGGATTGGAGATACTCCGCCATAGAGCACGAATGGATCACCGAGGTTGAGTACTTCTATTCCGCCTCGTTGTGACATTTCATCTTCAAACAATGCTGGCATCATTGCTCCGGCAGCAAGACTGTATTGAGCTATGTTTTTATCATTGATGCTGAGTTCGCTGAACTGGTATTGTTTTTCAGAAGCACCAGAGGAATTGTGTCCTTCAGTACCTGAGCCATTGGCAGTCGTTTTACCTGCAGCAACTTCTTTTTTCGATTTTATTTTAGCTGTTTGTTCGGAAAGAGCGTTGTTTTTCTTTTGAGAAGAGGAGTTGTAATTGATAACTGCTACATCCTCGTTGTTGATGGAAGATAGGCTATTGCTGTTTGTTTCGGCAGCAGCAGTTGTTTCAGCAATGTTTGGTTGTGTCTTGCCTTTGCCGCCTCTGCCATTAGAGGTTTCTTTTTCACTTCCGGCAGTAGTATCGTTTACTTCAACATAAATAGCATAACTCAGGAAAGACAATAATATAAGGAGAAGGGAGCTGCTGCCCCATTTGAGCCAGTAGCGAGGTGCAGATTCTTCATTCGCCAGAAGGCTGTCGATATTCTTGAATTGGTGATTTTCATCTTCAATGTAACTGTTTTGCCAGGCCTGGAAATCTTTTTGATAGGATGGATTCTCCCTGACAAACTGCTCAACGGCGCTCTTATCCTCCAATGACAAGTTTCCTTCGAAGTAATCGAAAGACACCTGATCAAAGTTGTTCTTGTCTATCATCATATTAAATTACTTATGTCCTGTATCTGGTCCTTTATTTTTTGTCGTGCCCTGAACAAATATACCTTCACCTGCGATTCATTGAGGCTGAGCATTTCGCCAATTTCCTCGTAGCTGTATCCTTCCATGTCGCGCAGAAGCAGTATCGACTTCTGTATTTCGGGTAAGGTTTGCAAACAACGGTCAATTACTTCCTTGAGTTCGAAATTTGTACTGCTGGTACTTTCCGAAGGTTCTAGGTACGTGGAAGTTTCCATCGACTGCATCCTGTTGTGCTTTTTCACGAAGTTGATCAATGCGTTGTGCGCAGTGGTAAACAGCCATGATTTAGCTTTTTCGGGTTCAACATTGTCTTTGTGTTGCCACAATTTCATGAACGCATCCTGTACAATATCATTCGCATCATCTTCATCACGAAGCGATTTGAAAACGTATCCGTAAAGCCGATGGCTTAAGGATAGCACAGCTTTATTGTACTCCTGTGTTGTCAATGCTTCCTGAGTTACCCGTGGTTTTACAGCTTGTAGCTAAAACAATCATGTGTTTGTAATGTTACAGCAGACAATGAAATTAATGAGTTATCGCCTGTAAAGTAAGGATAATTTATGGAAAAAAAAGAAAGGTTCAAAGCCTTGAACCCTTCTGTTTGCGAAGCAAGTTGTTATTTAATCGTTTCCTGGCGGCGCGATAAAGCTGAAGTACTGAACCAACCCAGGGCATTCATGCCACTGCCGCTGGTTTTACTGATGTTGCTCCGTACGTTGGCCGGAGGTGTGGCGAAGAGTCCGCCATTGTTCAGCTGAGTTTGTGTTTCACTTAAAAACTGCCAGGTTGCTTCAGTGATAGACAGGATCTCCACTTTTACTGAATCGCCTATGTGGTAAGGTTTTGAGGAGTTGTTGATGCCGAAACGAACCGGAATGATGAACTCGAAGCCATCGGCGCCTGGTGCATTGAAGGCGCCGTTCACAACAAGGATCATGGAAGAAGCATCAGCAAATAAGGTGTCGTTACGATAATATTTTACCCAGCAATAATCTGTACGCCCGGCCGAATCCATGGCATGAAACTCGGCGAGATAAGTGTTTTCAACAGACCCAAAGCCGGTGTTCGGAATAAAGTTGATGCTGTCAATTTTTGGTACAGGATTCGTGCTGCTGTAAGCGTTGTATACCGAACCCTTGTAACTGATTTCCAAAGTATAGCTGAGTCCGATTTTGCATAGGGAATCACTACTGCCAGGAGTCCATATGTATTCACCGCTGTTGCCATTTTCCACAAAATCGAAAGTATCTCCTATGCTGCTGATTACTTTAACAATTGCTCCTGTAGCAGGTGGAGGTGTGGCGTTATCGAAATAGGGCTGACTCACCGACAGCTTTATTTTTTGTGCTGTAGCTTCATTGGTAAGGAAGCCATCCACGATCAGTTTCTTTTCACCTTCCTCCAGATCTACGGAAATCACTTTTTCACAGGAAGCGAAAAAGAAGAGGAGGCTTGCCGATATATACAATAGTTTTCTCATGTTCTAGAAGTTGAAGTTGTAAGATAAAGCCGGAATAGCCCTGCCGATAATGGTGTAGCGAACAGCCTGGGTTTTTGTGGCGTCATTCGGATCGGTTTGGAAATAGATGGTGAAGGCATTCTGACGCGCATATACATTGTATACGGAGATCACGAATTCACCATAAAATTTGCGGTTTTCTTTTTCTTTCGGTTTGATGGTTACCGACAAATCCAATCGGTGATATGGCGTTACCCTGAAGTTGTTGCGCGCATCATTTTCTGTGTTAGGGATAATATAGCCCTGCACCACGTAGCGACTGTTAGGGAAGGTTGACGGCACGCCGGTGGAATATACAAAGTTGGCCGAGGCCTCTATTCGAGGAGTAATGCTGTAAGACAAAATCAAACTAAGATTATGTGTTTTGTCAAAACGCGTAGGGTACCACTTGCTCTGATTGATGCTTTCTACCTTTTTCTCCGAGCGGGAGAAGGTATAGCTGGCCCAGCCAGTAAAGCGTCCTTCGCTTTTTTTGGCGTAGAGTTCAAGTCCGTAAGATCTTCCTAATCCAGGCAGTAAATCACCTTCGTATTTATCGTTGAGCAGGAGCGAGGCATTCTTGATATAATCCAATTGGTTTTGCATCCATTTGTAATATACTTCGGCCGATGTTTCAATGATGTGCTTGCTTCCGAAATTATGGAAATAACCCATCGCTACCTGGTCGGCCAGCTGAGGTTTGATGTTATTGGTACTCAAACTCCACATATCGAGTGGCGTTGATGCTGCAGTATTTGATAAAAGGTGAATGTACTGCGCCATTCTGTTGTAGCTGGCTTTCACAGAGCTTTTTTCAGTAAGGTCGTATTTGAGGGAGAAGCGTGGTTCAGGATTATAGTATTGCGTAATGATTTCGGCATCGCTGTGATCGGTAGTACCCAGCAAAGGTTTGGCAATTCCGGCTGTAGTATCGCCGTAATTGTAGCTTTTTCCCGGACCGATAAACTGATATCCCGAGTAGCGCAATCCGTAAACAAGGATGAGCCTTGAACTTACCTTCTGTTCGTTTTCCAGGTAAATTCCCGATTCCAGTCCGTACTTGTCTTCCAGACTGAAAGAGCTACTTTGTCCGCTTGAAGAAAAAGTCGCTGTTCCTGGTTTGATCTTGTAGAGCGTGCTTTGTAATCCGAACTTCACTGTGTTTTTGCTATTGATATAATAAGTGACTTCCGGCTTTACAGCATAATTGATCACATTGGACTTCCAGTGGAAACCATCGTCATCACTCTCGCCAGCGTCAAGGCGGTAATCGTAATTACTATAATAGGTAGTGAGATTCATGAACATTTTTTCACTGAACAGATGGTTCCAGCGCAGGGTGGCAGTGGAATTCCCCCAATTAAAGCCAAAACCACTACTGCCAAAAACGTCACGCCCCATATAGCCTGAGAGGTAGATTTTATTTCGGGAATTGATTTCCCAATTGGTTTTGGCAGTTAAATCATAGAAGTAAAATTTGGAGTCTTTTAAATCACCCGTTAAAAAGGGTTTTGCCAGAAGGTCTACATACGACCGGCGTCCGGCGATGATGAATGAAGCCTTGTCTTTAATGATAGGGCCTTCAACACAAAGACGGCTGAAGACAGGTAGACCGATACCGCCATTGACCTTGAATTTTTTCTTATTCCCATCTTTCATTCTTACATCGAGAAGAGAAGACAGTCGTCCGCCATACTGAGAGGAAATCCCACCTTTTACCAGCTTAACACTTTTCACTGCATCAGGATTGAATACAGAGAAAAATCCGAAAAGGTGAGAAGAATTGAATACAGGAGCTTCATCCAGAAGGATTAAGTTCTGATCGATATTTCCACCGCGCACATTGAATCCCGTGGCGCCTTCACCAACCGTTGATACTCCCGGAAGGGTTTGAATGGTCCTGATAACGTCGGGCTCCCCCAGCAGGGCAGGCATTTTTTGAATGGCCTTGATATCAAGTTGGATGGTGCTCATATCGACCTTCTTCACATTGTCGTTTTTCTTTTTCGAAGTCACCACAATCTCCTTCACAGCAATTTTTTTCATCTCAATATTGAGCTTTGTGTCCTGGGTAAGATTAACTTTCTGTTCGACGTTGTTGTAGCCGTTGATGGAAATAATCAGAGTATATTCTCCCTTTGGGAGGGTAATGGAGAAAAATCCATATTCATTGGTAGTTATTGAAGCACCAGTTTCCTGCACCAGGACATTGGCTCCGATAATTTCTTCGCCGCCTTCCGGACTTCTCACATGGCCGCTTACTGTATAATTTTCCTGGGCAAAGGCAGTCAGGGATGAAAGCAGAAATAAGAAGGGTAAAATTTTCCTCATGGGTATTTTTATTGAAATTAACAGATAACAAATATAGTTGTAGAATGTGTATCTACAAGCCTAATTAGGCCAGTCGACAAGGTTGGTCGGTAAATGGTAAAGTCCTTTAGTTTAATAACTTGTTTAAAAAAATATACTCAGCTGGCGGGCAGGCCGTTCTATTTTTATACTTTTAAACATCTAAAACTTAACCTATGGAAGAAAAAGAAAAATCATCATCCAAAACCAAAACGATACTCATCGTGCTTTTGGCTTTGTCGCTTGCGGGTAACGCAATTTTGTTTTTTGCAGGAAAATCTAAAATAGAAGAGAAGGAAGATAAACTGGTAGAGGTGGTAGGAGAGCTCGATTCTGTTAAAGTGATTTACAATGAAGTGTCGGCGGAAAGTATCCGGCTGAAAGGCGACAATGAAAAACTCAATGGCGTACTGAGCGAGAGAGACAAGGAAATTGAGGAAAGCAAGAAGCGCATAGATGAGTTTGTAAAAACCATCAAAGACAAAGATCAACTCATCAAAGCTATCCGGGGGGAGCGCGATAAGATGAAGAAGAAAACTTCTGAATACGAAGAGCGCATCGATCAGTTGTTGCTGGAAAACAAGGAACTCACCAAGAGAAAGCAGGAACTTGAAGAAGAGCTCAGCGACGTTTCTTTCCAGAGAGATCATTACAAAACCAAAGCTAATATTGGTGCTAAACTGAAAGCGGAGTATGTGCAAACGAAAGCGTACAGAGACCGTATGTTTGGTAATGGTGAAAAACCAACCAGCATGGCAAAGAGAACCAAGAAGATTGATGTTTGTTTCAGCGTATTGAAAAATGAAATTGCTGAAAACGGACCGAAAACGGTTTACCTCCGTGTTATTGCGCCAAACAGCGAAGTAATGGGCAATGCCGGAAAAGCATCAGGTCAGTTCACCAGCCCTGAAACCAACAAGGAAGTGAAATACTCTTCCAAGAAAGAATTTACTTACACCGGAGCTCAGCAGGATATCTGCCTCTCTTATGAGGAAGAAGCCGAGAAGATGTTCCCTGTTGGAGAATACACCATTGAAATTTATGTGGACAAGATGTTGAGCTCAACGTCGAAGTACACGTTGAAATAAAAATTTAAAATTAACTTAGAGCCCCGTCCATCCGACGGGGCTTTTTTTATGATGTTACAGGTAAAAAATATTTCATTCAGCTATCAGGGAAAGCCTGTGCTCAATAATGTTTCTTTTGAAGTGAAGAAGGGAAAGGTGCTTGGTCTTCTGGGGCGCACTGGTGTTGGGAAAACCACTTTGCTGAAACTGATCAAGGGGTTGATGGATGCAGAGAAAGGGGGGGTGTATTTCAAAGGAGCTCTGGTGCTTGGACCAAAAGATATGCTTGTGCCTGGGCATCCTGAAATTCAGATTGTGAATCAGGATTTCCAGTTGTTCGATAAGATCAATGTATTTCATAATATCAAACACCTGCTGATTCAGTTTGATATGGCATATCAGGAGAAGCGTGCTACACAGATTCTTAAACTGTGCGGCTTATATAAATTCAAGGATAGAATGCCTAAGGAGCTTTCGGGCGGACAGCAGCAGTTGATTGCCATTGCCCGCGCTTTGGCAAAGGAACCTGAACTGATCTTGCTGGATGAACCTTTCAGTCATCTCGATAATATCTCTAAAAAAGAAGTGAAAGAAGTTTTGCTGCGCATCAAGGAAAAATACAACACTACTTTTCTTTTTGTGACACATGATCATCGTGAAGCGCTGGAACTGAGTGATGAACTGATGGTGATTGATAAAGGAAAAATAGTGCAGAAGGGCAAGCCTGCCGAGTTGTATAAAAATCCGAAGAATAAAGTGGTGGCCGGGTTGCTGGGGATTATTTGACTTGAGAATATTATAACATCAACCTCCTCAGTCTATCCATCGAATCCTGGTTTTTCGGAAGCTTCATAGCATTGATGATTTGCTCCTTTTCTTTATCGGTAAGGTGCCAGCTGAGGGAGAGTTCTTTGTGTTTCCCATGGCCCTGAGGCAATTCAAAATTTACAACGTCGATTTCACCATCGAACCATTCAGAGCAATATTGAAGGAGCTGATCATGGTTCATGTCTTGGGTTCTGAACATATTTCCGTAAATGCTTCCAACAGGAGAAAATAATGATTGCATGAAAGTTTTGCTCTTGTTTTCTGATACGGTGAATGATTTTTCACTGTCTCTGATTTGCACAAAGATGATACCGCTGGTATTGGTGCTTATCCAGTTTCTGTATGTGTAGATGAATTTCAGGGAAGTTTGGATCCCGAAATTATCCCTTACCCCTGCATCCATCACCTGTATTTCGGGATCGCTAGGTAAGCTTGCAATTGGCATAATGAAAGGGAAAGTGGCGCTCATTCTCAGTGCCGAGGTAAAACGAAGATTATCGGCATCCTGTTCCCTGAAGAAACGGCGGAATTCAATAGCATCCAGAACATAATCACTGCGGATATTGTTTTTTGGCTGCATGTAAGAGAGATAGGAAATCGGCTGCGAAGAAATAAGCAGTTTACTACCATCATTGATGATGGTCGGTGCCATGATGAGCATAGGAATCAGGGCCTGATTTTCCGGCTCTGTATATTCCCACAAACGCTTTTCCATCACATGTTCGGTATTTTCGTTGAGGTCGGATTCAAAGGCATAACCCCTGTCGATTTTGTACTTGTATTCCCCGTCATTAAAGCTGCGGAACTTGAAAATTAGGTCGTTGAGCGTTACGTGAAAAGAAAGTTTGTTAAGTAAGTCCTTGGAGATGTTCTCGCGGTATTTCCATGCATAGAGGTTATCGATTTTCCCCTGTTGTTTACGAAGGTACAATTCACGCAGGTAAGCAGCGCCTACCATGCCTCCCGACGATCCGGTAAACATTTGTGTGTGATTGAGTAGTTGTCCGTTCAGTACGCTATCGGCATAAGTCATGGTGTAAAAAGTCCATAACGATGCACGCAATCCGCCTCCCGAGCAATTCACAAAAACCAGTTTCGGTTTCTGTTTGCGCGCCATGGAGTTTTTATTGTTCTTCTTTCTCCAGTTATCGAGAATGCTAATAGTATGGTTGAAGTCGTTTACATAATTCTCTGCATTGATGTTTTTAGAGAGGGTATGCGAACTGAAATTTGCTTTTGTGCTGTTGTAATTGAGTCCGTAAGCCTTGTTGTTTGAATCAAAGAAATCGAATTGTGAAAGGTAGTTGAAGAGCAGGAAGAGCCCAAGCAGTACAGCTGTTGCCCAGCCCCTGAACCACGAATGAATAGCGGAATCGAGCATTAAAAAGAGCGTAAACAATAGAATTAAACTCGCGCCTGCAGGGATGATAAAGTAATGGATATCGCTCATGAAACTGAGTCCGATAATTGATAGGAAAATCAGTATTTCAAACAGGGCAGCGTTGAGGTGATTCTGGTCGAAAACCTGTTTGAGCATCTTGTTGTCGTAGTGATCGATATTCCTCGCCAGTCGGATTTTAAATGGACTGCTCAGGTAAGTCGATACATTCCATTCCCTGTCGATATTAATGAAATCGTCCCATTCTACTTTCTTGTGTAAAACGCCTTTAATGGTTTTCGCGGCTTTTTGTTTTTCATCAGGGTAAAGGTCGATATCGTCCTCGTCTTTCGCTTCTTCGTGCTCCTGTTCTACAGCTACGTCTACACCAAACATCTTTTTAATGTCTTTGTTGGTAGAGGAAAAATAAGCGAAGCACAGAAAAATATTAACAACATAACCAGCAATGAAAACCAGCAGAATGCCACCAATATAAAGCCATCCTTCGTTGGTTTCATTGATGTAATATTTTACCACGTTCCACAGGTAAATCACTATTCCTATGATAGGTAAGATGGAATTGTTGACGCAGTATTTGATGAATGGTCGCGACAAAGTAGCGAGAAAGGCGAAGCGGTGACCGTTCATGATGTACGATGAAATATTGAAGGCCATCACAAAGCCACCATAGGAAAAACCCATGATGAAATAAGCAAAAAGAGAAACATGATGCAGATATTCCGGAGAGAGGAACAAATGCTGAATACCATAATTACTGGCAATATTACCGGTAATGAAACCGAGTATGACCAGCCAGAACATGATGATGAAATGATTGTTTTTAAGATGCACCCACACCAGTTGTAGAGGGAAGAAATACAACCACCTTTTAACGTAAAGATTTTGTAAAAGGCGTTTTCCTACACTCATTGGCAATGGCTAAAAATTATTGATAAGCACTTTACGACAATTTAGTAATAATGTTTTCGGGAGGAGTAAGATTTGTTTGAAGTTGCCAACAGAGGATGGCGGAAAACGTTGCTATTTGGCGTTTTCAGACTTCTTTGCTGTGTAGTAAACATAGCTGGCTATAAGTAGTGCAATCAGCCAGGGATCAATCAGCAGGCGGTGGCGGCTTTCAAAGTAAAACCAGCATTGTAAAAGGCTAAGCATGATGAACGGCAGCATGAGCAGCTTCAGCTTTAGGTATTTTATCAGGGCAATCAATAGCAATATTACCAGCACAAAGTTGAAGATCCGGTACAGCAACCATGGGTTTTTTAATTGGTCGCCGTTGTCTTCACTAATGCGCTCAGGCAAAAACCAGAAGTTTTTCAGTTTAATGGCAAAAAGCCTGAATACATGTTCTGGTTCGTTGCTTAATGTTTTCTTGTATTTAGAAAGGAAAAATTCATTTTGCTCCTTTACAGATGAATATTGCAGAGTCCTGAAATCATCTTGGGTAAGCGCGCTGTAATAATTCTTGCCATTGAGCAGGTAGTTGCCTCCCTCGGAATTATGCAAACTCCCTTTCCACAATATTTTCCCGTTGGTGGAAGTGAGTCCGAGAATACCATCGCTGAGGTAATTGTGCATGAGCCACGGACTCACCATTATGGTCATTCCCAGTAAAGCATAACCGAGTTTTTTAAAAGCTTTCTGATAAATTAATATCACGATGATGAGGGCGGGAAAGATGATGAAAGTACCTCGGCCAAGAACGGCAAGGCCTATCATGATCCCGCCTTCCACAGGGTGCCGGCTGCCTTTGTCCATAAGATAAAGCAACGCTCCAATGCCAATATTCAGCATCAGGAAATCATGGATGAAGGGATGCACGTGCATCAGTTCGTAATACAGAAAAGCGGGATGGAGCAGGGGGAGCAGGCAAAGAAGATGAATTTTTTTCATGGACAACGGTATCCATCCTTTGAACAGCAGCTTTTGCAAGTTCGAGCGGAAGAAGAGACAGGCGACAGCTGCCAGTAAAATATTCAATATTATTCCCGACACCGCGCTGTGATTCATTGCCAGCGCTATCGACAGAAGGATAGGGTATACCGGGAATTGAAAACTGTGGTTTATTGCGCCGTCATTCTCATAATAGAAATTGCCACTTTCCAGGATGTTTTCGGCAATCAGATAATCTTCCCAGGTTTGAATAGATGGAAGGAAAAAGCTAAGGGCAATCTTCAGGCAGCTAAGCGATGCAAGCACAATATAGAATGCTTTGGTATTCATATTTCCCTGCGCTTGATTTTCCCTGAAGCAGTGTAGTGGAATTGGCTTACTGTGCGGATTTCCCTGATTTGCTCATATTTGTCAAGTTGTTTGTTGAGTAAACTCAAATCAGGTGCTTCCTGTCCTTCCACTATTAGAAGGAGTCTGTTGCCCAGTTTTTCATCAGGAAGCGATGAGACAATAAAAGGAGAAGTGATAAAGGCTTTCAGTTTGTTTTCAATGCTTTCGGGATTGAGTTTGATGCCCCCGCAGTTGATGATGTTGTCGTAACGCCCCAGCCACTCAAATTCCTTGTTGTTGTGTAGTTTCACCACGTCATTGGTAACTACATCAGTATCACAAACCTTTGGTGCTTTCACGATGAGGCAGTCCCGGTCATCCGTAGAAAAGGAAACATCGGGAAGGGCGAGGTAGCTTTTTTCTGCCGGCGGGTTGATTTGTCGCAGGGCTACGTGACTAAGGGTTTCTGTCATGCCGTAGCTATGATAAACCCGACATTTATAATTGCGAATCAGTTTAGTGCTTTCATCGCTGAGTGGCCCGCCACCAATGAGAATTTTCCCAATCCTGTTGAGCTTTTCAGCAAAAGGAGAATGTAAAATGTTGTAGAGCTGATTAGGTACCAGTGCCGTGAAATCTATTGGTGTATCGAAATGCTCGAGCGGATTGCCGGAAGGTTCGATCGCGAAAAGCTGCCACTTCAAAACAGCGCAGCGCACAATCATCATCTTTCCGGCGATATATTGGGGAGAAAGGGCCAGCAAAGCTTTGCTGTTTTCCTGCAAATGGAAGAAAGCCCCTGTCATCAGGGCGCTGTTGACCAGTTTTTGTTTTTCAACCCTGATTGTCTTTGGATCGCCTGTGGTTCCTGAAGTTTGAAGCGCAATAAGATCGTTCTCACTTAGCCATTCAAGGATAAATGACGATAGGTCTTTTATCCAGGGTTCCGGACTTTCACTCCATTGCTTGCAAAGTTGAGTGATTTCAGATTGTGAAGTCTTAGCGAAATCAATATGTATGCTCTGTAAACTCACTCCCTAAAAGTAGAAATCTATTTTAAAATGATGGCTGAACGCGTATCGAAACGCAAAAAGCGCTTTTGGCCTTTTGCGTAACCTTTTACTTCTCCGGGAAGTTGTGAGCTATCCTCCATTTGCGCCAAGCCCTGAAGAATGCAGCGTTGATGAAGCAGAGAATCGTTGAAAGTCAGCGGTTCTTCCAATACGGCATAAAAGTAATGCAATGAATCGCTCTTCAGGATAATAGTACTTCCATTGATTTTTTCAATCCTGCCAAGGATTTTTGCCTTGGCCTTCGTTTCATCCACCAGTTCGTGCTCAATGAATTTAGCTTCCAGGGCATTGAAATGATCCATTTCCTCGAGTCCGATCACGTGTCCTTCAAGCGCTATTTTTCCTTTATAGTTGTAAGGGTGTTGAATAACGGGGCTTTCGGCGCAGGCGGCCATCGTTAATGCAAAGAGTATTAATAGTTTAAAGCACTGCATTCTACAATATTAATAAGATTTAATTTGCTTCGTAATATATTTTCCAGTTACCTTTGGCTTCCGGGAAAGTGAGGGCTTTGCCGTTTAACCTACGAAAATGAATCAAACAGAAGCAAAAAAAATCATTAAAGACACTGAGTATCTTAATAACAGGATACTGACCTTTAAAAACGCGGAAAGCAGCACGGGTACTGCATACTGTAGAGTAATTGATAAGAAATATCTCTTTTCAAGTATCGACGAAAACAAGAAGCAGGGAGCGGTAAAAATCAGATTTAAAGATTTATTCACTGGTAAGGAGTTTATGGAGCAACTCACTGTAGTGGCACGTACCTACAGCAAAAAGGTGGTTCAGGAAACTGATGACCTTAAAGCTGCTTTGCTGAAAGTGCTTTCTGATGAAACAGAACCGGTTAAATCCCTGGAATGGGTGCTGAATACCTTGAAGGTAGAGGCTCCTAAAATGTATGCGCAAAATAAGGACAAAGTAGAGATTCACCTTTGTGAGCTCTGGCTGGAAAGCAAGATCACAAGATCTACTTTTAAGTCGAAAAACCTTACGGTTTATTCTTTAAAGAAGTAATAGATAAAGATTAGATAACAATAAAGGCGACCACTGGTCGCCTTTATTGTTTCCTGTGTTTATCTTTAAAACTTCGCCAAAACCCTGAAATTCACCAAACGACTAGTCAGGTGATTAGGTACCGCATACTGCGTATTTGATACATCCTTCACCCAGAAATAGCTCACCGTATTTTCAATATCGAGAAGATTGAACACTTCTGCACGAAACATCAATCCATCAAAGAAATGCAGGAAGCTATTTTGTCTTATCGGCACCAGCAATTTACCCTTGCGCAGCTGATTGTCCTTGATGAGTTCGTACGAGAAACCTATGTCAACCCTGCGGTAATCAGGAATGCGCAATGCGTTTCGGTAGCGCACCGAAGCAGGAATTCCAAAAGGATAGCCGGTACCATACGACAGGGTGAGATGGAGCTTTAAGGCCGGAAATTTAGGCATCTCATCCTGGAAGAAGAGATTGGCTGCGAAGCGTTGATCGGTAGCACGCGGAACATATCCAGGATCAACTCTCAAACTATCGGTAGCCACATTGTTGGTAGTATAACCAGTATGAATTTCCTCGCCCTGTGAATTGAAATAACGGTAATAATAATTGTTGGTGATGTCCTCCTTAGTGCTCATGTAAGTGACACTCAGCCATGATTCCAGCCCCTTTACGAATTCTCCGTTCAAACGACCTTCCACACCGCGGGCATAGCCACGAGCGCCGTTGCTTCCATAATAGTTGATCTGTACCTGGTCCACATCGTAAGGAATGAGATTGTATAAATCCTTGTAGTAGGCTTCAGTAGATAATTTAAAAGGGCGTTTCCACATGTAAAAACTGGTGACCATGGCCAGCCCGTATTGCACAGAAGTTTGAGCCATCACCCCCGATTGCAACTGGAATTGCAGATTACGGAGTTCCTTATAAAAAGGGGGTTGCTGGTAAATACCCACATAGGCCCGATAAGCAAATTTCAAACTGTCGCTGGTTTTGTGTGACGGGAGGTAGTTGAAAACCAGTCGCGGACTTACCGTTACTTGTTTGTTGTAATCCCAGTAGTTGGCGCGCACACCGGTAGATACCGTCAGTTCACGTCCTGATTTATTCGTGAATAAAGCCCAGTTTCTCTGCAGGAAAGCCATGTAGCGATTGGTTTGCAGGTGGTTTTTGGCCTGTATAAAAACAGGAAAGGTGATCTCACCGCCGTTGTTAGGCAGCGAATACCCGGCCGAATCCAATTGTTGCCATTCTTTATAAGAGGCATTAATCATCTCCCTTTGGTATTTCACCCCCCAAAGCCATCCGCCTTTTTCGTATTTGTATTCACCATTCCATTCGGCATTGAAGATGGTGGCGTTGAGCTGACTTCGGGTATGATTGAGGAAAGAACCAGCGCCAAGATTATAAGCGACTTCCCCGAAATCGGTGCTGCCCATATCATTTTCCAGAGCATTTAATGCATATGCTCCCAGAATATCAAAAGCTACTTTTTCACTGGTGTTGAAAGCCGAGGTGTTGAACTTCATTTTCAGTCGGCGACTAGGCTTGTATTCCGCAGAGAAAGCACCGAAATAGCTTTCGAAAATATCATCTTCCTGTCCTTCAAAAAATACCTTGAGCTGGAAGGCATCGTTTATTCCCCCGAAACGCGTTTCACGGTCGGCAGGAATAGAGAGGAAATGATTCCGAGCGATATTTCCCAGCAAAGATATTTCCCATTTCTTATTGATAGGATAAGTGATATAGGCCTGGAAATCCAGGAAATTCGGTTTGTAGGTTCCCTTTACATCAGTAGAATTGAGGAGGTAGGCGTTTGATTTCTGGCGGAAGCCGAGAAGGTAAGTTCCTTTTTTGGCAAAGAGGCCTTCGGTATGGGCGCGTACGCCGAGCAGACTAAGGTTGAGGGAGCTCGCCGCTGAATCAGGTTTTTTGTAGGTAATGTCAAGAACCGACGACATCTTATCGCCAAAGCGGGCTTCAAATCCGCCGGCGTAGAAGTTGAGGTTGTCAACCATGTCTGAGTTCACGAAGCTGAGGCCTTCCTGCTCTCCGGCACGCACCAGAAGAGGGCGGAAGACTTCAATGCCGTTGACATAAATAAGATTCTCGTCGAAATTGCCGCCACGTACTGAATACTGACTGCTGAGTTCGTTGGTGCTGCTTACTCCAGGCAGGGATTTGATGATGTCGGTGGCATCACCTCCTGCCGAAATGTAATTATTGAGATGTTTTGAATTGATTTTGATTTCTCCTTTGCTATTTTTTTCGCGTTCTACTTTTATCTCCTTGTACGTTTGCTGAATCATGAAGACATTCAGGCTTGTCTTTTCTCCTGCAGCTACCCTGGCGGTTTTAACAGTAGGTTGATAACTGATGTGTGTAAACTCAAAAGTGAAGTTTTTGTTGGAGGGAAGTGTTACTGAAAAAGTCCCGCTGTCGCCAGTACTTATCGTCTCCCGCAGCTCGCTGATGTAGATTACTACCCCCTTAATAAACTTGCCGCTGGTATCTCTTACAGATCCATTGACTTCTCCTTTTTCCTGAGCAAAAGCGGATGAAAATGTCAGAAGCAAAAGAATGATATGTGCGAACTTACCTTTCAATTTTTAATTCACCATTGCGCCAGGCCTTCAGGAATTTAGCCCAGGCGATGGGATTGAGGAGGTTATTGGGAGGCAATTGCCCAGCATAATACAGTTTACTTTTGTAATCTTCCTGCTGCCATTTGTAATTCAGATTGGCATCGGCCCGGTATTCAACGGAGTTGTCGACTTCCATACGATTAAGGTTCCGCTTCGCATTTTCCATATCGCCTTCGGGAATTTCCATGTTTTCAAAAGCAAACTTAAATTGCTCATAGGACGGCCAGCGTGTGATTTCAATATTGATGATTTTTTTACCAATGGTCTGTATCAGCGAATAGGAGGATTGTGAGAGGGTGTCCGGGATCACATAATATTCGGTAACAAAGCCAATAGAGGAAAATTTAAGCGTATCGCCTGTTGCGACAACGAGGGAAAAGTAGCCTGAAAAATCACTGATGGTCCCACGGGAGGTTCCTTTAACAAGGATGTTGGTAAAAGGAACTGGTTGCAGACTGTCTTTCGAAATTACTATTCCCGTCAGCTGTATGATTTTTTTTTCTTTTTGCGCCGATGCAGATGAGCATGCGAAAGTGAACGCAAACAATAAAATATATAAGATTTTATTCCTCATACCGTAAAGCTAATAAAAACGAGGGGACTATTTATTTATTGTCAATTTTAGTTCCTGGGTATTTTTATTCCCGTCGGAAACTACAACACGCACAGTATGCGGACCTTCTGTAAGGTATTTAGGGATGTCTGCGGTCAGGATGCCATGTTTATCCATGCTGGCGATTTCCCATACATCATCAAAATAGATGTCGTATTTATATAGCCCGGTTCCCCAATCTTCAATCTGGAATTTAAGTTGAGTGAGGTTGGCGATATTACAGTTGTTTTTGTTGCTGCTGTTAGGAGTGATAAAGGGTTTTAGTGTATCAATGCTCAGACAATAAGCACCAAGGTATTTCACTTCAGCTTTTACCGAATTGTTCCTGAATTCGGTGGTAAAATGTTTGGAAGGAATACCGTTGAAGTTCACTTTAGCGATAGTGAGTTTGTCCTGCATAGGGAAAAGGGAGCTGTCAACAGTAAAGTACATCGTCACCTTGCGCTGGATAGGTGTGCCTTCACCGAGTACCTGGTGAATATCGCTAAGGCAGCGACCGGCCTTCGGTTTCTTGGTATGCTTGAAATTGCAGGTGTTGTAAACGGTGTATGGTTTGATATCGATACTAAAGTCGTTGTCGGTAAACTGGAAATCCTTGTCGTGACAAATCATAGGATCGCTGCAGATTTTTGGTGTGCATACCGGACCTTTTGCTCCCTGACGGACTTTGAAGCTCAGTGTTGTTTTATTGAGATAAGCATCGTAAACAGTGTAGGTGATGGTGTGTAGGTTAGTATCATTTAAGGTGATGCGTCCCTCATTCTCCACATTATCATAAATCCCCAGTTGATTGTTCTGGTCGAGGTAGCTTTTGTGTATCCAGCGATGGTTGTTGGCGCGGTAGTTATAATCCGTGTGGGTATTGATATATCGGGTATTGCTGAAGGCAATATGGTCCATTTCGTGACGGTATACCTCGTGACTGTCAACGGCAAGTGAAATGATGTACACTCCACATATGTTATTATATCCGCTTAGCTTGTCAATGGTGGATATCCCGAAGCCTATCGGACCATATACGGTAATGGGATTAGGGTGAACGGTGGAGTCTTTTTCGGTGAACAAATGATAGTTGCCATTGAGTTTTACAGTATGAAAATACTGCGCTGAAAGTTGTCCATTCACGGAAGAGGAATCCGATAAAGGATACACCCGGATGCCATAAATTTCAGGATTAATCTTGTCTTTAACAGGAAAGCCAAACAACAACGGGTTAATCTGGATGTCGCCTTTCCTTATTTCGAAGTGAAGATGAGGATGTTCGGAGCTGCCTGTGTTTCCTGATAAAGCAACGAGTTCTCCTTGTTTTACCTTGATGGAATCCTTAGGGAAATGAACATCCATATCGTTCCATTGCACTTTGTACTGGTAGTTGCGCAGTGCAGTATCTATTTTTGGCGCCATCTTGTTGAGGTGCGCATAAACAGTGGTGAGTCCGTTGGGGTGAGTGATGAATAAAGTGCGACCGTAACCGTAGGGTGACAGACTGATGCTGGATACATAACCATCGGCAGCTGCGTAGATATTCCGGTTTTCAACTCCCTGGGTTTTTACATCGAGTCCGCCATGAAAATGGTTGTTTCGAAGCTCTCCGAAATTCCCGGCACAACCTATCGGTCCATCTGTAGGCCAAATGAAATAACCTTTGCAATAGTCGATTTTACAGCTATCGGCAGAAAGTGTATCCTGCGCGAAAATACTCGCGCTTAAAGTCAAAAGCAGTACAAGAAAGTTGTAAGAAGTGTTCTTCATCGCAGTCACAAATTTACTATACTACACCCTTATATAGATGTAAATAATATCAACACAAGAATGTTTAACTTTTGATCCTCAGACCAAGAATTATTCCGCAAAATACTTTTTGTATATTTTACACTTTAATGTTTTGTTTCATATATTTATCCAATATATTTAGAAAAATAATAGTCCCGTATGAGAAAGATGTTGTTTACAGGAGTGTTGCTGATAAGTGTTGTAACGCTAAGCTTCCGGTTGAAGGAAAAAAAGGAAATTTATAAGGATCCCCAAGCGCCGGTGAATGAACGGGTGGAGGATTTATTGTCGAAAATGACTTTAGAAGAAAAAGTAGCACAGTTGCAATGCATGTGGGAAACCAAGAGGAATTTTTGCGATGCCAGAAATAATTTTGATCCTGAAAAAGCAGCGGTCGTACTGGCTAATGGAATGGGGCAGATCGGCCGACCTTCCGAAGGAAAAAATGCTTACGAAACAGCAGTATTCGCCAATGCCATTCAAAAATTCCTGATTGAAAAAACGCGTTTAGGTATACCGGCGATCTTTCATGAAGAATGTCTGCATGGTCATGCTGCGATTGATGCAACATCCTTTTCGCAGCCCATCGGATTGGCTTCTACCTGGAATACCGCATTGATTCACGATGTATTTACCTTAACCGCCAAAGAAGCCCGTGCAAGAGGCACGCATCAGGCCTTATCTCCTGTGTTGGATGTAGCCCGTGAGCCGCGTTGGGGAAGGGTGGAGGAGACCTATGGCGAAGATCCTTATCTCGTAAAAGAAATGGCGGTAAAGGCGGTAAAAGCCTTCCAGGGTGATCTTTCCAAAGGTCTCGATAATGAACATGTGTTTTCTACTCTTAAGCATTTTGTAGCGCATGGCCAACCTGAAAACGGCACCAACTGTGGGCCGGTGAATGTGTCCAATAGAGTATTACGAGAGGTTTTCATGTACCCTTTTCAAAAAGCCATTGAAGCTGGAGCTGAGAGTGTGATGGCTTCTTACAATGAGGTAGATGCTGTTCCTTCTCACGCCAACAAGTGGTTGCTCAGTGATGTGTTGCGCGATGAGTGGGGATTTAAAGGTGTTGTGGTTTCCGATTACTATGGTGTTCAGGAGTTGAACAATCGCCATCATATTACGGCAGATACTTTAAAAATGGCGCAAATTGCCCTGAATGCGGGCGTTACGGTGGAGCTTCCTGAACCGGCGGTTTATCCTAAATTGAAAGATCTGGTGAAAAAGGGATTGATTTCTGAAAAGGCGATTGATGATAAAGTGCGACTGGTTTTGCGTCACAAATTCCTTTCGGGGGCTTTCGATCATCCTTATGTTGATCCTAAAAAAGCACAGGATGCAGTAGGTACAGCTGAGGGTGATTTGCTTTCGCTTAAAGCTGCCGAAGAAACGATGGTATTACTGAAAAATGAAAATTCACTGGCGCCGCTCGATGTACAAAAATATAAGACCATCGCCGTGATCGGTCCGAATGCAAAAGATACACTTCTTGGCGGTTATAGCGGAGTTCCAAAACATTTTGTAACAGTGTATGACGGTGTGAAAAAACTAGTGGGGACTGCTGCCAAAGTGGAGTACGCTGAAGGCTGTAAAATCACTTTGCCGGGAAGATGGGAAGATGATGTGGTGAAAATGAATAGCTACGAAAATGATGAAAAGCTCATCAATGAAGCTGTTGCTGTAGCGCAAAAATCGGATGTGGTGATCCTTGCCATTGGTGGAAATGAGCAAACTTCAAGGGAAGCCTGGAACGACAATCACATGGGGGATCGCTCCCACCTGGAATTGCTGGGCCGACAAATGGATTTGGTGAAGGCTCTGGAGAAAACCGGAAAACCTATTGTTGTGCTGTTGTTCAACGGAAGTCCGCTTTCCATCAATTATATCAGTGAACATATTCCAACGATTTTTGAATGCTGGTATCTCGGACAAGAATCGGGCACTGCTGTGGCGAATGTTTTGTTTGGCAAGGTGAGCCCGTCGGGGAAATTGCCAATCAGCTTTCCGCGTTCTGTGGGCCATATTCCTTCCTATTACAATTATAAACCGTCTGCGAGAAGAGGTTATTTGTTTGATGATGTAAGTCCGTTGTACTCATTTGGCTACGGTTTGTCTTATTCTTCTTTTGAATATGGCGCACCTGTTTTGAGCAAGAGTAAAATTGCGAAAGACGAAAATGTCACAGTGTCGGTAACAGTCAAAAATACTGGCCAATACGAAGCAAAGGAAGTTGTGCAATTGTATATACACGATGAAGAATGTTCGGTAACCCGACCTGTAAAGGAACTCAAGGCATTCAGTAAAATTTCTCTGAAGGCGGGAGAGAGTAAAACAGTGGACTTCGTCCTTGATAAAGAAGCTTTTGCCTGCTGGAATATTGACGTGAAATATGTAGTAGAACCCGGTGCTTTTACAATTATGACGGGGACTTCATCGATGGATAAAGATTTGAAGAAGGGGAGATTGATGGTGGAGTAGAGGGGGGCGAAGCTTTCAGTTTCTTTTAAAGTTCAAAAGATACCATCTTTAAGAAAAGTTTCCGCGAAGTTGAAAACTTCGCGGAGGGGCTTGAAGAGCTCTTGATTACTTAAAGGCGTTCCATCCCTGGGCCTTCAGTTCATGCCTTGAGCCATCCTTGGCAATCAAATGATAACCATTGCTTTTCGCTGTGAAATGGCCTATCACTGTTACCATAGGATTGTTTTTTACTTTATCGTAATCGGCTAAATCAATGGCAAATAGCAACTCATAATCCTCACCGCCACTAAGGGCGCAAACGGTAGGGTCGATGCCGAATTCCATTGCTCTTTCAACGGTTTGGGGATCGAGTGGAATTTTATTTTCGTAGAGTTCAATACCTACTCCCGATTGGGTGCAAAGGTGAAGAATTTCGGAAGCCAGTCCGTCGGAAATATCAATCATTGCAGTAGGAACCAGTTTCATGTCTGTAAACATCCTGAAGATGTCAGCACGTGGTTCAGGCTTCAGCTGGCGCTCGAGAATATAGTCGTTGCCTTCCAAATCCGGTTGGGCTTGCGGACTTTCCACAAACACGGCTTTTTCTCTTTCCAGCACTTGCAGGCCCATGTATGCACCACCCAGGTCGCCGCTTACCACAAGCAATTGGTTTTCCTTAGCGCCATTTCTGTATACAATATTTTTTTCATCCGCATAGCCGATCGCTGTAATGCTTATTACTAGTCCGCTGGCAGAAGAAGTGGTGTCACCACCCACCAGGTCTACATTGTAATTTTTGCAAGCCAGTAAAATTCCCGAGTAAAGTTCTTCCACAGCCTCCAACGAAAATCGGTTAGAGAGGGCAACGGAAACGGTAATTTGTTTGGGCTCGGCATTCATCGCGTAGATGTCACTGAGGTTCACTGCCACTGCTTTATAGCCCAGATGACGCAGGGGGACATACGATAAGTCGAAATGCACGCCTTCCACCAGCATGTCAGTTGACACCACTGTTTTTTTATTCCCGCTGTCGAGAACAGCAGCATCATCACCAATGCCTTTCAGCGTTGATGTATTCTGGATAGTTACGTTATTCTTAATATGATCGATCAATCCGAATTCTCCCAATTCAGACAGTTCAGTACGGTTGTCTTTGTTTTCAAACATGGGGCAAAAATACAGATGTTATTTAAAATGTCCTCAATTAAGGGAATATAGAATCTTGGAAACTACCCGCCAGCGATGGTTGAAGAGTTTCGGGAACAATAGCTTCACAAGGATATGTTCCCATCTTTGCCAGCCATAGCGTTCGCAAAAATCAAGTACGTTCCTGATCTTGTCTTTTTTCAAAATCAGATAATTGAGTATATCGAGATGCGTGTTTTTGTTGTAGCGGGCGTAAATCTTCTTTATTTCCTCTATCCTTTTACCGGCACCGCTACCTGATTTGTGTGCTTCATGAATGCGATAGGCTGAGAGGTACTTGTTGGTGAAAATGGATTTGACGCCTTTTTCTTCTGCGCGGATGAACCATTCCCAGTCGAAGCAATAATGCATTTCTAAATCCAGCTCGCCTGCTTTTTCCCATGCTTTGCGGGTCCAGAATGAACTCGGCTGGATATAAAAATCGTAATCGGTAATATGATAGTTTGCTGAAGCTTCCTGAACATCGGAACCATAGGCCATGGCCGAATTTTCCTTGAAGTGGAAGCAGTTGCCGGCAAAAATTTCTTCGTTGGCGGGATTCAGTTTTTCAGCAACGGCAAGCAACGCCCCTGGCATCAGGAAATCATCGGAGTTCAACCAGCATAAAATATCACCTGTTGCTTTACGAAATCCCTGGTTAATGGCATCGGCCTGACCTTTGTCCTTGGCACTTTGCCAGTATGCAACGTGTTTCTCGTGTTTTTTTATGATATCAACGGTATTGTCGTTGCTTCCGCCATCCATAATAATATATTCCAGATTGGGATAGCCTTGTTGTAAAACCGAGAGGATGGTTTCTTCAATGAATTGTCCCTGATTGAAGCTGGGAGTGATAACGCTTATTTTGGGAAAGTTGTTTACCATGCCTTTTCGCATTTACAAGAATAAACAAATTTCTACTAATTATGGTGAATTATACTATTTTTGAGGCCGTAATAAAAGGTTATTTTTTGTGCATTTAAGACAAGCGACCTGAGTCTTTTTTATACCATATGGAGAAACATATAATAAGTTCCACTACACCAATAAAAGATGCCTTGCGTCGATTGAACGAGCTTCCCCATATAAAGGGAGCTCCCTTGCTTTTGCTGGTGGTGGACGATAATAAAAAGCTGGTGGGTACGCTCACCGACGGGGATATCAGGAGGGGATTGATAGAAGGTGCTGATTTGTTTCAACCTCTGGAAAGAGTGATGAACAAGGATTTTTCATATGTTCAGCATAAAACCGGACTTTCTCAACTCAATGCCCTTAAAAAAAAGGGGATATGGGCGGTGCCGTTGCTCGACAATGATTTTCGTGTTATCGACCTTATCAACCTCAATCTTCGCAAAAGCATATTGCCGATAGATGTAGTGATTATGGCTGGTGGCCGTGGAGAAAGATTATACCCTTTAACCAAGAATACACCCAAGCCTATGCTGAAGGTGGGGGAAAAGCCGATTATCGAAATCAATATCGACCGTTTGGTGAACTATGGTGTTCGTCACATTAACATCAGCGTTAACTATCTTTCTGATGTGATCACTTCGTATTTCCAGCAAAAAGACAAGGGTTGCACCATTTCCTTCGTTAAGGAAAATCAGCCTCTGGGAACGCTCGGATCTATAACGCTGGTCGATAAATTTGAAGAAGATTATATTCTGCTGATGAATTCGGATTTGCTGACGGATATCGATTTTGAGGATTTACTTTCCGAACTTATCCAGCATAAGGCCGATATGATAGTGGCGTCTGTACCTTACCGGGTTTCTGTGCCTTATGCCGTGTTGGAAACTCAGGGTAAAGAGATTAAGAAGCTATCTGAAAAACCAACTTATACTTATCACTCCAATGGAGGTATTTACCTCTTTAAAAAGGAGATACTGAAATACGTTCCTGAGAACAGTTATTTTAATGCGACTGATTTGCTGCAGGTTTTACTCGATAATAACCACAAAGTGATTTATTATGATTTGATTGGTTACTGGCTGGATATCGGAAGTCCGGAAGATTTTGAGAAAGCACAGGCAGATATATTACATTTGAAACTTTGATTATGAAGAATAAGATTTTAGTTACAGGGGCTGATGGATTTATTGGGAGTCACCTGGTAGAGCATCTCCTTCAGCAAGGCTATCCTGTAAAAGCCTTTGTATATTATAATTCCTTCAACTCTTACGGTTGGCTGGATACGCTGGATAAATTGGTGCTGAAGGAAATTGAAATTTTTTCGGGAGATGTCCGTGATCCCAATGGTGTGCGTGTGGCCATGGAAGGCTGCGAATCTGTGATGCACCTTGCTGCACTGATTGCCATTCCTTACAGTTATCACTCTCCCGACAGTTATGTAGATACCAATATCAAAGGGACGCTCAATATTTTACAGGCTGCGAGACAACTGAATACCAAGCGTGTGCTGGTGACTTCCACTTCGGAAGTTTATGGAACAGCGCAGTATGTGCCTATTGATGAAAAACATCCTTATCAGGGACAATCACCCTACAGCGCCTCTAAAATTGGCGCCGACAGGATGGCGGAGTCATTCTTCAGGAGCTTTGAAATGCCGGTAACTATTGTCCGTCCTTTCAATACTTTCGGTCCGCGCCAAAGCGCCCGCGCAGTAATTCCAACCATTATCACGCAGTTGCTCAATAACGTTACCGAAATAAAACTAGGGGATACCACTCCTACCAGGGATTTGCTCTTTGTGAAAGATACCGTAGCCGGCTTTCTCAAAATTGCCGAATCGGATAAAACCATCGGAGAAGAGATCAATATCGCTACGCAAAGCGAAATCACTGTAGGTGAATTAGCACAAAAGCTGATCAATTTGATCAATCCGGAAGCTAAAATCGTTCAGGAGGAGCAGCGCATGCGTCCATCAAAAAGTGAGGTTTTCCGCTTGTTTGGCAGCAATGAGAAAATAAAAAGGCTCACTGACTGGCAGCAGCAATATACTTTTGATCAGGCATTGAAAGAAACCATCGACTGGTTTTCGAAACCTGAAAATCTCAAGCAGTACAAACACAATATTTACAATATATAGTGTGGGTTTTTTCTGCTATCCATGACGAAAAATTTTAAAGAATTTTTACTGATTCAGGAAAAGTTAAAGGGGCATTCCTTTGCATACAAAGGAGTGTCGCTTTTGCCCTTTCTGCGAATGGCTTTTTGTTATAACGACTATGTGGGCGCGGAAAGAATTTCCGCTGCTGAAGTTAATCAGTACAAGCAGAAACTTGGATTCAAGCAAAAGATCGGTCTGGCATTGTACTTCTTCAGCAAGTACCTGAAGTCTCCTGTGGTAGCAACAAATTATTTCAATCATCCTCGAAAAGTTGACAACCTTTTTTTTGCCATTCCTTCCCATAATAAAGTAAAAGGGGAAGCCATGAACAATGTTTGGGTGACACCTTTGATTAAATGTTATCAGGAGAAAAGGAATACTGAACAGCAATTACTGTGGAACTATACCGAAGAGTTCTCTACTTATTGGGCACTTGATAAAAAATACAATTTAGCTACAGCACAAAATTTTTTCCTGAGTGCTTTTGGATTCAAGTCGCGGCTTATCTCCGAAATCGATGGCTTCAGTGAGCTTTTTGATTTGCTGAAACAGAGCTCTTTCGGAATCACCATTACCATGGGAGCCCTTCAGAGCAGGATTGAGAATTTATTATTGCATATAGAGTTCTATAAAAAAGTGTATAGGGCTTACCAGCCAAAAGCGGTTTTCGTTTATTCGTTTTATTACGATGCCAATCTCGCTGCGGTTTACGCTGCAAAAGCAATGGGGATAAAGACGATAGATGTGCAGCACGGACTGATTAAATTTACTCATTACGCTTATACCGACTGGAAAGGATTGAAGAAAGATGAACTATTGTTTTTACCAGACTATTGTCTGACTCATGATGAAGAAACCGCTGAAGTCATCAATAACAGTGAACAAGGCATGAAAGGATATTTTACCGGGAATGTCAATAAAGCCACTGAAGTGGAATTCAGGAAAACCCAGAAAGCGGAGGATAGTTTTCTAATTCCCATAAATCCTGCTACACGGAATATTCTGATAACAGCTATTGAGCATATACTCCATAAGGACATTCTGAGTGTTGTGCGCAATGCAAAGCAATTTACCTGGCACATCAAATTACATCCCCGATATACCACTGCCGAAATGCTGCAGCACTATCAGGACATGTTTCAAGAAGTTTCACATGTGCATGTTTACCATAAAGAGAAAGCTGATTTGTATGACTTTCTTGAGCTCTGCGATTTACATATTACCGAAATGTCGTATTCGGCCATTGAAGCCGAAGAACAGGGGTTGAACAATATTATTTTCGGAGAAGGAGGTAAGGAGCAATTCCATCACCAGATAGCTGAGGGAAAATACATTTCCTGCGTTAGCGCTGCTGAACTGGAAAAAGTACTTTCCAGAGAAGAATCCTTTTTGAAGAAAGCCAAAACCAACGAGCAAAGTCTGGAAAAAGTGAATGGGCGCCTGTTAAAGTTTTATGAGGAGATGATCCTGAAATCCCCTGTTTAATTACAGTTTTGAGTCGGTGCGCATAACGAGCTCCTTCACAAAGCCTTCAATTTTTCTGTATATCGTTCGGGCTGCTGCGTAGTCTTTTTTGTCTTCTGCTTTCTTAGCGATAGATAACAGTTCGATGATGTCCTCGTGCATTTCCTTTACATAACTGCCTGTTGACCACGCCATGAAATCCACTACAGGATCGTGGTGCATTCTGTTAATCTCTGCTATCTCAGGTTTTGCAAGTATCAGCTGCTTGATTTCATTGAATTCAAACAAAGGATTTTTTGGATAGAGTTCTTCAAAAACTCTTTTCACGAAATCGAGATCTTCTTTGTAATCCAGCGTCCATCGCCAGTTGGTGTAATCGGCATCGAGCGTGAAACTAAATGTTTTGAAATCGGCGGGATTCCTGATAACGAACTGGAAAGGCTGATATCTTTCTGATTTGAGTATGGCTCCTTCATGAATCTTTTTAAGGGCAGATTTGGTGAGCAGGATAAAGTCATAACCGTTTGGAGCTGTATATGGCGGAAGCAGGGCATTGGTAACGAAATCTGCTTTCTCGCGGATAAAGTGATCTACGCCGGTTTGTATGATTTCACGACCTAAAAACGGACAGTCTCCGCCGACTTCAATAACAGCGTCGGCGTCAATATCCCTGGTGGCGTTGTAAAGTCTGTCGAGAACATCTTCCGGATGTCCTCTGAAAACATCAATGCCCTGACTTTTTCCGTAAACTTCAAGTGCGTCATCTTCTTTGTTCGTGGAAGTGGCAATCATTACCTTGCTCAGGATCGGACTCGCTTTCAGGCGTTCTATCATGTGTCCGATAACGGGTTTTCCCAATACTTCGGCCAGTGCTTTTCCCGGGAGTCGGGAAGAACCCTGGCGGGCGATGATAACAGCTACGATTTTCATTTTTTGGTGTTGTTTTAATCTGTCGGGGAAGGTAAACAAAAATGAATTTCTTAAAAAAAACAGTGTGGAATTTTCGGAAAAGAATTAATCGGTTATCTTTAAAATCCAAATAGGTAAATCATAGAAAAAACAATGGACAACAGAGAAAAGTACAGGGAGAAGTTACATAAGTATATCCCGGCGGGAGCCCATACTTACAGTAGGGGAGATGATCAGTATCCGGTAAATGCACCGTCGATTCTTGAAAAAGGAAAAGGTGTTTATGTTTGGGACAACGACGGCAATAAATTCCTTGATTACGGAATGGCTTTGAGGGCAGTGACGATAGGCTACGACCACGATCCGATTTCCGAAGCGGCAATTGCCGAAATCAGGAAAGGCAACAACCTCACGCGTTCTACGATTACCGAATGCAATGCTGCGGAACTCATCTGCAATACAATTCCCTGCGCCGAAATGGTGAAGTTTGCTAAAAATGGCTCCAATGTTACCTCTGCTGCCGTAAAACTGGCACGTGCCTACACCGGAAGAAAATATGTAGCGATTTGTGCCGAGCATCCTTTTTTTACTTTCGATGACTGGTTCATCGGATCAACAGTAATGAGTAAGGGGGTGCCGCAGGAGCATGTTTCATTGACTATTAAGTTCCATTACAACAATATAGAGTCTTTACAAAAATTATTCGATCAATATCCGGGCGACATTGCGGCTGTGATGATGGAGCCTGCAACTACCGAAGATCCTAAAGATAATTTCCTGCAAAAGGTTCAGGCACTTTGTAATAAAAACGGAACGGTGTTCATCTTTGATGAAATGATCAGTGGTTTCCGCTGGGATTTGAAAGGTGCACAGCATTATTACGGTGTAACCCCTGATATCGCAACTTTTGGAAAAGGCATCGCCAACGGGTTTTCTGTAGCTGCTTTAACCGGTAAAAAGGAGATTATGCAACTGGGTGGCATTCTTGATGAAGGAAAGGAAAGGGTGTTCTTGCTCTCTACTACCTACGGCGCTGAGATGAGTGGTTTGGGTGCTTTCATCAAAACGGTGGAAGAATACCAACGACTCAACGTTACCGGCCATTTGTGGAAATACGGAGCAAAATTGATTTCCGAGGCAAATGCCATCGCGAAGGAATTGGGTATCTCCGATTATTTTGAACTGGGCGGAATTCCTTGCTCTCCTTACTATGTGGCCCGCAACAAGCAAAAAGAAATTGACTTTTCCTTCCGTACTTTATTTTCTCAGGAAATGATCAAGAGTGGTGTTTTGATGCCTTTTATCGCCTTGGCTTATATGCACCAGGAAAAAGAAATGGACATTACACTCCACGCCATGAGAAAAGCTTTGAAAGTGTACGCTGCGGCATTGGAGAACGGTATCGATAAATATCTTGAAGGCCGACCTGTAAAACCTGTATTCAGAAAGTTCAATTAATATGCTGAAGGATAAAGTTATTGTTGTTACGGGAGGGAATGGATTATTGGGCAGTAAAATGCTACAGTTCGCCAGAGAGGCTGGTGCTATTGGCATTTCTGTTGATATTATGGCCGATGAAAAAGATCCTTATCAGAGTAAAATAGATATTTCCAGCAAAGAATCTGTGGACAAATGTGTGGAAGGAATCATTGCAAAATACGGCAGGATCGATGGTTGGGTGAACAATGCTTTTCCGCGTACTAAAGACTGGCAGACGAAGTTTGAATCGGTTCCTTTTGCATCATGGCAGCAAAATGTGGATATGCACCTGAATGGTTATTTCCTTTGCTGCCAGGTAGTGTTGGAAAAAATGAAGAAACAGCAGTCGGGATGTCTCGTCAATATGGCTTCGATATATGGTGTAACTGGTCCGGATTTCTCCATCTACGAAGGAACGGAAATGACCAGTGCCGCGGCTTATTCGGCCATCAAGGGAGGACTGGTTTCTTTTACCCGATATCTTGCTTCTTACTACGGATCGTTCAACGTGAGGGTGAATGCAGTTTCGCCAGGCGGAATCTTTGATAATCAGAATCCGGTTTTTGTGCAGAACTACATAAGGAAAACACCACTGAAGAGAATGGGCCGACCGGAAGATATCGCGCCGGCTATTGTATTTTTACTATCCGATGGCGCTTCTTATATTACCGGCCACAATCTTGTGGTTGACGGTGGCTGGACCATTATTTAGATTGAAAAGAGTATGACAGAGTTTAAAATTGGAAATAGAAGTATAGGTGTGAATCATCCGCCGCTGGTGATCGCCGAGTTGGGTATCAATCACGAAGGCTCCCTGAAAACAGCTTTTGAAATGGTGGATGCAGCACATGAAGCAGGAGCAGAAATCATCAAGCATCAAACACATATTGTGGAAGATGAAATGAGCGGTGAAGCAAAAAAAGTCATTCCTGGCAATGCCGATGTTTCTATCTATGAAATCATGCGCCGCTGCGCCTTATCGGAAGAAGACGAAATAAAATTGCAGAAGTATGTGGAAAGCAAAGGAATGCTGTTTATCAGTACACCTTTTTCACGTGCTGCTGCCGATCGTTTGCATAAAATGAATATTCCGGCTTATAAAATCGGTTCAGGGGAATGCAACAATTATCCTTTGCTGGAGCATGTGGCTTCTTTTGGCAAACCGATCATTCTGAGCACGGGAATGAATACCATTGAAAGTGTAGCTAAGGCGGTAGATATTTTCCGGAAAAAAGGAGTGCCTTATGCTTTACTGCATTGCACCAATGTGTATCCTACACCTCCTCACCTGGTTCGATTGAATGCCATGGTGCAACTGGCTCAGGCTTTTCCTGATGCGGTGGTGGGCTTGTCGGATCATACAATTACCAACTATCCTTGTTTGGGTGCCATTGCGCTGGGCGGATCGATTCTGGAAAGACACTTTACTGATCACATGCAGCGTACCGGTCCGGACATTGTTTGTTCCATGGATAAACAAGCGCTAAAGGAATTGATTGAAGGATCCAACATCCTCTTTAAAGCCCGTGGTGGTAATAAAGGTCCGGTTGCAGAAGAACAACCAACCATTAATTTTGCTTACGCCACTGTAGTGACTATCAAGGAAATAAAGGCTGGTGAAGCTTTTTCCAAGGATAATCTGTGGGTAAAGCGCCCGGGAACAGGGGAGGTGCTAGCGGAAAGATACAATGATGTTCTCGGACAAAAAGCGAAAAGAGATATTAAGAAAGACGAGCATATTCTGCTCTCTGATTTTGAATAAGAAAAAATGAGTCGAAACACTATTTTCGTTACAGGAAGCACTGGCTTGATAGGCGAGAGGCTTGTTAATGCTCTGCTGGCGCAGAACGAAAAGGTGTATTTGGTTGAATTTGAAGGAAGAAAGAGGTTGAAGTCTTTTGAAGGAGTTGACTACATCAATTTAAAAACCTTCGATAAAAGCAAGCTGCAATTCTCTCCTGAGCATAGTTTTTTTGTGCATTTGGCGGCCAATGCGAATCTGAAGATATGTGCCGATCATCCGCGGGCTGCTATTGAATCCAACGTATTACTTACTCTGGATGTGCTCGATTTCTGCAGAATAATGGGGATTAAAAATTTCATTTTTCCATCTACCGGACTTCTTTATGGCGATCAGCATACCGAAGCAAGAACGGAAGAATCTCCTTTATTGACGAACAATTTGTACGCTTCAACAAAGCTGACCGGTGAAATTCTGTTGCGCGACCATGTTTTGCAAAATAACAGCAAGGGAGTCGTGCTGCGATTAGGAAATGTCTTTGGGAAGAAAACTATGACTTCATCGGTGTTCAGCGATATCATTCAACAAATAGAAGCAAAAGCCGATAAGGTGGAAGTGCTCAACTTGCAACCGAAAAGGGATTTTATTTACGTTAAAGATGTCGTGTCCGCGATTGGTCAAATTATTCATCAGGGACTCAAAAAACCTTTTGATATTTTTAATCTTGCTTCAGGAGAATCGACAGCAATAAAGGATCTGGCGCAGAAAATCTGTGCTATGAAAAACTACAATGCAGAAATCGTTGGAGCCAATGCCGGAGATGTTTTTTCTAATATCGCAATTGATATTAGTAAAATCAAACAAGAATACAATTGGAGTCCGCAATATCCTCTCGACAGGGCTTTAAATGAAATTTTATAATGAAAAGAAAAGTAGCGATTTATACAGGAAACCGTGCGGAGTTTGGAATGCTTTGTCCGATTATTAAAGCGATTGGAAGACATCCTGGATTGGAATACCAGCTCATTGTTTCAGGAGCGCATCTTGATGACAGCTTTGGCTTGTCCAAAAAGGAAATTGAAAGAGAGGGGGTGCAGATCGCTCGCGAAATAAAACTGGAGTACGGCTCGGAAAGTATTGTGTCTACTACAAAATCCATTGGTGAGGGAATTATCAAGTTGTGTGATGTGTTGTTGGAATTGAAACCAGATATCGTTTTGGTAGGTGCCGATCGTTACGAAAGTTTTTCGGCAATGATTGCGGCTACCCAGCTGAATTTTCCAACCGCTCATTTTGAAGGTGGTGATGTTACTCTGGGAGGCGCATTAGATGATTCTTTGCGTCATGCTATGACTAAGCTGGCGCACATTCATCTTACGACAAATTATGATTCCAAAGAAAGAGTAATAAAACTTGGTGAAGAAGCCTGGCGTGTAAATGATGTGGGATTTCCTGGAATTGGCGCTATGGCAGCTTCTGATTTCATTACTCCTGAAGACATCTGTGCGCAGCTGAATATTGATATTAAAAAACCATTTATTCTCTTTACCCAGCACTCTATTTCTACACAGCCCGATGAAGCTACTGAGCAAATAAAACCATCACTGGATGCTTTGGTGGAGTTGTCGGTAGAGAAGGATTGTCAGGTGCTTATTACTTATCCGAACAATGATGCAGGCGGACAAAAAATCATTGCGGAAATAGAAAAGCGCAAGCCTTCTTTCAATAAGAATATACAAGTAATTCCACATCTCGGACACAAACGTTACCTCGGTGTGCTCAACATCTGCGGCCAGGCCGGAACAGGGGTTTGCGTGGG
This sequence comes from Flavobacteriales bacterium, assembly GCA_046074525.1. Lineage (GTDB taxonomy): Bacteria > Bacteroidota > Bacteroidia > Flavobacteriales_C > JAHEZL01. The sequence continues at coordinate 45,050 of JBJTOK010000067.1, forward strand.
GAATTCATCCAGCGGTATCAAGGAAACCCCTATTTTCGGTAGCCCTTCTATCATCATCGGTACGCGTCAGGACGGAAGATTAAGGGCTGGAAATGTAATCAATGTAGGCTACAACAAGCAGGAGATTAAAGAGGCCATAATGAAATCCTTGTTTGATAAGCAATATAGAGAGCATTGCAAAAATATCAAGAATCCTTACGGTGATGGTAATTCTGGAGAACTGATTGCGGAAATACTGGTGAAAACAGAAATCAACCGTGAATTGCTGAACAAGAAAATCACTTATTAATAGCAGCTTATTTGGAAAGCTTCCAGAGAATTTCCGGAGCAGTTACAGCTTCTCCTCTATACAATTGCTTTTTACCTCTTTGTGTTTTGGAATCAATGATTTCCAGGCTTAGCAGACTGATAAAGCGTTGTATGTTCGGGTAAAATCTCTTGCACATAAATACATCGGCAAGGTATTTCCCCGGCTTCAATAATTTGGCAGGAATACTGAAATGATAAGTGTATTCTCCCGGCGGGAGATTTCCAAGAGGATAATCTTCTGTATAATCTTCATCGGTGGTGGTGAATACAACCAATTCATTCTGATCCATCAAAGAAAAGTTGATGTAGTAATTCGGAGAAGGCTCAACAATTTTGAAGCGCAATGAAATATCAACATTTTCGATGTGTTCAAAGTGATTGAGAACTTCCTTCTGCTGGTTCCTGAATGAAAGTTCGAGTAACTGGAAGGGAGTTTCATTGTTGGCCGAAAACTGAATGATGCCTGAATCCGATTGGTTGGTAATGTTGGCGCTCTTGTAAGCTTCAATGATATCACTCACGCTGCCATCTGCAATTTTTTGTCCCTTCTTTAAAAGAATGGCTCGTGTACACAACTGATTGATAGCAGCCATATTGTGACTCACGAACAAGATGGTTTTTCCTCCCTTGGCGACATCCTGCATCTTACCGATACATTTATTCTGGAATTCATAATCACCTACAGCCAGTACTTCATCTATGATCAGAATTTCCGGATCAAGGTGCGCAGCAACCGAAAATGCCAGTCGCACCCGCATACCACTCGAATATCTTTTTACCGGAGTATCAATAAATTTCTCAACACCTGAAAAGGCAATGATTTCGTTCATCTTTTTATTGATTTCCTTACGGGTCATACCGAGGATAGTGCCGTTAAGGAAAATATTCTCTCTGCCTGTCAGGTCCGGGTGGAAGCCAGTACCTACTTCCAGCAGGGAAGCTACTCTCCCTTTTATTGAAATTTCACCATTAGTAGGTTCAGTAATTCTTGATAACACTTTGAGCAGTGTACTTTTTCCTGCACCATTCATCCCTACTATACCCAGCACATCACCTCTGTTTACTTCAAAGCTAATGTCTTTGAGAGCCCAGAAGATATCCTCGCCTTCACCATCAAAGGAGCTGAGGTTTTTGAGTTTCCTGAAGCTTTTGAAAGGAGATTTTAAAAATGCAGTAATGGAGGAAGCCAGGCTATCGTGCATCTCCTCCTTCAAGCCGATGCGGTAACGCTTCGATAAGTTTTCAACCTTTATAACACTTTCCTTTTCCATTGCTTATGCCACATCGGCGAAAATACTTTCCTTGGTTCTGAAAAAATAAACACCGGTAAGTAACAGAAGAATCGACGTGATGCTTCCATTAATAATGAGTTCCCATGGCATTTCTGAATAAGCTTTGCCACCGATAAGGCAACTCCTGAATCCTTCAATTATACCAGCCAGAGGGAAAAAACTGTAGAGTTTTTCGAAAAATGAAGCTGTACCTTCAATGCCAATCAGCGCTTCCACCTGCGGGGCTATTTTTCCGTGCAGTCGTGAAAAAGGCCACACGATAGGAGCCATATACATCATGAACTGGCTAAGGAAAATAACAATCTGATTAAGATCCCTGTATTGTATTGCCAATGCAGAAAACCATAGCGAGATACCGAAGGAAAAGATGACCAGCAATAAAATGAGCAATGGCAGGAAAAGAATGTTCATTCCTATTGCTATGCTGCCTGGTTCTGTCTGGTAGTAGTAAATCAGCATGACTGCGAGCACCAGCATGGCGATGGCAAAATCGACCAGTTTGGCAATGATGGGCACTAAAGGAATGATGAGTCTTGGAAAATAAACTTTAGTCACAAAAGCCTCATTACTGATCAAGCTGGAAGTAGAGGCTGTAAGTGCACTGGAGAAATAAGTAAAGGGAACAAGGGCTACGAAATTAAAAACCATGTAAGGCACCGATTTGTCATCCATTTCTACTTCGGCAATATTGGTGAAGAGAAAGGTGAAAATCAGCATCTGGAAAACGGGTTTGATGATAGCCCAGCCAAAGCCCAGAACACTTTGCTTGTATACCACGTTAACGTCGCGCTTGATCAGGGTAATTAAGAGATCCCTGAATTGTAGCAATTCATAAAAGTCTTGTTTGCTGAAAAGTTGCCAGGAATGTCGCTTCTTTATTTTTAGGTCGTTCATTAGCAGCGACTATCTTAAGGTAATGGTTTCGGTTTTATCAATGAAGACATTGCGGTATACCGTTTTGATACCATCTTCCAAAGTGATTTTCGGCGACCATCCCATAGAACGCAGGAAAGAGCTGTCCATGAGCTTCCTCATGGTGCCGTCAGGTTTTTCGGTATTGTAGACAAGTTTTCCTTGGTAGCCTGAAATGTTTTTTACAAGTTCTGCAAGTTCGCCAATGCTTACGTCAGAACCAAAACCAACATTCACTATCTGCAGTCCGCTGTAGTTGTCCATCAAAAACATGCATGCATCAGCCAGGTCGTCTACATGAAGGAATTCTCTTCGTGGTTTTCCGGTTCCCCAGATTTCCACGGTAGGAGCATTTTTTTCTTTTGCCTCATAGAATTTCCTGAGGATGGCAGGCAACACGTGCGAGTTGTTGAGATCGTAGTTATCGTTCGGACCGTAAAGGTTGGTAGGCATGGCCGAAATAAAATCACAGCCATACTGCCTGTTGTAATTTTCACAGAGTTTGAGTCCGGCTATTTTAGCAATAGCATAAGGCTCATTGGTAGGTTCCAATACGCTGGTGAGCAAATGCTCTTCCTTAATCGGCTGAGGTGCATTTTTAGGATAGATGCAGGAGGAGCCGAGAAAAAGTAGTTTTTTTACGCCATTCACATAAGATTGGTGGATGACATTGCATTCTATCATCAGGTTCTGATAAATGAAATCAGCCCTGTAAGTATCATTAGCATGAATTCCACCCACACGCGCAGCAGCTAAAAAAACATAGTCGGGTTTTTCCTTGGCAAAGAAATCAGCTACTCCCTGCTGGCTGGTTAAATCCAGTTCGCTGGAAGTACGCACAAGAATGTTTGTGTATCCGTCTTTCTGAAGTCTTCTTACCAATGCCGATCCCACCATTCCGCGATGCCCGGCCACGTATATTTTGCTGTCTTTTTGCATGTGCTATTCGCTCCAGTTCTTGATCTTGTGTCCGGCTTCTTTCAATACTTTATCTCTTTCGAAGAGTTTAACATCGGAAGCCACCATTTCTTTCACAAGCTGAGAAAGGTCTCTTTTTGGAGTCCAGCCCAGTTTTTTCTTGGCTTTAGATGGGTCGCCGATGAGAAGTTCAACTTCCGTCGGACGGAAATAACGAGGATCAATGTTAATCACTTCCTGCCCAACTTCTATTCCGGTAAAATCCGGATTGGAAACAGAAACGACATATCCTTTTTCATCAACACCTGAACCTTTGAACTCCAATTCAACGCCCACTTCCTTGAAGGCCATTCTTATGAAGTCGCGAATGGTAGTGGTAACGCCTGTAGCGATAACGAAGTCTTCAGGTTTATCTTGTTGCAGCATGAGCCACATTGCTTCTATATAATCCTGGGCATGACCCCAGTCGCGTTTTGCATCGATGTTTCCGAGGAACAATTTCTTTTGCAAACCCAGCGCAATTCTTGCCACGGCTCTGGTGATTTTTCTTGTTACGAAAGTCTCACCACGCAAAGGAGATTCGTGGTTAAAGAGAATACCATTGCAGGCATACATGTTGTATGCTTCACGATAGTTTACTGTGATCCAGTACCCATACAATTTTGCTACTGCATAAGGAGAACGTGGGTAGAAAGGGGTGCTTTCCTTTTGCGGAACTTCCTGAACCAAACCATAAAGTTCAGAAGTTGACGCCTGGTAAAATCTGGTTTTCTTCTCGAGTCCTAGAATTCTAATTGCCTCCAGGATTCTCATGGTACCGAGTCCGTCAACGTTAGCCGAATATTCCGGCTCTTCAAAACTTACGTGTACGTGTGACATTGCACCGAGATTGTAAATCTCGTCTGGCTGCACCTGCTGTATGATTCTGATGATGTTTGTAGAGTCGGTAAGATCACCGTAGTGGTTGATCAGCTGCACGTTTTTTTCGTGCAGATCTTTGTAAAGGTGATCAATCCTTTGGGTGTTGAAAAGGGAAGAACGGCGTTTGATACCATGTACTTCATATCCTTTGTTCAATAAAAATTCGGCAAGGTAAGCGCCGTCCTGTCCTGTAATACCTGTGATTAAGGCTTTCTTCATGGTTTGTTAATTTGCGGACTAAATTATAGTTTTTTTTTATTTAATGCGGACTTGTTTTGATATAAAATGCCCAGTTTCAAAGATGAAAGCCGGGACAGTAGTATAAATAGTAGTATTTATTTGTTTTTACGCACTTGATATTTGGGAAATTGAGCGGGTACCGCGACAAAACATAATTGATTTTATACCTGCCAAAAGTGGCGAATTTTTTTTCAAGCGGTATAGCTGTCTTGTTGAATTCATTCGGTTTGGATTTGTTGTATGCCAGGCAGGTGTATATAATCGGGTTTCCGCTATGTTCAAGAGGCATATAGGCATAGAGGTAGTTCTCTATCACATCGAAATCGGGTTCGAAATGCAACACGCATATTTCTTCTTCCGCGTTAACCCGAACGCCGTCAAATATATGCGACATTTCTTTGTATAAATCGGCGTCCTTCTCTACATCATAATAGGAGTTTTTCCTCTCCTGGAAATTATTGACTGAGCGGATCATGGAGTAGGGCAGGAAAACAATGAGAGACAGTACTAAGAGTAATAAAATGTTTTTTCGGGTAGAAATAATGATGTAGATCAAGAGAGGAATGAGGAATCCCGTTTGTTTTTCAAGATAGTAGAATTCGCTTAGGTAAAAGAAAAGAAATACTGATGTAGTCATCACAATAACCAGCATTAATCCGGTGTTTTTCGACCGGAATGCTTCTTTTTTGTTTAAGGTTAGCAGATTGAAGGCAGCGATACCAATAAGCACCAGGAAAAGCATTACCGATCCCGATGATTGGTTATACAACATGTAGACATTCGTTTTGAAATTATTCAGAATGTTTTTCAGGGATGTAAAGATGCTGTCGGCCTTTGCGTAATATACTTCGCTCAATCCCTGAACACTAGATGGAGTGTTGCAAAGTCGGGCATAGACTAATATGCCTAATACAAAGGCGATGCATATTGTAAAACGTATCCACAGCGAGATACGGATGTCCTTAAGAAAGAGAATGCTAAATACCCAAAAGATAAAAGTGATACGGATCAAGGAGAAGAAAAAGATCAGGAAGAGGTAGAGGAAAAACAGTTTTTTGCTGTCGTTAAGTTTTGAGTAGACAAGCACCAGTACCAGTGAAAGAAAAAGGTGAATGGTTTCGGGATAGGCAGTCAGTACAAAAGGACCGGCAATATAACTGGAGATGAAAACGCAGGCGAAAATCCATCTCTTGAGGGTGCTCAGTGGTAAATACTTGATTACCAAAAAGCAGAGCAGAAACAAGATGTAGTGGAAAACAACCATGGAGTTGTGACTTGCGCCCAGTACCTTGAATACGCAGCCGTATATAATATTGTAAAATGGTCCGTACCAGCCAAAGCCGCCTGCAGGAGAAGATAATTCATTAGCGGTAAAGGGAGTTTTTAAAGAATTGGCCTCGCTGAACATGCGGCCATAATTAAGATAAAGAATCTCGTCGAAGTTAACGTTGAAATATCCACTAAAGCACGTGAGTCCAACCAAGGCACTAATAATCAGTAGTGCAAGTATAAAGTATGATTTCAGGAGAAGGGGAAGGTTTTTTCTGAAAAAATGCATTCCTGTAAATTATGAATTTATGCGCGTACTTTGTGGGGGTAAATGTATATGTTTTTGATTTCTGAGCAAAGTCCCTTAGCCGGGAAATAAAAAAACCTTCGGATATTCCGAAGGTTTTTCCTGAAGTATATTTTTTTATTCAGCAGAAGCAACAGAAGCTCTTCTCTCCTTGATTCTTGCTTTCTTGCCGGTGAGGTCTCTCAAGTAGAACAATCTAGCTCTTCTTACTTTACCTCTCTTGTTCATTTCAATTTTTTCAATGGTTGGAGCACAAACAGGGAAGATTCTTTCAACACCAACACCTCCTGATACTTTTCTGATAGTGAAAGTTTCGGTGATGCCTGAACCTCTTCTTTGGATTACAACTCCCTGGAAGAACTGGGTTCTGGTTTTGTTTCCTTCTATGATTTTGTAGTAAACAGTTATAGTGTCACCTGCAGAAAAATCAGTCCAGCTGGCAGCCGGTGCGATCTCTTTTGTAATCTCTTTAATGATGTCCATTGCTATAAAATTTATATTCCCAAAAATTTAGGGAATGCAATATTAAGGAAAAAAAATCAATCCACAAGAGTTGTTTTTGGATTTTCACTTTTTATAGTGGATAAAAATAACTTTTTCCTTGTGAATTTCTGGTCAGATAAGAATTATTTATGCATTAAAATAGGGGTATAACCAAATTCGCAAGCCTTCGTAAAACGCTTACCTTATGCGATAAGGAGTGCGGTTGGAAATGTGTTTAAAAGTTTAATTGTTACGGAGTTGCCATTGAAATGTTTTAAATATAAAGCATTAATTATTCTGCTCGCGGGTCTTTTTCTGACCATGCCTTTTCAGGTATTTGCGCAAAATGGCACAGGTGAAAGCGCAGCTCAGCTCAGGAAAAAATATAAGGAAGAAGCCAAGCGAAAGCAGAAAGAGCGTGAAAGGGAAAACAGGGAGTATGAGAAGCAACTGAAGGAAAAGAAAAGGGCGAATGAAGTCCGACAAAAGCAAATCAAGAAAGAAACTCAGATAGCTGAGGAAACAAGAAGAAAGGAGCGCGAACAGCAGGAAAAACAATTGCAGGAGGAAGCCAAAAGGGCCCGGGAGGAGGAACTTCGTAAGGCTAAGATGGCTACAGAAGATGAAAAGAGGAAAGCCGACCAAATCAAGCGTGAACTCGCCCAGCAGGAAAAGCAACGTAAACTGCTGGGGGCCGAAAGGCAAAAGCAGCAGAAGATGAAGGATCTGCAGGAGGAAAATTTAAAGAAGGAGCAGGCCAATGAGGCTAAAGCTGCTGCCGAAAGGCAAAAGCTGAAGGCGCAGGAAGAGAAACTGAAACAAAAGCAGGCGAAGCTGGAAGCCGAAGCAGCCAAAGAAGCTGAAAAGAAAAAGAATTACAACGACAGCAAAAAAGGGAGTCAGAAAGCCCTTGATGAAATAGAAAAGGAGAAAGCTGCCCGTGCCGCCAAGGAGGAGGCTGAAAAAAAGGCTGCCCTGGAGAAGAAAAAAATTCAGGAGAGCAGTCAGAAAGAGCAGGAAAAAGCCAGAATAAGAGCCGAGCAGGAAGAGGTCAATCGCAAGATTCAGGAATATAAGGAGAAAGAGAAAAAGGCACAGGCCGAAATCCAGAAATTCAAGCTGGAATCAAAGGAAAGACGCGAGAAAGAAGAAGCGGAGTACAAGGCTAGGCAGCAAGAGCTTAAGGCTGAGATGCAGCGCAAGAGAGAGATAGAAGCCTTCAAAGCCAAAAACAAGCAGAAGGAAGAAGAGCTTTCCAGGAAGTTTGAAGAGCAAAAGGCCGGGCAGTCGGAACAGGAAAAGATAGAACAGATGAGGAGGGAACAGGAGCAAAAGGAAAAGGATGCTCTTGCGCTGAAGGAGAAAGAAGAATTTGAAAGGAAGCTGGCAGAGGCTAAGAAAAGCGGGAATGTGGAATTGCAAAAAGCCATGGAGGCTTCTTCCAGGGCTGAGGAGCGTTTGAAAGCCGAGCAGGAGCGGGAAATGGCTAAAATGCGTAAGATAGAAGAAAAGCGCAAGGAGAAAGCAGCCAGGGAGGAACTGGAAAAAAAGATGCAGGAAGAGAAGAAGCAGGAAAAGGCAGAGGCTGCTGAAGGGAGTGAAGAGAAAAAACTGGAGAAGGAGGAAGCTGCTAATAAGAAGAAGGCTGAATATGAAAAACGAAAACTAGAGCTGCAGGCTGAACAAGCCAAAGAACTAGAAGAAAAGAAAAAGGCCAAAGAGGCGCAGAAACTTCAAAAAGCACTGGAGTCGGCAGAGCGTGCAGAGCAAATCAAGAAGGAAACTGCCGAAACGATGAAGCTGGAGGATGAGGCCAAAGCATTGAAGGAGCAAGCTGCCCAGACAAAGAAGGAAGAAGCCAAGAAAAGGAAGTTGCTGGAACAGCAAGCCAGAAAAGAAGCCGAGAAGAAGAAGGCCGAAGCGAAAGAACAAAAGATAAAAGATGATATCGCTTCGGGCAATAAAGACGCTGAAAAATCTTACAACACCAGGAAAAACGGTGAAAACAAAGATAAAGCTCAGGACAAACAAAAACAGGAGCTTAAGGAAACAGAAGAGGATGTGAAGTTGCGTAAGGAAATAGAAAAGCGCATGGAGGCTGAGAAAAAGCAGAAGGAGAAAGATGCCATGGCCGCCAAGTATGAAGAAAAGAGAAAGAAGCTGAAGGACGATATTAATAAAAAGAAGGAGGAGAACGAGAAGCTGGCAAAGGAAGAGAGCGCGAAAACAGCTGGTCAGCAGGATAAACTTACTAAAGAGCAGCAGCTTCAGCTCGAAAAAGAAAGGAAGAAGAAGGAGCAACAGGAGCTGAAAGCCCAGAAAGAAGCTGAGAAGGAAATGGCTCTCAAGAAAAAAAGAGAGGAGGCTCTGCAACTGGCTGAAATTAAGAATGCGGCCAAAAAAGAGCGGATGCAGTTACAGGCTAAGTCTCGTAATAAAAAGGCAAAGGATACAAAGGAGGAAGCTCTGAAAAATACTGAAAGCGAAAAAGCGAAAACAGAACAGTTTCAAAAGGATCTGGAAAAAGAGAAAGCCGCCAACGGCGATGCCAAAAAAGAGCAGGAGATCAAAGACAAGATTGCACAGCAGGCCAAAGAAAATATAAGCAAAGCGTCTAAAGAGCAGAAACGCCAGCAAAAACTCGCCGCAAAAATGGAAGCGCTGAAAGAGAAGGAGCGCAAGGAGACAGAGAAGGTAAAGCAAAAAGTGAGCGATTATGAAGCTTCAAAAAAGAGAGATCCGGCCTTTGAAGAGCAAGTCATTAAGGATTATCTTGCCGGTAAAAAGATAAGCGGTTTTAAAAAGGCCGAAAAGGAGAAAATTCTGGAGGAATACCGCAAAAAAGTAGAGAAGGACCTGCAGCACAAGAAAGATTCCATTGCCCAAAGCATGGAAAAGATGAAGCACGATCAGGGCAAGGCGGAGGAAGCATCGCTGAATTCGGCGAGAGATTTGAAGAATATCGATGGTAAGATCAAGGAATTGGAGGAGCAATTGCTTGTAGAGAAAGAAGCGAAATCCCTTCTTGAGAAAAATCTTACCAAACTCAACGAATCCGGGTTAAGCGGTTCTAACATTACGCTCGAAAAAAACATCCTCCAGAAACAGTCGGAAGAAAAGTCCCGTGAAATAGAAAGGATAGAGGAGGAGCTCAATAAGTTAAAGAGTCGAGCAGCTGTCATTAAGAAGAAGAGCAAGGAACAGGCTAAGGAACTCAAGGCCAAGAAGGAGGAAATGCTTAAGAAAAGCGATGAAGAACTTCGTCAGCTGGAAGAGCAGTCGGCAATCAATAAAATCGAATTGCCGTCTGAAAGAAAGGCTCGCCTCAAGAAGGAAAAGCTGGAGCAGCAACGCCTGAAAAATGAGTATAAAACCAAGCTGGCCGAGCAGAAGAAAAAATTGAAAGAAGAGGAAAGATCTTCTTTGGCTAAGACCTCAGTAACGGAGGTGAAAGAAGAAAAATCGGAAAAACTGAGGAAGGCCGAAATTGAATTGGAAAAAATAAATGCTGAGAAGGCCCGCGATAGCATTACCCGCGCGAAATTCAGGAGTGCTCTTGTGCGCGATAGTATGCGTATGGAAGAAAAGTTGGGGAAATTGAGGGCAGATAAACAAAAACAGATAGAACGTAATCAGAAGCGAGATGAATTAAAGCAGCAGCAGTTGGCTTTTGCTAAAGAAGTAGAGGAGAAAAAAGCAAGGCTCCAGAAAGAAAAACAAGAGTTGAAAGCTAAGCTGGAAGCAAAACCTGTGGAAGAGAAAAAGGCGGATGTTAAGAAGGAGGAGGAGAAGAATAAAGAAGATCTTGAGTTGGCAAAGCGCAACGAGGCCTTCGAAAAAGTAAAAGCAAAAGAACTAGAGAAAATCAAGAAAGAGGAAGAAGCATTAGCTGCTGAAAAGTCAAAAGCGGCAGCGAATAAAAAGCCTGAGGATAAGAAATTATCTAAAAAAGAGCTCCGCATTCAGGAGCTAAAAGAGCGCATTGCCCAAACGGAGTCGAAACTCAAGGAAAGCTACGTGGTGAAGGAGGATCTTCAGAAGCGCGCCGATGAAATTAAGGAGAAAGGGACTGTTGATGACGCTATTGAGGCTTCAAAAGTGCAGCGAAAAATCGCGGAGAAGGGCTCAGAGATTGATCAGTTAGTGCGTTTGCTCGGCGATTTAAAGATGCAGTTGGAGAAGGAGGGAAATAGCAGTGATGTGGCTGGAGCACAAGGCACAAACGGCAAGGATAAAAACAGTAAAGAGGAACAGGTACAAGCCTCTGGCAATGCTAAAGCAAAAAAAATAGCTGAAAAACAACGCCAGGCAGAAGAGGAAAAAGCCAGGGCTAATCAGCTGAAAGAAGCCAAGATCAAGGTTAAGCAGGAAATTGAAGAGCAGCAGAAGGCTTTGGCAACCAAGTCGGCTGAAAATGATCTTGAATTCGAGAAAGAGAAAAAACAACTCGAGGAAGAGCGTATTGAACTCATGCTTAAAGAGCAAAAGGAAATAGCACTAAGGGATGAGGAAGCCAAGCGCAAACAACTGGAGGAAAAATCGGCTCAGGAGAAGGCCGCTGCTATCGCCAATGCTAAAAAGATGGCCGATATGAAGGAGCTGAAAAAGCAGCAGGAGCTTGATAAAATGAAGAAGATGATGGCAGCAAAGGAAAGGGAGATTTCTGCGCAAAAATACCGTCAGGAACTGGAGGTATTAAAGGCTGAAAAAGAAAGGGCTATCCGCGATTCTATCCGAGCGGCTTATCAGGCTGCGGATAAGGTACACGCTCAAAACAAAATGGCTTTTGATACCCTTGCCGATAAGAAATTCAAGGAAAATAAGAAACTGGAGGATGAGTATACTCTGTTGAAAATGCAGAAGGAACAGCAGCTGGCACTTCAGAAAAAGCAAGCCGAGCAGCAAAAAGCCAATCAGGCCAAAAAACAAATTACCAAGGAAGTGGCTAGTGAAGAAGCCAAAAAAGCCCAGGAAGCCAAACTCAAGTATGAAGCCGAGCTCAGGAATAACAAGAAGTTGGCGGAGAAAACAGCTCTGCTCAGAGAAGAAGCGAAGCGCAAAGAGTTAGCCGATCTGCAGAAATCCAAGGCTTTTGAAAAGGAAAAAATGCTTGCAGCGAAGCAAAAGGCCAGGGAAGATTCTATCCGATTGGCAAAAGTAGCGGTTGAAGATAAGCAGCGACCAATACAGGAACAGATCACTAAAAAGACTGTTCAACGCAATACCCTGGAAGAAGATGTTGCCCGACTCAAAGAGAAGGAACTCGCTATCCTGCAATCTTATGTGAGGGAAAATGCAGCTTCAAAGCAAATGAATTATGATGTCAATAGTTTGGTGGGCATCGAAAAAATAAAGAAATCGGCACAGGTTGTTTTGCAGGAGAAAAAAGCTTTGGAAACAAAGTTGGAGGCTAAGGAGAATTACCTGATTAGACTGGGTAAACAGGAAGAGCTGAATAAGATTCGCCAGGAGTTGAATATCCTGCAATTCCAGTTGGATAATATGAATGGTAAGGTGGATACCGTTGCACTTAATGGTCCGCTTAATGTTCAGCATCAAAATATCGTGCAGTCGATAGAAAAGATAAAAGCCGAAATCAAGATGCTGGAGGGCGATATTAAGAACAAGGAGGCTGAGTACAACAAGGAGTTGCAATTGGCCAAGCAGGAAGAAGACAAACAGAAGAAAGCTGAGGCGCTGAAAAAGAGTTCCGGGCATTCTATGAAGGATCTTAACCAACAACTGGAGGCTTACCAAAAGGCAATTAAAGACGCTGCAACGCCTGCTGAGAAAGAGAAAATAAGAAAACAGATCGCAGAGCTGGAGAAAAGTTATCCTGAAGGGGTTTATGAGGAATTGATTACAGAAACCAACCGAACCATCAAAAAAGTGGTGGTGAGTAAGGCTGGTAAGGTATTGATCTATAAAATGATTGTGTATGGTTGGGGTGGCGCCTTTTACTTTAAGAATGAGGTGAATATCACCAAGCAGGTGTTTGATAAAGAAACTTCCTATTAATGAAAGCAGCTATTTTAACTATTGGTGATGAATTGCTGATTGGGCAGGTAATTGATACCAACTCTTCATGGATGGCCCGACAGCTTAACTTTGCAGGAATAAAGGTGGAGAAGAAACTGAGTGTCGGTGATGATGCTTCAGCTATACGTAAAGCCTTGGTGCTTTTACTGGAAGAGGTTGATTTGTTGTTCATTACCGGCGGTTTGGGGCCTACAAAAGATGATATCACGAAACACACGCTGACCAATTTTTTTGGTGATCAGTTGGCGATGCATGCGCCATCATTGGACAATGTGAAAAGAATTTTCAAACAATATGGCCGCGAGCCTAATGAGGTCAATATTCAGCAGGCCATGCAGCCTTCCAAAGCCAGGATATTTGTGAATGTCAATGGTACGGCTTCAGGAATGTGTTTCGAGAAAGATGGAAAAATAGCTGTGTCCATGCCCGGCGTTCCTTTTGAAATGAAAGCAATGCTAGCGGAACAGGTGCTTCCTTTTCTTCGCCAGCGCTATTCTTTGCCTGACATTATTCATCAAACCATTTGTACGCAAGGTATAGGTGAATCTTACGTGGCGGAGAAAATCGAGGATATAGAGAACAGTCTGCCTGCTTACATAAAACTGGCTTATTTGCCTTCCGTTGGTCAGCTGAGATTGCGTTTGTCGGGTTATGGGGAAGCTACCGAAAAGGAACTTTCTTTATATAGAGACAGGATTTGTGAACGTATTCCCGATCATGTTTTTGGTTTTGGTGATGCTGTTTTGCAGGAGGTAGTGGGGCAGGAACTCGGAAGGCAAGGGAAAACACTGGCTACTGCGGAAAGCTGCACCGGTGGTTATATCGGACATTTAATTACTTCGGTGCCTGGTAGTTCTGCCTATTACAAAGGAGGGATTATTTCATATGCGAACGAACTTAAAACGCATTTTTTAGGTGTACTCCATGTTGACCTTACTCAATATGGGGCGGTGAGCCGACAAGTGGTAGAGCAAATGGCGAGGGGAATTATGGAAAGTACAGGAGCAGATTTTGCAATTGCAACCTCTGGTATTGCCGGTCCTGGCGGTGGCTCGGAGGAAAAACCAGTTGGGACAGTTTGGATTGCCATTGCAGGAAAAGATGAAATGTTCTCAAAAGATTTTAAATTTGGCGACGATCGTGAAAGAAATATTCAGAGAGCTTCCTTAACAGCACTCAACCTTTTGCGTAAGGAATTATTAAAAAAGTAAGATGACCGTATTTGATGTTTTATTAGGTGTAACCACCCTCACTTTCATGGAGATAGTGTTGGGAATTGATAACATTATTTTTATTGCCATTATTGCCAATAAGCTGCCAAAAGAAGATCAGCCCAAGGCCAGAAGGATAGGTTTGACTTTCGCTTTGGTGGTGCGTATCGTGTTGTTGCTGTTTATAACACAGTTAATGACTTTAAAGGAGCCGCTCTTTTATCTACCGCTTCCCGACCATCCTTCGGGAGAAGATATGGTAGGGATTAGTCTGAAGGGCTTGATTCTCCTCGCCGGTGGTATTTTCCTCCTGATAAAAAGTACGCTGGAAATTCATGAGAAAGTCACACACAAGGAAAAGGAAGTAAGTGCCAAGGGTGGAAATACAATGTCGAAAATCATTACCCAGATTGTACTGATAGATATTGTTTTTTCTTTTGATTCCATTCTAACAGCTATCGGACTGGCGCAAGATCAGGTGGGGATAATGATTGCGGCAGTGGTGGTGTCGATGATCATCATGATGTTTTTCTCGGGACCGGTTTCCAACTTCATTAACAAGCAACCTACATTGCAGGTTTTGGCCTTGTCTTTTCTTATCATGATTGGCGTTATGCTGGTAATGGAAGGATTAGAGTATCATTTTCCTAAGAATTATCTTTACGTAGCTATTGCTTTTTCCTTTGGTATTGAGCTGTTGAACATGAGGATGCGGAAAAATGCACCTGAACACTAAGATCTTTTTTATTAAAGTTTTGATCTTTAAAAAAAATATATGATCTTTGGCGTCCTTAAAAAAATGAGTCATGTCTAAAGTGTGTCAGGTTACAGGAAAAAAAGCGATGTCTGGGAACAATGTTTCTCACGCTAACAATAAAACAAAAAGAAGATTTTTGCCAAACCTTTTCGAGAAGAGATTCTTCATCGAGGGTGAGCAGAAATGGGTGACATTGAAAGTGTCAGCTGCCGGGTTGAAGCTGATTGATAAGAAAGGTCCTGCGGCCGTTATCAAGGAAGCCCGTGAAAAAGGATTTCTGAAGAAATAATCATTCGATGATTTATATTGCATTGTCCCGCTGAACAGGCGGGACAATGTTTTTTTATTCCGTCCATTTGCAGAGAATAATTGCCATATCGCTGTTTTTATTTTTCCTCCCCCTCTTTTCTATTGCCCAATCTTCCCGCGCTGATTCATTGAGAGGCTCCCTTCGTCCCGAACGTACCTGCTTCGATGTTAATTTTTATCATTTGAACATTACGTTGGATACTGCTACAAAATCCATTAGCGGTTATAATGAAATTGCCTTTACTGTTTTATATCAAACCGATAGAATACAAATCGACCTGTTTGCAGGGATGACTATTGATTCCATTATTTTTCATCGCCTCAAGCTGGATTTCAAAAGAGAGTTCAATGCTGTATTTGTCGATTTTCCCGGCTATATCATGAAGGACATGCAGGAAAAAGTAAGGGTGTATTACCATGGTTCACCCATACAGGCGAAAAAAGCGCCATGGGATGGTGGCTTTGTTTGGAAAAAGGACAAGAATGGAAAGTTGTGGTTTGGCGTGGCTTGTGAAGGCATTGGTGCGAGTTTATGGTGGCCGAACAAAGATCACTTATCGGATGAACCGGATAGCATGCGTATCAGCTGTACGGTTCCTGCCGGACTCAAATGCATCGCCAACGGAGTGCTCGAATCGGAAACAGGAGTGGAAGGCGTTGGCGCTGATAAAAAGCCTATGTCAACTTTTCACTGGAAAGTAAATTACCCTATCAACAATTACAACGTCACCCTTAATGTCGGAGATTACGTTCATTTCTCCGAAGATTATATCTCCGGCAACGACACCCTGAAATGCGATTATTATGTGCTGCCTTATAATCTCGAAAAAGCCAAAGAACAATTTAAGCAGGTAAAGCCAATGCTGGCGATTTACGAAAAATTGTTCGGGCCTTATCCTTTCCCGAAAGATGGTTATGCTCTGGTTGAAACTCCTTATCTCGGAATGGAACATCAGGGCGCTATTGCTTATGGGAATAAGTATATGCCGGGCTATCTGGGCGGACATCCGCCGGGAATGGATTTCGATTATATCATTATCCATGAATCCGGACATGAGTATTGGGGCAATAGTGTTAGTGTGAAGGATCTGGCGGATATGTGGATACATGAAGGTTTTTGCACTTATACCGAGGCTTTGTACGTGGAGCAGTTTTATGGCTATGAAAGTGCATTGAAATACTTACAGGCACAGGCCTTCGGTATTGAGAACGATCAGCCTATTATCGGTCCGTATGATGTGAATGGGGAAGGAAGTTCTGATCGCTATCCCAAGGGATCTTGGATGCTGCACACCATGCGCAATATGGTGAATAATGATTCGCTGTGGTTCGCGACTATAAAAGGGATTACCACCGATTTTAAATACAAAACAGTGGACACCAAAGAGATTGAAACATACATGTCGCAAAAGCTCGGCAGGGATTTATCGCCGGTGTTCAATCAATATCTGCGCAGTAAAGAAGTGCCTTTGCTGAAAGTAACCACTGAGAAAAAACGTTCAAAGGTGAATTTGAAATGCGAATGGAAGGGTGTTTCACTTCCGGTATTGTATTCTGTTGATAACGGAACAACATGGACAAAGCTTTTCCCCGATGGTAACAATACGGTATCATTCACACTTACCAAAAAGCAATACAGGCAATTGAAGTTTTCTACTCACCTCCATCTTTTTAAAGTGGAAACAGCGGCAGCGGAAAAGACAAAGAAATAAGTAAGGAAATTCAATAGTTTCTTATACTTTTAAGTCCGTTATTAAATCGCACAATGTCAAGAATTAAAAATTTAGTATTAGGTGGTTCAGGGATGATAGGTCATCACCTTTGTACTCATCTGGAGAAAAGAGGAGAAGAGGTAATTAATTTGGATCTGCTGAATGGTTTTGATTTGAGGAAGGATGATCTGAGTAAGTATAAAGACGTTGATTTTGTTTGGTTTCTCGCCTGGGAAGTGGGAGGGTCGAAATTCCTGACCGAAAAAAGCAATTTCATTCCAATCATTAAAAACAATACACAAATCTGCCTGAAGGTTTTCCAGTTTTTAGAAGATACCAAGATCCCTTTCATTTTTGCGAGTACTCAGTTGGCCGCTCCTGATAATGTATACGGAGTGACCAAGCTCCTCGGCGAAAACTGGGCGAGAGTGCTGGGTGGAAAAATTGTCCGCTTTTGGAATGTGTATGGTTGGGAAGATCCAGGTGATCGTTCACATGTAATCACTGATATGGTGCTGAACGGTTTAAAGAATAAGCACATTCAATTGCTCACCAATGGCGAGGAGGAGCGTCAGTTTACCTTTGCTGAGGATTGTGTAAGAAATTTGTACAGCATAAAATTATTGAAAGGTGAAGAATTCGATTTGTCGAACGGACATTGGATTTCTATTAAGAATCTTGCCTATGTTATCGCCGGAAAATTAGGAGCTGAAGTTTCTTTGGGTACAGTGAAAGGCTATAATAATAGATTGGATCCGAAGCATAATGTTCATCTTTTCAATTTCGAATATGATCTTGGAAAGGGTATTGACAGGGTGATTGAGGAGGGACGGAAGTATTTGGCTTAAGTAGATGACGCTCTTGGATATTCATTTTAAGATGTGTCAAAATAATATTAGTTTTAGTCGCATATAAGTTGAGTCATGACAAAAACACTTTTCATTTTTATTTTCTCCACGCTTTTCTTTTTTGCCTGCAAGAAAACGACCACACACCAGGTTCTTTTGCACAATGAATCGGCGGAGCCACTTAAAGTGAAAGTGTATGCTTCATTGCCTATGTCAAAAGATTCATTCTCCATAAATTCCCACAGCGACTACGAATTGTTTTTTGAAGAACTGGAAGGATTGAAGTCTAATTACAGCTGTTTGGCTATGTTTGATTCGGTGTTCACCTATTCGGCTACCAACAAAATGAAAATTAAGATTGTCGCCAACGACAAATACGGGAACCTGAAAAGGGATTCCATACAGAATAATTCGAAATACGAATACCGCTGTACACTGTACGTTGGTAAAGGAGATACTATACAATAAAAATAGCAAATACATGAGCTCGCTTTTTAAAAGAAAATCACTGGATAAATTAATCGCCGAAGCTGATGATTCGGAAAAAGGATTTAAAAGAACCCTGGGTGCTGCCGGATTAATTGCATTGGGCATCGGGGCGGTGATTGGGGCCGGACTGTTTGTGCGAACTGCTGCGGCTATTGCCAACAATGCCGGTCCATCTGTAACCATCGGATTTATTATTGCTGGTATTGGTTGTGCCCTCGCAGGTTTATGCTATGCTGAATTTGCCTCCATGATACCTATTTCAGGAAGTGCATATACCTATAGCTACGCAACTATGGGTGAGCTGGTAGCCTGGATCATTGGCTGGGACTTGATTTTGGAATATGCTATTGGAGCAGCTACCGTAAGTATAGCCTGGAGTGAATATCTCAATACATTGTTGGGGTATTTCAATATGCATATACCTTATGAGTGGAGCCATTCTCCCTTTGAAGTTTTGCGTGATGCCAACGGCCTTGAAATTGCGCATGGAATGATGAATGTACCGGCTTTGTTTATTGTTTTTGCTATTACGCTCCTGCTAATCAGAGGAATGAAGGAATCGGCTTTTGTAAATGGACTTATAGTGATTACCAAAGTAGCTATCGTACTGATGGTAATTATTTTTGGCTGGTCTTTTATCAGTCCGGAAAACCATACTCCCTATATCCCTGCTGAAACTACTTACAATGATGCCTATGGCGTGAGTCACAATTTTGGTGGTATTATGGGGATTTTAGGAGCAGCCGGTGTTGTGTTTTTCGCTTTTATTGGTTTTGATGCGGTGTCTACGGCTGCTCAGGAAGCAAAGAATCCTAAGCGCGATATGCCTATCGGTATATTGGGATCTTTAGCAATCTGCACGGTATTGTATATTCTGTTTGCTCACGTTTTATCGGGACTCGGTACTGTAGAAGATTTCCGAACCAACGGGAAAGAAGCTTCTGTGGCTTTTGCCATAGAAACCTATATGCCAGGCTATGGCTGGCTGGGCAAGTTGATTACCGTAGCGATTCTGGCCGGATTTTCTTCGGTGATCCTGGTGCTGTTGATGGGACAATCACGCGTATTTTACTCTATGAGTCGCGATGGATTAGTTCCTAAGGTTTTCTCTGATCTTCATCCTAAATTTCGTACTCCGCATAAATCCAATCTTATTTTCTTTGTGTTTGTTGGTTTGTTTGCCGGCTTTGTTCCGGGAGACATCGTGGGAGATATGTCGAGTATAGGAACCTTATTTGCTTTTATTCTGGTTTGTGCCGGAGTGTGGATCATGAGAGTTAAGCGTCCCGACATTGAGCGTAAGTTTAAAACGCCTTTGGTTCCATTGGTGCCGATATTGGGAATTCTGTTTTGTTCTGCAATGATTTATGGTCTCGGGATGGAGAACTGGATTCGTTTGCTGGTATGGATGGCCATTGGTTTCATAGTGTATTTCTTATACAGTAAAAAGAGAAGTAAGCTGAACAACGAGGAGTAGTCGACTTGCTTTTTCCATCTTTCTTTTCTATTTTGGTAAAAAACAAATCAATTTACTGGTTGAAAATTTATCAAAATGAATTTCTTCGCATCCAACTTAAAGCTTCTCCGCAAGCGCAAAAAGCGCTCACAGGAGGAAATGGCCGAGCAAATCGGTATCACGCGTTCGAGTCAGAGTGCCTATGAAGTAGGCAATGCCGAACCTAATTTTGATACGCTGTTGAAGATTTCCAAATACTTCAATTTCCCTGTCGACATTCTTCTGAAAGAAGATTTGGCTACCTATTCCGAACTTCGCTTGCAAAACATTGAAAGTGGTTTTGAAATCGATATCACCGGAAGGCAGCTGCGTGTATTGGCGACAACCGTAGATGAAAAAAATGAAGAAAATATAGAGCTCGTGCCGATTAACGCGAAGGCGGGTTATACAGCAGGATATTCTGATCCGGAGTATATCAAGGTATTGCCGACTTTTCAGCTGCCTTTTCTTTCCAAGCAGAAGAAGTATCGTACTTTTCCTATCAGCGGTGATTCCATGCCACCGGTGGCACATGGTTCTTTTGTCACAGGAGAGTTTGTGCAAAACTGGGAATATATACAGTCGGGTTACCCTTATATTATCATCACTAAAGATGAAGGCATAGTTTTTAAGGTAGTGTACAATCATGTGAAGGATAAAAAAACATTGTTGTTATGCTCAACCAATCCGGAATATCAGCCGTATGAAATATCAATAGCAGATGTATTGGAAGTTTGGAAGTTCACCAACTACATCAGTTCTCAATTGCCCGAACCTAATTTATCGAGAGATAAGCTCGCGGAAACCGTGCTGCAGCTGCAAAAGGATATGGCGTACTTGAAGAATAAAGGATAAAAAAGAAATGGTTTCTTATGATACTTGCAGTTGAAGAAAAATCTGTTCATACTGTTTCTCTTTTTTGCAAGTGTGTGTGCTGCCCGCAAACACACGATAAGTGGCTATGTTTATGATATAAAAACCCGTGAAAGTATTATTGGTGCTGTTGTTGCAGAGCAGCGCAGTTCAAGTAGTGCTTTCAGTAATGCTTACGGCTTTTATTCCATCACCATCAAAAATGATTCTGCCGATTTGCAAGTCACCTTTCAGGGTTATGATGTTTTTTCTCTCTCGTTGCTAAGTACTGCTGATACAGTAATTGACATCTATCTTACTCCTTCTTCCTTACAGTACCGCGAAATAAAAGTCACCAAGAACAAAAAAAGTGAAGTGGAGAAGGCCAGCAGCGCAACCATGAGCCAGCTGAAGATAGATCCTAAAAAATTAAATTCCCTGCCTTCCTGCGCTGGAGAAGCTGATCCGCTGAAAGTGCTTCAGCTGATGCCTGGCGTGCAGCGCGGACAAGAGGGTACCAATGGCATGTTCATCCGCGGGGGAAGTGTTGATCAAAACCTCATTCTCCTGGATGATGCACCGGTTTATAATGCCGGACATTTACTCGGATTTTTCTCGGTGTTCAATAATGACGCGCTCAAGGATGTAAAGCTGGTGAAAGGTGGGTTTGATGCCGAGTATGGCGGTAGGCTCTCATCGGTGGTGGATATTCGCATGGACGATGGCAATATGAAAAAGCATCAGGTGGAAGGCAGTGTTGGTTTGCTTTCTTCTCGACTCACTTTGGAAGGCCCTATTAAAAAAGATACGATTTCCTATATGCTTGGGGTGAGGCGTTCTTATCTCGATCAGTTGTCGAAACTGGTGAATTTCCCAGTGCCATATTATTTCTATGACATCAACGGAAAGATCAATTATAAGCTGAATGCGAAAACCCGTTTGTACCTGAGTGGTTATTTCGGGAATGATATCCTGGATATCGATAAGGACATGCGTGATCAATACAGAGATGTAGCGGGTTTTGGCTTTAATCAATTAAATGCTACGGCAACTCTACGACTCAACCGCGAACACAGTCAGCGACTCTTTGCAAATTATTCCCTTATCCACACACGATTTGGCTATGATGTGAAAGGAGCCTTTGGAGGTAATTCTATATTAGTACGTTCTACCATCAGCGACTGGGGATTGAAGGCCGATTACTCTTTTTACAAGAGCAATGTGCATACATTGAAATTCGGGGTGTTTGGGGTGGAACATATCTTCACGCCTAATTTCATAAGTACCACCGGTGAAATCACCGAGTTTATCAAGAGTCGTGATCCCGATCCGATTTACATGACAGAGTATGCGGCTTATCTTTCTGATCAATATAAGGTGAACGACAAGCTGAACCTGAATTTTGGTTTGCGACTGTCGGGAGCTTTTGTACAAACTACTTCTTATGCCGGACTGGAGCCGCGTTTTTCGGGAAGTTACGGATTAAATAAAAATCTTTTTCTCAAAGCGAGTTATTCCCGAATGCGCCAGTACATGCATTTGGTGTCGAGTTCCACCGTGAGTCTGCCTACCGATTTATGGTATCCTGTTACAAAAATGGTGAAACCCCTGGTTTCCGATCAATACGCTACAGGCTTTGAACTGGCGATTCCTAAAATAAGAAGTAAGCTGACGATGGAAGGTTATTACAAGCAAATGAATAATTTGATTGAATACAAGGAAGGCGCGCAGATATTGCTGAATGACAATTTTGAAAAAGAATTGCTCACCGGAACAGGAGAGGCTTATGGTATGGAGTTCCTCTTTCAGCGTTTTGCCGGCAAATGGAACGGATGGGTGAGTTATACCTTGTCGTGGTCCACGCGTCATTTTGATGGTTTGAATGGTGGTAAAACCTACTACGCTAAATTCGACAGGCGCCATGATTTATCCATTGTGCTGAACTATCAGCTTAGTGCAAGATGGCAGTTTTCAGCGGTGTGGGTGTATATGACCGGTGCGCGCTTCACGCCGCAAATCGGACAGTATTTTATGCCCAACGCGTCTCTTACCAATGTGGATATTCTGCCAATTTATACTTCACGCAATGCTGTAACAATGTCACCTACTCACCGACTAGACTTAAGCGCCACCCGTTCGTCGGATCCCGATAAAAAAGTGAAGTATGATCTCGTGTTTGGTATTTATAATGTTTACAACCGTGCGAGTCCGTTTTTAGTGGAAATAGCACGTTCCTCCAATGGTTCTCTGGTGTATCAGCAACCGGGGTTATTTGGTATAGTACCTTATTTTTCTTTCAATTTCAGGATATGAAACAGTGGATTTACATAATGCTTTTTTGCTCGTTGGCGATCGTTGCTTGTCGACCGACACCGCTGGGGATTGATGTGAATCCCCAGCCGCCAAAGCTCGTGGTAGCCTCGCAAATTATTCCTTCCAATGTTATGGCGGTGTTGGTTACCCGCAGTTTCTCAGCTTTGGAAGCAGGAACTTTCGTGGACGGTAGCGGACAGGTGTCGCCGGGCTTTGTTGATAAAATCATTGTGAAAGATGCTTTTGTTACTGTGAGCTATGGCGGCATTATCGATACGCTTTTCGGGGTAGATACCATTCCGGGGGTGTATGTCAGTGCGAAGACTCTGCAGATTCCTTATCAGCATTATACTTTAAGAGTGTATGATCCTAAATTGAATGAATCCATTTCTGCTGAAACAGAGATGTTGCCTGCAGTGCAGATTGATACTATTTATGCAGTAGGGAAAAGCGATTCCACCGTGTCGCTGAAATTCAGGTTTACCGATTTGCCCGGACAAAACTGGTATTTGTTCAATGTGTACAAAGCGAGTCAGCAATCGGGCCTCGCCAATCTCGATGTCAATACGGTTCCTTTTGATGTAGGGGAGAACCAGTTATTACAATCGCAACTGATTACGGATTTGGTATACAATAATAATCATATAGAAATTACTACTACTGTTCCAGGAGTTTCTCCTACAGATACCATAGGGGTTACTTTTGCCAATATCACTGAGGGACATTTTGAATTTTTAAGTGCCCAAAGTGGTACTGGTGATTTGTTCGGCCAGTTTTTTCATGAGCCGGTGAATATTCCCACCAATGTGATGAATGGCTTTGGTTACTTCAGTGCCTACGATCCCGACGTAAAGATCATCGATTTGAATAAGTATTAGGGCCATAGGTCCTTTTATAAAGCCAAACATTTCTCCTTTCTTATAGTATAAATCTGAGGTGTGATTTCAGGAGGTAACTTATTGTGTAAATGACACTTTTTGCAAAAATCAATTTTGATTTCCTTGCTTTGGGGTTTATATTAGTGTAATAAGTACAATAATTAACTGCTTTTGTGTTCCTGTTAAAACCCTTAATGCCTATGAAAAATAAAGCATATAGAAGTGAAGTGCGTGAAGTTGGAATACATCTTTTTGCTATTTCCCTACTGCTTTGCTTGATTTCCACGGTCAATGGCCAGGAAGTTTTTCCGGGCGGAAAAGCAGGAAGTTATAATCTTACTGAGCCAACAGGTGATCCGATCAATTATGGTCAGATTGGTTTTGGTAACGAATTATTTGCTAGAAAAGGTGCCACTTATCCCGGACCTTTCCAAACGCATAACTGGTGGAATTCGGCTTTCTGGAATGTGCAATATGGAAGACAGACCGGCGGTGATATGGTGAATTCCAAGCCCATGTATCCTTTGCCTTTGATGATGAATGTATATGAAAAAGGGATGCAATTTGGTTATCGTACTATAGAGCAGCAATCCGAAGATCTTACTGTACATACTTCAGGTGGTAATGCCAGGATTACTAGTGTTGGCGGAAAAGCCTATGATATGAATATGGGACTTGATGGAAATCCTTCATCAACACAAAATGTGATTGCCGATTATGGCGACTGGCATGTTAAATTTGAACAGAATTATGGAGCTACAAAAGTGTTTACTACTGCCGCTAAAGGTAATCCTTTTGTTTTCGTAGATGTTTCAGGCACCCCAGCCACCGTTGTTTTCAATCCGAACAATGAAGAGAGTCAGTTTAAAATTGTGGGTAAACTCAACAATGCTTTATTGTTTAATATGTATCCAACGGGAACGACTATTAAAAACGGTCCCAAAAAAGGTACACGCCCTGAAGGTTTTTATGCTTTTTATTTTCCTGCCGGAACATTAATTGCTTCTAATGACAACGTTTACAAACCTATCTCGGCCTGGAATGCAGATGATGTTATTTCGCCTCTCAAAATCAAACTGCCGGGTGCCGGAACCTTTTCCTTTTCTGTCATGCCTGATGGAAGCATGCGAACGCTGCAGATTTATGAGCCTCACGGCTATTGTAAAATTACCGATACCCGATTTACTTATCAGTATGAACCGAAAAAAGCGAGGGTTACAAATAACTTTAGTGTTACTACAACTCCGCTGGATGGTCGCACAAATGTAGGAACCATGCAGGTTTTGTTTCGTCATCAGTATTTGTATTCTCCCGAAGCGAAAGCCGATACCACAAAATTATCCTACTGGGGTCCGCGGGGAGAAGCCAAAGTGATTGCAGGAAATGTATTTAATAATGTGATGACTTATTATGGTTCTGTGCCTGAACTGGCTAAAGCTGCCAAGCGTTTCAATGAAGCACAGATCGTAAACCTGGTGAATGGCCTTTTCGCTTTTTCTCAATATGATGCATACAAAACCGCGAATTACGATGATTACAATTATTTCCGGTCAGTAGCTATTTGGACGCAGGCGGCAGAAATCGCGCATCAGATTAATCGTCCTGATTTACGCGACAATCTTCTCGACCACGCCAAAATGGTGATAGAGGATTTTCTAACTTCTCCCACTGGTGATAATATCGCAACAGGTTATAGTCCGGAAGTGAATTTCATGACCACTTTCCCCAATTCCTTCAATGCTTACGCGGGGATGTACGATTATCATTTTGTGGTTTCCTATCTCATTTATGCTTGCGGCATGGTGGCCAAGTTTGAGCAAATCCGTTCCGGAAATCTTAATTGGGTAAATGAATACAAACCTATGGTGGATTTGATGGTGCGTAATATCAACGACTGGCAGCGCGACATGAGTACGCCAGTTGGTAATACGCCGCGCTTCCCGTATTTGCGCTACTTTGATCCTTATGCCGGGCATTCATGGTTCGCCAATTATGCCGAAGCCCAGGAGGCAGTGAGCGAATCGGTTTTGTTTGCTACAGGTGCGATGATGTGGGGAGATGTTACCGACAATTATCCAATGCGCGATATGGGCGCAATGCTCTATGTTACCGAAAGTGAAGCTGGCCGGCAGTATTGGTTCGATTATGATGATGTAGGTTGTATAGGGGGAGAGTTTGCTCCCGATTTCCCAAGTACGCATGCTGGTATCGTATCGGAAGATGGTTACAATTATGCTACTTATTACGATCCAACTCAACCCAACACAGCGGTAGCTATTCATCGCGCGAGCATTATGCCTATTACAGGTTCTTCATTATGGCTGGGAACCAATGTCGATGCCATTAACAGGGACATGAGTTCTTTTATGGCGCGACAAGGTTCGTATGATTTTACGGCCAATACCTGGTCAAATGAAGTTCTGGCTTATCAGGCATTGGCAGATGCACAGGCTGCCAGGGCCGTTTACGACAAAAATGTATGGAGTGGTCAGCCGCCTGCAATGTCCTTAGATCAAATGTTGTTTCCCGTTATTGATGAACACTGGATTGCTACTCTCGATAGTGTTGGTCATTTCGATGCTACTGTGCAGGGTGATATTCCTTTTTTCAGTGTTTTTGTGAAAGATACCTGCGGCCGGAAAATGCGTCATTACATGATGTACAACTCTCCTGGTACAGGTCCCGATCACGCTCAACGCACAGTCAATTTCACTGATGGCACTTGCTGGGATTTGCCGGAAGATACCTTGATTGTTTACAAGCTACTGGCGCCTGATACTATAAAAAACATTACTGCCGTGGTGGGACCTTGTGATAGCGATCCAATTGATATCCATGTTGACGCGGATCTCTGTCCGCTAATGGAATCTTCCATGTATTACCAGTATTCCACTGACAGTGTGGTATGGCATACTTTGTATGATGTGCATACCGCTTCGGATTCGCTAAGCGTGACCTATACTCCTAGTGGTCCGGGAACCTATTTTTTCAGGATCATCATGCGATCGGGAAAAGTACCCGGATTAATGTGTCCGATGCAGGATACTTCTTCTGTCATTGCTAAAGTAACAGTGAACAGCTGCTGTCCTATGAAGGTGGATAGTGTTTCACTCACCAACATCACTTGCGGTGTAGCTAAAAACGGCAAAATCATTATTTCGGCCAGCAATGGAACACTGCCTTACCAGTATTCTGTAGACAATGGAATTACGTTTGTGGGCACTCCGGTTTTTACTGATCTGGATACAGGTGTTTATTATGTCGTAACAAAAGACGCCAGCAACTGCGTTGTTAAAAGAAAAGTGACTTTGAGCGGACAACAGTTGTTGCAAATTTCTATAACCAAAACGGATGTTACATGCGCTAATGCAAATGATGGAAGCATTACAGCAATTGTAACAGGCGGAGTAGGGACTTTATCTTACAGTATTGATGACGTGAATTACCAGTCGGCAGCAACATTTATTGATTTGTCCGCCCAGTCTTACACCATATTTGTCAAAGATAACAATGCCTGTCCGGCCAGTGATACCATTACTGTTTTTGAGCCGGAGGAAATAACAGATTCCATTTCTTTTACATCATCCACTTGTTCCGCTAATGACGGAAGTGCTGCTATTACCGTGCTGTCGGGAGGAGAGGCTCCTTATGCTTTTCTGTGGGATGCGCGTGCAGCAAATCAAAATTCTGCCACTGCGCTCAATTTAGGTGCAGGTTGGTATGCATGCACTATCACAGATAATAAGGGTTGCTCAAAAACCGATTCAGTAAAAGTGAAAAATACTGGTGGTGTGCAAATCACTTCCAGCGGACAAACCGAACCAAGTTGTTTTGGTAAATGTGATGGGGTGGCAATGGTGGTAGCGCAAAATGGTAAGCGACCGTATACGTACACCTGGACTTCGACCGCTTCTTCCGATTCCACCGCCAGCGGCCTCTGCGACGGCAGTTATCAGGTTACCGTTACCGATCAGAATCAGTGTATCGATATTATGAACTTTACACTCGCTGCTCCCGATGAGCTTCAGGTAACATTGCTTCCTTTTTCTACTGATGTCATTTGTGTGGATGGTTCTGTTCAGATGAATGGCATTGTTTCAGGTGGTACACCACCTTATTCAACGAAGTGGAACAATGATCCTTCCATCAGCAATAACAATATTTTGAATCCCGTGCTGATTCCTTTGTCTAAAACAAAGTACACTTTGACAGTAAAAGATAAATTCAACTGTGAAGTGAGTGCCGACCTTACTTTACAACCTTCTCCAACTGTAAATATATTGATGGATACGCTTGTTGATTGCGAGAAAATAGAAGCTTCATTTTCTCCGCTCACCAATGCAGAGGCGCCTTATGAAGTGAAATGGGTTTTTGACGGTGTTGATTCTATCGCAGAAATGCTGCCTTCACGACTTTTTACTTCAGGCAATCACTCTGTAAACTTAGTGGTGAATGATGCCAGTGGTTGTTCAGCTTCTGTTTCTGAATCATTGAGTTTCTCAATGAAAAATCATCCTTCGGCTGCATTTGATTATTCTCCGCAGCAGCTGAGTGCCCTGGATCCTACGGTGTATTTTACCAATTTGTCGGTGAATGCAGTGTCGTACAAATGGACTTTCGGCAACAATGATAGTTCTACGGTCAGTGATCCTGTATATACGTATCCCGACAGCGGTCATTATCTGGTGTGTTTAAGTGCTGCCAATGAATACAATTGTGTGGCCGATACCTGCAGAAGAATTTATGTGGAAGGTGTTTCTGCTTTCTTTGTCCCTAATGCGTTCACTCCCGGTTCTGGTGGAATAAATGAAGTGTTTATGCCTGTAATCTCAGGCCTTGATCCGGATGGCTATGAGTTGAATATTTTCAATCGCTGGGGTGAATTGATTTTCACTTCTGATAATTTCAATGTAGGCTGGGATGGAGTTTATCATGGAAAGCAGGTGCAGGCGGATGTATACGTTTGGAAAATCACGTACAGGGAGAAAGATGCAAAGAAGAAGATTTCAAAAATCGGACACGTGACGGTGATAAAATGATTTTCTTGCGAGTGCTTCCCTCAGCCAAGAGGGAAGCATGCGCAAGAAATTAAGATCTTAGATTTTCCAATACCTCTACCATACTCGACAACAACTTCATCTTCTCTTCATCACCTCCGTTTTCAATGCAGTCGTTAAGCGCTGAGATGCATTCTGTTACTTCATCATCATTGAGCTCGCCCTCTAAGTTTTCAATCACTGTGAGTACTTCAAGGGTTGTCATATAGTTTTCATTGCAGGCCAGCTCTACAAGGAAGGTCAAATATTCTTCACAGGCTGCAGAAGATTGCCACAGGGCTGATACCAAAACATCGCGGTGACCGGCCGAGCTGTCTTTTTGTAAATAATCCACCAGCACTTCGCCAGCTTTGCCCACTTTCAATTCAAAAAGAATGGATTTTGCTTCTTCGTAAACGAGATCGTCGTCGCTTTGTAACAAAGCCTCAATCACGCCCGGAAGCACGTGGATAGTGCCTCTTTGCTTGGCGTCCTGAAGGGCTTTTAGTACAAGGCCGTGGTTTTTTGCTTTCAGGTTTTGCAGGATGTTCTGCAAAAATTTATTTTCTTTTTTTTCTTCGCTCATGGCGCAAAAATAGTGATATTTGGGACGTGAAAATAAAATTAACAAAACAGTCGGAACCTTTCCATTTTGTTGCTTTCAGCGAAGATGGAAAATCGGTGCACATGGATGCTTCGCCTGATATAGGCGGTACAGACAAAGGTGTGCGCCCAATGCAAATGATCATTATGGGATTGGGTGGTTGCAGCGGCATTGATGTGTGCAACATCCTGAAAAAACAGCGACAGGAATTCAACGCTTTCAATATTGAGGTGGCGGCGAAAAGGAGGGACGAACCCGAACCGAAAATATTTGAATATATCCTCATGAAGTTTATTTTTGAGGGTGGTGTTGATCCGCAAAAAGCAAAAAGAGCTGTCGACCTGTCGATAGAGAAGTATTGTTCGGTATCGGAAATCCTTAGGCTATCCGGCGCTGCACTCGAGTATCAGGTCATAGTGAATAACGAAATTGTACAATAATGTCATTTGAAGATAAAAAAGACGAAACCAAAGCGATAAGAATACAGGCCCAGCGCAGCCACAACCGTGAGCACAGTGTGCCTTTGTACCTTACATCCAGCTTTATATATGATGACGCCGAGCAGATGCGTGCTGCCTTTGCCGACGAAATCGATATTAATATTTACACCAGATTCTCTAATCCGAATGCCGATGAATTTGTGGCCAAGATGTGTGCTCTGGAGCATGCCGAGGCGGGTTTTCCAACGGCTTCGGGTATGGCGGCGATTTTTGCCAGCTTTGCGGCTTTGCTCAAAACGGGCGATGATATTTTGGTGTGCCGATCCATTTTTGGTGCAACACATACTTTGCTCAGCAAGGTGATGACACGCTTCGGCATTACGCATACCTTGGTGGAACTGAAAGATACTGCCAACTGGCACAAGCACATCAAGCCGAATACTAAAATGATTTTTGTGGAAACCCCAACCAATCCGGGGGTGGATATCCTCGATCTGGAATGGCTGGGTAAGTTCGCGAAAGAGCACAAATTGTTGCTCAATGTTGACAACTGTTTTGCAACGCCGGCATCGCAAAAACCTATCGATTTTGGTGCGGATATCGTGGTGCACAGTGCCACCAAATATCTCGACGGCCAGGGCAGGGTGCTGGGTGGCATAGTTTTGGGCAAAAAAGAATTGATCAAGGAGGTGTATTCCTTCTGCCGCAGTACGGGTCCGGCTATTTCTCCATTCAATGCCTGGACATTGTCGAAGAGCTTGGAAACCTTGTCTATCCGTATGGAGCGTCATTCGGATAACGCGCTGAAGATTGCAGGGTTTTTGGAAAATCATCCCGATGCTGAAAAGGTGAGATACCCTTTCCTCAAATCGCATCCGCACTATGCCATTGCTAAAAAGCAGATGAGATTAGGTGGAGGTATTGTGGCTTTCAACATCAAGGGCGGATTGGAAAGGGGCAAACGCTTCCTCGATGCTTTGGAGTTCTGTTCGATGACGGCCAACCTGGGTGATTCCCGAACCATCATTTCCCATCCGGCGTCAACCACGCATGGTAAAATGACTCCGGCCGATCAGCTGCTGGCGGGCATTGAACCGGGCATGATCCGCATTTCTGCGGGTTTGGAAAATGTAGAAGATTTGATCAATGATATTAAACAGGCTTTAGAAAAGTCGAAATAAAAAGATATGAAAATGAAATTTACATTCTCACTTGCATTGTTGTTTATGACGACCTTGCTTTTTGGTAAGACATGGGTAGTGACGGTTTCCAGCGGACCGTCTTTCAGCGTTGCGACGCTAACAATTACTGAAGGTGATTCAGTGACTTTTTCACTGGGCAGTCCGCACAATGCCACTGAAGTTTCACAAAGCACATGGAATGCCAATGGAAGCACTGCTTTACCAGGGGGGTTCTTTGCACCAACAGGTGGCGGAACCATACTTCCTGCGAAATTAACAGTGGGCACGCATTACTATGTTTGTACTCCACATGCTTCTATGGGCATGAAAGCGCAAATTATTGTTCAGGCTCCGACAGGTTTTAACGAAAAAAGTAGTACAGCATTATCAATTTATCCTAATCCGGTGAGCGATCAGGTGTCAATCAAATCAGGAAAAAGTAATTTCGGAACTTCTTTTTTCCTTTTTGATTTAACCGGTCGCCAGGTACATGCGGGCAAACTGGTGAATGAATATACCACGATCGATATGTCGCAATTGCAGTCGGGAGTTTACTTCCTGCAAGTAGGCACCGAAGCAAAACAAACCTTCAAGGTCATTAAGAATTAAAAGCTCATTTCTTGTTGATAAAGCCCGGAATTTTCCGGGCTTTTTTTGTGTAGTAATTTATTATCTTCGCACCTCATTTTACTTATGCCTGAAAATTGCAAATACGTTTTTGATTTCGATAGTACGCTGACACAGGTGGAAGCGTTGGACGTGCTTGCTGAAATTTCACTGAAAAGTCATCCGAAAAAAGAGGAACTGATTCAAAAGATTATCGATATTACCAATCAGGGAATTGATGGAACTATTTCCTTCACGGAAGGATTGCGTCAGCGACTGGAAGTACTCAATGCCCGTGAAGAGCACTTGCCTTTACTGGTTAAAAAGCTCAGGGCTCAGATTTCAAAATCTATTTTCAGAAACAAAGCTTTTTTCAAGGAGCATTCCCCGAATATTTACGTGATGTCGGCGGGTTTCAAGGAATTTATTGTTCCTATTGTGGCCGAACTGAATATTCCTGAGGAGCGTGTGTATGCCAATACCTTTGAGTTTGATGAAGGAAAGATCGTTGGTTTTGATGCCAAAAATCCTTTGTCGAAACACAACGGAAAAATCGAGTGTCTCAAGAAAATGAACCTTAAAGGAACAGTGTTCATGATAGGTGATGGCTACAGCGATTATGTAACGCGCAAGGAAGGAGTAGCAACGAAGTTTTTTGCCTACACCGAAAATGTCAAAAGAAAAAATATCCTGGAAGTGGCCGATCATATCACTCCCACCTTTGAAGAATTTTTATATCTAAATAAATTACCCATGGCGATTTCTTATCCTAAAAACAGAATTAAAGTATTGTTGCTGGAAAATATCCACACCAATGCTTTTAACATCTTTACTGAAGAAGGCTATACCGTTGAAACGATGAAAGGTGCGCTGGATGAAGCGGAGTTGTGCAAGAAAATAAAAGATGTTCATATCCTGGGAATCCGCTCGAAAACCAATGTTACTGCAAAGGTTTTGGAGCATGCGAATAAGTTGATGTCGGTAGGGGCTTTTTGTATTGGTACAAAGCAAATCGATCTGGAAGCTTGTAAGGACAAGGGTGTGGTTGTGTTTAATGCGCCATACAGCAATACGCGTTCGGTAGTGGAATTGGCGATTGGCGAAATCATTATGCTGATGCGCCGTGTGTTTGAGCGCAGTACTGAATTGCATTCCGGAAAATGGAACAAGACTGCTGCCGGCAGCTACGAAATAAGAGGGAAAGTATTGGGTATCGTGGGTTACGGAAACATTGGTTCCCAATTGTCTGTAGTGGCGGAGGCCCTCGGTATGAAAGTGGTTTTCTATGATGCAGTGGAGAAACTCGCCCTCGGAAATGCACAGAAATGCAATACATTGAACGAGTTATTGAAAAAATCAGATGTGGTTTCTTTGCACATTGATGATAGTGCTGAGAACAAGAACTTTTTTGGAGACAAGGAATTCAAGGCCATGAAAGATGGTGCTGCATTTGTTAACCTGAGTCGCGGATTTGTTGTGGATATCGCTGCATTGGTGAAACACCTCAAGAGCGGGAAAATCTCTGGTGCCGGCGTGGATGTTTTCCCTAAGGAGCCTAAAAACAACGACGAAGCTTTTGTTTCTGAATTGATTGGTTTGCCAAATGTGATTTTAACTCCGCACGTTGGGGGAAGCACACAGGAAGCGCAGGTGAACATCGCGGAGTTTGTGCCGCAACGCATCATTGATTATGTAAACAAAGGCATTACCTATAAGAGCGTTAACTTCCCTAACATCCGTTTGCAGGAGCAGGGCAGTTCACATCGCTTCCTCCATGTTCACGAGAACGTACCGGGTATTATGGCGAAGGTGAATGGTATCTTGTCAAAACAAGGATTGAATATCGTTGGTCAGTATCTCAAAACCGATGAGAAGATTGGTTACCTTATCACCGACGTTGATAAGAACTATAAGAAGGAGCTGATTGAAGAGTTAAAGTCGATTAAGCACACCATCAAGTTTAGAGTACTGTATTAAAAAGATCTCTTCATAGAATAAAAAAGCGGGTACATCCCAGTCATGGTCGGAAGATCTTTTTAATTGACTATTTTATCTTGATGCCACAATGGTAAACCTGATTTACCTTACCGTTTTTGAGGTAGCCGCAAGCATTGCGGCTGAAGTGTAGTCTTGAAATCCATTTCATAGCCGCAAGCATTGCGGCTCAACCTCAAAAAAATGGTCGGAATTTCTTCCGACCATGACTGGGTACATCCCGCTTTTTTTGTTGTTGATCATTTTTTACATTTGGTCAAACTTAAAAAAAAACGACAATGAAAAGAATCTTATTTGTTATGATGGCTGCCGTAGCAGTAATGTTTACATCCTGTTCTAAAGAATTTATGCTCAATGCCGATATTCAGGGATCATGGGAGTTGAGCACTGTGAATGGTAATTCTACAATTGCAGGAACTGTTTTTACTTTTGATAAAACCGACTCTGATAGAGGCAAAGTTACGATGACTTATCCAACCTGGAATGGTGG
The DNA here is from genome assembly GCA_046074525.1 of Flavobacteriales bacterium. Lineage (GTDB taxonomy): Bacteria > Bacteroidota > Bacteroidia > Flavobacteriales_C > JAHEZL01. Next base: position 78,956 of record JBJTOK010000067.1, read on the forward strand.
AACCACCACTTATACAGGGACCTATGTTTTGGAAGGTGATACAAAAATTACAGTAACTCCTGATAATGGAAGCCCAGCAATAATTTATACAGTTATTTCTAAATCTGATTCAGAATTGAAATTACAGTGCGAAGACGATATCATGGTTTTCAAGAAGAAATAATTGAAATTCGATCAAACAAAAAAGCCTCTGTCACTGACAGAGGCTTTTTTGTTTTTAATCTTTTGAAGACTATTTCACGAACTTATTCTCTTTCCACTGGCCTTTATATACAGTTTCTGTAGCACCGTACGTCATCGTGCCCATTCCGTCTACCAAACCATTCTTGAATTCACCTTCATAATGATCGCCGTTGGCCCATCTCATTTCTCCTTTGCCTTCCTTCTTATTTGCTTTCCATTCACCAACGTAGTGGTCGCCAGTGAGCCATCTCATGTTGCCCTGTCCGTCCTGTTGATCGTTTTTCCACTGACCGTTATATGAAGTACCGTTAGCCCATGTCAGCATACCTTTTCCTTCTTTTCTTCCTTCAACCCAGTCTCCGTAATAGAGGTCTTTTGTATGCCATACCATTGTCCCTTTTCCTGTTCTAAGATCATTCTTCCAGCTTCCTGTGTAAGTGTCGCCTGTAGCCCAGATCATCGTTCCTTCTCCTTCTTTTTTGTTGTTTACCCAATACCCGGTATAAACATCACCGTTGGCCCAGATCATTGTGCCAAAGCCATTCTGCTTGGAGTCTTTCCAGTCGCCGATATATTTTTCACCTGTAATCCAAACCATGGTGCCGAAGCCATTGAGTACTCCTCCAACATAGCCTTTGCCGATAAAGAAACTTCCATCATTGTAGCGAATAGTGTCGGAACCTCGCATTTGGGAAAATGCATTGCCTGAGCTCAAAACAAGCAGGGCAACAACGATAATTGATTTTAATGTTTTCATCGGATTCATGGTTTTTAAATTAGTCATTCTTATGTAAGCTGCTGTTTAATTCAATAGTCTTTGGATTTGGACGGCAAACGAGTTTTCCTGATTGGGTATCCTGAATGAAAAGCAAATTGTTCTTGCCGCTGAGATCACTGGCTTTTACTATGTTTTCGCCTTCTTTCACCTTTTCATTTTTGATATTTACCGGTTCCATTTTTTCGTTGAGCAGCCATACTTTTGATCCTGCAGTAACATATACACCTGCAGCGATGGTACAGCCAAAGCCTAACGAAATTCCCGTGCCAGAGTTAGCACCGAGCAAACATTTTTCTCCAATGGAGATTACTGCTTTATTGCCTCCTGAAAGTGTTCCCATGATGGAAGCACCGCCACCCACATCAGAATCTTTCTCTACAACAACACCTGCAGAAATTCTTCCTTCCACCATTGCATTGCCTTTTGTTCCGGCATTGAAGTTAATGTAGCCCGAAGGCATCACCGTTGTTCCTTCGCCGAGGTAAGCCCCCAAACGCACCTGCGCTCCGGCTGCAATACGCACGCCTGATGGAATATGGTAATTCACCATATATGGGAATTTATCAACGTGGGAAACTATCATTGGTGAATGCGAACCGTAGTGACGTATGGCTTGCATGGTGGTGTCTTCAGGGAGCATCGGACCCTTGTTGGTCCAGGCTACGTTGATCAGTTTTCCAAACAATCCTTCCAGGTTGAGGGAATGCGGAACTGCTTTTCTTGTTGAGAGACAGTGGAGCTTGAAATATGCTTCTTCAGCGCTTTCTACTGCTTTTGATTTGTCGAAAAGGAAATACACGATAATGTCGATATCGGCATAACCGTTAGAAGTGGTGTAGTTATCGATCAAAGCTGTGATAGTCGAAATATTAGGGTGCTGACCGAGTTCGTCATGAAACGCCGCAAAGCGAGAATAGGCTTCACTCAGGTGTTCCAGAGTAGTAGTGTGAAAACCGTTTTTGAATTCGGTAAGTTTTAAAATATCAATCAGCACAGCAGCTGTACCAAAGGATTCATTAAAATTAATTACTGGGAAAGATACATCCAGGGTTTTGCCGTTTTTACTTCTGCGGATACCTAAAGCGAACGCTGTTGGTTTGGTGTAGCCTGGTCGACTTTCAACACTGGCGATGTATTCTTTAAAATCTATTAATGTTTGCATGTTTCTCAAATTGAGCCGCAAAACTAAGTGTTCTTTGTGGAAAATAAAAGGACATTTGTCCTTAATCCCACAGCAATACAAATCCCGATTTGAGATTAACGCTCACAAAGTTCATTTCCATTTCGGTGGCCAGGAAAATATTAGTGCTGTAACTGGTTTCTAGTTCAATATTCCACCACCTTTGTTCGAAACCCAGATTAATGAAGGGTGCGGCAGGAAAAATGTTGCGCTGTACCAGATAATATTCCACAAAAAGTTTCTCCTCTGATGTCTTTACCTCCTGGGAACCATTCATAATGGTTCGATCAATTTTTACAATGTCTTTTACATTGTAGGTTGCCATGCCTCCAATGCCCAGCGTAATGCCGTTTTCGCTTTTATATTTGAGTCCGAAATGCAAATCCCAGTAATTTGCCTCCATCTCGAACTTGTATTTTTCCACTAATCCGTTTTTATCTGAAATACTGAAGTTCTCTGTAAATCCACGAGGAGTGTAGAAGAGTCCGGTGTAAATCATTATTTTATCGTTGAAAGGCACGCCATATTTTATGCCCATGGTAAAAGTAGTTTTAGGTAAGATGGAAGAATTAACTTTGTAGCCCAGACCCAAAAGTTCGGCTTCATAAGTTTTCATGAATTGATTGTGCTGGTAAAAACTGGCACCTGTAATGAAGCTCGAAGAAATTCCGGCATTCATGGTAAAAAAGTTGGTGGCCGTAGTTTTATCGCGCGCAAATAAAAACGCAGGCATAAGGCACAGTGCAAAGAGAACGCTATATGGAATTTTTATCTTCATCTTCTTGAACTGTTGCTTCCCGATTTAAAACCGTACTTATTCAAATACATAATGATGGCGGCCTGACCATAAATATTTCCAATGCTTAAATCGGGAATTTCTGCCGGCATCATATTGCTGCTGTATTGCACTTTCAGTGATACTGCTAAACGATTGTCGATGTCATAACTCGCACCCAGATATCCGTTCCAGATAATATCTCTTGCCGGCTTGCCAAAGAAAGTCAGTACTCTGTTAAAACCCGACATATCGTTTAATACTACAGGTGAGCCTACATAACCTTTTGGAGAATAGGTGAACTCGTAAATCCTGTCGCGCATCATTACAGAGATGCCGCCACCGGCAAATAATTTAAGTCGGTTGACCGGACTGAAAATAAACTCTATAGGAACATCAAGATAGTAGAATTTCACAATGCTGTTGACTGATAGAGGAGCTGCTGCGCTGTCTTTATAAATGAAATGATCATTCAGCTGGAATCCTCGCTGAGAGTACGCCGGTGTGAAGCCAAGGGAAAAGATAGGATTGAGACGGCATTCCACATACAATCCCACAGAAAATCCGCCAATGCCATCCACGGAGGAAGTAAAAGACCTGACTTTGGATGTATCAATTTCCGGGTGACCGTAAATCGTGAGCAATTCTTTGACTGCACCTCTGTTGACCGGCGAAGTATAAATACCTCCATATTGAATGCCAAGGTTGTAGCGCTTCAGGTGTTTTTGCGAGAAGTCTTTACACGATAAAATTAAATTCGATTTCCCCAGTTTCTCTCCTTTGAAAACCCAGCCCAGCGTAGCTTCAAAGCCCAGGGTGTTGTAAAAGCTTTGTACAGGGGAGTATGCAAAATGATTAATAAGTGTGTTGCGGTAAAAAGAGTTGAATTCGAAGTACATCGTTTTGTCGATTTCCTTTCGCAGTCCCAATCCTATATGCGCAGTAACGCCAATATTCCTTTGCACTTTGGCGCTTTCAATATAGTTGTAGTAATACAGTTGGTGCACGGCGTAACCAAAGGCAATACCCATCGAGAAAATAGGGAAGAAGCGAGATTTCTTTTCATTGAAGTTGGGTTTTAATCTAACAGTAAGCGGTACCTCAATGGTATTGTACTCAACGGTATATTCCCTCTTGTCGAGAAGATTGGAAAACACCTTTTTCAATATTGTATCACTTAAATTATTGGGGGTTACTTTAACGCCCCCTCTGTTGTAATTGGCTCCTGCTTCAAAATAAACGTAGGGAGTGATGCTGTATCCCAGTCTTAATCCGAAATGCTCCCTCCAGATATTGATATCATTGATTCTTCGCAGTTGGATGTACTGAGCATCGGTCATGCCAAGACTAAGGTTGGTGTCGAGCGCCATATGCGGATCGTCCTTAAGGGTTACAGTGTTGTAATCCTTTGAATAAACAGCGCCGATGTAGTAATTAACTTGTTTGCCGTATTGGGAAATACCACAGTGGTAAAAAAAAAGGAAAATGATAAGTAATGCTTTTTTGCTCTTTTTCATTTTTTGTGTAGCTGCAGTTTTTACCTTGGCCTATCAAAAGGGTTTTAAATCAATGCCTACCGGACAGTGGTCGGACCCCATCACATCGCAAAAGATGAATGAGTCTTTTACATTGGGCAGGAAGGACTGACTTACAAGGAAATAATCAATTCTCCAGCCTACGTTCTTGGCGCGGGCTCCGGCGCGATAGCTCCACCAGGTATATTCTATCTTTTCTGGATAGAAATGACGGTAGCTATCGATCAATCCTGCTGCGTGATAATTGTCCATGCCATCAATTTCAATTTGTGTATAACCTGCCGATTTGTTGTAATTCGGCTTTGGATGTTTAAGGTCGATGGCTTTGTGTGCTACATTCATATCGCCGCAAACAATCACTGGTTTCTTGCTTTCGAGCTTTTTCAGGTAAGCCAGGAAATCCTTGTCCCATTGCTGGCGGTAGGGCAATCTTTCCAGTTCGCTTTTTGAGTTGGGAACATATACATTAACGAGATAGAAGTGCTCGTATTCAGCAGTGATGACGCGACCTTCCTTGTCATGCTCAGGAATGCCCATGTCGTTAATTACCGAAAGAGGCTTCACTTTGCTCAGGATGGCTGTACTGGAATAGCCTTTCTTTTCGGCTGAATTGGTGTAGATATTAAAATCACTTAGTCCGGCAAGAGCTTCACGCACCTGATCGTCCTGCGCTTTTGTTTCTTGCAGGCAAAGGATATCGCAATTGAGATTGTGGACAGCATCGGCAAAGCCTTTTCCCGCGATGGCGCGGATACCATTAACATTAAAGGAGATGATTCGCATAGCAGTTAATATTTAATCTAATATAAAAGAAATCGGAGATTATTTCACCAATGTTCCATTCAGGCGCATCAGTTCTGTTTCGGCTATTTTGGTGTCGTAGCGCGCTGTGACGAGTCGTAGCTGGGCGTCTTCAAAACTTTTTTGTGCTTGTTTCAATTCAAGCGAAGAGCTGCTGCCGAGCCTGAAGCGCTCGAGGGCGATTTCCACATTCTCTTTGGCCAGACTGTAGTTTTCTTCTTCAAGGGCAAGGATTTCTTTGGCGTTTTTATAATTGTTGTATGCTTTCAAAACTTCGGTTTCTATGATCATTTTGCTTTCGTCGTAAAGCAATTTTGAATTGGCGATGCTCAGTTTTGTGTTTTGAATTTGTCGGAAATCATTTCCTCCATTGAAAAGATTCCACGAGAAAACCACGCCGGTGTTGAGTCCGAGATTTTGGTTAAGCAAAATGAATCCCGCCTGGTTGGCCGATTGTGTGAAGTTGTAGTTGGCGGTGAGTCCCAGTTTTGGAAACAACTGCGAACGCACTTCTTTTAATGCCAGTTCATTCACCATGATGTTTTTCTGTTGGTAGCGCAAGGCGTAATTTTCTTCTATTGTGGTTTTCTTCAAATCCTCCAGCGAAGGATTGTAAGAAGTGGAAATCACTGTGCTCACTTCAAAAGGCGTATCAATACTGCGTGCCATCAAATGGTTGAGCTCCGCTTTCAGTTCGGCCATCCTGTTTTTCTGACGGAGATAGTTGGAGGTTAATTCGTTCATATCCACTTTAGCCTGCAGCAAATCTACTTTTGAAGCCGAACCCATATTGAATTTAGCTTCAGCGATTTTTACTCTTTCGCGGTAGAGTTCCAAATCATTTTCCAGCGCCTTGATGAGTTGAGCTTGTTTCACCAGTGAATAATAATTTTTACTGATTTCGCTGATAGTGCTTTCAATGGTCATTTTCAGGGAAAGTTCGCCCATTTCGCCCAGTTGCTTTAACTTATCGTAAGTGGCGAACATTTTCATGCCATCGAAGATAGTCCAGTTGAGTGCAATTCCCGAGGAAATGCCAGTAGATAAGGCATTGTTTTTATTGATGCTCGTTCCATTGGCCAGATCCTGAAGGGTATTGTTCACCGCATAATTTCCACCGGCATTGATGTTGACTTGTGGAAGCATTCCTGCATTGCCCGGAGTAATATCGTTGCGATTGATTTCTGCATCATTTTTAGAGATGAGTATAGAGTGATTGTTCTTCAGTGCAATTTCCACTGCCTGCTCGAAAGTCAGCGTATCCTGAGCGTTTAACTCCAAAGCCAGGAGAAGAAGAGGAAGTAGAAATTTATATTTTTTCATGTTTCTTTTCTTTGGATAAATAGGAATACATCGCTGGAACAACAAATAGAGTAAGAGATAGTGACAGTAGAATCCCTCCAACTACCACGATTCCCATACCCATTCTGCTTTTTGCCCCCGCACCCAAAGCCATTGCAATTGGCAGTGCCCCTAGCGCTGTGGCCAGACTGGTCATTAATATTGGTCGTAAACGGGCCGCCGCAGATTCACGAATGGCCTCCGCTTTGTTTTTTCCTTGTTCTTTTAGCTGGTTAGCGAATTCAACAATGAGAATACCATTTTTAACAACTAAACCAATGAGCATGATGATACCAATCTGACTGAAAATATTAATGGTTTGGTTGAAATACCACAATGAAATTATAGCTGAGAAAATCGCCAGAGGGATAGTAATCATAATGATGACAGGATCGATAAAGCTTTCGAATTGAGCTGCGAGAACAAGGTATATCAGTAGTATAGCAAGTAAAAGAGCAAAAAGAAGGCTGGATGAGCTTTCTTCATAATCTCGGGAAGTTCCGGTTAACGAGGTGGTGAAGGATTCGTTCAGCACTTTTTTTGAAATTCCCCGCATGGCTTTTATCCCTTCGTCGATGGTTTTATCGGGAGCCAGTGCTGCTGAAATAGTGGCCGACTGGTAGCGGTTATAATGGTACAATTGCGGCGGACTGCTTCGCTCCTCTACTTTAACAAGGTTGTCCAATTGAATGAGTTCCCCTGTTTTGTTGCGCACATAAATAGATTTTAAGTCGAGAGGCTCATCCCTGTTTTCCCTGCTTACCTGGCCGATCACCTGATATTGTTTTCCATTCATCGTGAAATAAGCATAGCGTTGCGCACTCAAAGAAAGTTGCAGCGTTTGCGCAATATCGGTTTCAGAAACATTGAGCATGCTTGCTTTATTTCTGTCGGCACTAATGCTCAATTCAGGTTTGTTGAATTTCAAATTCACTTCAATGTCTTTCAATACAGCATCCTTGCCGGCTTCCTCCATCAGCTTTGGCAATTGCTCCTGAAGCTTTTCAAAGTTGGGTGCCTGTATCACAAACTGAATAGGTTTTGTACCACGCGGTCCGCCACCGGCTGAAATAGTTTGCTCTTGTAGCACAGAGGTACGAGCTTCAGGAAATTGCTGCACAACTTTAGTGATTGCATCTGCAATTTCCTGCTGACTGCGTTCCCTTTCCGATGGATTTTTGAGTTTCAAACGCACAAAGCCCGTGTTTACTGCACCTGATCCAGCGAAGCCAGGAGCGGTAACAGTAATCATCGCCTTTTTTTCAGGTACGGAATCATTTACGAAATCGGATAATTTCGTCATGAACTGATCGGTGTATTCATATGAGGCGCCTTCGGGAGCTGTAACTTGCATCCTAAGCCAGCTGCGGTCTTCTAGAGGAGATAACTCAGAAGGGAGTAAAGCACCTACAACAAAAATGAGTGCAATCGATACCCCAACAATGACAAGAGCCCACACTCTTTTATTTAGGAAGTTGTTCAGGGAAGAGCTGTAACGCTCTACCATTTTCAAAAAGAAAGGTTCAGTCATTTCATAGAGCCTGGATTTTTTATTGCTTTTTCTTAGTAAATGCGCATTGAGCATTGGTGTGAGCGTGAGCGATACAAAAGCTGAAATCAATACTGCGCTGGCAATCACGATGCCAAATTCCTGGAAGAGTTTGCCTACAAATCCTTCAAGAAAAATAATGGGGAGAAAAACACAGGCGAGCGTAATTGAAGTGGAAATCACGGCGAAGAAAATCTCATTAGAGCCCTTGATAGCTGCTTCCATCGGGGAAAGTCCTTCTTCTATTTTCTTGAAAATATTTTCGGTTACTACAATACCGTCATCTACCACTAAACCAGTGGCCAGTACAATAGCCAAAAGTGTAAGTACATTAATGGAAAAGCCCAGGAGGTACATAATGAAGAAAGTCGCGACGAGCGAAACCGGAATGTCAATGAGCGGACGGAAAGCCATGAGCCAGTCGCGGAAGAAAAGATAAATGATCAGCACCACTAGTATGATTGCGATAACCAGCGTTTCACCTACTTCGGTAATGGAACTGCGCACAAACTCAGTGTTGTCGAGAGCGATATCTACCTTAATGTCTTTTGGCAAATCCTTCTTTATCTGCTCCAGTCTTTTATAAAATTCATCAGCGATGTTGATGTAGTTGGCACCTGGTTGCGGTACAATACCCAAACCAATCATTGGTACACCCGATTCGCGCAGGATGGTTTCTTCATTTTCTGGTCCGAGTATGGCTGAGCCGATATCTTTCAGTCGAACGATATTGTTGTTGTCCTTTTTTACAATAAGATCGTTGAATTCGTCTACAGTTTTGAGTCGCCCGCTCACATTCACCGTCAGTTCTGTTTTGTCACCTGCAATTTTTCCTGAAGGCAGTTCCACATTTTCCTTGCTGAGTGCATTCTGGACATCAAGGGGAGTAAGGCCATAGGCCGATAATTTTTGCGGATCGAGCCATAGACGCATGGCGTATTTTTTCTGTCCCCAGATTTGTACAGTGCTTACATCATCAATGGTTTGTAATCGCTGCGCAATAACGTTTTCAGCAAAATCACTTAACTCGAGATGAGAGCGCGAATCACTTTGCAAAGTCATTCCGATAATCGCATCGGAATTTGCATCGGCTTTGGAAACCACTGGAGCGCCGTCAATGTCTTTAGGCAGTTGGCGCACCGCTTGCGACACTTTGTCGCGTACGTCATTCGCCGCCGATTCCAGGTCGGAGCTGAGATTAAATTCAATGGTAATGACACTTGATCCCTGATTGCTGGCCGAGGAAATGGTGCGAATATCGGCAATACCGTTAATGGCTTTTTCCAGTGGTTCGGTGATTTCGGCTTCTATAATATTTGCATTGGCACCAGGATAACTGGTTTTCACCGTGATGATGGGAGGATCAATAGAAGGATATTCACGAACACCCAGATAAGTGAAGCCTATCACGCCAAAGAGCATGATAATAAGATTCATCACGATGGCAAGAACCGGGCGCTTGATGCTTATGGTGGAAAGACTGCTCATACTTATTTCACTGAAATGAATTTGAGTGGATTTCCTTTTTTCATCTGCATGATGCCCGATATGATGAGGGTGTCGCCTTCCTGTAATCCTTGCAAAATCTGAATTTTAGTAGAAGTGCGTACACCAGTAGTGACCATTACTTCTTCTGCTATACCCTTTCTGCTCACGAAAACTTTCTGACCTTTCAATACAGGAATCAGTGCTTCTGTCGGAATAAGTATGCCTTTTTCTGAGTGGCCCAGCGACAGCTGGATACGGGCGAAGGAACCCGGGAAAATTTTTCCTGAGTGATTGTCGGTCAATGCTCTCATTTGAATGGTGCGGGTGGCGATATCTACTTTAGGTTCGATGGCCGAAACATTGGCTTTGTATGTGTTGTCGCTGCCTTCGGTGCTAAACTCAAGTACATCGTTGTTGCTGATTAATGCTGCATATTTTTCGGGAATTGAAAAATCAATTTTTAGTGGATTGGTTTGTTGTATCACAGCAATTGCTGTGTTGGGTGTAACATAACTTCCCTCACTGATTTTTTTGATACCTATCGTGCCTGTGAAAGGCGCTCGGATTTCGGTTTTGGCGATTTGTGCTTCCAGTACTTCTATATCAGCTTTATAAGAACTGAGCAGCGTTTGCGTGGCATCATATTCCTCTTTGCTGATGCCGTTGATATCAAATAATTTTTTTTGTCTTTCTTCTTTTTCGGTGATGAGTTTCTCTTGCAGTTTTGCTTTTTTGAGCTGGGCCTGTAAGTCGGCATCGTTGATTTTCACCAGTAGTTGTCCCTTGTTCACTATACTGCCTTCCTTAAAAGAAATGGAAGTTACTTTTCCGGCCATTTCAGGCATCAGCACTACTTCTTCGTTGGAAAGGATAGTGCCTGTGATGAAGATTTTATTATCGATGTCTTCATTTTTTACAATATATCCCGAAACCAATGAAGGCTTGCCTTTTGCTGATGGAGGCATTCCCTTGGGAACGTTGTCATTACTGAGGAATTTGATCTTGATAAAGACCAGTGCGCCAATGATAAAAATTATGATGAGCGGTGTGCGTGCTTTTTTCATGTTCATTATTCTGAGGCATAAAAGTAACTATTTAAAGTACCGGAATAATGAACATAATTGAAATTAACATTCATAAAATGAAACCGCCCCGCTGGATGAACGGGGCGGAGGGTATATTAAATCTTTAAGTATTTCTTGAGATCGTCGCCCGACTTGATTTTGCTGCTCATGTCGGTCATCTGGAAAGTGTAATTTCCATTGCTTTTGATATTCATCTTTTTAAACTCCATTTCAGAAAGGACATAAATTTTCCCCTGTTCGGTAAACAATACCAATACGTTTTTGCCTTTGCTGGCACAGGAAAATTCTTGCGGAGAAAAATTAAAAGCGCCGTTGTAATTCAAGTCCATGACATACAATAAATATTGCTGGGTGATGTTTTTCTTGCTTCCTTTTTCAACGAATTTAGCCTTGATGGTAACGGGATTGGTCATTCTGTAAGTCTGATCACAATTGTAAACCCCAAAGTTCGGCGAGCTGAGCCCGGCAATCATGTTCTGATTGTTTAGCCTTGCATTGGAGGCCTTGTCTTCATCAACAGTATCAGAAACAACCCGAGAATAGCCCCATTTGAAATTTCTTGATGTAATGGTGACGAAGTTGGGAACGTGGAGTTTTATTTTTTCCTCTTTTTCCAACTCGTATTTTCTTGTATAGTGTTTGGTTACCAGTGTTTGTTTGTAATTTACTTTTTTGCTTTTGGCGTTAGCAGGGACAAGATTTTTATCGAAGTTCCACTGACTGTTTCCGCCGCCGCTGCCGAGGTTATAGTAATTCATTCCGGGAATCATATTGGTGGCAATAAAATCTACTTTGATTGCTTTTGAGAGGACGATTTCCACACCGTTTTTAAAGCCTTTCATTTCAAACATTCCACCTGAATTGAAATTGACTTTCTCGCCGTCTTTTTCGGTAGTCATAGGAATTCCAGAGAAAAGAATATCGACCTGGTTTCTGAATTCACGGTACATGATCACGATTTTTCCTTTCACAGTCTGACCGTTTTTGTATGTGCCGCTGTTGGCCGTGAAATAAAGCCTGGAGCCACTTCTGTCGTAAGTGAGTGTGTCGTCTTTCTGGTTGTCGATGGTGTAGGAAACAAATGGCACCTGATAGTTTTTGAGTGTGGCATCCAGCGATTTGTAATCGATTTTTTTGTGGTAATGAATCACAAAGCCGTGATAGAGCTTGTAGGCTTCATTTCTGGTGTCTCCCTTGGTTTGCTCCACCAGTTTCCAGATAACAATTTTGGTTTTGAGTTCGGGGAGAATTTCCAAAAGTTCAGCGATCCTTTTTTCATTCAGCTCGCGTTGGTCGAAAGTAGAGGAGACTTTAAACCGACTGTAAACGAGGTCAATTTGTACGATTTCATTGTTCATCAAAATGGTTTTGTCGCTCGCATTCATGATGAGCGCTTTTGCATAAGTCATCGGAAGTTTCAGTGTTTTAAACTGGTCGGAAGCGGCGTATTCGCTTACTGACTCCGGTTTCTGTGCTGCAATTTCATTGGGTGTGATTGCTGGAAGCACTGTGCATTTTGCAATCAAAAAGGTGAGGAAGATTCTTTTCATACAAACTTGCTTTATTTTCCATAATGTGAAAAATTCAAAAAGTGACACTTGCTCAATCTTTTTCTTATTTTTACGCCCCTTATTAAAATTTATGATCAAGATTACATTGCCCGATGGTTCTGTTCGCGAGTATCCTGAAGGGGTTAGCGGAATGGACATTGCCAAAAGTATTTCAGAAGGTTTGGCAAGAAATTGTTTGTCGATAAAAGTGAACGGAGAAGTTCAGGATTTGTCGCGAACGATAACGGGGGATGCATCCATTGTTTTAAATACATGGAATGATGCCGACGGGAAATCTACCCTGTGGCACTCTTCAGCGCACTTACTGGCTGAGGCGATTGAGGCACTTTATCCCGGAACCAAATTCGGTATCGGTCCGGCCATTGAAAACGGATTTTATTACGATATCGACCTCGGGGGTAAAACCATTACTGATGCCGATTTTAAGAAGATAGAAGATAAGATGCTGGAGCTGGCCCGTGGCAAAAGCGAATACAAGCGCAAAGAAGTATCCAAGTCTGATGCTATTGCGTATTTCAAAGACAAAGGCGATGAGTACAAGCTGGAGCTTTTGGAGAATTTACCCGACGGTGAAATCACTTTTTACACCCAGGGTAATTTTACTGATTTGTGTCGCGGACCGCATATTCCTGATACTTCATTTATAAAGGCCGCCAAGGTGATGAGTGTTGCCGGTGCTTACTGGCGCGGCGACGAAAAGCGCAAGCAATTGACGCGTTTGTATGCCATTACTTTCCCGAAACAAAAGGAATTGACTGATTACCTCACCATGCTGGAGGAAGCGAAAAAACGGGATCACCGCAAGCTGGGGAAAGAAATGGAGCTCTTTACTTTTTCACAAAAGGTGGGGCAGGGTTTACCGCTGTGGCTGCCGAAAGGTGCCGATTTACGAGATCGTCTCACCAACTTCCTCAAAAAAGCGCAGGCTCAGGCCGGGTACCTGGGTGTGGTTACTCCACACATCGGGAATGTTGAATTGTACAAAACTTCAGGTCACTACGAAAAATATGGAAAGGATTCTTTCCAGCCAATAGAAACACCGCAGGAAGGCGAGCAGTTTTTCCTTAAACCGATGAACTGCCCTCACCACTGTGAGATTTACAAAAGCAAGCCGCGTTCATATAAGGATATGCCGGTTCGTTTTGCAGAGTTTGGTACTGTTTACCGTTACGAGCAAAGCGGCGAGTTGCATGGCTTAACCCGAGTTCGTGGCTTTACTCAGGATGACGCGCATATTTTCTGTCGCCAGGATCAGCTCAATGAAGAATTTGAAAAGGTAATCGACCTTGTTCAATATGTATTCAAGGTATTTGGTTTTAGCGAATATACCGCCCAGATTTCCCTGCGCGATCAGGAAGACCGTTCCAAATACATCGGTACCAACGAAAACTGGGAAGCTGCGGAAAATGCTATCATTGAATCGTCGGCTAAAAAGGGATTGAAAACCGTTACCGAATATGGTGAAGCCGCTTTCTACGGTCCGAAGCTGGATTTCATGGTGAAGGATGTTATCGGTCGTAAATGGCAGCTGGGAACCATTCAGGTGGATTACAACCTGCCGGAGCGTTTTGAGCTGGAATATGTGGGCAGCGACGACAAGCGTCACCGTCCGGTAATGATTCATCGAGCGCCTTTCGGGTCGCTGGAAAGATTCATTGCCATTCTTATTGAACACTGCGCCGGGAATTTCCCGCTGTGGCTCACTCCGACCCAGGTGGCTATTTTGCCTTTGAGCGAAAAATACAACGCTGATTCTCAAAAGCTTTTGAGTTTGCTAAATAATTCCGATATTCGCGGATTCGTTGACGACCGTAATGAAACGATGGGCAAGAAAATCAGGGACACTGAAATGCAGAAAGTCCCGTATATGCTGGTCCTCGGAGAGAAAGAGATAGCAGAAGGAGTCGTTGCAGTGAGGAAGCATGGAGGGGAAGATTTAGGGAAAATGAAAGTGGAGCAGTTTATTAACATAGTAAAAGAAGAAATAAATAAAGCATTAGAATACTAGATGAATAAACCAGGAGGATATAATAACAATTATAACAGGCCAAGCGGGGGTGCTAACAAACCCGGCGGAACATTTCCAAGAAGAGAAAGAGGCGGAAGGGTTTTTAAGAAAAATCCTCACCGTATCAACGAAGAGATTACCGGTCGTGAGGTAAGGGTTGTAGGAGAAGGTATTGAATCGTCGGTTCTCTCTGTTAGAGCAGCGGTAGAACTGGCAAAAAGCATGGAGCTGGATTTGGTGGAGATTTCACCTAATGCAGAACCACCGGTTTGTAAAATAACAGATTATAAGAAGTTCTTATACCAGCAAAAGAAGAAACAGAAGGAGATCAAGAAGAAAACGCAAAACGTTGTCATTAAGGAGATCCGTTTTGGACCGAATACCGATGAGCACGATTTCAACTTCAAGTTGAAACACGCTATAGGATTCCTGCAGGATGGTGCAAAGGTAAAAGCCTATGTGTTCTTTAAAGGAAGAGCTATCGTGTACAAGGAAAGAGGAGAGATTTTGCTGTTGAAGTTTGTACAGGAACTGGAAGAGTGGGGCAAGGTGGAAAGCATGCCGCAGCTCGAAGGAAAGAAGATGATCGTAATGATCACTCCTAAAAAAAGTAGTTGATTGAAGATTTATATAAAGTAAGTGTTATGCCAAAAATGAAAACCAAATCCTCTGCAAAGAAGAGATTCTCTGTAACAGGAACAGGAAAGATCAAAAGAAAACATGCTTATAAAAGTCATATCCTGACTAAAAAAGCAAAAAAGAGAAAGAGAAACCTGACACATGCCGGTTACGTTAGCCCAGGCGACGAAGGCAACATCAAGTTGATTTTAACCATTGGAAAATAAGTTTCCAGGTACTGTTTAACCCGATGTTCAGCCTACAAGTTCCGTGTGTAACGGACGCTGACCGTCAAAAAACTAATTATTATGCCTAGATCAACCAACTCGGTAGCGGCGAAAGCCAGAAAGAAAAAGGTGTTGAAGTATGCCAAAGGCTACTTCGGCAGAGCAAAAAACGTATGGACCGTTGCGAAGAACGCAGTGGAAAAAGGGATGGTGTATGCCTATTCCGGTCGTAAACAAAAGAAAAGAAGTTTCAGAGCAATCTGGATTCAGCGTATTAACGCTGGTGTTCGTGAACACGGCATGTCTTACTCTGAATTCATGGGTAAATTCAATGCAAAAGGATTGGAGTTGAACAGAAAGTCACTCGCTGACTTAGCTGCTAACCACCCTGAAGCATTCAAAGCTGTTGTTGATTCTTTGAAGAATTAAGATTTGCTTTCTAAAGCATAAAAAGCTCCGGAGAAATCCGGAGCTTTTTTGTTTTTAAATTTGTTGGAAGAATAACCATCATTGTGTCATTGCTAGAGATTTCCGTGCTCGAAGGTTTCTGGCAATGACGGAAGTACAAAAAAATCCCCGACTGGAAAGTCGGGGATTTCATATCGATAACGTATAGCTTACTTATTCGCAGTCAAAGAAACCTGCAACTCCATTAAATCATTAATCAGTTTGTCTTTCGCCATCCCTTCAATGGTTCCTGAGTTGTAAACCACTCCCCATTTAGTTCTGTCGATGGAGAACTTCTTGGATTCCACTACAAGCAAATCTCCCATTTCTTTGATGGAGTAAGGGAAGGTCACTGAGTTGGTAGTGCTCTTGATTGTTAGATCTCCTGTGACAGTTGAATCCGTAGCCGAAGTAATTACAAATCGCGCAGTTGGATAAGTTTCGGCCTCAAAGAAATCTTTTGATTTCAGGTGATCTACAAGTTTAGCTTTGTCCTTTTCATCTTTCAAATCGAGGTTGTGTATCTGTTGCATATCTATCGAAATGTCTCCATTGATCAACTTGCCTTCAGAGAGTCCGAACCAACCTTCTTTAATGCGAATGAATCCGTTATGACCTTTGCCATTTGGCTTGGTGCCGGTCCATTTCACTTCACTTGCACCAGTTTCTACTTTAAAGGTGTCTACAGTGATTGTTGGGGTGCTTACTTGAGGGATACTGTCTTTTGCAGTGGTAGTTGCTGCTTCAGGAGCTTGTTCTCCACCGCAGGAAGCTAGGATTGTGGCGGTTGCCAGGGAAAATAAAGTGATTTTTGTTTTCATTTTATGGTTTTTTTGTGAGTTTCATTTAAAATGTATGCCAGTTATATTAACTCATTGGCGTTGTAGCCCACGTAGTTGTGCGGACTGATTTTCTTCAGTTGTGCTTTCAATTCTTCGGAAATATTTAAGGTGTCAATAAACGCCGCAATAGAGGCCTGCGTGGTTTTTTCGTTTTTTCGTGTAAGTCCTTTCAGGGCCTCGTATGGTTTAGGATAACCTTCTTTTCTCAGCACAGTTTGAATGGCTTCGGCAATTACCGCCCAGTTGTCTTCGAGGTCATTTTTTATTTTGTCTTCGTTGATCAGTAGTTTATTAAGTCCTTTCAAGGTAGAAGCGAAAGCAATAACCGTATGAGCCAATGGAACTCCAATGTTTCTAAGTACAGTGCTATCGGTTAAATCACGCTGCAAGCGGGAAACAGGCAGCTTTGCTGCCATAAATTCAAAGCCGCTGTTGGCAATACCCAGGTTTCCTTCGGAGTTTTCGAAGTCGATAGGATTTACTTTATGAGGCATCGCTGAAGAGCCTACTTCACCTTCTTTCAATTGTTGCTTGAAATAATCAGTGGAGATATAACTCCAGAAGTCGCGGTTGATATCAACGAAAATGGTATTGATCCTTTTGAGGGCATCAAAAAGTGCTGCTATATTGTCGTAATGCTCAATCTGCGTAGTGGTTTGCGAACGATGGAGTCCGAGGACATTATTCACGAAATTATTGGAGAATGCAATCCAGTCGATTTCAGGATAGGCAATTTTATGCGCGTTGAAATTTCCTGTGGCACCGCCGAATTTAGCGCTGAAAGGCACAGCTCTAAGTTGCTTTGCTTGCGCTTCAATACGCTCTACATAAACATAAATTTCTTTTCCGAGTAAGGTAGGAGAGGCCGCTTGTCCATGAGTACGTGCTAGTAAGGTCACATTTCTCCAGCTTGCAGCCTGTTCTTTCAGTTTTTTGATGTTGTCATCGAGCAGCGGATAATAAGAGGTATTCAACGCATCTTTCAATGACAGGGGAATTGCCGTGTTGTTGATATCCTGTGAGGTAAGTCCGAAATGGATGAATTCTTTGTACTCCGCGAGTCCCAGTCCATCAAATTTCTCCTTGATGAAATATTCAACAGCCTTCACATCATGATTCGTGGTTTTTTCAATCTCCTTGATAGCCTGAGCATCTTCAATAGAAAAAGAAGTGTAAATCTTTTTCAGTGCCGGATATATTTTTTTATCAATTTTATTGAGTTGGGGAAGAGGTAATTCACATAGGGCGATGAAATATTCAATTTCCACCAGTACTCTGTACCTGATGAGGGCATATTCGGAAAAATAGGCTGCGAGATCCTTGGTGATTCTTCTGTATCGCCCGTCGACGGGCGATATTGCGGTAAGTTGTGATAAGTCCATTGTTCTTGTAATTAGGCATTAAAGGTAAAATTTTTTGGTGTGAGCTGACATTTGTTGTGATTTTAATTATCTTACATCCTTAACTTTCGGGGTAATTGTTACAATAAGTTGTGAATTTTTATATTTTTGTTTCCCGCACTTAAAATAAATTAGGCATGCAAAAAAGGTACTTAGCTAAAGGAATTGCTGTTGTTTCTACGGTTTTGCTGGCGTCGTGCGCCACATACTGGAAAGGGGATTATTCCCTCGGCGAAAAACTAGTGTTGCGTAAGGCTCAGGTGAGTGGAAATAGTGAGGATTATGCTACTGCACAAGAGTTTTATACTGCGGTTTACAACGAACATAAAGACGATGCTTTCCTCAATTATAAAATGGGAGCAACCTATTTGTTGCAAGGTCAGGTAGCCAAAGCTGTTCCGCATTTGCAAGCAGCAGAAGCAAAAAGTGCGTCGCTTGAAGCTATGTATCTTTTCCGTTACGGACAAGCAATGCAGAAAACCGGTAACTACAAAAAGGCAGCTGAGCTCTTTGCTAAATTCAAGGAAAGTGCAAAAGCTGCCGATCTCAAGTATACCAATGTTGATTTGTACATCAATCAGGTGAACTTCGCTTTGAAGGCGGTGGAAAGTCCTGTCAATGCTACTATCAGCAATATGGGTGATGCTATCAATACATCTTATTCCGATGGTTTGCCAAACGTTACAGCCGATGGAAAAACGCTTGTGTTTACATCAGCACGTGCCGGAGGAAAGGGATCTGAGAATGTAACAGATGGAAACTATTACCAGGATATCTACAGCTCAACATGGGACGGTAAAAAATGGTCGCAGGCAGCAATGCTTGAAGGAGCCATTAATACAAGTGGTCATGATGCCAATACCAGTGTTTCTCCTGATGGGATGAACATTTTCCTTTACAGGAATATTCAGGAAGCTAATTATCACACTGGTTCCGGAGATTTATATGTTTCTGCAAAAGAAGCAAACGGACAGTGGGGGGCGGCCAAGCAGGTGCCTTTCATGAATACCGACTATTTTGAGGCGGGAGCCTGTGTTTCTGCCGATGGCAAAAAAGTGTTTTTCATCAGCGAAAGAAACGATGTGCTCCACAAGAACTTTGGTAATACCGATATTTTCATGATGGAGAAGAAGGATGACAGCACCTGGACAGCGCCATTCAATATCGGATCGGTAGTGAATACGCCGCAGGATGAAATCGGATTGTTTATTCATCCTGATAGCAAGACTTTGTTTTTTGCTTCTTCCGGTCATGATGATAATATGGGGGGCTATGATATCTTCAAAACTACTTATGAAAATGGCGCATGGTCAAAGCCGGTTAACCTGGGTTATCCTATCAATACCTTCCGTGATGAGCGTCATTTCGTGATGTCTTTCGATGGCAGTAAGGCTTATTATACCTCGCAAACCAATCCTAATCGTACGGATTTGGATATCTACCAGATCAATCTCGCGAACTATGATGTGATGACAGGCGAAAGCAAAAAAGTGGTGTTGTTGAAGGGGAATATTGCTGACAACGCTGGTAAGCCAGTGGCTTCGGAAGTATTTATCCGTAATGCCGACAGTAGCAATGTATCACGTGTAGCAGCTAATGATAAGGGTGCTTTTGCCTACAACATGCTGGCCGGACAGAAATATTATGTTGAAGCTGCTACGCCTGGATTCAAAATGTTTAAGGATTCTGTTCAAACTCCGGCTGATACCAGAGAATTTCCATTCACAGCTGTTATGGAAAGAGTGCAACAGGAAAATGCAATCGGGAATACTACGACCGAGGTTGCTGCTCCTGCCAATAGAGAAATTTTCGAAGTTGAACACCTCATCTTCACAGAAACCATGGATTCGCTAAAATTCGGACCTAAATCGAGAGCAATCATGGCTAAGGATATTGAGAAACTGAAGAAAGAGGCTTACCTGAAAATCAAGATTACCGGACATTATTATGGTGATAGCGATGCTAAGGTTTGTGAAGCACAATCCAGAAAACTGGCCGATTATGTGCGAACAAAGTTTGTCGCTCAGGGTGTTCCTTTTGAAAGAATCAAGATTGAGGGGGCAGGTAATTCGCAGCCATTGACAAATGATACCAAAAGCAAAAAAGGCAAAGCGGACAATACGCGTATCGACGTGCTGCTGGAATACTAAGATCTTTTACAGTGTCGTTTGAAAACATTATCCGCGAGATAAAGAAAAAGGAAGTAAAACCTATTTATTTCCTCTCCGGCGACGAAGCTTATTACATCGATTATATTTCCGATTTCATTGAAGAAAACCTTATTCCCGAAGAGGATAGGGCCTTCAATCAATCGGTGTTTTACGGCAAGGATGTTGATCTGCAAAACGTAATTAACCTTGCCAAGCAGTTTCCCATGATGGGCGATCGCCAGCTTATTATTGTTCGTGAAGCCCAGGATATACGAAACTTTGAACCTCTGGAATTGTATCTTAAACAACCGCAGGCTACAACAGTGTTGGTGTTTTGCTATAAAGGGAAAACACTGGATAAGCGCAAAACGATTTCCAAAGTCATTGATAAGACCGGAGTTCTCTTTGAATCGAAAAAGCTGTACGACAACCAGATTCCCGAATGGATTGTGAGGTACGTGGAAGGGAAGGATTTTAAAATCGCTCCGAAAGCTTCGGTGTTGTTGAGTGAATTCCTCGGCAATGAATTGTCGAAAATCACCAATGAGGTGGATAAGTTGTGCATTTTACTGCCGGCCGGTTCACAAATTACGCCCGAGGTGATTGAGAAAAACGTAGGGATCAGCAAGGATTACAATATTTTTGAACTCAACAATGCTTTGGGCAGCAAGGATGTGGAAAAAGTAATGCGAATTGTGCATTATTTCGCTGCTAACCCGAAAAGCAATCCTCTGGTAGTAACGCTTTCTACTTTGCATGGCTTCTTCCTGAAGGTGATGGTGTATCATTTTTCTCCTGATAAAAATCCAGAGACGCTGGCGGCTACAATGAAAGTGAGCCGCTTCTTTATCAAAGATTACCAGCTGGCGGCGAAGAATTATCCGCCGAAAAAAATCAGTCAGGTTTTTGAGTTACTCAATGAATATGATCTTAAATCGAAGGGCGTTAATAATCCAAGTACTTCGGAAGGTGAGCTATTGAAAGAGCTGGCCTACAAAATCCTGAGATAGCATGAAAGTAAAATTGCTTGTTTCATTCTTGCTGATGAGCTTTTCTTTTTTCGGAAATACCCTGGAAAAGGAACTCAAAAATCTTGAAGGGATCTGGATTGCCGAACCCTATTACAATTCTTTTGTGAAAACAAGTAGTGCTATCCGTTCCAAATCTTCATTTGATCCCACTGATCCTTTTGGACTCAGAATTAACAGTAAAGATGTTCAGGATGGTGTATTGTCAATGGGATTTAGTTGTTTGCATGACCATTTCACCCGACCGGAAGCAAGTAATTACATTGTTTTGCCAGAGTATAACGACACTATCCGTCAGCCGATTTTTAAAGTGCAGATTAAAAAACCGGATTCTTTACAATACTATGAATTACAGGATGTTTATCTCTATTTTGGGAGTCCGCTTTATTTTTCCTGGCACTATGGAAAAGACACGAGCTTGACCATATTGATTCCGGCCAGTGCGGAATATCCGGAAAAAACAATAAAATACAAAAGAGTGCTTCGTCACAGCGCAGCATCTTTTCCTTTTCCTAGTCCCATTTACAGCTTTACCAGAAAAATCTCACTTTCGGGTCACTTTGAATTGAGAGATAGTTTAGGGAATTTAAGGACAAAGGATTTTTATATCGACGCAAACGGAGTAGCAAAAGGAGATTCACTATTTGAAAATAAAATATACGAGTTCAATACAGATATTTATTGCGGAGAACCGCTTTATTGTGACATAGTATGCTTTTATTGGGATGACGGGAAATTAACGCATTACGCATCTTATATTTACAAGAGAATGGGTGAAAAAAGAATTTTCTTTCATGCTTTAGATAATGGTATTGTGGATGGCCGCCCTCAATTAGTACCCGGGAAGCTGATGTTTACCCTCGATAAAGATTAAATCACCGATTTCTTTCCACTATTTTTCCACATCTTCTTTAATAACCAGTGAATATTCTTAGCTTTGCGTCCGGCTTATTAAAAACAGAGCTTCAAACCAATGCCGGATACCAAGTATATATTTGTAACAGGAGGGGTGACCTCATCGCTGGGAAAGGGAATTATTGCTGCGTCATTAGCTAAATTGCTACAGGCTCGCGGATATACCGCCACAATTCAAAAATTAGATCCATACATCAATGTTGATCCGGGAACTTTAAATCCCTATGAGCACGGAGAATGTTTTGTTACCGATGACGGTGCCGAAACCGATCTGGATCTTGGTCACTATGAAAGATTTTTGAACGTTAAAACTTCACAGGCCAATAACGTTACAACAGGAAAAATTTACCAATCGGTAATCAATAAAGAGCGCCAGGGAGCTTATCTCGGAAAAACCGTACAGGTGATTCCGCACATTACTGATGAAATAAAATTTAGAATTCAGGAGCTGGCCAAACAAGGTGAGTGGGATTTTGTGCTGACTGAAATTGGAGGTACTGTCGGTGATATTGAATCATTGCCATATATTGAGGCTGTTCGTCAGCTCAAGTGGGAACTGGGTGACAGATGCATTGTTGTGCATTTGACGCTGATTCCTTACCTCGCCGCTTCAGGCGAGTTAAAAACAAAACCTACTCAGCATTCTGTTAAGAAATTGCTGGAATACGGCTTACAACCGGATGTTTTGGTGTGTCGTGCTGAGTACGACGTTCCTGCTGATGTAAGAAGAAAAGTAGCGCTTTTCTGTAACGTAGAGCCACAGGCTGTGGTAGCTTCCCTTGATGCAGAATCTATCTACGATGTTCCTCTGCTGATGATGGAAGAAAAGCTGGATGCAGTGGTATTGCAGAAATTCGGACTCAAAGTAGGGAAGTCGCCTGAAATGAAAGAATGGAAGGAGTTCTTGAAAAAATTGAAAAACCCTAAGAAGAAGGTGACCATCGGATTGGTAGGGAAATATGTTGAGCTGAAAGATTCTTATAAATCCATAGCTGAGTCCTTTATTCATGCCGGTGCTGCCAACGATTGCAAGGTAGAGCTGGAATGGATTCATTCAGAAGATGTGGATGCAGATACCAAAGATGAATTACTTGGTCACCTGAACGGTATTCTCGTTGCACCAGGATTTGGTGAAAGAGGTTTACAAGGGAAATTGACCGCTGTGCGTTATGCCCGTGAAAACAAAATTCCTTTCCTCGGTGTTTGTCTGGGTATGCAATGTGCTGTTGTGGAGTTCGCTCAAAATGTACTGAAGCTGAAAGGAGCAAGTTCTACTGAGCAGGATCCAAAAACAAAACATCCTGTAATTGGATTGATGGAAGAGCAAAAGAGTATCACCAAGAAAGGTGGGACCATGCGTTTGGGAACCTACCCTTGCAAGATAAAAAAAGGCACTAAAGCCTTTGAGATTTATAAATCAGCAGAGATTCAGGAAAGACACCGTCACCGTTATGAATTCAATAACAAATACCTCAAACAATTTGAGGAAAAGGGAATGAGTGCTTCGGGTATCAATCCGAAAAACAATCTGGTGGAGATCATTGAACTCAAGAACCATCCGTGGTTTGTAGGTGTGCAATTCCATCCTGAATACAAGAGTACAGTTGCCAATCCGCATCCTTTGTTTTTAGGTTTTGTGAAGGCAGCAATAGAATTTTCTAAAAGGTGAAATAAAATACAATGGATAAAAATACGATCATAGGTTTTCTTTTAATAGGCTTGATAATTGTTGGATTTTCATGGTACAGTATCAGCACTGCTGAAGAAGCTCCTAAAAATGCCAAAACGGAAACTGTAGATAGAAAGTCGGCTCCAGCCACTGAAACTAAAGCGGCTGAAAAACCAGTGACATTGTCGGGTGTGGATTCTCTCGCAAAAGATTCTATTGCGAAGCTTATTATTCAGGAGGGATTGAAAAAGGATTTCGGACTTTTCTATAAAGCAACCGAAGGGAATGCTAAGGAAATAGTAGTGGAGAATGAGAAAATGAAAATCACCTTCTCTCCAAAAGGCGGTTATATCTCTAAAGTAGAATTGAAAGAGTATGATGCTTTCCACATTGATGGCAAGCCGTTGAATCTCTTCATTAAAGATTCTTCCTATTACCAGATCAACTTTAATCACGTTGGTAAAAAACTCAATACAAGGGATTTTTACTTTGTGCCTTCTTCGGGGAACTTTACTGTTAAAGGCAAGGAAAGTAAAGCTATCTCTTTTAAACTTTTGGCTGCCGACAATCCTAATAAATTCATTGAATTGGAATATGTGATTCCGGGTAACAATTACAAAATCGATTTCAATGTGAATCTTGCGGGATTGGAAAGAGATATTTCAGGGACGGATAAAGGGCTGACTTTCGAGTGGGAGCAATACACGCCAAATCAGGAGAAAATTATTTCTGAGGAGAGAAAGGTGGCTACCGTTTTCTATTACAATCAGGATGAAGATGAGGATGATTATATCACCGAAGGTTTGAGCGATGAAACGGAACCACTTGATTTCAATGTGAAATGGGTTTCGCTGAAACAACAGTTTTTCTCTTCAGCTATTTTCTCTGAGAAAGATGTTTTCAAGGGCGGGAAAGTTTCCGCATATTTTAACGAAGATGATACCACCTATGTAAAGCGTTTGCGTGCGGAGTTGCCAATTCCTTTGGTAAGTGCCGGACTTACGAGCAACAAATATTCTTTTTACTTCGGTCCGAACAACTTTGATCAGTTGGAAGAGTATGGGGTGAATTTGGAAGATGAGGTGAATTTGGGGTGGGGAATTTTTGGATGGGTGAATGAATACTTCATGTATCCAATAGTGCAGCTGTTTGACAGCTGGGGCATTGCTGCAGGATTGATCATTATCCTGCTTACGCTGGTAATCAAAATGGTACTTTTCCCGATTACCTATAAAAATTACCTGTCCTCAGCGAAGATGAGGGTGATCAAGCCTGAACTGGATAAACTCAATGAAGCGAATAAAAATGCCGATCCGCTGAAAAAGCAGCAGGCTACGATGGAGCTTTACAGAAAGACAGGTGTTAATCCGATGGCGGGCTGTATACCGGCATTGCTTCAGATGCCAATCTTGTATGCCTTGTTCCGCTTGTTCCCAACCTTGATGGAGTTGCGCCAGGAACCTTTCCTTTGGGCAGAGGATTTATCGGCTTACGATTCTATTTATGATTTCCCTGGTGATTTTGAAATCTGGGCTTACGGTAACCACATTAGTTTGTTTACCATCCTGATGGCGGTGTCGCTGTTTTTCTATACACGTTTTACACAGCAGATGACGCCGAGTGCTTCTGCAAGTGGTGGAGGTGAAATGCAACAGGCTATTCAGAAGCAAATGAAGATTATGATGAACATTATGCCTATTTTGATGCTCTTTTTCTTTAACAATGTTGCTTCAGGTTTAACTTTCTACTATTTCCTTGCGAACGTAATTACTATCGGACAAACTGTTGCGATTAAGAAATACTTCGTGAATGAAGAGGCTATCATGGCCAAGATTGAGGAACATAAGAAGAAACCGGTTACAAAATCTCGTTTTCAGAAAAAACTTGAGGAGCTGCAGAATCAGCAAAAAAGATAAGCTTTTATATTTATTACTCTGTGTGCTCCGGAGCAGGCTTAAACTTAAGCCTTTGCTCCGGAGTACTTGTTTTATTTATATATTGGAGCAAAATAATTAGTTATGGAAGGGAAAGTGACTACTTCAATTGAAAATGGAATCGGGAAAATAATTTTTGCTCATCCTAAGAGCAATTCTCTTCCAGGTGTTTTGTTGAATCAGCTGGCGAAAGCCATCAGTGATTTTGGTGCCGATAAGGAAGTTAAAGTGATTCTGCTGCTTTCTGAAGGTGATAAAACTTTTTGTGCAGGTGCATCCTTTGATGAATTGCTGTCGATTAACGATAAAGAAACCGGAAAGACTTTTTTCTCTGGCTTTGCCAAAGTGATACTGGCGATGAGAGCTTGTCCGAAATTTGTTGTCATTAAAGTACAAGGCAGGGCTATTGGTGGCGGAGTAGGGATAGTGGCGGCGGCAGATTATAGTTTTGCGTTGGCAACTGCATCAGTAAAATTAAGCGAGCTGACTATAGGCATTGGTCCATTTGTTATCGGTCCGGCCGTTGAAAGAAAAATCGGAGTAAGTGCATTTTCTTCTTTAAGCGTTAATTCTGCTCAGTGGCAAAGCGCGCAATGGGCTTTTGATAAAGGATTGTATTCGGCAATGTTTGAAAAAGAGGAAGAGCTTGATGCTGAATTATCAGCTTTATTGAAGAATTTATCGGGATCTTCTCCCGATGCAATGAATAAAATAAAGGAAATGTTGTGGGAAGGAACGGATCATTGGGTGAAACTCTTGCCTGAACGTGCCGCCATTAGTGGAGAATTGGTGTTGTCGGAACAAACAAAAGCAATTCTTTCTCAATTCAGGAAATAAAATGTAATAAAATGAATGTTGTTGTAACAGGCGCCAGTAGCGGAATTGGCTACGATGTGGTAAAAGAATTTGTAAGAAATAACGCTTCTCATATATATGTAATCAGCAGAAGTAAAGAGAAGTTGAACCGACTTAAAGAAGAGTGTAAATCATTGGGGTCTTCTGAAATCACAGTGCTGGCAATGGATTTGAATAGGTTGGATACCTCAGAATTGAAATCTGTTATCGGAGAAAAAACGATTGATATATTAATTAATAATGCGGGTTCTTTGGTTAACGCGCCTTTTATGGAGATTAATGCAAAGCAATTGCAGGATGTTTATTCTACCAATGTTTTCGCCCCTTTCCTGGTAATACAAACCCTGCTGTCTAATATAGTTTCCTCCGAAATCGCGCACATAGTCAATATTGGAAGTATTGGGGGAGTGCAGGGATCATCGAAGTTTCCGGGGTTATCAGCGTATAGTTCGAGCAAAGCAGCTATTGCCGGATTAACAGAATGTCTCGCTGAAGAATTGAAAGAAGAAGGTGTAAAAGTGAACTGTCTTGCACTGGGCGCAGTAAATACAGAGATGCTAGCTGCTGCTTTTCCAGGCTATGTAGCCAATATCAATCCTTCAGAAATGGCCAAATACATCGTTCATTTTGCACTGAATGACTATAAATATATCAATGGAAAGATAGTCTCAGTATCTTCTTCTACACCCTGAGAAAAAATTTCCTCGTTCAAAATCAGTGGTTTAGCATTTTTAGTGAAATTTTTTTCTCCTTTTTTTTTGAAAATAGAAACTATGCACTACATTTGCCCTCCCGATTTGACGGGGAGTTCTTTAAAAGGGTGAAACAAAGAGATAGATTTCGAAAGGTCTGAAAAAAAAAGTTTGAAAATTTTTCGAAAAAAATTTGGAAGTATAAAAAACCTCACTATCTTTGCCACCCCAATTAAGGGAAAACGTTCTTAAAATACTTTGAATCTATCGGGCCGAAAGGTCAGAAAATATAGATAAAGTTCTTTGAAATATTGAAGGAAATTGAAACATATACCCGAGTCGAATTTATTCGACGATAAGTAATAATCTACTAGACAAAATTAAATAGATTATATCTACAATGAAGAGTTTGATCCTGGCTCAGGATGAACGCTAGCGGGAGGCCTAACACATGCAAGTCGAGGGGCAACAGGTTGTAGTAATACAATGCTGGCGACCGGCGCACGGGTGCGTAACACGTATGTAACTTGCCTCTAACTGGGGAATAGCCCAAAGAAATTTGGATTAACGCCCCATAGTATTACGAGATCACATGGTTTTGTAATTAAAACTCCGGTGGTTAGAGATAGGCATGCGTCCGATTAGCTAGTTGGTGAGGTAACGGCTCACCAAGGCGACGATCGGTAGGGGGCCTGAGAGGGTGAACCCCCACACTGGTACTGAGACACGGACCAGACTCCTACGGGAGGCAGCAGTGAGGAATATTGGTCAATGGGCGCAAGCCTGAACCAGCCATCCCGCGTGAAGGATGAAGGCTCTAGTAGTTGTAAACTTCTTTTATATGGGAAGAAACCTGATTACGTGTACCCATTTGACGGTACCATATGAATAAGCATCGGCTAACTCCGTGCCAGCAGCCGCGGTAATACGTAGGATCCGAGCGTTGTCCGGAGTTACTGGGTGTAAAGGGTGCGTAGGCTGTTCTGTGCGTCAGAGGTGAAATCCACGGGCTTAA
>JBJTOK010000068.1:0-2539 GCA_046074525.1 Flavobacteriales bacterium
CTGAAAACCCGCAACAGGAATGCAGCAGCACAAAATATTATGAAATTGATTTTTGTGATGCATCACATAAAAATGATTGGAACAGGGATTTTGATGTGTACATCATCAAACAGAGTGAAGCCTATAATTTTTACAACAACACTTATGCATCGCTTAACATGAGCACTGTGTCCTCAGGCGATAAAATAAAGATAGCCGATTGGGATGGATCTTCTCTTGCAGGTATGGGCTGTGAGGCTCCGGCGCGCAGCTTTGTAGCAGAAATCAATGCACATTCAGGTACAACAGGTTTTACAGCGGTATATGATCCACTACTTAATGTGGTGAGGTTAAGTACCACAGCGCAATCGAACATGAGCATTTATCCTTTCCTGTTATTTGATGTGGTGAATGAATCAGGTGATGCCCTGTTTACACCATCAGGAAGCAGTGTCACAGAGGTGAAAGATATTCCGGTGCGATATAGGATGGAGTGCTGTGAGCAGGTGAGTTTCTCGATGTGTGATGGATTGGAAACCTCTGTAATGGAATTGTATAAGGATAGTGGATTTGAGATTAAGATAGGAAATAAACGCCTCAATGAAAGTTCTGATGAAAAGGCAGTAACGGTAGTGAGTGTTCCATCCTCAGAGTTGTCTGCGGCTACCAGCGATGCACAAACCAAGCAGTTGATTTATGATTATATCCTTGAAAATTACCCTGAGGTTGATTTTGAATGGGACCCAACGAATAATAATCCACATTGGAATTGCAGTGCAACGGCCTTTAAAATCAAATTCAGGATCAATGGTAAAAAAGTATATGGCTACAATACTTTCAATACCTATTCAAACTACAATGGGTCAGCTACTGCAAATGCGTCCTCTTTGGAGGTAGTGAACTGCACTGCGCCGCAAAGAGAAGTGCCACTTTGTTTTGCATCTGAATTACTCTCGATGCGCAATGAGGAGTGGAGGGCTAAGTACAACACAAATGCTCCGGCGGTATTTGGAGAGAGTGTGACCATAAACGGCACCACAGTAAATGACAACAGCGGAGGCAGTGACGCGATAGTGCAAAGAATTTTCAACCGCTACAAGAAGTTGTATCCAAAAGTAACGGTGGAGAATTCAGGCGTCATTACAAAAGTGAATTTTGAAACGGTTTACGACACCACCGATATCCGACTGTGGTTACAAAACATCCATACAAAAAACTATGATGCGCTTTTATTCTCTACCACAGGTTCTGTAGCACCAGAACTGATGGACGGCTGCGGGAAATTCGATTGCTACAAGGAAGCAGAAGTTCGTGCCGAGTGGGATGCGAGAGCAGAATGGAACCGTAAGCTGGAAGCCGAGCTGAACCGTTTCAAAATGGAATACGACAAGCAGTGTTTAAGTGGCAGCGGCATTGGTGAAAACCTCACTTTAAAGTACACGCACAACGAATACCAGTACACTTTATATTATTATGATTTGGTGGGCAACATGATAGCCACAGTTTATCCTGAAGGAGTGCGATTGCTAAGTCCAACGAAGATCGCTCAGGTGCAGGCTTTCCGAAACACCAATGTCAATACCAGCAGTGTGAACGACGGTCCGGTATATTTGGAAGACCAGCATTTGGTGGCGCAGGTAAACAAGTTTACTTATAACAGTTTGGGCGAAGTGAGGAGGAGCAGCACCACCGATCAGGGAGAGAGCAAATTCTTTTATGATAATCTGGGACGATTAATTGTGAGCCAGAACTCCAATCAGGCAGAAGCAGATAATGAAAATAGAATAAGATACAGCTTCACTAACTTCGACAGCCGTGGGCGTATAGTAGAAACAGGCGAAGTATCTGTTTCCTCGTCCTATGCAATGAACGACAACATCGCTAAGGAAACCGCCACTACCGGCATTAAAACCTACCAAGGCTGGTTGCAGCTCACAGAGAAAAAGGAAGTAACAAAAATCTACTATGATGTTCCGGTGATTGATCAAAACACCAGTGAGAATTTTAATAGTGATTATCTGGCTGCAAAGAATGAGTTCACTGCTTACGGAAAAAATAAAGGTTTACAACATACCCGTAACCGCATCACGGCGGTGGAATACTACGAAGGTAATCCAGGTGAGGACCTCACAGCACACCAGGGAGCACCATCTACGATCCAGCTCAACAGCAGCATGGCCTATTTCTATGGCTACAACGAGCATGGATTAGTAGAAACATTTATCCAGGATCATAAAGATCTCTCCAGCTCGGCGCAGAGATTCAAAACACTAAACTATGATTATGATTTATTTACCGGCCTTGTAAATATAGTTTCTTACCAGCCAAATAAACAAGATCAGTTTTACAGCAAATACGAGTACGATGAACTGAACCGATTGAAACGTACCTATACTTCTCAGGACAATGTCCTGTGGAATCAGGAGAGTAAGAATATTTTCTACATGCACGGCGCCAAGGCGCGAATAGAAATAGGTAAGCATCAGATACAAGGAATAGATTTAGCTTTCACGATAAGAGGCGAACTGAAAGGCATGAACTCTGCTACCCTCCAATCACG
>JBJTOK010000069.1:0-45387 GCA_046074525.1 Flavobacteriales bacterium
TACAACAAAAATCGAAGACACTCGGCATTAGGAAATTTAACCATCAAAGAATTTGAATTATTAACGCAACTTAAAAATGTCGCTTAACTTAAAGTCCACTTTTTTGTAGGAAGTTCAGTCTATAGTTTATTCATTTCAGTAATCACTTCCCTTAAATCAATTTTTATTTCGTGAAGATCTTCACTTGAAGGTTTGTTCTTGGCAAAGATGTACAGGTAGTTTTCGGTAACCTGTATGCTTTCCATATAGCGCACATTCGGAAAAGCGCTTAGTAAAAATTTGCGGTTGAGTTCAACAACGCGGCCTTTTTTCCAATCGACAATGAAGAGGCTGTTATTGATGGCAGGGTAAGGTTGATTCAAAACAATTACATAATCATTGTAGGTTTCTACACCGATGATGCTTTCCCATTCTACTTTCTGAATGTTGTTGTAGAGTCCGCCATCACACACAAAAACCCACGAGTACAAAGAATCCTGTTTGATATATATGCCATGTGCCGACTGGTACATTTTGAAACCAGGTGTGGTATCAACCAGCATAGGATACAAAGCATTGATGTCGTTTTTATTCAGGGAAATGGCATCGGAGTGGTATTTCCCCAGATAAGTGACGTAGGCAGAAGAGCTGGTGTCTTTGAATTGTTGAGCGCTATAAAGTCCTTTTAATAAAAGAGTGTCATTGATAAGGATGCGGTAGTTGCGGGGAAGTTCGGGTTTCGTTTTTGTCCATGCAGGTTGAAAAATACTGTTACTGCTAAAGTATTTATTATCGGTTTTTGTTTTTGTGACATAATTGTCGAGGAGCCACAACAGCGATTGGTCGGCTTTTTTCGTGAGGGGGGTAGGATAAATCAATGAATCTATTTTTGGTAAAGCCTTCTCGCCGGCAGGAGAGAAGAAGTAGTAGGGGATAGGTGTGACTTTAACCAGACTGTGTTTTGTCTCCAGGCGCTGAAATGGAAATTTGTATTGCGCTTTTGTGGCGCCATCTGTATATAAAGCAAAATCAAGAGTGCCGAGAAAATAATTTACTGTGAGTTCATCTATAGTCCCATCTTCGTTGTAATCGGCAGAAAATCGTTTGATGTCTTCCTGTGCGAAACATAAGTTACAAAGCAGCAAGCAGAGGGTAAGTACACTTCGAGCTTTGTATGTTGTTTTCATGGTTTGCCTAAAATAAATTTTTAATGGCGTATTCTCTACGAATATTTTGCGTTTAGGTTTTCTCATGGTGCTGTTGAAAAAATACGAAGCCTTTAAAAGAACTTACAAAGGCCATGCCGCGTATACCTTGAAAATATCAATTATGACGTTGAAACAATATAAGAAACTAGACGCGCATGAGAGTTATCTTCTGTTGAGCCGACATGGCATTATGCTGGATGAAGTGACTGTTTACGGAATGTTGCGTTTGAGATTGTATAGTCTCCATAATTTTTACGTGCAGGTGGTATTCAATAAACATGATCATAAATTACTGGAGGTAAAACCTCTTCAGTATGACGACGACTGGTCATCGTATGTAGAGTCAAAAGATTTGAAATCGTTTTATTAAGGAAGCTTTTCGCTTCCTTTTTCTTTGTCCTTCATCGCTGAATTTCCGAAGGTATGAGGGGAATAAAAAAAGACCCGCAAAATTGCGGGTCTCTTTTTTTAATCTTCGGAAGTCCGGGATTAATCTTCTTTCTTTTTAGCAGCAGCTTTTTTAGGAGCAGCGGCTTTTTTAGGAGCGGCAGCCTTTTTAGGAGCAGCTTCTTTTTTAGGAGCGGCAGCTTTTTTAGGAGCAGCGGCTTTAGCCGGAGCAGCTTTTTTACTTGCTTTAGCAACTACTTTCTTGGCAGCTTTTTTCGGTCTTGAGTTTCCTCTAGATCCTTTGAATCTTTTTCCTTTTGCGGTTTTTTTGTCTCCTTTTCCCATGATTAAAAAATTTATTTTTTATTGGTTGATGATTCAAATGTAGTTAAAATATTTGTTCTGTATATAATATAGTGCGGTTGTGTTTTTGTTTGAACCATGATTCACTTTATTAAAGCCTGCAAGGATTTTTAGATGCTCATCTTTTAATTTTTTTAATCAAGCGAATCATGGCTCTGATTAATATTGGCGAGCAAGGTGCTTAGATTTTTTTTTGCGACATGCGTCTACTATGAAGCTATGAAGGTTGGAGGAAGAACAGAGCAAAAAAAAAGGTTCATGTTTACATGAACCTTTTTTGTTTTGCGATTTCTCGCTAAGATTACTTCTTCTTAGCAGCAGCTTTCTTAGCAGCTTTTTTAGGAGCAGCTTTAACAGCTTTTTTCGCAGCACCTACTTTAGTAGTTTTCTTCTTAGCTACTACTTTTTTTGTTTTTGCTTTTGTTGCCATAATTTTAAAATTTAAATGGTTGATGAGTCAAATGTAATTAAATAAATTATTGATTGTCAATTTTATCGTCATTCATTTTAAAAAATTCTTTTTCAAGTAAATCAGCTTTCTTCACCACTTGTTTTGCCCATGCAATCAAAATCTCTATTTTCTCTGTACCGCTTAATTTATATGGTGTTTCAGAAGAATTTATTTTCCATTTTAAGTGATGTAAACAAATCGCCGCGCTTACTGAAATATTGAAACTTTCCGTAAATCCAAACATTGAAATGTTAATAAGTTCGTCGCATTCTTCAAATGCAATTTCCGACAAGCCAGGTTCTTCTGATCCGAAAACCAAAGCAAATTTTCCTTTCGTTACATCAAACTCTTCTAATGAACAACTCTTGCTATGTGGCGTTGTTCCTACGATTCGGTAACCTTGCTTTTTTAATTCACGCAAACATTCCACTGTGTTATTTTTTTCCTTGTTGTATTTTTTGAGTGTGATCCACTTTGTTGAACCCATTGCAACATCGGGATTGATGTTGTATTCATTTTCATTTTCTATCACATGAATATCTTGTACGCCGAAGCAATCACATGAGCGCATCACAGCACTTGCATTGTGTGATTGAAAAATATCTTCCAGCACAACGGTCATGTATCGTGTTCTGTGTTCAATATTTTTTTCGAATAAATTTTTCTTGTTGTCGGAAATAAATCCCGAAAGAAACTCCAATAATTTTTCTCTTTGATTCATGTGAATAGATCTTCTTTTATACTTCAGTTAAACAAGATTAATATTTTTAATCACACATTGCTAATCGGCAAAAAAGTTTCTAACTTAACCTTGATTTAAAAACAACACAATATGAGAACCATTACTACATCCATTTTTTTAGCAGCATGTTTCAGTTTGTTTTTGAGCTCTTGCAAACCTGCCGGTCGACAAGCGGGGCATCAGGAGAGAATAGACAGGTATCATATTGAGAAGGAGGTAAAATAACTGGCGACATTAAAACCCACAAAAAAAAGAGGCATCTTCTAATGCCTCTTTTTTTTGTCTTTCTTTAATTAAGAATTCTAATGTTCACCTTCCTGATGTTTTTCGTTATTGTCGGATTCCTTGAATAAACGTTCATCCTGCGGAATATTCAGATCCCAATATCTGATAAGGAAATCGTACAATCCTTCAGGATCCAGTCTTTTTGCAATAATCTTTTTGTCTTTGTCTAATACATACATCACCGGAGTTGAGTAGATGTCGTAGTAATCTCTGAAGTGTGATTCAAAAGTAGTATCTATCACATTGATCCAGTTTTCGAGTCCCTGCTCCTTCACGAATTTTTTCCATCCTTCAGTTTCTGTTTCAATGTTTACTGCATATACGGCGATACTGTCTTTAAAGATAGGAGCGTCGGTGAGCTTTTTCAATTTAGGAGTTTGTGTTTTGCAATGTCCGCAATCCGAATCCCAAAACCATATTACAGTGTATGCTGCTTTCGTTTTACTCAACTGGTGATATTTTCCATCTAGTCCGAACAATCGCAAATCAACAGGATGTTTGTCACATTGAACATAACCCAGACTTTTCGCGCGGGCTTTCATTTTTACTAAAGTAGTTTCGGTGATCCATGGACAATCTTTCTTGTTGTAATATTTGTTCACCAGATGAACAAACACTGCATCGAAGCACATGATTTGTGATCTTTCGTATTTGCTGGTGAGTGTGTACAATACGTACTTGAACATTTCGGGGTCAGCTTTTGCTTTTTCTACAAGCATATCTGCAGCAGCGATAATTGAATCGAAATCCTGTACAATGACCTTATCGAAATAGCGGGTCATCTTCGAATGAAAAAGCGGAGTGCGGATAAGTCCGCCTTCTGAGAAATCTACTTTGTCCCAGTAATGTTGCTTGTAGTATTGATATTTTACGGTATCATTCGTGAGTGTTTCAGGAATATCTACATCCTGCATCAGTAAAAATATTTTAGAGAGTAGATGGGTGGGATGATTTTTAATGTAATCTTTCTGGTCTTTATCAACAGCTTCATTGATCACCTTTATTTTTTCCTCAATGTTTTTAGCCAGCTCAGTGTTGTTGTTTTTTTTCGCAACATCGAGAGCCTTCATTAAAGAATCCCTTTCTTTTCCTTTTACAGCTACCCAGCGGTTGTGTTCAAAGAAGAGGGCATTCTCTTCCGAACCTTTTACTTTCATGTGTTTGTTGTAGTCACCGGTGTCTGTTGTTAAAGTGAAGTGTTGTTCGTTATGGATGATGAAATCGCAAAAGCTTTTTTTGTCTTGCGACACCAGCATATATATGCCGGGTTCCAGCACGGTATCTTGTTTGAAAGTGGCGGCCCCTTTAATTACGGGGAGGGTGTCTCTGATGAATTGCTGGTTGCCATAGTAATTGGCCAGCAAAAGAATGGAGTCTTTGTAATGGTTGATCTTGATTTTTATTTCGACTCCCTTTGGTGTTTGGGCGCTAAGTGAAAGTGAAAGTAAAATTGAGCCAAATATCAGTGCAAACTTCTTCATATATATATGTATTAGAAAATGAGCTCGGTAAAAGTAAACAAAACTGATGCCACTATGAAAACAATTAGGGAAGTTAAAACGTTACGGGTTTGGGGTCAATTAACAGGACATTAACATATGTTGTATTCCTGCGATATTTTTTTTCAACTTTTACTTCCTTCTCTGATTTTAAAAGACTACATTTAAAACATGGTTCTTTGACCAAAAAGCATTCAAGACTGTCCACATAGACAAGCTCGAGAAACTTAACAAGTATTAAATTTGGAAAAAATGCTCATGCGAGCACAGGGCGTGCCTGACTTGTTTCAGGATTACCGAATTTCGCGGCATCTCCATTCATTCATTATTCAAGTTTCTTCAAGTCAGTTCTGTGTGGATTTTTTTTGTCCTTATACCTTATATATGTAAGTTATTATTGGGTGTGGTTTCGTAGACTCTAAATCTGCAGGTGAAATTCTCAAAGTTCTGGTTTTAATTAGGTCGTAAAGCCTGGTATTCTGCTTTTTCGCAGGATTTTTCCCTTTGTTTATTTAGGCTAGTCTAAAATTTTCTTTGAAGAGATCTAATTTCTTATTATTTTTGATGGAAATACGATCATTATGAATTCATCAACAGAAGAAGATTACTTAAAAGCAATTTATAAGCTAACCCCTCAGTTTCCTGATGGAGTGCTGACTTCAGCTATTGCCGAAGCCTTGGATACCAAGGCATCATCGGTAACCGATATGCTCAAGAAATTGTCAGAAAAAGGATATATCAATTACGTAAAATATCAGGGAGTTACTTTACTTCCGATTGGCGAGGAGGTAGCTATAAAGGTTATTCGTAAACACCGGCTCTGGGAGGTTTTTCTTGCCGAGAAACTGGATTTTACCTGGGACGAAATTCATGAAATTGCCGAGCAATTGGAGCACATTGTTTCTACGAACCTTATCGACAGGTTGGATAAATATTTAGGCTTCCCTAAGTTTGACCCGCACGGAGATCCCATTCCCGATAAAAACGGCAAATTTCAAAAGATAAAAGATGTTGCACTTCGCGACCTTAATGTAGGAGATGTGGCTATTCTGGTGGGAGTTCGCGAGCACTCCAAAGAATTTTTGCAATACCTTGAGAACATAAAATTGTTGTTAGGATCAAAGATTGAAGTCCTGAGCAAATTCGCCTTTGACGAGTCGGTTTTGGTGAAAATTAATGGCAAAAACGAAATCATGTTGTCGAGCTTGCTGTGCAAAAACATAAGCGTAACTCATGAAAAGACTAAGAAATAATCTGCTTGCAGGATTAGCTCTCTTGTTGCTTTTTGCTTGTGGCGGCGAAGGAAGAACTTCTTCCAAACCTTATATCGTTACTACTACAGGCATGATAGCCGATGCGGTGAAGAACATTACGGATACGATTTTTGAGATCGAAGCCTTGATGGGACCTGGTGTAGATCCGCATTTGTACAAAGCCAAGCAAAGCGATACCAAAAAACTGATGGCTGCCGATGTGGTGTTTTACAACGGCGTTCACCTGGAAGGTAAAATGGCCGAGTCTCTGGAAAGCCTGACCAAATCAAAAGCGGTGTTTGCAGTGTCCGACGGGATTCCGGAGAATATGCTTATCAGCACTTCCCAGTTTTCGGGTACGCACGATCCGCACATCTGGTTTGATGTTAAAATATGGATATATGTGGTAAAGCATATCAATGCCAAACTCCAGGAAAAGTATCCTGAACATAAAGCGCACTTTCAAGCCAATACCGACAAGTACCTCAAGCAGCTGGAAGAGTTTGATGGCTGGGTAAAACAGGAAATCCAAACCATTCCCGATTCCATGCGCGTGCTGGTTACCGCCCACGATGCTTTCGGGTATTTCGGCAGGGCCTACGGCATGAAAGTAGAGGGGTTGCAGGGAATTTCAACGGTTTCGGAGCCAAGCATCAAAGGTGTTACCGACCTGGTGAATCATATTTCGCAATTGAAAGTGCGTTCCATTTTTATGGAATCTTCTGTCTCCGCCCGCTTTATTGACGCGGTAAGGGAAGGCTGCAAGGAAAAAGGGCACGAGCTCCAGCTGGGCGGAACTTTATATTCGGATGCGATGGGTGCCTCGGGTACCGAAGATGGAACATATATAGGAATGCTGCGCCACAATGTAACAACGATTGTGGGTGGCTTAAAATAAGTGTTATGATTATCCACGCAGAAAATCCTATCATAGAAGTACATGACCTTACGGTAAGTTACAACAACAAACCGGTGTTGTGGAATGTTGATTTTACGCTGCCTGCCGGACAAATGATAGGCATCATCGGTCCGAATGGTGCCGGAAAATCCACTCTGCTCAAGTCGCTGATGAACCTCGTTCCGAACAGCAGCGGTTACATCAAGCTTTTCAATGACGACCTGGATAAGGTACGCCATAAAATATCTTATGTGCCACAGCGCGAATCGGTGGATTGGGATTTTCCAGCCAGCGTGATGGATGTGGCCTTGATGGGGCGCTACAATCCAAAAAATATTTTCGGTCGTTTTAGCGATGAAGACAAGGAAATTGCAGCCGACTGCCTCAAGCGTGTGAACATGCTCGACTATGCCAAACGCCAGATTTCGCAACTGTCGGGAGGCCAGCAGCAGCGTGCCTTTTTAGCAAGGGCGCTGGCGCAAAAGGCGGATCTTTATTTGATGGATGAACCTTTTGCCGGAGTGGATGCATCGACTGAAAAAGCGATTATTGATTTGTTCCTTTCCATGAAACAGGAAGGGAAAACAATTCTTGTCGTTCACCACGATTTACAATCGGCAGCCGAATATTTCAACTGGATATTATTGATCAATACACGTTTGGTCGCATCCGGTCCGACCGATAAAATCTTTACTCCCGAAATGCTGCGTGAGACTTACGGAGGGAAACTCACCGTACTCACCAAGGTGGGAGAGATCATGAAAGAAACCCAGTTCCCAATCCGAGAGCAGTAAATGAGTACTTTGCAAAATATCATCGACTTTCTTTCGCTGAAAGAAGCCAACGTACGCTACGTGGTGCTGGGCAGTATTTTGCTAAGCATCGCTTCGTCGGTGATAGGATGTTTTGCATTGTTGCGCAAACGTGCGCTGATTGTGGATTCGGTATCGCATTCCATTTTGCCGGGTGTTTGTTTTGGTTTCATGATTTCGGGAACAAAAGATCCTGTTTTTCTTTTGTGCGGGGCGATACTCACCGGCTGGTTGTCGATTTATTTCATTGATCTCATTACGCGTTATTCCAAGATTAAGGCCGATACTGCTATTGGTTTGAACCTGTCGGTGTTTTTTGCGGTGGGGATTTTGTTGCTGACGATTATTCAAAATTCAGGCAATCCGAACCAGTCGGGTTTGTCGGATTTTCTTTTTGGTAAGGCCGCCACAATGGTGGAATCGGATCTCTTTACTTTTGGCGGGATGGCCATCCTGGTAATTGTTGGTGTAACGATTTTTTACCGTCAGTTTTTGCTGATATCCTTTGATATGAATTTTGCGAAAACCATCGGACTCAATATCAAGTTTTACGAGTTCCTGTTGTCCATACTGACTGTGATGTCGGTAGCCATCGGCATACAAACTGTTGGTGTGGTGCTGATGGCGGCGATGTTGATTACGCCGGCAGCTACAGCGCGTTACTGGACCGATAACCTCCGTATTATGCTGGTTATTGCTGCTTTGATTGGCGCCTTCTCCGGTATCGCGGGCGCTTTCATTTCGTACAGTTATGAAAACATGCCAACCGGTCCGTGGATTGTGATTGTGTTCTCTTTAATTGCAATCATTTCCATGGTGTTCGCTCCAAAAAAAGGCATTGTCGCCAAATGGTTCCGGCAAATGCAGAACTCCCATAAAATCATGCAGGACAATATCCTCAAGGCTTTCTACCATCTCGGAGAAAAAGAAGGGGATTTTTACAAAAAAAGAACAGTGGAAGACCTCATGAACCTCCGTAAGTTTGAAAGAGGTAAATTACTCACCGGACTCAAATGGCTCAGCGCCGAAAATACCATTGTGCATATCAACGATACTTATGTATTGTCGAAAAGAGGAAAAGCAATGGGGGGGAGGATAGTGAAAATTCACCGTTTGTGGGAGTTGTACCTCAAGCGTTATTTGCGCGTGGCCGACGACCATGTGCATGACGACGCAGAAACCATTGAGCACATCATCACTCCCGAGCTGGAATTGCAATTGGAGAAATTATTGGATTACCCGGAAGAAGACCAACACAACAAAAAAATCCCTTATTCAAAATAATATGGATTTTATCATCATACTCACCGCTTGTTTGGTTGCTGTTAGCAGCAGCATCATCGGCTGTTTTCTCATCCTGAGAAAAATGGCGATGGTGGGTGATGCTATTTCCCATTCGGTTTTGCCGGGCATTGTAATTGCTTTTATGATGGGCGGACGATTGGGGTCGTGGTATCTGTTGGTAGGCGCTGCCGCCTTTGGCATCATTACCACTTTCCTGATAGAATTCTTCAATAAAAAAGGAGGCATGCAGCACGATGCAACGATAGGAGTGGTGTTTACTTCGCTATTTGCTTTCGGGATTATTTTGGTGACGGTGTATGCGCGCGATGTGGATATCGACCAGGATTGTGTGTTGTATGGCGAGCTGGATCACGTCACTTTTGAAGAGGGAATCCTGCTGGGGAATTTCCTGGTGCCTTATACTGTGATTCGTTTGTCGGTGATGGTTTTACTCGTGCTGGCGTTGGTAATTGTCGGTTACCGCGGATTGTTTCTCACTACTTTTGATCCGGCTTACGCTGCAACCATCGGTATTTCAGTAATGGCCTGGCATTATACTTTGATGGCCGCAGTGTCTCTGTCAACTGTATTGTCGTTTGGTTCTGTTGGTGCTATTCTGGTTGTTGCCTTTTTAATTACTCCACCTGCAACGGCTTATCTGTTGACCGATAATTTAAAGCGCATGTTGCTGCTGGCTGTTGGCTTTGGCATCAGCGGTTCCATCATCGGGTATTATTTCGCCACAGCGATTGATGGCGCTACTTCAGCAGCGATAGCCAGTATCCTGGGCTTGCAGTTTATCATCGTGTTTGTGTGGAAGATGGTGGAGAAGAAGTATCTTGCGACAGTGTCTAATTAAAATTTACAAAGCATGAAGAAGTTATTGTTGTTCCTTTTAACAGGAATATTGTCACCCTCTTTTTCCCAATCCTATCAAAAGCAATTCAGTGGTTTATTTTCAAAAAAAGACACTGCCGGACAAAGGATGTTGTTGCAAAAGTGGGAAGCAGCCGATAGCAATGATGCCGAATTGTATGTGTCCTTGTTCAATTATTATGTCAACAAAAGCAGAACAAATATGTTGACTATAGAAAAGCGGCCGAAGAGCAAAGAGTCGTTTGCAATTACCGATAGCACATCAAAAACTGTAGGATTCATTAACGATGGAGTGTGGTATGATCCAACGGTAGATCTTGGTTTTGCCGCCATTGAAAAAGGAATTTCAAAATTTCCGGAAAGACTGGATATGCGTTTTGGTAAAACATATGTCTATGGAGAAATAAAGGATTACGAAGGCTTTACGATGGAAATCATAAAGGCTATTGAGTATGGACAAACCATAAACAACAAATGGACCTGGTCGCAAGGCAAGCCTCTTTCCGATGCCCGTAATTTTATGTTGGGCAATATCCAGAAGTATGTATTTCAGATGTACAACACCGGCGATGATTCTTTATTAAAGTACATGAAACAGATTTCTGAAACGGTTTTAAAGTATTATCCCGATCATGTGGAGAGCTTGTCCAATATGTCGATAGTTTGTTTGTTGAACAAACAGTACGATGAAGCACTGGGTTATCTTTTGAAAGCTGAAAAAATTACTCCTCACGATTATATTGTGTTGGGTAATATCGCCCAGGCCTATAAATTAAAAGGAGATAAAAAGAAAGCGCTTAAGTATTATAAGCTGGTACTAAAGCATGGCGATGAGCAGGGTAAGAAATATGCGGAGGAGCAGATAAAGGAGTTGGAGTAAGAGATTTTGTTGAATGTGAGAGGTGAGGAAGTCTAAAAAAAATAAAGTTGAAATTAAGGAAGGATTTTGTCCTTCATGTAATTGCTCCCTCTTAGGAACGGATGATTTTTTGCGCTGTGAGCGAGATAGGCAATATCAGTGTAAATGTGGCTGGGAAGGTTATTGGATCGGAAAAAGAAAACGGTCGACAGGGAAGATGGTTTATTATTATTCGGTTGAAGAATATCGGAAATACAAAGAGCATAGTGATCGACTTAAGGAAGCCGGTAAAAAAGGAAAGGCATTTGAGGAAAGATTTAGATCCTTTTGTAAAGAATATGAAATTCTTGTTCAGAAGGGGAATTTATTTGCAGCATATATGCTACAGGGAAGTGTATTGTCGAGAAAAATAAAAAAGAAATCTGTTCGCGACGAATTAAAGGAGTTAAAGAAGTTGGTCAAGGATCAAAAATCAATACTTATAGCTTTATTCTCTGAATATAGGAGTGATAATGAAGATTATGGAATTAAGATAACAGGGTTGCCGGATTTCATTATTAAAACTCAGGAGAAATTACCTGTTTGGGTGGAGTTAAAGGCGGGTAAAAGTGTTCCTAGCGGGCATCAAGAATATAGGAGGCTTGAGCTTGAAGAAATGGGATTTAAAGTATTTCTTTTAAGAGAAGAAGATGATCTTTTAAATTTGCTGAATGCAAATTATCCAGACCTTATTTCAGAGAAAAAGAGCAAGATCCTTGCTGAGAAAAATGAAAAAAAGAACAAAAGTGAAAAGTTTGTGTCAGTCGATACGAGAAGGAATTTAGTGCCTGTAAATTCAGTTAAATCTTCAGGTAAGAAATACTCTAAAAGAATTACTATTCAGGATCTTTTTGAAGATGATGAAGAATGAA
Organism: Flavobacteriales bacterium; assembly: GCA_046074525.1. Taxonomy (GTDB): domain Bacteria; phylum Bacteroidota; class Bacteroidia; order Flavobacteriales_C; genus JAHEZL01. The sequence goes on from JBJTOK010000069.1 coordinate 11,808, forward strand.
TGTGAGGTAGTCTATAAAATCGATTTAATCAACTCCTTTAATTTTTTGTCACTGATATCTTCCTGTTCGGATTTGTCATAAATGGAAATCAGGTAAACAGTTGTGTCAATAATCTTAACGCAGGTAATTACTCTGGCGCCACCAGATTTTCCTTTTCCTTTGGATGCAATAGCTATGCGGATTTTATAACATTCTTGTCCGATAGGGGTTCCTTGCTCAGGATTTTCTTTAAGACTGGAAATTAATTCGGAGAATTCGGATTTAAGGGAATGGTATTTTTTAGCTAGGCGTTTTAACTCTTTCCCGAAATTTGGGGTAGCAATGACTTTATAGCTCATTCAGAAGATTGTCGGCCGAGATGCCTTTAAGTTTTCCGGCTTTAATCAACTGCATTTCTTTTACCCCTTCTTTAATGCCTTTAAATACCTGGGATTTGTAAGGAGTGAGAGGCTCTGTTTTTACATAAGGAAAGCTATTCAAAAGCTCCATCAGGAACTTAGCTTTGCTATCTTTTACATCCACTAACAGTTTCATAACTCAATGATTTATAGCCTAAATGTACAAAATTGTATTTGTTGTTCAAAGGTTTGGGTACACCTTAAGACTATTTTAACCTTTACCCATAAACGGATACCTATGCTCCGCCAAGTTTAGCGCAGCGTAACTTGGTGGAATAGCGTATCAGCGGGGAAGTTTTCAACTTCCTTTTTATACAGAAAAAAATTGATTTGTTGTTTCGAAGGAAGTTGAAAACTTCCAAGTCCATTTGCAATATCACCAAGTTACGCTGCGCTAAACTTGGCGAAGCACACGAGAAAACATAGCGGAGACAACTAGTGATGAGATTATCCCATAAACGGATATCTATAATCCTTCGGCGGATTATGATTTGTTTTAATAGTGCGGGCACTCGTCCAGCGGATGAGGTTGATGAAAGAACCTGCCTTGTCATTGGTGCCCGAAGCACGGCCGCCGCCAAAAGGTTGTTGGTTCACCACAGCACCGGTTGGTTTATCGTTGATGTAGATGTTTCCGGCCGCGTTTTCCAAAACTTTAAGGGCGAGTGTTAAGGCATAAGCATCCTGGGAGAGGATAGCGCCGGTTAAAGCATATTCACTGGTTTCGTCGATGAGTTTGAGCGTTTGCTCAAATTTGTTGTCTTCGTAAATATAAATGGTGAGTACCGGACCGAAGATTTCTTCACACATGGTTTTGTATTTCGGGTCGGTGGTGAGGACTATGGTAGGTTCAATAAAATAACCTTTGCTGTCGTCGTATCCGCCACCGGCGAGAATTTCCACTTCGCTGGATTTTTTGATGAAGTCAAGATAGCCGGCAATCCTGTCGAAAGCTTTTTTATCGATCACCGCATTCACAAAATTCTCAAAGTTTTCTGTCGGGCCGATTTTAAATGAAGCCACATCTTTCAGTAAGCCTTCCTTCACTGCTGGCCACAACGATTCGGGAATATAGGCCCGGGAAGCCGCCGAGCATTTTTGTCCCTGGTATTCGAAAGCACCGCGGGACAATGCCGTGACTACAACACTTACATCAGCTGATGGATGAGCAATTACGAAATCCTTTCCGCCGGTTTCACCTACAATGCGCGGATAGCTTTTGTATTTGTCGATGTTGTTGCCAATGGTTTTCCAAAGCTGCTTGAATACTTTGGTAGAGCCGGTGAAATGCAATCCGGCAAAATCGCGGTGATTGAAAATCACGTCGCCTACTTCGGGGCCGTCGGCAATCACCATGTTCACAACGCCATCGGGCAAGCCTGCCTCCCTGAAAATTTCAATAAGGAAATAAGCAGAGTAAGCTTGCGCTTCGTTGGGTTTCCATACTACAGTATTGCCCATGAGGGCCGGTGCCGCAAATAAATTTCCGGCAATGGCGGTAAAGTTGAAAGGAGTAAGTGCAAACACAAAACCTTCGAGCGGACGGTATTCTACGCGGTTGTTGATTTCGGCTGTGGACGAAGGCTGGTCGTTGTAAATTTTCTCCATGAAATGCACATTGAAACGGAGAAAATCGGCGAGCTCGCAGGCCGCATCAATTTCGGCCTGATAAGCATTTTTAGACTGGCCGAGCATGGTGCTGGCCAGGATTTTATAACGGTATTTTCCGGCAACGAGATCGGCAGCCTTTAAAAATATTTGGGCTCTTTCCTGCCATGGAGTGGAACTCCATTGGGCTTTGGCGGCAAGTGCGGCATCAATGGCTTGTTGAACGTGTGTTTTATTGCCCACGTTGTAAGTGCCGATTTGATGCTGCAAATCGTGCGGCGGAAAAATCTTTACTTTCTTGCCGGTAACAATTTCTTTTCCGCCAATGAACAGCGGAACGTCGATGAGTTGTGATCTGAGGTTTTTTAATTCTTCCTGGAGGAGTTGCCGTTCTTTGGTACCCGGGGCGAAAGTGTAGGTGATTTCGTTTTCAGGTATAGGAAATTGGAAGTTCATGATATTAATTTAAAACAAATTTTGCCAGCAAATCAAATTTAGGAATGATCACGTCAAATTCTTCACCAGTATCTAAATTCACGAAAGTATAATGTCCCTCCATGGTACCTATTCCAGTCTTTAAATCCGTGCCAGATTCATAGTGGTAAGCATCGCCTGGATTTAATACAGGTTGTTGTCCTACCACGCCGTCGCCTTCCACTTCCAGTTGTTCACCAACAGAGTCGATGATGTACCAGGAGCGGGAAAGCAGCTGAACGCGGTATTCTCCCAGATTCCTGATGGTGATTTTATACGCAAAAACGAAAACGCCCTCGCGCGGCATGGAATGTTTTTCCTGGAAAAGCGATTCCACTGATACTTCAATATTTTCTGTAATTAGTTTTTCCATGTTCTTGTCATCTTAACGCACTTTTCACCAAAGAGGTTCCAAGTAACTGGTAATAATCTCCCACAACGCTTTTGAAATACACTAACACCTGATAAACGTTTTCAGTTTGGTAGAAATTGCCTTCGAAATAGCCCTCGTCGGGTTTGCTTTGTTTGTCGCGCAGTACCACGTATTTGTAGTTGTAGTAGCCTTGTTTCAACAGGAGATTGGATTCATAGGCTTTTGTCTCCTCGTTGTACTTCATCTTCGCTTCGGGCAAAAATTCCCAGTTGGTAAGCTGACCGAAAACATATACTGTTCCGTCGGTAACAGGTTGGGGCGCGTTGAGCTTGAAATGTACATACGAATAATCGGCTTCAATTTCATCGCGGTTTCCTTCCTGAACCTCAATGCTTCGTTCGCCATTGATGTCGCCGTAAACACGAAATTGCTTGAAAGTCCGCTTGTCATCAGGTTTCAGTAAAGTATGACAAATATTGTCGCTGCCTTGCTCGTAGGCTAAAATTCTTTCCGACTGGAAACGGAGCGAACGGATATCGAAATAGCGCCATTCATTCCCTGCATCAAAGTTGTTTTCACCGTCGTAATTGTAGTTCAGCGACTCCCCGCTGATGAAGCGCGGTTTGAGTCCGCTTACCTGCTGACTCCAATTGTAATTCTGCAGCATCACTATTTTGATTTCAGAGAAAGGATCGGTGATATCCTTGCCCGATGTAAGAAGATTAAAGTCCAGTTCGTGTTTAAAGCTTTGGTCGCCCGGAACGCTGGAAGCCCTTAATGAAGGCTGAATTTCAAATTGCTCATCTACTACCATCAGGCGCATGGTAAGCACTACATTATCGGGATTGTAATCCTGGTAAACCTTCAAAAGGTAATTCCCCGATTTGGTGATTTGCATGTTCTCATGAGGGAATGCTACCGAGTAATGAATGTATTTCTGAAAGGTGTTGAAGGAGTATTCGTAGGTCGAAATATTCTCTTCTGAGTACCCTTTGATATAATCGGAAGTGAAGAGATTGGTCGTAGGCTGCCAGTCGTAAGTGCAGTGAATTAATGTGTAGGTATAATTGTTGATGTTCGGACTCAAATCATCAAAGCTCAATAAAAACTGTTCGCCGGAATTGAGGGCAATGATAGGAAAAGACAGTTGAAAGGATTTTGGGTGAAGGAGAGGTGTGCGGATGTTTTTCTTGTAAATGTGATTGTCGTAACGAAAATGCTGATCATTATAATAGCCGCTGTCGTTTTGCGCAAGGAGCAAAATCGGGGAGAGCAGTAAAATGAAAAGTATCTTCATATTGTTTAACCTTCAAAAACCAAACCAACTAGGCCTTCACCATTTTCGCGTAATCTTTTGCGAAGTAGGTAAGTATCACATCGGCACCGGCACGACGCATGCTCATTAACGTTTCGGGCATGGCTTTATTGAAATCGAGCCAGCCATTTTTACATGCTGCGGAAAGCATAGCACATTCGCCACTTACATGATAAGCTGCTATCGGAATATCGAATTCATCCTTCAGCGTCTTGATCACATCGAGATAATGCAGAGCCGGCTTTACCATGAGGAAATCGGCTCCTTCATTGTAATCCAGCTCGGCTTCCAGCAAGGCTTCGCGAATATTTCGCAGATCCATCTGGTAGCTTTTTTTATCACCTTTTTTAGGGGCAGAATTGAGTGCGTCGCGGAAAGGGCCGTAGAAAGCACTGGCGTATTTGGCGGTGTAGGACATGATGCTCACATCCTGGAATTTATTACTGTCGAGAGCTTCGCGAAGGAAGCCTACACGACCATCCATCATATCGGACGGTCCTATAATATCAATACCGGCTTCGGCCTGGGCCAGCGCCATTTTAGCCAAAATAGGCAGCGTTTCGTCATTAACAATTTGCCCGTTTTTCACCAGGCCATCATGACCGTCGGAACTATAGGGATCCATGGCAACGTCGCTGATGAGGATGATTTGAGGGAAGCGCTTCTTGATTTCGCGAATCGCTTTGAGGTAAAAGTTTTTGGAGCTATAGCTGTACGTCGCTGTTTTGTCTTTGTGTTGGTCTTCCACGCTGGGGAAGAGGATGAAAGAATGCAATCCCAGCTTCACACAGGAATCAATTTCTCTTAGCAAATGCTCAATGGAAAAGCGGTAGTTGCCCGGCAGTGAAGCGATTTCTTTTTTCACGTTAGTGCCGTCAACAAGGAACAAAGGGTAAATAAGATTGGACAATTCCAATGAAGTTTCCTTTACCATTTCCCTCATCGGGGCAGAAGATCGGCGGCGGCGTGGTCGGATGTGCATAGCTTTAAATTTCAGTTCCTGACAATAATAAGAAAGAGTTGGGGAATATAGGGCGTCTTCTTTAGAAAAGAAGCAAACTTCTTACTTTTTGTCTAGATACAAAAAGTAAGCAAAAAAAATCACCACCTGGCTTTGCGAACTTTTGATATTAAGAGGAGAAAGCACAATTTGTGACCTCAAAACACCTATGAGAAAACAGATAAATCGTGTTAAATATTGTTTTTCAGGTAGTTATATCTTTTCAATTAGCGATTTGAATAGGTGTAAATCGGGTGGTTTTGTGAGTTTTTGTTACCCGTATGTTACTCCAAAAGTTTTCAAAGGTTCATGAACCTTCAAGTACCCAATAAAAGTCTGAAAATGAATTTAATATTGGACTTGACCGGCCTCTCCCAAAATCCATGCACCACTGCAAACACTGGCTGTTATTTCAGTGGTTGAGTCAATCTTTTTTATCCAGTTCAATACCGCCGAATCCTGAGAGATTTTCCATTTATCCACACTTCCGCCTGGAATAATCAGTATGTCCAGCTTCTTCACATCATTGATGTTTTTTTTTACCACAAATTCTGTATAGCCAATTTTTACATTTTCCTTTTTCAAGCCTATATAATAAACATTGGCTTCCATTAATTCTGATAGCACTGTCATGGGGCCGATAGCATCCATCAAAAACATCCCATCGTAAACCAATATTCCTATTTTTCTAATTCTTATCCTGGGCTCACCGAACAACTCATGCATTTTTTATGATGATTAAATATCGTAAGCGCTGATGTATCTTTGGTGATAGTATCGAATTGGAGACTTTCTTGTTGTTGCTGTGGAAATACCGAAGAATGTATAGCGAAGCACAAAAAGAAAAACAATGAATATTTCATGTGTAAATATTAAAGAGTAAACTGTATTAACCACTAAAGATTTTTTCGCCTATTTTTCCTGATAATCGGGATCATCTGTTTTAGATTTAATAATTTCAAAAACATTTCCATATTCATCGGTAACTCTGTTTGGATGATTACACTGTAACTTACTATATGCAAATAAGGCGATCAAAATGAAAAATAACAAACCATAAAAAACATATAACTGTCTTTTTATTTTTTTTTCATCTGCTGATAAATTATGCATTAGTACATTCCTTTGATGAATTCGTACTCCTTTTCTTTTTTATTCTCCGCCTGAAGCAGCAATTCATCTTTGCTTAACAGGGCCATATAAGAATATGCATCAATTACCGATTTTACTACAAAAGCAGCTAATCCTAGCACTAATAAAACAACTGTTATCATATTACTTCTTTTTTAAGGATAAAATATACTTACACAATTCGTCAAGATCCTCAGCACTAAGGCGATCACCAAATGGTGGCATTTGAGGATAATCTGGTCGCTTTTTGCCTGGAGTCTTGATCCAGTTTTTTAAACCATTTTCATTACCGGTGTAAATGGAACTCATTTCTGTTACTGGCGGCCCCACCAGTTTTTCTGTTTCCTTGTGACAGGCAGCGCAATTTTGCTTAAATATCGCCGCACCAACGGCCACTTCACCCAGCGACTCATCAATTTCCAGCTCTTCCTCAACTGGATTCAATCGCGCTTCTTCAGATGCCTTTACAAAATCCTGCGTTTTTTGCTCCATTAAAGCTTGGTGCTGACTCAATGAATTAGAGCGGTAAATATGCCTGCCCGATGCCATAAAAACAACAGTTAAACTGAGAAAAATAATTACTTTTTTGAAATGAATATGAATGTTTTCCTCTGCACCGGTAAGCGATTTGTAAATCCAGTACATCGCAGGTAAAGCAAATGCAGCACCTGTTGCAATGGTCAGTACCAAGTTCCAACCCATTCCTTTTGATGGCAGGGTAAATAGAACAATGGGGCCAAGTATAAACTGAGCCACACTAGCACCCAACACAAGAGTGTACATGTTTTTTCTTATTTGATATTTACTAAGCGTTTTGAAGTGTTCGTTAAAAGGATAATTTTTTCTTCCCACATACCAAAAAATGAAAAGCGCGCTAACAGAAAGAGATGCCATGATAAAGTGGAAATATCGCGGAAAAACATTGGGTAAAGTAAGCGCCGACATAAAGCCTTTTACTGTTCCCCATTTTTCAGGGAACAGCATAAGGTTCACATTGGTAAGGAAAATTAGGGGGATAAAGAGAAAGATAAGGCAGGCAGCAATGGCAATACTGATATGAAGATTTTTAAAATTCTCTAACTTATGCCATGTGTATTTATGTAAATAAGTGAGTAAAAACGCTGCTGTCACCAACGGAATAATGGCAATCCACATGAGTCCGGTAAGTGAATTTGCAGTATAAAAAAACACTGTGTACAAAGTATTAATGGTAAGCAATGGAGCAACACCCATTACCACTGCCAAGCTTTTGTTTACAGTAATGGTTCTTGCTATTTCGTGGGCCAAGGTGTCGTAATCTTTGTCCTTTTTTCCTTTTATCTGAGCCCAAACGGTTAAGATGCTGCCGCCTAGCATCAAGTTCACAAAAACGATGTGTACCAAGAAAGAAATAATTAATAGAGTTACCAATAGCCATTCGGGCGCCGGTAAAGGCAATGGAATATCTTTAGGAAGTGGCGTGGCTTGTAATAATGTTAGCATGGTATTCATATAAATTATCTTGTCATTTTAGTTTCTGCCGAATCGCGATACGCTTCGATGGTATGTTGCGGATTAAGTGTAACACCGGTGGACTGTGCTCCTTCCAATACTTCTCCACTAATTTGAAGGTGCTTAATGTATGCCACCAAAGCATCTAACTCCTTTTTATTGCCGGGGAAAGGAGGCATATAACCGCGGGCATTGTGCATACTTGCTATGTAGGTTTTCATATCAGCGGCAGCGAAAGGTTTGTTTTTAAATCCGTACATTCTGTCGAAAACATAAACAATAGAATTTACCCCTTGCGAAGTATGGCAACGACTACACGTGAGCATAAATACATTTTTGCCCGCTTCTACTTTGTTATCGGCAGTTATTTCGGGGGTAGTGGTGTACGTTGCCCATTTCAATACCCCATCTTTTTTATACAAAGGATAATCTTCTTCGCGTAAAAGATTTGAATACATGTAGTTTCCAATTACATAAGGTTTTCTTACAAACTCTCTTACCCTTTCAAACATGCCCATAAAAGCCATCGATAGTAATAGTGGTACTATCATAAAGGAAGCATGCAAGTGCTTGGGCTGGTAAATAGCAATAAGGGCTGCGATAGCAATGATTCCTGAAGCCCACAATATAATTTTCCACATCCAATCATACCAATCCTGAAAAGCTTGAGTGCCCACTGCCACCTGTAAGTTCCCTAACATGGTCTTAGGTACAACACTGTAATAATAAAGCGCAGCGGCAACAGCTAGCGGAAGCCAAATCAATATCCAGTAACCAACATATTTGATGGCTTTTATCCTGATTTCCTCGTCCTTTTTGGTAAAGACAGTAATGAGGAATAAGCCAAAAGTACCAGCTAATACCATCGCTAAAGGGGTTCTGTACAGAAGCTGGGGAATGTAGATAGGATTAGTAAACCCGTTGATTAAGCTGTGATCCTTGTTCCAATGACCGGGATCCATCATAAAACCCAAAATAGATACAATCAACGCCATGGTAATCCATGAAAAAATGGAAAGATACCAACCGAATTTAATGTGTCGGGTTTTTGCTTTAAGAGATTTATTGGAGTTTTTCCAGGTAAGGAAATAAATTAAAATCAGTACTACTTCGGTAACGAAAACAATCCATTCGGTAAACCAAGCCCAGTAGAAAACGCGGATTAGGCTTCCGATAGAATTGGGGCTTACCACCGACACCGATAACCAAATACCAACGCCTGTCATAGCTCCAATGGTGGTAGTGATAACAAAGGCGGTAAACATCATTCGGTAAACCATTTTATCCCATTCGGGATTGGTTATTTCATTGCTTTTACTGTTTACCAGCCCTCTACTCTCAAGCCAAGTAACCAAAGGCACAAAACCAACAGCCAAAGAGTGATTGATAATAGCATGCAGAGTAGCAATGATGGCAATCAGCATTCTGTCGTTTAACCAGTCGACGTGAAACAATGGAATATCCATGGCAAAAATTTTGCGACAAAGTTATTGGCGCAGTTGGTTATAAATGAAAAAGAAAAGAGCAGGATGTTTAACAAAACAATCCTGCTCTTGGCACTAATTCTTCTTTTGGTATTAAAAAACGTAACGCTACATATTACAATAAGTGATTGAAATATTAATTTTCATTCTTTCTTCTAAATTGTTCGGGTGTGATTCCGCTGTATTTCTTAAAGAAAGTAATGAAGTACGAAGCGCTATCAAAACCCAAATCATCGCTAATTTGCAAAATAGTATGATTGGTATGATGCAGAAGTCGATAGGCTTCTAACACAATTCGCTCACGAATGATTTCACCTGCTGTTTTTTTGCGATTTTGTTTGCACAATTTGTTCAGATAATTTTCGGAAACGCAAAGCTTCTCGGCATAATAGGCAGGTGATTTACTGGTTTTAAAAAGCTCATTCACCAGCTTTTCAAATTCCAGTATTTTATCATGTAACTTCACGTTACTGTGTTTTCCCGGCAACTTATGCTCGTTCATTTCTATCTCAAACAAAACAATGTTTAAATAAGAACGCAGCACTTTGCTACGGTGCGCATTATTTGAATGGTACTCGGCACTCATAAACTGAAAAATGATTTTCATTTTACTGAGCACATCATCATTTAACTTTTGCAACACCACATCACCCGATTTCATGAAAGAAAAAGAGAGCAAAATATTATTGTTGTAACGAAGTGAAAAAAACTGTTCGTTAAAACACAACAAGTAGCCATTGCTCCTTCTCGCAATGTCGAAAGATGTAATTTGTCCGGGTTTAATTAATATGATTTTCGGCTCATCGGCGCGAATAGTTCTATGGTCGATGGTAATTTCTCCTTCGCCTTTTTCCAAAAAAATCAAGCCAAAAACATTCCAGGTACAATGGTTTTCCAATACAGGAAAGTCCAGCAAAAGGTTTTCCAGCTTACTCATCCAAAAGGAGGAATCAGGCGCAGCAAAATGCTGCATATCCAATGTTTCAATGGATGGATTCATAATAGTATTGGTATAAAATGTCATTTTTGAGTAAGCATGATAAAGCATATTAATAGCAGGTATGCACTGATAATAATACTGCTGATTAGTTTTTTCTGTTCAGAGGTATTTTCCATATCATGCTTTTTTTAAATTTTTATTTCCTCTTTTCTTTCTCCACCACAATAAGAAACCAGTAATTGACAAGATAGCTGGTGCGAAACCAAAGATGGTCCACAGTATTTTACCTACTATTCCCCATGCCCAACCGGTGTGCAGCATGGTAAAGTTTACATTGTCGAACTTTTCTTTGGCCCCCATTTCATCCCAGGTTTTAAATGATTTTTCTTTAAGCACTCCATCCCATGTGTAGGTAAATGATGCCGAATTATCGATATTCCACACCAACTTTTGTGAACTAGCTCCATAGATGTTTATTGTTCTTGAAGTGTCGCACGGTATGGAAATATAGGAAGGAGTGATATGCGGATAAATGCTTTTCGCATTGTTCATTAATGAATCTAGTGAACAGGATAATTGCGGACTCACAATTTTTGCCGCAGGAGTGCTAATTTCTGTTGAAGTTTCACTCCACCATGTGGGCGTAAAAACAGGATAGTAATAGTAAATGCCTGTACCAAAAATGCAGAAGTTAATGAGCAAAGCCCATGTACCTATCACTCTATGTGTGTCTGAGGAAATAGTACGCCAGTTTTTAAACTTAATTCGGGTTTTAAAAGTGAGTACTTTCCAAATAGATTTTCGGTAAAATATTAAACCCGTTATTAAGCTTAACACAACACCTACAGCCATAAAACCAACAATAGCTACTCCGCCCGAACCTAAGCGCAACGAAACGTGCATGCTGTCTAACCATCCTAAAATATTGTTGGTTCCATCGCTTTCGGCGGTCATCATTATTTCGCCTGTATAAGGATTAACGTAATGATTTTTCCAATTACCATTTTTTAACCAGCCCTTTTCAGAGGGTTCATCACCGGTGATAAAATACGCTTGATCGAGGTGATCAGGGTCGTAACCAATGTTAATGAATTTTGAATTTGGAAATTCTTTTTTACCTATTTCCAATAATTCATCATAACTAAGTTTTGGTTGGTCGCTTTTTTCAACTGTTATATCATCACCGTACAATGCATCTTGTAATTCGTGCATAAATACAATGCTGGCGCCGCTAAAAGAAATAACAGCGAAGATGACTCCTAAGATTAAACCTAGCCAGCTGTGGATGGCAAAAAGTTTTCTATTTATTTTAATTTTTTTCATGTTTTGATTTTTAGAAGATGTAATTCACACTAAAATGGAAATTGCGTGGAGAACCGGGGTATACCAATCCGCTTACATATCCGCCTGTGATATATTTGGTGTTAAGCAAATTGTTTGCGTTGAAATAAAAAGTAAATTTTTTGATTTTATAGTTTATTCCTGCATCGTAATAGGTGAACCCGGGAGTTACAAATTGCTGATTCATCCACGATGCCACACGGTTGCTCTCATGATGAACGCCTGCATTTAAACCGAACCCTTTTAGTTTTGTTTTGGTGAATTTATAGCTCAAAAACGCTCCCCATATCCATCGTGGTACATTTAGTTGTCGGTCGTTTTTCTTCCATGAGTTGGTTTGTTCCGAATAGTATTTCACCTCGCCATAGGCGGCATTCACAATAATATCAATATTTTCATTGATACTGCCCTGTATATTGCTTTCAATACCTTTGCTCACCATGCCGTTTACCGAAATATACCGTCTTCCTGTGGTGTCGGTAGGGTCGCCTACTAGCACATTTTTGTAATCAATTTTGTAAAATGAAACAGCTGTAGATAACTTGTTTTTGAAGAAATCACCTTTGTATCCTACTTCATTTTGAAAGCCATAAGTGGGTGGAAAAGGTCCGCCTTTATTGATAGAATTTACCCATTGAGGTTCAAAAGATTGAGAGTAGCTGTAATAAAACGCTATGTTTTTCCAAGGGTTAATTACAATACCTCCTCTGGGAATAAAGGCGTGAGCTGTAATGGTATCTCCATCGTTGTGAATGAGTGAATCAGATGCATAATCGTGATAGGTGTAATGATACCAAAATTTGTAGCTGTCGTAGCGCAATGCTCCCGATATTTTGATGTATTTGTTAATCTCCATTTGCTCTTGCACATATGCTGCTTGAGTGTGGTATTGATAGTAATATTCGGGCAAATCCCAGGTAAAATTATAGTTAGATGGATCATCATGCGAATAATCGGGATGCTTAATATCTATTGCGTTTGCCTCTACTCCTTTATAGAAGTAGTTGGGTTGAACAGTGATGGAATAATCTAAACCAACCAATAGCTGGTGTTTTATTTTACGCGTGTTGAATTTGAATAAATTGAATGCGTTTCCTTGATAGTAATACCAATACGAATCCCAGTAGTTGTACCAACGCGTTACGGTATCGTTTACCACGGCAGGGTCGGCGTAGCTTGGACCGTGATTGTAAGCTTTTTCGTAGTTGTTGAAGTAACGATTGAGTAAAGTAAATTTTATATTCTTATTGAATTCATGTTTAAAAGTTAAGTCAACAGAATGTCCGTGATCTATGGTTCTATCGTTAGGGGAGTGTAAAGAAAAAGAGGGATCAAATTCTTTAAATTGCCAGGTTGAATCGGCATTCATGTTCACTATAGCTCCCGCATCCCAGCCGGGTGCCTGATACTGGTAAAAATAATGATACTCAAGAAAAACTTTTGATTTAGCGCTTAACACATAAGATAATGATGGCGAAACGGTGTATAAGGCAGTTGATTGCCAATTTCTAAAGCTCTTAGCGTTATTTTGCCCAAGAATTAATCGATAACACAATCGTTTGTTTTTACTAAGCGCATCGGTGATATCGATGTTATTATTTATTTCATTCCAGCTGCCTATTGTGCCATTGTATTCAAGGCGAAAATGATCGAGAGGTTTTTTGGTGTTCATATTCACCATGCCGCCTGGTCGGCCCGAGCTGTACAACACAGATGACGGACCTCTTACAAATTCAACGTTGTCTACAATGTAGGTTGGTGCATTTACATTGTATGGAAGCATAGAACCGTTAACACCATTGTACATCACGGCATTCCATGAAGTAAAGCCTCTAAAAATAAACTCAGAAAACGGACTCGTTGACGACACGCCCACTGCGTTTTTCATCAGTTGGTTGAGGTTATTGGCTTGTTGATCGCGCATAACTGCTTTTGGAATTACCTGCACCGATTGTGGGGTTTCTATCAGTTTGGTTTCTGTTCGCATAGAAACTGATGAGATGGTATCGTTGTAAGGTTTTTTTGATTTTACGGAGATAATTACCTCTCTTAAATTTTGGACGAAAGGCACAAGTTCAATCTTCTTAACTTGAACATCCTCCCCTTCCTCAACTTTTATTTGTAGCGATTGAGTGACGAAGCCGATGTAGCTCACAACAATAGTGTAGCTTCCTGCCGATATTTTTGAAAATTTGAATATTCCATTTTCATTGCTGGTAGTCATTAGCCCATTTTCTTTAATTTCAATGGTTGCTCCCTCTACCGGCTGAAGAGAGTCGTTTAATATTTTTCCTTGGATGGAAGCACTTTGTGCCATGGCAGTGAAGCCATAAAACACAAGTGATAACACCATTAATAAATGTGTTCGCATGTTTAAAAAATTGAATGATTAAAAAAAATTGATTGTATTTAATCAACAGCAGGGAGGGATAAAAACAGCCTTATGAGATTCTTTACCAGGACTACGGAAATAATGGAATTTTGGATTATTCAATGTTGGAACATTAATAAGTTGAGTACTTAAATAATCTTGAAAAAACTGAATATTTTCTTCTTTTGATTCTTTTTCCTTTTTTTCCTCTTTCTGCTGATTTTTCAGCTGTTTCATTAAATGACATTTGCCATTGCATTTAAGCTTTGGCTTGGCTTTGTTTACACAATATTTAGCTGTGATTTCTTTCTTCTGTAAATTGTAATTAAAGAACAAAAGGAAAGGGCCGCACAACTGAAAAATCATGCAAAACAGAAGAAAGAAGGACAATATGTTAATGCTTCTTCTCATCAAAAATTTGCAGAGAAGCAACATCGGCAATACCCCAAACCAAACGAGAAATAACTCTCGCCGACCAAGGGTCTTTTTTATCTGTCAACTTAGCCATGTAGTGGGCTGTGTAGGTCATTTTTACAAAGGAAACAATTACTATTATTGCTGCGATGTAATACAATAAAACCATACTAAAAAGTTTGAATTATTTATCTGTTAATGATTTAAGAAAATTAATTAAATCCTGCTTTTCTTGGGCTGTAAGCTTTAAGGGTTTAATAATAGGACTTTTGTTAGGGTGTTTTTTTCCTCCTGAGTTATAATGATCTATTACTTCTTGCAGGGTAGAGAAACTGCCATCATGCATATATGGGGCTGTCATTTCAGCGTTTCTTAATGATGGAACCCTGAATTTTCCTATGTCGGCAAGAACCTGCGTTATTCTGGCTCTTCCCGAATCGGCATATTGCGTATATAATCCATTATTTCTAAAACTGTTATCAGTCAAATTAAAGCCCTGATGGCAATGAAAACATTCTCCCTTTTCTCCAAAAAATAAATTCATTCCGTTTTTCTCAGATTGATTTAATGCGTTTGTGTCATTAAGAAGATATTTGTCGTATCTGGAGGTTCCGCCAATAAGTGTTCTCTCGTAACAAGCGATTGCCCGTGTTAATGTATAAACGCTTGGCGGCAGATTATAAGCTTGTTTAAATAGCACCAAATAAGTTGGGTCTTGTTGCAGTTTTTTTACCACTTCATTTACATCATAATCCATTTCATTAGGGTTATTAATTGGAGCAAGCACCTGTTGTTCCAAGGTTGGATTTCCTCCATCCCAGAATAGATATGGCAAATAGGCGACATTTAGCAAAGAGGGAGCATTCCTTATTCCTTGTTTTCCGTCTATTCCTGTGCTAACCATAAGGTCATCAGAGAAAAATCGATTTTCCTGATGACACGAACTGCAAGAAATAGTATTATCCCTCGATAAAATAGGATCATTGAACAATAGTTTTCCCAATTCAATTCTATTTTCTGTAGGCTGATTGTCGGAAGGGAAATCCGGATAAGGAAAAACTGCGGGTATAGATAATTTTATTATTTCATTTCCTGCATCAGGTATGGCAACATCTTTTTTACATGCTGCTATTGATATTGACAACAACAGCATGAAAAAAGGCTTGTTCAATTTAAAATAAATTGCAGCCAACCTAAATTGTTGGCTGCAATTGCTTATTGATGACCTCATTGTTTTACACTAAACATCGAAGATATATTGTTTGCAGCTGTAGTAGCTAAAGGCATTGATCCCATGGTATGCGACGCATTTTGCGTTTTCAAATCAATGCCATTAAAGAACTTATTTATATCAGCTTGTATATTCAATTGTTTTGAGTCGGTTGCCGTTACGGTAAAAGGAGATGTACTTAAATCAACGGTTCTCAACATCATATCCATTCCAATGTGGAAAAACATACCATGACTGTATTGGCCATAAGTAAGCACATCAGAATTGTTGGCAGTCGTATCACAGGAACCCTCTATCATCATAAAAATATATCCGGAATTCCAATCCCAATGTATTGCCGGACTTTGAATAGCCAATGGGTTTGTAACAGGATAAACAGTAGGGTCGGCATGATTGGTTGTAGAATCAAGACCTACATCAAATTTTATCCCTTTGTAACTTCCAACGGGTACTTGTCCTAAATCATAATTTGAGTTAGAAGGGTTTACCAAGAGGTATTTTCCGGTAATCGGATATTCACCCCCATCAGCTTTTACTAGACGAATATTGGATACATAATACCTAAACATGGATAAGGTATATCTTTGTCCTGATGTGGTAGTAAAAGATGAATAAAAATTAAGAGGTGAGGCATCAGCCACAGGTGCTATATTTAATGACAGAGCCTGAGTGGTGGCTGTATCAGGATTTGGTTGAACAGGTTCTTTTTTACAACTTGTGAATATCAAAGAAATGACAATAAATATCATTGCTGTTTTTAAAAATATGTTTTTCATGGTGATATAGATTTAATATAAGGCAAAAGCCAATGCAGCCTTTTTACCTTTGGGTATTATTGTTGTTATCATTTTTCAAGAATGTTGCTTATGCACATAGATATATGCAGACATATTCGCTGGGGTATAATACCAAACAGCACAATGGCAACGACTTTTATTTTAATGGAAGGATAACTAACAAGTAGGTGGATGAAAAATGCCTTGAAGCAAAGATGTAGAAACTGAGAATGAGTAAATAGTTTGAATACTTGAACCTTGAGTAATTTGAGGAAGAAAAGTAAAATAATGCTCTACAAAATATTGTGACTCATGTTTTTCTTTTAAATCTCTGGAAAAAGGACTGTGCTCCTTTTTTTCTTCCTTTTTTAATTGCTTTTTTAAATGACATTTACCATCGCAATGCATTTTTGGCTTTGACTTGTTTTCGCAGAATTTACGGGTTATTTCTGCTTTATTGAGATGGTAGTTTACTACAATGAAAGCCTTGCTAAAAGTTTGCAATGCAATGACAAACAACAGCATTATGGCAAGGATTTTTTTCATTGAACAGCTACAAATGTATAAAAATTAGCATTAGCCTCTGATAAAAAATCAAGGAACTATTTCAAAATAACAATAACTTTTCGATTGTACTGAAATCAGTTGCCAACTAAATTTTATCCTGTGAATAAAACCATTATTTTAGAGAAATGTTTCTTTGAAAGCATTGGAATAACTCGGGATAGGAAAACCCAAGGAGGTATAAAATAGCTTGGTATAGGCTCTAATGGGGCTGGCTCTGCATACTTTGTTACCCACGCCCCAAAAAAAAACTCATAAACCGGTGATTTGTCGCGCTAAAACTGATGTTTTATGCGGTCACATTTAGTGCTTTCTCCTCTTAATATCAAAAGTTCGGAAAGCCAGGCGGTGATTTTTTGGATACTTTTTGTATCAAGACAAAAAGTATCGATTTGCTTCTTTTAAAAGAAGACACTATGGTTGTAAGAATAGATTACTAATCGCTTTCCGAACTGTAATTCTCCCCTCATTTTAATTTGTCCTGTAACTTTTACTTTCCTATATTGTCCAACATATACTATGAAAACTACTGGTTTGCCGGAGTGAAACTAAGTTCTTAGCTTTAATACCGGCAGATTGCGACACTGCTATTTTTGAATTTTATTTAACTACAATGATGACACATCTTCGGGGGATTTGCATTGCTTTATTGCTATTGTCAGGATCTGTTTTGAAGGCTCAAAACGATTGCGCCGCTTATCCAAAAACAGGGAAATTCGACACTTTAACTTATATCAAGGCTTCGGTGCCTACAGATCCGGGCAAGGGATCGGGGATTTGGCTCGGACAGGGGACTATTCTCCGTAATGGTTCCGAGGTACGTCCGGCTTTTATTCCTTCCAACCATCCCGAATGGGCGATAGCGATTGCTGTAGCCTGGAACTATTCAAGAAACATTGTTAACCGTGTGGAATACCCGCAGATAGGTTACTGGCTGGCTACGGTAGTGCAGGAAACGGAGCTGGCCTGCGTTACAGGTACTACCTGGTCCACACCGGCGCAAACGTCGAACAACATGGCCAATGCCACCACCATCATGAACCACGATGGCTGCTTCCAGATTGAGGGCCCGGGTTCGGCTTACGGCCAGCTCAACCAAAACTATCCTATGGGCCGTTTCCCTGCATCGCTGCATCCAACGCTGATTATGGGGCCGACCAACTTTGAGACTTCCGCTATGGTGAAATCGTATTTTGACGTATATACCACTTCGGTTTACAACAATTATGTAGGCTGGGATGTGTATGAAAGCATCGACTGTACCACCGATCCTTATGCCTATATCAAAACATCGGCATCGGGTTATAACGGAGGTATCAACGCCTTTGCGGGCAATGCCGGCAAGTTCAATGGCAGCATGGATAACAACAGCTGCTGGGGTGGGTTTACCGCTACTACTGCCAACTACGCCAACGATGTGGCCAAGTGGGTATCGGTACTGGAAAACACGCCGTCGTACTGCGAATATCCCACCGGAAGTTCTTTCGATTCTTATTACAATGGCGACATGACCTGGACGATGGTGAACAACTACATCAACTCCATTAAAGTGATGTATCCTGAGGTGAACTGGACTACCGTTACAGCTGCTGTTCAGGCAAAGTTCAACAGTTTGGCCACTGGTGGAAAAATCAAGTTCCAGCAGATGGGCGACGTAATTGATGCCATCGTCATCAACCTCCCGAAAGATTATCCGCAAACAGTGGAAGGGTCGCCGATAGGGGTGAACGTTTTTGGCTGTTCGGGTAATAAAGTGCCTTACGGTCATTTTGAAATTTTGAACGGAGCGCAAACCGTTTGTCTCGGTGAATCGGTAACGATGAATATCGTTGTGGATGCCGGTGGAGGTGCTGCACCGACTTTTAAATGGTACAAGTCTTCGGCACCGGGAACTATTCTGGCGACTACGCAATCTTATACCATTACGCCCACAGCTGTAGGAAGTGTGGTGTATTCGGCAGAGGTGTGTAATTCGGCGGGCTGCTATCGTTTAAACAGTAATGAGTGCAACGCCTGTATGGATTCCCGAAACCTATGCGGTGTACAGATCAACGCCAAGCAATGTTCTAATTGTACTTTCACAGCTGCAGCCACTTCTACCAATACGCCATGTAAAGGAATTCCGGGCGGGAAGATCAACCTTACCTTAACCAATACTCCTGCGAATTATACTGTAAGCTATACCGGTACTACTTCCACGGGAAATGTGTCGGGTTCCTTCGCTTCTACAGGAAATACAGTACAGATCGAGCAGCTGCGTGACGGTTCTTATAACATTCAGCTGGTAGATGCTAACGATCCTACCTGCAAAGCCTCCACTACGGTAATTGTAGGCTATACCACCAACGTAAATTATTACCTCGATGCCAATATTACCGGCGTTGCCAACTGTGTGGCCGGCGTGAAAGCTGAGGTGAAAGAATTGCCAGCGCCTTGCAATTGGAAAGTGAGGGTGCATGTGCCAACGTATTTTATGTGGGAGAATCCGGTGAATTTTGGGGTGACGACTTCAACAGGCCTGACCAATGTAGACCGTTACACACGTACTGCCGCGAAGCCTGAAATCGACCAATGGAACGATGCCCAGATTTATGAATCAGTTTTCTCCCTGAATACCGGTGACGTGATGACTTTTAAGTTTGGTATGACCAATACGCCGGGTGCTACGATGTGGAGGGATTACCAGATTACTGTTTTTGATGAAAACAATAATCAGGTATATTCCAAACTGGTGGCGGCCCAATCGGCTAAGGTAGATCAGCCCTATACTGCCGGAAGCTACACAGTGACCTGTCCGGCCACGATACCAAATTATACCTTCTCCTGGTCGCCGTCGTTGACGGCGGTAGTGAATACCAATACCAAATCAACCGGTACAGCCCCCGTGGATAAAACCACTGATAAAACTTATACTGTAACAGCTATCAATTCAAATGCTCCACAGTGTTCGTTGACAGATACAGTGATAGTGAGAAAGAATCCGGCTTGTACCACTGTGTCTTGTACCAAGCCATCGGCTACGATCAGCGGCGGCGGTGCTATTTGTCCGGGCGATAGTATTCCGTTGACGGTAACGCTCACTGGTAGCGCCAACTGGAAGCTGCGCATCAAGAATGGATCTATCATTACTAAAGTGCAAAACATTACTGCGAGTCCTTACACTTTCTTTGCTAAAACCACAGGAACTTATTCTATCGATACCGTTTGGGATGCCAACTGCGATACTTTAGGGAAAGGTACTGTAGTGGTGACTTTGAAAGCTACGCCAACCGCCACCATTACCGGTGCAGCAACGATTTGTCAGGGCGACAGCACGCAGATGAGCGTGGCGCTCACCGGAGCTGCCAACTGGAAATTGAAAATCAACGCCGGCGGAACAATTTCTACCGTGAGTGGCATCTCCGGCAATCCATATAAATTTTGGGCGAAGACAGGCGGGACTTACAAAATCGATTCGGTTTGGGATGCGAACTGCCGCGCCAAAGGCATCGATACTGCGCTGGTGGTGGTAAATCCACAACCTACCATTACCACTGCCGGAAATACTACTATATGCCAGGGCGATACGGCTAAAATCACACTCACTTTAACAGGTACTGCTCCTTACACCATTAAGGCAGGAATAGGGGCGGTTACGGTAACTTACACTGCTGCTGCTAATTCATATGTGGTGCCCATCACTACTCCGGGAACTTATACTATTGACGCTACCGACAGCAAGGGCTGTAAGGCACAAACAAAATCGGTTACTATCGTTGTGAATCCAAAAGTGACCGTCGCTTTCGCCAAAGACACCATCAATATTTGTGCCGGAACACCGGTGAATTTATCTCCTGTTGTAACGGGTGGAACACCTGCATTTACTTATGTGTGGGCGGGCTTAGGTTCGGGGTCGGCCACCAGTTTTAGCGCCAATGCACAAGGCTATTATTATGTAGGCGTAACCGACAGTAAATCCTGCGCAGGAAAAGATACTGTATATGTAAAAGTGAGTTCTAATCTCACGGTCAATCTTCAAAACAAAACCATTTGTACCGGTGATTCACTCATTTTAGATGCCGGTTACGATGTGACCAACTATCATTTGCAATGGAACACCGGCGACACCACGCAAACCATTAAAGTAAAAATCGCAGGTATTTATGGCGTAGTGCTGCAAACCAGTGCGGGAGGTTGTCAGGGCAGCGACAGTATGACTTTGGCGCTTTATGCTATACCAACTCTTTCTTTGGGAGCAGATGACAGCATCTGCGCCGGAACAACAGCAACTTTAGATGCCGGTGCTGGATTCAGCTCATATTTGTGGAGCACCAGCGAAACTTCGCGAACGATTGCTAAAGGTCAGGGTACCTATAATGTAACCGCTACCGATGCCAACGGCTGCAAAGCCAGGGATACTATCCAGATCACTGAGATCGCTAAACCGGTACCGAATGTGATCCAGGATATCCAAACCTGTTCGGGCAGCAACGTGCCTTTTGATGAAAGTTCCTTCAATAATGGCAATGGCGCTTATACTTATAAATGGAGTGACAACAGTACTGCTGCTGCTTATACCTTGAACAATGTTACTGCGCCAACTACAGTTTGGGTGGATGTTACCGACCGTTTCGGCTGTACCGGAAGAGACAGTGCGAAAGTCACCATCAGCTCGGCTTTGCCCGTGCAAATCAGCGGTCAGCCCGATACTATGTTGTGTGCCGGAGGAGCACCAATCACTTTAAGTTCGCAATACACCACAGCCGGCGGCTATACTTTTGCGTGGAGTGGCGCTGCTACAGGAACCAACGAAACAATTACAGTGGGTACAGCCGGACAGGTAACGCTCCTGGTTTCCAAGGGCGGTTGCAACGGAACAGATAAAGTGACTGTGGTGGTGAATGCGCTTCCGGATATCACCCTCGTTCCAACAGCCAAATCCATTTGCAGCGGTGAAGCAGCTTCGCTGGGTTATGATTATGGCGCCAATCATACTTACCTCTGGGAAAACAGTGCGCCTTCTACCGTAAGCGCCAACGCCATTTATAATACTTTTAGCGGCGACACTTATAACGTTACAGTCACCAATACTTTAACAGGTTGTAAGGCTGATACAACTGTAATAGTAACAGCGCACAGCAAACCAACAGTAGGAGTGGGGAACGATGTGGATACCTGCAACAATGTTACCATCACCTTGAGTGAAACCACCAACCAGGCCGGTGTGACTTACGCCTGGAGAAAAGGAAATTCTGCAACCGTAGTAGCAACTACTCTAACTTACTCGATTTCCAGCAGCGACAAATACAAATTAACGGTTACCGATGCCTTTGGTTGTTTTGCTGCCGATAGCATGAATGCAGTGTTCCGTGTAATGCCGGTGGTGAATTTATTGGGATCTGATACTTCCACTGTGAAGATCATCTGCGAAGGAGAAACCTTATCTCTCGATGCAACCAACAATGATCCGGGGATGACTTACCTGTGGAGTACTTTGGCTACCGGACCGGTGCTGAATGTATCGCAAACAGGAAGCTATTCAGTAACCGTGACCAACGGAAAATGCGTTGCAAAAGACACGCAAATCGTGGCGCAAGTAGTGTTGCCGAAATTGGTGCTCAATGATTCTGTGAATCCATTAACATCTTCTGTTTACTGCTTTGCCGAAGAAACTTCACCGGTGGTATTGTCGGCCATGACGAATGATCCGATGAGTGCTTTTTACAATTATTTGTGGAGTACGGGTGAAACCACGCCACAGATTACTATTGCTGCCGGCGGCATTTACAGCGTAAAAGTTGGTCTCGACAAATGTTCGGTATCCGACGTGATTGGCGTCACCGATTTTTGTCCGACAACCTTCTTTGTCCCTAATTCCTTCACGCCAAACAGTGATAACCGCAATGATGTATTCAGGGTGGAAGGTTTGTACATGAATGATTTTGAGTTGTTGATATTTGATCGCTGGGGTCAGTTGATTTACAAATCCAACGATCCTTCCGCCGGCTGGGATGGCACTGTTAACGGCAAAGCTGTTCAGCAGGATGTGTACGTCTGGAAGGTGAACTACAAAATCAATATGGATACGGGTAAAAAGCAGGCAAAGGAGAAGATCGGGCATGTGACGGTGATATATTAGTTTTCTTCTTTTCTAAAGAAGATACTATGGTTGTCACGAAAGGACGATAGGTCCCTCCTAACGTCGGGATGACATGCGCGGGAGACGATCACGGTTTTGAAACATGCTCCTGTAACATTTAGGCTTTCTGATTGTTCTACCCATACTACTATGATGACTTGCGTTTGCAGGAGACGTTTCGTACATTAGGAAACCACTACAACTGCGAGAGACTACGAACTATTTTTGAATTTTAATTACTACTACGCCATGGGGGCAAAAAACAACTTCCTGAAGAAGCTATGCGTTTGCGCGCTGCTTTCTTTTTTCACCTCAAACTTATTTGCAGCCGATATTGTGATCAACTTTTGTCCGGTCACCAAGATCCAGGCATCCAAGGACTGGAGTGCTACCATGCAGATCCAGAACAACACTGCCGTGGTGCTCGATTTAGCCAACAATAAAATCACCGCCAACTGGCCGAGCTTGGTAGCCTTGCAATGGCCTTTTTCCAATGGAGTACAAAGTGGTACTACCTGGAGCTTTAATATCCCTCGACTGGCCCGGAACTTTGGCCGTAGGGGCCACAGCTACCAAATCCGTTTCGGGAAATAAGTTTTCCGGTGTTTTGCAATTTCCAACCACCGGAACTTTTGTACAAGGAGGAAAGACTTATACCGTAGAATTTAAAAACTGTAATTCCACTCAGAATTATGAGTTGTTTGATGCTACTTTCGATTTCAAAAGAGAATGTTTTATTTACTCCCCAAATAAATTGTGTCTCGGACAAGGTGCTACCGAAATTTGGAAAGGCGATGGGATTTTTGATGCCATGATTCCTACCGATCGACCGAGCTGGGCCATTGCAGTAATGGTGGGGCATCGTTTATTTACCAATTTAGTGGGGCAGGATATCGTGTCACCTAACTTTTGGATGGCAACCGCTATGAATGAATCGCGCATGACTTGTGATCCTACAATAGTTCCAAACCTCACAGGTGGGCATTATAAAATCAATGCCGATGCTAATTCAGGACTATATCCAGGTTCGGGAATTTCCAATACTACCAATAACTGCTTCCAGGTTTTAAATCTTGGATATAAACAAATTGAAGACAATCAACCCGATTTGTTTGCGCAAACCAATGCTTATGGAACAGCAGGTTTTTCCAATGTGGTAGACAATGGTAACTGGGAAACCGGAG
This sequence comes from Flavobacteriales bacterium, assembly GCA_046074525.1. Lineage (GTDB taxonomy): Bacteria > Bacteroidota > Bacteroidia > Flavobacteriales_C > JAHEZL01. Next base: position 36,021 of record JBJTOK010000069.1, read on the forward strand.
CTATTGCAGTGGCTTATTATCATTATCAGGACATGCGTTATTGGGATCAGATTTATTGTTTCAATATTTTAAAAACCTGGAAAGATGCCAAGGACCCTTACGCTGTAGAAAAGATTTTTTATCACGCCTATCACGATGGTCCAAACGCAGGGATATCGTTACTTAATGATATTAAAGCTAATTATACAGCAGCAGTTAACGCTACGAACATGAATACGGTTATCACAACTAATGGTACCTGGAAGGAAATTAACTCAAGCGGCAGCAGTCAGAAAGTAGGGAACTTCACCAGCTTGCTCGATGGCGGTCCGGCTACGCCTTATCCATACAGTAAAACCGATGTCACTACGCAGTATCTCGGTTGCTACAATGCGCCAATCAAATGGACCGACATTATTTATTATCTCAATGAAATCAAGATACTTTATCCTAAGCTGCAGCAGGCTTCTATTCAAAGCGCGATCAAGGCAGTGTTCGATGGCATCAACGGCGGAGGCAACGTAAACTTTGAAGACCTCGGTCCGGTGATCGACGAAATCGTTATTCAAATGGGCGGTCATGATCCATCAAAATACATTGCTACACAGTTTGGTGGTTCAAAAACCTGTACTACCAATGCTTTGGGTGTTTCCCTGAGAACAAACGATACCATTTGTCCGGGTACCAGCGGTATTTTACAAGTATGGTTGTCGGGTGACAAGAATTTTAAATTTACTTTGAAATATCCCGACAATTCCCTGCATACTTTCTCCAATGTGGATTACTCGCCTTACAATGTAACGATTACCCAGCCGGGCGCTTACGAGGTGACTTACTTTGAAGACAACGATGAAATAGGTAATCCGAATTGCTTGTTCAGTAAGCTCACGGTGCAAAGCAAAAACGGCAACGTAGTCAATTGGGACAAAAGCAATGTTACAGGTACAGGGTCTTCCAGGTGTGCAGCAACAGGTGACTTGATCATCAAGAATACCGGACCGAATGCAGTTTCCATTGCCTACACCAAAGATGGCGGAGCGCCGCAAACGGTGAATTTTACGGCCGGTCAAACATCTAAAACCATTGCGTCGCCAGCTACTCCGGGAACATATATCATCACTACCATGACACCAAATTCCTGTGGTACACCGGTGAACGATACCATTGTCATCTGTAATACTTCCTGCACCAAACCAACAGCTATCCTGAGTGGTGGCGCAACCATTTGCCAGGGTGACAGTACGCAGCTCAGCGTGGCACTCACCGGAACTGCTCCATGGAAAATAAAGGTGAACGACGGGACAAATAAAACTTACAAATCGGGGATCACCACTATTCCTTATACTTTTTATGTGAAGACTGCCGGGGTGTATAAAATCGACTCGGTGTGGGATGCCACTTGTAATAATGTAGGCAATGCACCAACGGCGACTGTTACTGTTAATCCAGTGCCAACGATTGTAATTTCGGGAGATACCAGTATTTGTCCGGGAGGCACCGCCAATCTTGCTTTGACCTTAACAGGTACAGCGCCATACACCGCTACTGTAACGAGTGGTTTGAGTTCAGTGAACCTGAATATCCCTGGCAACAACTATGTTGTTCCAATATCTGTGGTTGGAACTTATACCATACAAGTCACCGATGCAAAAGGGTGTAAAAAATCGGGACAGGTGACCATTATTCAGGAAACTCCGCCAACGGTGACCATTGGTGATACTATTAAATATTGTCCGGGCGGAAGTGCTTCTGTGTCGGTAACGGGAACTTATAGTTCTTATTTATGGTCGACAGGTGTTTCTGCTTCATCCATTACCGTGAATTCAGGAACTGCTTCTCCGGTATGGGTGGCGGTGACCGATGCGAATGGCTGTAAAGATCGTGATAGCGCCGTAACAAAGCAGGGACAATTGTCTGTTGATATCGGTCCGCAAGACACTACTTTGTGTTTTGGTTCTTCGATGACAATTGATGCTGGTACGGGCTTTAATACTTATGCCTGGACAGGTGCAAAGGTGGCAGCAACACAAACTGTAACGGCGAATGCTACTGGGAAATACAAAGTGAAAGTGACCGACGCCAGTGGCTGTACAGCGGTGGATAGCATGAATGTAACCATCAATCCGGCGCTCACCATCAGCATGGGTGGATCGGATACTTTGTTTATTTGTCCGGGTGGAACCGTAACAATTAATCCTGTTGTTCCAGCAGGAACGATCACTTACCAATGGTCGAATACCGCCAGCGGAACAGCATCATCTTACACCGCCAACAGTGAAGGATGGCATACAGTACAAATTACCGATGCGCTCGGTTGCACTGCCAAAGACAGTATCTATGTAAAAGAAAACAGCAAACTTGTTTTCTCTCTCGCTGATAAAACAATTTGCGTTGGTGATAATGTTGTGTTGAATCCTGGTTACTCCGGAGCGGGCTATAGCTTCGCCTGGAATACGGGCGCTACATCACCAACCATCACTGCTAATACGGCAGGTATTTACGGATTAGTGGTTACATACAACGGAAGTTGTTCGGGAAGTGATTCCATGACTTTGAGCATGCATCCCCTGGCGGATGTGGATCTGGGTGCCGATACGGTTTTTGTTTGCGCAGGAGCAACTACATCGATTGATGCCGGCGGAAGTTTCACTCAATATGTTTGGTCGAGTTCAGATCAAACAAAAGTGATCACTAATAAATTGCCGAATAAATATGTGGTGACCGTAACCGACGCCAATGGTTGTAAAGACAAGGATTCGGTGCTTGTAAGTGCTCGTCCCCTACCAACGGTGAATATTGGTAACGATATTGATACTTGCGCCGGCGGAAATAAAACTTTATCGAATACTGTAGCGCAAAACAATACTACCAACAACTGGACGAAGTTAAGTGCCGGTAATAATTCACTGGGCACTTCAGCAACGTTGGCGATCACGCAAGGCGATACATATGTGTTAACTGTAAGTGATGCTTCATCCTGCTCCAATAGCGATACTGTAGTAGTGAACTTCAGAGCGGTGCCAGTGGTGAGCGTTGCTGCCACGGATACTGTTGTAATTTGCGCGGGTGAAGATTTAACCCTTGATGCGGGCAATACAGGGATGACTTCTAACTGGAGTACTTCTGAAACCTCACAAACGATTGTAGTAACCAGTTCAGGTTTGTATGTTGTAATGGTGAGCAATGCGATGTGTACTGATGTGGATTCGGTATATGTACAGGAAACTACACTTCCGGAAGGAGTGTTGAGTGATACGTTGAATGCTGTGTCACCCAACTATTGCTTCTCTGAAGAAAGTGCTGTTATTTCTGCAGCAAGCATGGACAATATCACTTACTCTTATATGTGGAGTACAGGGGAAACCACACAGGATATCACTGTGCGCGAAGAAGGAACATATACCGTTACCATCAGTGCCGGGACTTGTTCGGTGGATGATGAGGTGACGGTGGTGGATTACTGTCCGACGACCTTCTATATTCCAAATGCCTTTACTCCGAATGGTGATGGCAGAAATGAAACTTTCGGCGCATCGGGACAATACCTCGAAGATTTTGAGATATTGATTTTCAATCGATGGGGTGAGTTGATTTATAAGAGCAACGATTATCAGGCGTCGTGGGACGGAACGTATCACGGTAAAAAAGTGGAGCAGGATGTCTATGTGTGGAAAGTGCATTATGCCATTAATCTGCCGAATGGAAAAACCCAGGATAGGAATAGGATAGGGCATGTGACGGTGATTTATTAAATCGTCTTGAACCATGATTCACCTGATTAAAGGATTTTGCGCGTTCTACTTCCTTTAATCAGGTGAATCGTGGTTCCGACAATCCTTTCGTTAAAACAACTATTGTTGTTATTTTAGTGCTAAATTTCCCGAATGCGCTTTTATCTGTTTTTGCTTTTCCTGTTGTTTGCTTCACTGCTGAAAGCCCAGCAAAATACGCTGTTGTGGGAAGTGTCGGGCAACGGGTTGGAAAAGCCTTCTTATCTTTTCGGGACTATCCATTTACAGGATAAGCGTGTGTTTTGCTTTCCTGATTCGGTGAAGATCGCCTTCGACAGCTGTGATGTACTTGCCCTTGAAATAGTGATGGATTTCAGTAACCCGCAGGAGCTGCTCAGTAAAATAATGATCAAGGATGAATCACAATCGCTGAAAAATATTCTCACCAAGCAGGAATACAAAAAGGTAAAAAAGGCCGTGAGCAAAAACCTGGATCCGGCGATGATCCTTATGATGGATAAGATTTTACCTGTATTGATCGCCGCCGAGCTCATGAGTTCGCAAACGCATAAGGATGAAAAATATCCTATGGATTTGTATCTCCAGAAACAAGCTGAGAAAAAGGGAAAAGTTTTGTACTCTCTTGAAAGTATTGAATCGCAATACACAGTACTCGAAAAAATATCTATTGAAAAACAAAAGGAAGAATTGCTGGCGGTAGTCGATAGTATGTCGGTATACAAAACATTAACCGATAGCATGATTCTCTTGTACCAGCAACAAAAAATTGAAGAATTGTATTGCATCACCAACTCTTATAATTCTTCTTTTGATGAAGCCTGGCAAGAAGAATTGCTGGATAAGCGCAATGTGGCCATGGTGGAAAAACTAAAAGAAAAAATGAAGGAGGGATCGGTGTTTGTTGCTGTAGGTGCCGGACATTTGCCTGGCACTACAGGATTAGTGTTTTTGCTCAACCAGGCCGGGTATCGTGTGCGACCGGTGTATTCTCAATGTACTGCTAAGCCATGATGAAGATTGCTCAAAATACTGTCGCTGCCACCGAAAAATATCTTCAGGATAACCTGCAGGATTTTTACAATGCACGAGAAATTGCTTCTTTCACCGATATCCTGTTCGAGGACTTGCTGCAGATTTCCAAAACCGACAGGATCACCGATCCTGAGCACCGCTTGAGCGAATCGGATTTGCTTAAGATTATTTATGCCTGCAAAGACCTCAAGAAATATATTCCTGTTCAGCACATCACAGGCAAAGCTTTCTTTATGGATCTTGAGTTGGAAGTAGATAACAATGTTTTGATCCCTCGTCCCGAAACTGAGGAGATGGTGAGTAACATTATCCGTGAAAATCATCCTTCAATGGTTTTGGATTTTTGCACTGGTAGTGGTTGTATTGCTTTGGCTCTGAAAAAGGCTTTTCCTTCGGCGAAAGTTATCGCTACAGATATTTCTGATGCTGCTTTGAATGTAGCCCGCCGCAATGCTGCTAAAAATAAGCTCGAAGTGGAGTTCATTGAGCAGGATGTTTTGTCTTCAGATGTATCCGATACTCAATTCGATCTGATCATTTCCAATCCGCCTTACGTCCTCGAAAGCGACAAGCAAAATATGTCGCCCAATGTATTGAATCACGAACCGCATCTCGCATTGTTTGTTCCTGATAACGATGCGCTGAAATTCTATAAAGCCATTGCTCAAAAAGCTGCTCAACTATTGAAAAAAGGAGGGAAGCTCTATTTCGAAATCCATGAAGAGAAAGGGAAGGAAGTGTTGGCTTTGATGGAAGGATTAGGATTCTCCGATGTGAAAGTGGTGGAAGATATGTATGGTAAGGAGAGGGTAGTGAAAGGAAGTAAATAGCAAGGGTCTATATAAAAGAAGATTGGAAGAGGGAAGTTTTGTAATAATCTAATTGTCAGGGCTATTTTTCTTATTTTGGCAATGGTTTTCAAAGAATGTTTCTAAGTAAACAAAATTGACCAGAAAGAAATTTTTGTACGAAGATACTCCTACTATTAAAAATATGTGATAGGATTATGAATCAAGAAGAATTAAAAATATTACTTAAGGACCTCCAAGCGATTCCCAAAGAGTGTGAATGGGTGGAGTTTAAATTAAATAATGGTAATCCAGAGGAAATAGGTGAATATATTTCAGCTCTCAGTAATAGTGCTTGTTATGATAATCAAGATTACGCGTATTTGGTGTATGGGATTGAAGATAAGACACATCGGTTAGTGGGGACGGATTTTTATCCTTTGTCTAAGAAGGTTAAAGGGCAGGAATTGGAGAACTGGATCGCAACGCAGTTAACACCTAGGATAGACTTTAATATTTATGAGCTGGAGAACGACGATTTGCATTTTGCTATATTCAGAATAGATGCAACGAGAAATACTCCGTTGAAATTTAAAGGAGAAGCATACATAAGGGTAGGGTCATACAAAAAAAAATTAATTGATCATCCTGAGAAGGAAAGGAAGATATGGAATAAGGGAAATGCTTCTGTGTTTGAAAAAGAAATTGCTATATCAAATGTTAGTGCAGATAAAATAATTGATTTGATTGATTGTGTAAGCTATTTTGAATTAACTAAAATACCGTTGCCTGATAAAAAGGGGATAATAGAAAGACTTGTACAAGATAAAATAATTACCCGCCAAAATTCTCGTTTTTCCATTACGAATTTAGGAGCAATATTGTTTGCAAAGGATTTAGAGCTTTTTGATGAGCTTGCGAGAAAAGCAGTTCGTGTAATTGTATATGATGGAAATAATCGAATTAAAACTCAAAAAGAACGATCAGGAAAAAGAGGATATGCTATTGGTTTTGAGGGGTTGGTGAAATATATAACAGACTTATTACCATCTAATGAAGTGATAGATCGTGCTTTAAGAAAGCGAGTTTCAATGTATCCGGCCATAGCTATTCGAGAGCTTGTTGCTAATGCACTAATTCATCAGGATTTTTCTATTAAAGGATCATCCCCAATGATTGAGGTTTTTGATGATCGTATTGAGATAACTAATCCAGGGAAACCCTTAATTGATACTCTTCGTTTTGTAGATCATAGCCCCGAAAGTCGAAATGAGATTCTTGCAAGATTTATGAGACGAGTAAATATATGCGAAGAAAGAGGAAGTGGGATAGATAAAGTCGTCTTTGAGTGTGAATTTAATCAATTACCGGCTCCCAATTTTATTGTGAGCGAAAATTATACTCGAGTTGTGTTGTATGCTCATAAAACATATCGTGAAATGGATAAGCAGGATAAAATTAGAGCTTGTTATCTTCATGCGTGTTTGAAATCAGTATCAGGATCGTATATGACAAATCAAAGTTTGAGAGAGAGATTTGCTATTGAAGAGAAAAATTATTCGATGGTTTCAAGAGTTATTTCTGATGCTATTGATGTGAAATTAATAAAAGATCAGGATCCTGAAAATACATCAAGGAAGTTTGCTAAATATGTTCCCTATTGGGTGTGATCTTATGTGATGGTTATGTGATTTTGTGATTTAACTATCTGATAATCATAGAGTTTTTATGTGATGGTTATGTGATTTTGACTTTTTGACTTATTGGTGTTAAAGTTGTGTAATTAAAAAAATAAGAAAGTTTTCCTCTGATTCCTACATCCTCTCCGGCATCTCAATCCCCAGCAAATTCATCCCTTGCGCCAAAGTGTCTCCCACCGCTTTCGATAATGCAATTCGGAAATTTCTGGTGTTGCTGTCATCTGCTTTCAAAATTTGATGATCACCCCAGAATGCGCTGTATTCTTTCGCGAGGTCGTAGCAGTAATTGGCGATGATGGCCGGACTGTACAATTTTGCAGCCTCACGAATAGTATCCGGGAAAGAAGTGATTTTTTTGATGAGTTCTTTTTCGCGGGAAGTTAAAGTAGAAATAGTCCAGTTGAGATTTTCGCCCGCAGTTTTGCGCAGCAGTGATCGCGTACGAACGTAGATGTATAAAATGAACGGACCGGTATTGCCATTAAAATCAATAGATTCTTCGGGGTTGAAGAGCATTCCTTTTTTAGGATCTACCTTCAGCATGAAGTATTTCAGGGCAGCAATGGCAATCTTGCGGATCACTTCGCTTTTTTCTTCTTCGCTCAGCTCATCCAGTTTTCCTTTTTCTGTAGTGCTTTGGCCCGAAGTGGCAATCATTTCATCAATTAAATCATCGGCGTCCACCACGGTTCCTTCGCGTGTTTTCATGCGGCCGGTAGGGAGTTCCACCATGCCGTACGACAAATGGAAAAGTCCTTCCCAGAAAGAATAACCCAGTTTTTTCAAAATAAGGAAAAGCACCTTGAAGTGATAATCCTGTTCGTTGGCAACGGTGTAAACGATACCGTCGACCTTAAAATCGTTGTAACGATCTACAGCTGTTCCGATATCTTGCGTGATGTACACCGAAGTGCCATCAGAGCGCAGCAATATTTTTTCGTCGAGTCCGTCGGCAGTGAGATCAATCCACACGGAGCCATCGTCTTTTTTATAAAAAATGCCTTTGGCCAATCCTTCTTCAATGATTTTTTTACCGAGGATATAAGTCTGTGATTCGTAATAAATCTTATCAAAATCAACACCGAATTTTTTGTAGGTAGCATCAAAACCTTCGTACACCCAACCATTCATGGTTTTCCATAGCTCCACCACTTTAGTGTCTCCAGCTTCCCATTGGCGCAGCATGTCGGAAGCTTCCTGGAAAAGCGGTGCCTTGGTTTTGGCTTCTTTTTCGGGAACGCCCTGTTCAATCAATGCCTGTTGTTCCTTTTTGTAATATTGCTCAAACATTACGTAGTAGCGCCCCACAAAATGATCGCCCTTTTCGTTGGTAGAAGCCGGAGTTTCTCCGTTGCCCCATTTGATCCACGCCAGCATGGATTTGCAAATGTGTATCCCGCGGTCGTTGATGATTTGTGTTTTAATGACTTTGTTGCCGGCAGCTTTTAAGATCTCGGCGACTGAAAAACCCAAAAAGTTGTTGCGCACATGGCCGAGGTGGAGTGGTTTGTTGGTGTTGGGAGAAGAATATTCTATCATTAAATTCTTGCCTGTGGAAGTCAAAGGCAAAGTGTTGTTCAGACTGGTAAAAGCTTTGAGCCAGTATGCTTCAGAAACCGATAAATTCAAAAAGCCCTTCACTACATTGTAAGCTGATACTTCGGGAGCGATGTTTTTGATCGCTTCGCCAAGGTCTTTAGCGGTTTCTTCCGGAGATTTTTTTGAAATCTTCAATAAAGGAAAAACAACAATGGTGAGGTCGCCCTCAAACTCGGGCTTGGTGCCCTGCACCTGGATTTGCTTGTCGTTAACTGCGGTATTATAAGATTGTTGTACGGCTTTAATGGCGGCATCAACAATGATTTTCTCAATGCTCATGAAATTGACTTTGGCGCTAAGTTAACAAAGGAAATTGTAAATATTCTTTTGAACTTCTAGTCCTGTTAAGCCCATGCTCATTTTTCACCACAGAGGCACTGAACTTACTACATTTGAATGGACACGAAGTTAAGGTCAAATTGTCAAACAATTAATACCTTAATCAAATGAAAAAAGAAAGAAAAAATTACAGCAAGGAATTCAAACAAAAAGCAGTTGAATTAAGCAATGTTCGGGG
>JBJTOK010000070.1:0-25884 GCA_046074525.1 Flavobacteriales bacterium
TCAGGCGCAATACCAGAAGTAAACCTTAGGCTCTTTTAGGTTGGTTTATTGCAGGTTTTGTTACCCGCTTGTTACTTTAATGACCAAATCCTCCCTGAAACCCTAATGAACACAAGGGGATTCCAAAATTCAGAAATTAGGGGTACAAAAATTTCGCAACGACGTAAGGAGTGACGAGGGCAGATATCTAAGGAGGGAAAGAATCAATTCACCGCAAACTCCTGTTTCAAAATCTCCTTGCTATTGGCAGTTACCACCACAAAGTATTTCCCTTTTTCCCAGCCTCTTACTTTCATGCTGAAGCTGTATGTAAGATTCCCCACTTTGTTAATGGTATAAGGCTTCATATCATTATCAATGATTTCCCCGGCTTCGTTTTTAATCACTTCCTTGATAACAGTATTTCCATTGATTTTAATGGTAATAGATCCGCTGATTTCTACCGGCTCCATGATAATGCGGCGATCAGGACCCATCGTCACATTGTTGTGCGTGTTGTACCAAACATCAGGAATATTCATCTCTGCCGCCATGGCTTGTCGCAACTGGGCTATTTCAGCAGAATTGTCGCTGGAACCCGATTGCGTTTCATTGTGCGAATGAATAGTTGAAAGATCCTTGTTCACGGCAGCCCACACTGCGGTTTGTTTCATATCTTCCGACAGTTTTTTTCCTTTGATCAGTTTGTTCAGTGTCAGCAGATTCTGATTGCTGGTGAAGCTGAGCTGAAAGGTGGCTTTTTCCTTCGGACTCCTGTCGGAAGGCTCAGAGCAATAGCCCTCGAGAGTGGTGGTTTTACTTTCCTTGCCTTTCAGTACAATCATGGCGTCAGCAGGCATATAGATGTTTTGCTCCGAAGCAGTATCGGCTATAAAAACAGTTCCGGCAGGAAATTGTATGCGTTGCTCTTTATTGGAGAGGTTTTTTAAAGTAATCAGCATCGACTTCCCCGAATACTGTCCAGTGGATTCCATTTTAAGCGAAACTACTTTCTTTTGCACCGCATCCTGTATTTTCAAAGGTTCTTGTGTGGGCAGGAAAGCCAGGACAATAAAAACGATAAGGCTGGCGCCCATCAACGAAAACAATCCTCTTTTCATAACTTCCCGGTTTTAAGAAATGACAAGCGTACAAAAAACTTACGCTGGCACATGATGTTTTATTTTGTGGAATGTAATAATATTGAAAAAGACATAAAGAAAACGGATATGAAAAAAATAATTTTTTGTGCCCTTTTGTTATCGGTACAAATGCTTTTCGGCCAGTCGGGTATTGGCGTTCATTTTAAAATCGATAGCACTGATTTCTTTGGTATGATGATGACTTACCCTAAGGTGGTGGAAGTGATACAGGGGAGTCCTGCTGAAGGTGCAGGGATAAAAACCGGGGATTTGATGGTGGCTATTGATGGCCAAACTACGTTGTGGAGCTCCCTGGATACAATTAGGAATATGATCATAGGGGAGGCGGGGACAACTGTTAAAATCACTGTTGAAAGGAATAATTTGCGACAGGAAATTTCAGTAGTCAGAAGTTTTAATCTTTCATCTGTTTCTGCTTCAACTTCTGCACCAGTACAATCGAATAGTTCAAGTTCGGGATCAGGTGAATTCTGTTCGGTACTTTCTGCGATTATGAATGACGGTTCCGATTATTTTAAACAAACAAAAGACACCAATGATTTTGTAAAGGAAGAAGGCTATTTCACGCTCATTACCTACCAAAGTAAAGTGAAGGTGCCAGGCGCTCAGAAGGTGACTGTAGAAAGCCGTTTGGGTTCAACCTGTGTGATTGATTACGGTACATTTTATGACTTAGGCTCTGCTAAAGCCACTGCCGACAAGGTATATAATCAAATAAAAAGTTGTTATCCTTCTTATTATGCCTACAATTCCTTGCAAAAAAGCGATAGTGTTCGTGTGTATTTCGGGAAGGAATACAGCGATGGTTTTTCAGAGGCGCAGATGGAGCTAACGATGTATGTGAATAAAACGGGATCCTATGCGGTGAAGCTGAGTGTTTTTGGTGGTGAGATTTCGCGTTACTATTCTATCAGCACTCCTTCCTACAACAACAATTTCACTTCTTCGATGTTGAAGATTTACAACGATATTCCAAATAATTATTCGAATGTAAAGGGAACGAAGCATGTTAGTCAGGGACTTTTCTCTTCGATAAGCTATGACATTACTCCGATGCCGCAGGGTGCACATGATTGTACTTTGTATGAAGGCGGGTTCAGTTTGGGCAATGGTTGTGGCTGTCGTTATTTCCTTGGTCCTGATCATGAGGCGGCCTTATCCACTTTCAATCAATTGGCCGAAGCAATGAAAAATGCTTTGGGTTCGGAGTTTATGTATATCACGGAGTCAAGCAAATTGGATATGACCATGCCGTCGAAAGCAGAAGCGACGATTATTTTCGGCAAGAAGAAAAACCGCGTGTTTGAGTCGATGCCGCTGATAGGATTATCGCTGACGAAAGAGGACAATGACCGTTATTTAGTGAAGATGTACTTTTATAGGTTTGGGTTTTAGGAGCTGGTTAAGAGCGGGCAGGTAACTAACTCCTCCTTTTCAAGGAGAGTACCCGAAGGGGGAGGTGGTTAACTCAAAAGAAAAATAATAAGGAATATATCTTAATCACCTCCGCGTGCTTCGCTAAGCTTGGAGGAGCGGAGTCAGCAATAAAATCAGTTTATTCATTCTTGTATTTTATTTAGAGATAAATTCAATTCATGGAAATAAGTTACAGCGCGTTTCAATCGCGAGCCATACCATGAAAACATTTCTCCGTCGACTAATATTACCTTGCACTCCGGAAGTTGTGCTGCAATTTCATCGGCATGCTTTTGTGCAAAGGGAAAAGGCTCGGAAGAAAGAAAAATATATTCCGGATTCTTTTCACGGATAATTTCAATGTCAGTCATAGGATAACGATCGTTGTGATCGCCAAAAACATTTTGCCAGCCATTCAGCGCCATAAGGTGATGAATGAAAGTGTTGCGGTTAATACTCATGTATGGATCTCTCCAGATGAGATAAGCCACGTGGGTATTTTTGTGAGGAATTAATTTTTCGAATTCCTGCTGGATTTGACTGTTGATTTGGAGCGCTTCTTTTTCTTTGCCTACTGCTTTGCCGATATCGTACATCGCAATCAATGCATCATCCAGCGTTTTTATGTCAGTTAGCAGAACATCGAAATCCTTTGCCAGTTCAAGAATTTGCTCTTTTTCATTTTCTTCCTTGTTGGCGATGATCAAATCGGGATTCAGTTTTTTTATGGCTTCAATGTTCAGCTGTTTTGTGCCGCCTATCCTTGTTTTGCTGTGGAGCCATTCATCGGGATGAATGCAGAATTTAGTGATGCCAACGACTTCTTCCTTCAAACCTAAATCGAATAGCAACTCAGTAAGCGAAGGCACAACAGAAATGATTCTGTTGTGTTTGCCACTCAGATTTTTGCTGTTGTAGTGAAGCATGTTTTGGAATTTTGGTGTAAAGCATCACACTCAAGACTCACTCTCAAAACTCATTTTGCTACCGCCTCAATAATATCGTGCTTGGTTACCGTGCGGTATTCACCATTTTGCAGTTTAACGAGAATAGCTCCGGAGCTCTTATTGATCGTCTTCAGCACTTGATCCAATTCAGTGTTGTATTCAATTACCTGGAAAGGATCTTTCATGATGGTGGAAACTGCTTTGGATTTCACTTTGGAATCTTTTACGATTTCGTTGAAGATATCGGAGTCGCTGATAGATCCTACAAACTTCCCGTTATCGTCAACAACAGGGATTTGTGAGATGTTCAAATGCGTGATTTTCTTAATGGCATCAGTTACCTTATCTTTTGCGTTCACGGTGATGAGGGCGTTGTCGTTGTGACTCTTGATCAAATCGCCGGCAGTCACTTTTTGTGTTTCGAGGAAACCACGTTCGCGCATCCAGTCGTCGTTGAAGATTTTACCGATGTAACGCGTACCGCTGTCGTGCATCACGATCACCACTACATCTTCCGGCTTCAGTTTGTCTTTCAATTGAACCAAGCCCTGCACGGCAGAACCAGCAGAGTTACCCAGGAAAATTCCTTCTTCGCGGGCGATACGGCGGCACATCAGCATACCGTCTTTATCGGTCACTTTTTCAAATAAATCAATCAGTTTAAAGTCAACGTTCGCCGGCAAAATATCTTCACCAAAACCTTCAGTGAGGTAAGAGTATATTTCATTGGGGTCGAAAATGCCTGTTTCATGGTATTTTTTGAATACAGAGCCGTAGGTGTCGATACCCCAGACTTTGATATTCGGATTTTTTTCTTTCAGATATTTAGCCGTTCCAGAGATAGTCCCACCGGTACCTACGCACACCAATAAGTGCGTGATTTTGCCTTCGGTTTGCTCCCATATTTCCGGACCGGTGGTGAGATAATGCGCCTTGGAGTTGGAGGGATTATCGTATTGATTCGGATAAAAACTATTTGGGATTTCCTGGCTCAGTTTCTTGGCTACAGAGTAGTAAGAGCGCGGATCATCGGGAGCTACGTTAGTGGGTGTTACCACCACTTCGGCACCCATGGCGCGGAGCATATCCATTTTTTCCTTTGATTGTTTATCGGGCATGGTGCAGATGAGCTTGTAGCCCTTCACCACCGCCGCAATAGCGAGGCCCATTCCCGTGTTACCGCTGGTACATTCAATAATGGTTCCGCCCGGTTTGAGTCGGCCGTCCGCCTCAGCATCCAGCACCATTTGCAGGGCCATACGGTCCTTCACGGAATTACCCGGATTAAAGGTTTCCACCTTTGCCAAGATAGTGCCCGGCACGCCTGTCACCACTTTATTGAGTTTTACCATTGGCGTATTGCCGATGGTTTCGAGAATATTGTTGTACCACATAACTTGTAGAATTAGCGTAGTAAAGATAAAATTTTAAGCCAGTAAAGCCAAGAGAGGAGCGCTTTTCTAAGTTAATTAAACTTTATCGCCTTCACAGGCTGTATTTTAGCTGCGAGGTAAGAAGGAAGGATCATCACCACCAGACAGAAAATAAGAGTTAAGCCATTAACAATCAGCAGGTGAAGCAAGCTGATATTGATAGGTACACTGCTGAGGTAGTACATTTTGGGGTCCATTGGCACGAGCTGGAAATAATACTGCATCAAGCATAGGCCAATCCCAATGATATTGCCCCACAGCATGCCTTTTCCAATGAGAAAGGCCGACTGGTATACAAATATCTTCCTGATGCTGCCCTGCTGCATGCCCATGCCTTTGAGAATACCTATCATCTGCGTTTTTTCAAGAATTAATATGAGCAGGGCCGACGACATGTTGATGATAGAAACAATCAAAATAATTACGATCACAATGGCCACGAGTCCGCTAAGGTATTCCAGCCAGTTCATCATAGAAGGGTAGCGGGTGTATAAACTCTCGGCTTTTAGATTGGCCCCGAGGAAAAAGTAGTCGTTGAAGATTTTGCTTTCGGTGGCTTCCATCTGCAATTGCTCGGGAATGAAGAGTTGTTTGATGTCACTGGTTATACCACCGTCCTTGTTCACGAAAACTTCAAAGCCACCCACTTGGTCGTCATTCCAGTCGTTGATTTTCCGGATATGACGGATGTCGATGAGCACAAAGCGATTGTCGATTTCTTCCAGCATGCCGGTTTCATAAATACCACTTACAATAAATGCGTACTTAGTGGGTTCGTATTCCAGATGATCGCCATCGTCATTCTTGTTTTTTGAAACGAAGTGAACAACGAATTTATCGCCGATTTCCAGTTTCAATCCCTGGGCTATCTTTCTTGAAATAACGGCGTCTTTCGATTTTACAGAATCAGAGAGTGCCGGCAGTTTTCCTTCCACCATGCTGCTTTCAAAAAGGGTTTTGTTGAAATCGGCACCAATGCCTTTGAGGACGATGCCCTGCATGTTTTCCTTTGTTTTGATAATTCCCGGCTTGGTGGCAAAAACCTGTATGTGGGCAAATTCGGGATCGTTAGTGATAGAAGGATAAAAACTTTGCTTTGATGAAATCGGTGTGTTTTCAAAAGAGTAATCGCCCTCGTTGGAAGAGATCAGGATATCGGAGCTGAAATGCGATATTTTTTCCTTTACCTGCTTCTGGAATCCGGTAGTGACGGCAAAAGTTAAAATCATCACGGCTACGCCAAGGGATATTCCTATAATGGCTATATTCGCGATCGATTTAGTGAGCGAAGATTGGTGTTTCTTGCCCAGTATAATTCGTTTTGCTATGAAGTATTCTAAGTTCAACCTGAAACAAAAATAACAATTCATGTCCAGCTCCCGACTTTTTTTAGCCTTTAGTATTTTGCTGATAGTGGCCTGTGCTTCTAAAACAGTAACTGTAGCCGCCGTTGCCGAAGAAACTCCGCTGGAAAAAAAAGACAGTGCCGTTCTTTCGCTTGGCATTCAGCGTACTGCTGAGTATTTGCCATTGCTGAAAGGAAAAAGAGTAGGAGTGGTGGCGAACCACACGGCCATGATCGGCAATAAACATTTGGTGGATACCCTGCTGGCGATGGGTGTAAAAGTGAAATATGTTTTTGCGCCCGAGCACGGTTTCCGCGGGGATGCCGACGCCGGTGCGGAAGTGAAGGATGGTATTGATAGTAAAACCGGTTTACCGCTGTTTTCCCTTTATGGAAAGAACAAAAAACCTTCCAAAGTCTGGATGGATTCCCTCGATATTCTGGTGTTTGATATTCAGGATGTAGGAGCTCGTTTTTATACTTATATCTCCACTTTGCATTACGTGATGCAGGCTTGCGCCGAATACAACAAACCGCTGGTGATTCTCGATCGTCCCAATCCTAATGGAAATTATGTCGACGGACCCGTACTGCAAAAAAAATACAAATCCTTTGTGGGGATGCATCCCATACCTGTGGTACATGGAATGACGATAGGGGAGTATGCACAAATGGTGAATGGTGAAAAATGGCTGCACGATTCACTGGATTTGACTTGTCCGCTTACAGTGATAAAAATGGAGCATTACAATCATAATATGATTTACGCTTTGCCACAACACCCGTCGCCAAATTTGACTACGATGCGTGCTATTTATTTGTATCCATCCCTTTGCTTTTTTGAAGGAACAGCGATCAGCGTTGGAAGAGGAACCGAATTTCCTTTTGAAACATACGGACATCCGGGCTATAGCGATAAAACATTTTCTTTCACTCCGCTGCCGATTAAAGGAAAGAGCATTGATCCGCTGCTTAAAGGGGAATTGTGTTATGGTAAAGATTTACGTGGAATGAACCTTGATTCTCTCCGCGCTCACGGACTTGATCTCACTTATCTCATTGATGCCTACAAAAACACCAAAACAGAAAACTTCTTTGCATACGCTAAATTCTTTGATAACCTCGCGGGAAGTGATCGCCTGCGCAAACAAATTATTGAAGGTAAATCGGCGGAGGAAATTCGCGCGTCATGGCAGGAGGAGTTGAATGCTTTTAAGAAAGTAAGGGAGAAGTATTTGATGTATCCTTAACAAGTATTTGTTACGCCGCTCCGCGCTCACGCCACCGCTGGCCCGCCTCCTGGCTTGGGCTCCCGCACGAAGTTACCAGCCCATACATTCGAGAGGAGAGCTTACTGTTTCCCAGCCTTCAACTCTTCATTCTCCTTTTTCAAAGTCCTGATTTCGCTTCTCAATTTCCAAATCTCTGCTTTTGCCTGACGAAAGGCATCAATACCACCTGCTTCTTCCAGCGCTTTTAATACTTCATTCTGTTTTTTGATGGTGGCTTCCAGTTCTTCACAATCGTGGTTTTCTTCAACAGGAATAAACGCTGTTAGAACCAATAGAGAAAGCAATCCGAAGGCAAGTAAATTATTTTTCATGTTTAGTTTTTTGCTGCATGCAAGATAATGTTTTTTTGCCCCTTAACTTTTCTTTCCTTTAATTTGACCACTGCATATACCCCTATGCCTGAAGCCGAAGATAAATTATACAAGCTGATCCACTCCCTCGATAAGTCGGAGAAGGGTTTCGTAAAAAAGATGGCCGCGTTCTTTGTGAAAGAAGAGGCCAGCGGTGCTCGACTTTTTGATATTTACAACAGTGTTCCCGAATACAATAAAGCTAAAATTGATAAGCTGGTACAAAAGGAGAAATTTGCCGGACATCTGTCTAAAATCAAGCATTATTTGTATGAACTCATTTTAAAATCGCTGCGCATTTACTACGCCGAGAAAAAGGAGTTTTACAATCTGCAGGCCCAAATTCAGAATGCCGATATTTTAAAAGAAAAACATCTTTTCAGGGAGTCGTATTCTGTATTGAAAAAGGCCAAGAAAACTGCACTGGAGTCGGAGATCTATTATCCGCTGATTCATATTGTGACCGCCGAAAAATCGCTTATTCCTACCTTCCAGCCCGATCATACGCAGCGACTCTTGCTCGTTAAGCTTATCAAAGAAGAAGAAGAACATTACCGTTATCTGGATGAAGCAGTGCGCTTCTTCAGGGAGGCTACAGAGAAAGCTTTTTATTTGCTTTATCAATATCCGCACATGGAGATGAGTGCGATTGCTGCCGAGTTTGATAAAATGATTTCGTCGGAAAATTACCAGAAGCGTCTCTGTTTATCGAGCAAAAGAATAAAAATCAAACATCAGCTCATTCTCACCAATAGTTACTTTGCGAAAGGGGATAGGGATGGTTTTTACAGGAAAGCTTCATTGATGATTGATCTCGTTCTGGATAAAAAGGAAAGTCGGCCTGTACTGAAAAGCGCCCTGGTGGGGATATTGAACTGTGTAGCAATTTTAGCCGGGAAATTTAACTTTCACAATCTGGCGGGCAGATGCATGGACGGAATGGAGCAGATCAAACAGGAAATTGATGATCCCGAAAATCATGCTTACATCATCGCCGAGACTTACCTGAAATACCTTCGTTTGTATTATTGTATGGTAAAAGGTGAATTTAAGGGCGGACTCCAGCTTTGCGAGTTTCACCTGCAAAATGAGGAAGTGGCCGATGATGCGATCAATGATAACCTCGCCTCTTTTTATATAGTGAAAAGCTCTTTCCATTTTCTGCTCGGACAGTTTCCCGAAGTCATCAAAACGCTTAACAATATTGAATTGCATGCCGAACACCTGAGCTCTGTTTACCTGAAGGTAGATTTCCTGTTGATCAAGATTTTGACTCACCTGGAAATGGGGAATGTTGAAACAGCTTCTTATGTGGCAAAATCGCTGAAAACATTAATGGATAAAGCTGAACTTAAATTTTACCAGAGAAAAATTTTAGTGGATACCCTCATTAAAAACTTCAATGCCAGCAGGAAGGAAGTGGCTGCAATCCTGCAAAAACGCTTTGCGGAAGAAAAAGTAGTGAAGGACGATAGCATGCAATTTATTTACATCGATTTGGATGTATGGTCGCATTGTGCGCTAAACAATATTCCGGTAAAGGATGGTTTTGAGGAGGAGTATCGAAAAAAGTATTGCTTTAATTACTCCAATATGGCCAGCAGTTCCAAAGGATGATCAATAATTTTCACTGCGCCTGCTTCCAGTAATTCATCTTCTTCTGAATAACCGTAGCTCACTCCAATACAAGGAATATTGTGGTGTTTCGCGCCTCTTACATCATGATGGCGATCGCCGATCATCGTTGCTTCATCTCTTTCAGGATTGTATTGCAACTGCTGAAAAACTTCTGCGATGATTTCTTTTTTGTCGCCGCGTGTGCCATCCATATTACTTCCAACCACAGCCGAAAAATAATGGTCGATTTGAAAATGCTTTAAAATGATTTCAGAGTAGTAAGTGGGTTTACCAGTGGCGAGGGCGATGGTGTAGTTTTGGTCTTTCAGCATCTCCAGCACTTCCTGAATACCATCGTAAAGTCGGTTCTCAAAAATACCTTTTACTGCATAATATTCGCGGTAAAGTGCAACAGCGTTGTGACTGTCTTCAATTCCGTAAATAATCTTAAATGTGTCGTGGAGGGGCGGACCGATAAAGGTTTGTATTTTTTCGTGATCCTCGTCGGGAAAGCCAAGTTGTGAAAGTGCGTGTTTTATTGAGTTTACAATGCCTTCCGAAGAATCGGTAATGGTCCCGTCTAAATCAAACAATACAATTTTCACCGCTCGTAAATTTGCGCACAATAATATGCATAAAATTTGAAGATTATATTAAAATCACCGTCATTTGCAGGCATAAAGGAGTAAATCAATGTTTGGAAGAATTTTCGGTGCTATTCTGGGTTTTGTGTTAACCGGCAAGTTTTGGGGAGCTATCATCGGCTTTATCATAGGTGCGTTTATTGATCGTTCGGCAAGTGTTCGTGTAAGAACCTCCACGGGCCGCACAACGGCTGAGGATTTCAGTACAAGTTTATTAATGCTTTCTGCTGCTGTGATGAGATCGGATGGGAAAGTGATGAAATCGGAACTGGATTTTGTCCGCAGGTTTTACACTGAGCAATTTGGAATTGATTATGCTAACCAGCAAATGTTGGAGCTGCGCGAATTGCTGAAACAGGAAATCCGTGTTCGGGAAGTCTGTGAAGAAATACAAAACCACATGGACTATCATTTGCGTTTGCAGTTGCTGCACTGTTTATTTGGATTGGCGCATGCCGATGCCGATATGAGCAATGCGGAAATGAATACCATTCATGAAATTTCACAGTACATGGGCATTAACTTCAAGGATTATGAATCCCTGAAAGCGATGTTTATGTTTGGCTCTTCTTATGGTGGAGGATATTCTTCAGGTGGCGGTTCTTCCTCTGGAAATGCCGGTCGCCCGCGTCCTTCCGGACTTGATCTTTCCTCGGCTTATACTATCCTGGAAACAGAGGCATCTTCTACTGATGATGAGGTGAAAAAGGCCTACCGTAAAATGGCGGTGAAATACCATCCCGATAAAGTAGCTAGCCTTGGCGAGGCCCATGTAAAATCAGCCACCGAAAAATTCCAGAAAGTACAGCAGGCTTATGAAGTGATCTGCACTGCTAGAGGAATGAAGTAATCAGATTTGAGTTTTGAGAGTTAGTTTTGAGTGTGGCTTTCCCTCTTGCAGAAGATGGGGGTGAAGGCTTTTTTTTCGCGCGGGAGCTGGGAGATGGAAATAGCTTAGGTGGTCCATCTCCCTCCTCTCACACATCCCAACACACCCCTCTTCTCCAAGAGGGAAAGCCACACTCAAAACTCACTCTCAAATCTGATTTACTTCGGTAAAATAGCCATCGTCAGCCTACTGATACAAATCAGCTTTCCTTTATCACTAACGATTTTAATTTCCCAGATGTGGGTTTTGCCGCCGATGTGAATTGCTGTAGCAGTGCCTGTTACTTTCCCGCTGCTGATAGGGCGGATGTGGTTGGCGTTGATTTCCAGTCCTACACAAATGTTTTTGCTTCTATCCAGAACGAGTACGGAAGCGAGGCTTCCCAGCGTTTCGGCTAAAACTACAGAAGCCCCGCCATGCAGGATGCCTGCCGGCTGATGCGTCCTTTTGTCAACGGGCATGGTGCCCGAAATAGATGTGTCGGTTAATTCGGTGATTTCAATCCCGATGTGTTCCATGATGGTGTTTGGAACAAATTCATCGAGGTCTTGTAAAGTGTATGGCTTAAACCAAAGCATACTAAACGAAAATCTCCTTGTCGCTGAAATGGAATTTGATTTCTATTTCTGCATTTTCATCAGAGTCGCTGCCATGCACTGCATTCTTCGCTTTTGATTCGGCAAAGCGCTTGCGGATAGTGCCTTCATTGGCTTCGTTCGGATCGGTAGAGCCAACGAGAGTCCTGAAATCGGCTACAGCATTGTCTTTTTCAAGGGCGATAACCACGATAGGTGATTCCGACATATAATCGGTAAGTTCAGTATAGAAGGGACGATCTTTATGTATAGCATAAAAATCTCTTGCCTGTTGCTTGGTGAGTTGTAAATATTTCATTGCAATGATCTTGAATCCACCGCCAATAATATGATCGATGATTTTTCCTGCATATCCCTTGGCTACTGCTTCGGGTTTAATCATTGTAAAGGTTCTGTTTCCGGCCATGTTTAGTATTTCTAGATTTTATGCAAACATAAGGATTCAGGAAACAATCACAAAAATCACCTATATTAGAACCCTAAAAAATTACCTTTTGGATTCTATAGCAATAGCGCAGTTGGGCGAATTACTTGCCGGCAAAAAGAAAATATTTATTGTAACGCACAAAAACCCTGATGGCGACGCCATTGGATCGGCGGTGGGCTGGGGAAGGTTTCTGATGAAGATGGGCCATGATGTTACTATGGCGGTGCCCAACGAATTTCCCGATTTTCTGAATTGGATAGAAAGCAGCAGTGAGGTATTGTTGTGGACGGTAAACGCCGATAAAATCAGGGAAACTCTCTCTGCTGCGGAGATCATCTTTTGTCTGGATTTCAACTCACTGCACCGCATTGATGAAATCGGTGAATTGATTGCTTTAGCTAAAGGCAAGAAGGTGCTCATTGATCATCACCAGCAACCCGATACTTTTCCCGATATCACTTTTTCAGATGTTACGGCCTGTTCCACTTCGCAAATGGTTTTTGAAGTGATTGAAGCTCTTGGCAAGAAAGAGCTGATAGATGCCGGTGCCGCAGGAGCTATGTATTGTGGTATCATGACCGATACGGGCTCTTTTAAGTTTCCATCAACAACGGCAACTACGCATCGTGTGGTGGGAGAGCTCATTGAAGCTGGAGCCGATAATGCAAAAATTCATCAGCTGGTTTATGATACGCAAAGTCTGGACAGGCTTCATTTAATAGGCCATTGTCTGAATACCATGGAAGTGCTGCCAGCCTATAAAACAGCGATTATAAAAGTAGCGAAGAAGGATCATCACACTTTCAATATACAACGTGGTGATTCGGAGGGAATCGTGAATTATCCTCTGTCGGTAAAGGATATTCACATGTCGGTTTTCCTGAGGGAAGACAAAGACATGGTGAAGATTTCCTTTCGCTCGAAGGGAAGTGTTGATGTTAACGTTATCGCCCGCAAGCATTTTAGCGGTGGCGGACACATCAATGCTGCAGGAGGAGTATCTATGGAAGGACTCGATAAGGCAGTGCAGAAATTAAAAGCGATTTTACCGGAATATGCACAGGAGCTTAATAAATAGTGCGTGCAGCTTGCTCCTGTTGTTTGTTTTTTCCTGTGATGAGCCGGAAGAAACTCAAAAGGTTTATTCCAAGGAAGAATACAAAACCATCCTCGAGAACAGCAATAAGGTGAAAACCATTCGTGAGGAGGATGACATCAAAAATTACATTTCACGTCGCAATTGGAAAGCTGAAGAAACCGGCACCGGCGTGTATATCGTGAAATATGAAAGTGGAAAAAGCAGCGATTCCCTCATCAAAGCCGGAAACGGTGTTCGCGTGACTTTCACGGTTTCGCTTCTCAACGGTACTTTGTGCTATTCTACCCAGGATACACCTTCAAAGCAATTGGAATTTGAAGTTGAAAAAGCTGAGCTGGAAAGTGGTTTGCATGAAGCGCTCACACATTTGAGAAAAGGGGATAAGGCGATTATTCTTATTCCTTCGCATCGTGCGCACGGACTCCTTGGCGATCAGGAGAAAATTCCGGCTTTGTCGACAGTGATTTATGATATTCAAATACTTGATGTGCTGAGAAAATGAAACGCCTCCTGATTTATTTTACACTGGCCCTCTTTTTGCTTTCATGTAGCAATGATCCCGACGGTTATTCGCATACGAAGTCGGGACTGGTGTATCGCTTTACTTTCATTGGCGATGGCGATAAACCTGCAGTTGGCGATTATGTGAAATTCAAGTATGTGCTCAAAACAATGACAGATTCCCTGATTGATAGTTCACGACTTTTGGTGCAGTTGGTGCAGTTGAAGGACAACGGTCAGCTGGAAGAGGGACTCGCCATGATGAAGAAGGAAGACAAAGCGAACTTCATTGTATCGGCCAACGATTTTTATAAAACGTATCTGGAGGCCGAAGCACCGGCGGCAATTCACGGCCGGCAGCTAAATATTGAAGTAGAGATATTGGATATACTCTCGGATCTGCAGTTTGAAAAGAGCATGCTGGAATTCCAGGTGCGCCTCGCCTCTACAAAAATGGATACAACATTGAGCGCTGAAAATGAGGAAATAGCAAAGTTTCTCTCGACTTACCAGTTTAAAATGGATGTTTTTCCTTCCGGACTCAAATATTTTTTCATCAAGCAAAGCACGCTGAAAAAGCGACCTTGCTTCGGTAAAACGGTGCACATCCATTATAGTGGCCGCTTCTTAAATGGCAAGGAATTCAACTCCACGCGTGTTGCAGGTATTCCGCAGGATTTTATCATCGGTCAGGAAATGCAGGTTATTCAAGGGATTGAAGAAATGCTGCTGTACATGAATGAAGGGGATGTGGTGGGAATGATAATTCCCTCTAAATTAGCGTTTGGAAGTTCAGGCTCGAGTTCGGGCATCGTTCCGCCAAACACACCTGTGTATTATGAATTAGAATTGTTATCCGTAAATTAAATAAACAACTATGAAAAAGATTTTTCTTCTTTCCCTGATCCTGCTGGTTTCTGCCGCAAGCATGATGGCGCAAACGACCGCAAAAACTAAAGCCACAACAAAATCAAATACAACCAAGACAACAAAAACAACCACTAAAAAAGCAGTGAAAAATATGCGTGTGCTTAATAAAGTAGGTGATACAGTTACTACAAAAAGCGGATTGAAAGTAATCCTGAAAGCGAAAGGAACCGGTGTTAAAGTAGATAGTGGTGACAAGGTGACGATTCATTATGATGGTTATTTTCCTGATGGAAAATTCTTCGATTCTTCGGTGAAGAGAGGTCAGCCTTTCCAGACTAAAATCGGCGTCGGACAGGTGATCAAAGGATGGGATGAAGGCGTGGTGATGCTCAATGTGGGCGATACTGCACAGTTTATCATTCCTCCGCATCTGGGCTATGGAAGCATGCAGCGCGGAAGCATTCCTGCTAATTCAACACTGATTTTTGATGTGATGGTTGTTGATACCAAAAAACCTGTTGTTCCAAAGCCTTATGATGTTAAAGGGAAAACAGTACACAAAACTGCAAGCGGACTCGAATATGTAATCGTTCACCAATCGAAACAAGGTGTTCAGGCTGTTGCCGGGAAATCGGTGACAGTGCATTATACCGGCTATCTGCTGGATGGCAGTAAATTCGATTCTTCAGTTGAGCGTGGTGATCCTTTCGTTTTTAATCTGGGTCAGGGCAATGTGATCCAGGGCTGGGAAGAAGGAATTGCCTTGATGAAAGAAGGTGATAAATTCCGTTTGATCGTCCCTTACAATATGGGCTATGGCGAACAAGGCTATCCGCCGGTGATTCCTCAAAAGGCCACTTTGGTTTTCGACGTTGAGCTCATCAAAGTTAAGTAGTGCGTATTAAGGAGCAATTGTATCAGGTCTGTGTAGATTTCGCTGCGCAGCGTGTGCAGGCGCTCAATGCTGCGCAGAAAGAGCTCAGTGAAGATGCAGGCTCAGAAGCCAAAAGCACTGCCGGCGACAAGCATGAAACTGGCCGTGCGATGTTGCAGCTGGAGCAGGAGAAAAATGCCGAACAGCTTTCTAAAGCAAAAGATCTCCTGAAGTCACTCGAAAAAATTGAGCCTTCAAAAAGTTGTGATAAAGTGGCTTTAGGTGCCCTGGTGCAAACCAGCCGCGGCCACTTTTATATTTCCATCAGTGCCGGAAAAATGGTGGTGGATGGAAAAGAATATTTTGCCGTTTCCCCGCAGGCTCCCATTGCTGCGAAAATGCTTGGGTTAAAAGCCAAGGATAAGTTTTTGTTTAATGGGGTAGAGTATGTGTTGGGAACCGTGATGTGATTTTGCGAATCATTTTCCGGTATGGGTTTCCCTCTCGGCGGAGAGGGGTGTGTTGGGAAGTGTGAGAGGAGGGAGATGGACCAAGGATGTTGTTTCCATCCCCCTCCTCCCGCGCAAAAAAGCCTTCGCACCCCCTCTTCTCCAAGATGGAAGCCCAGTTCCTAAAAATATTTCGTGAGATTATTTAAACAAACAACGCATCCAGCCTCATCTTCAAATCCACTTTATTCAAAGGTTTTTTAAAGAAATCATTCGCGCCCATAGCGGTGGCTTTGTCTTTTACAGCACTCAAATCATCACCGCTCACAAGTACGATCTTACCAGGGAAGTTTTCATTGTAAAGAGCTTCCAGCACTTCCATACCGTCCATATCGGGCATCATCTTATCAAGGGTGATCAACTCCGGTTTTAATTCGCGCGCCATCTTCAGTCCCTCGGTTCCGCTTTCGGCTTCGCCCAACACGTCGTATCCCGATTGTGTTAGGATGGCACTGATAATGATCCTGTCGAAACCGGCATCGTCGATAATAAGAACTGTTTTCATGAGTCTTTGATAAAATTAGTGTGTAGCGAAAATAAATTTTTAATTTAGATGACTGGCACAATCGTTGCGCAAAAAATAAAAATAAACAAACTTCTATGAAAAAAATATTGACCATCGCATGTCTCGCCGCGGCAACAACACTATCGGCACAAGTCAACTTAAAACAATTGAAAACCCAGGCTACTAAAGTTACTAAGGCTACCGGATTATCGGAGCAGGAGGTGATTGATGGTTTGAAGGAAGCTTTGTCGAAAGGCTCTACTAAGGCCGGACAGCTTGCTTCTGCTGTTGGTGGGTTCAATGGCAACAGTCTTATCAAGATTCCTTTCCCTGAAGATGCAAAGAAAATGGAAACCAAGTTGCGTGCTGCTGGGATGGGTGCGCAGGTGGATAAGTTTGTGAGCACACTTAACGAAGCGGCTGAGCTGGCCAGCAAGCAGGTAGGGGATATCTTTTTAACGGCGATTAAAAACATGACTGTGAAAGACGGGATGAATGTTTTGAAAGGTGCCGATAATGCAGCTACCGAATATTTGAGATCGAGCACATACCAGCAACTCTACGATAAGTTTAAACCTATCATCATTGCATCGTTGAAGCAGGTGGAAATTACCAAGTACTGGAATCCGCTGATGACTAAGTACAACAGTATTCCGCTGGTAGAGAAAGTAAATCCGGATCTGGAGGATTACACCACCAAAAAAGCCATTGAAGGTTTGTTCAAACTGGTGGCCCAGGAAGAGCTGAAAATCAGGAAAGATATGAACGCCCGTACTTCTGAATTGCTGAAGAAAGTATTTGGTGAAGCCGATAAGAAAAAGTAGATCTCAATTTCCTCAATCGAAAAACGCCTTATGGAAATCCCTAAGGCGTTTTTTGTTTATCTGCTTGTACAGATAAAGAAAAGCTATTAGTTTTACCGCCGGAAAAGAATATTTAAAAATCCGCCTTATGAAAAAACTACTATCAGCAATTCTTGTATTTACATGTTTGTCGGCCAACGCCGGAGGGAGTTTTGAAGCTGCCCAATATTTAGGTTTTGGTTATTTCCCTGGAACAAGCAATCTTACTCAGTCTTCTTCAGGCAAACTGCCAACTAATTTCAGAAAACCAATTTACATATCGAATTGCATGGAAATGGGCTTTCGATATCAGTTCCTGCACAATAGCGAACGCACTTTCTGCATGAGTTTGAGTGTTCCTTTGCAAATGGGGATTACTTATACAAACGGCCCGTCGAAATCGGAGGCTCACAATATCGTTGCTTTTTCATTGAACGTCCCGGCTTATCTTACTGCTAACTACGGTTTGGGTTCAACGAAGAAAGCTGCCAACCAAAGCTATGGTTTGTACTTTTCAGCGGGAGCTTCCCTCAACCGATCTTTCGTAAAAGATCGTGAATATGAATTTGAAGTAGAAGGTGGTGGCACCGAAAAGATGAAATATGTTTATCCTTGGATTCCTGCCTTGAACGTTAACTTTGGTTTCCGCTTCCAGCAAAAAGATAAAGATATCCCTACCGGTTTAGGAATAAACACTGTTGTAGGAAAAGACGGAATGTGGTTTGCAGGGCTGACTTACAGCGCCATCGGTAACTTCGGTCGCTAGGCGATAATTCATAATAAAGTTTTCTTACAGAGGCGCAGATATTTAGAATTTCTGCGCCTCTGTGTTTTATATTAAGCATTATTTGAGAACGCAACCTCTCATTAGCAAGCGAAAGGAGCGCTTTCCTTTAAGCGCACCCCTTTTTCGGTATGTTGTACAAAGCAGGTTTCATTCACAGAATCGTGCTGTAAAAACAAAGTGTAGTTGTTATCGGCAGCTTCATTCAGGAACATTTCCTTTTCGGTTAAGGTGAGTAGCGGACGGGTGTCGTAGCCTATTACATAAGGCAGTGGAATGTGTCCGGTAGAAGGCAAGAGATCTGCCACGAAAACTACAGTTTTACCTTTGTGTTTGATATGCGGAATCATTTGTGCTTCCGTGTGTCCGTTCACAATGAGAATGTCGATGTCGGGATGAAAAACTTCTTTTTCCTTATCCACAAAAACCAACTGTCCGCTCTCCTGAATCGGTAAAATATTTTCTTTCAGGAAAGATGCTTTTTCACGCGGATTGGGATTTGTGGCCCATTCCCAATGTTTGGAATTGCTCCAGAATTTTGCGTTTTTAAAAGCCGGAACAAGAATTCCATTTTCATTTTTCCTGATGGCTCCGCCGCAATGATCGAAATGCAGATGCGTGAGAAAAACATCAGTGATATCGTCTTCACTGAAGCCCTGTTTGTTGAGGGATTTCGTGAGCGTATCATCGCCATGCAAATCGTAATAACCGAAAAATTTCGCATCCTGTTTAGTGCCCATTCCGGTGTCGATGAGGATGAGTCTTTTGCCATCTTCAATGAGCAATGACCGCATGGCCCAGGAGCATAAATTCTTACTGTCGGCGGGATTGGTTTTGTTCCAGATGGTTTTAGGAACTACGCCAAACATAGCGCCGCCGTCGAGTTTAAAGTAGCCGGTATTAACAGGATATAAGTTCATAAGTTTATCTTTTTCTTCTGCTTAAAAGTAAGTAAAAAGATAATTTAGGTTCAAACTTTTACATCATGCGCATACATTTGATAGCTATCGGAGGCAGTGCAATGCACAACATGGCTCTGGCTTTACACGGCAAGGGATTTCAGGTAACAGGATCTGATGACGAGATTTTTGAACCATCAAAAACAAGGTTGAGGGATAAAGGACTTTTACCCGATAAAATGGGGTGGGATGCGTCGCGTATCACACCGGATATTGACGCAGTGATTTTGGGAATGCACGCGCGTAAAGACAATCCTGAATTGCTGCGTGCTCAGGAATTAGGAATGAAAATCTATTCCTATCCCGAATATATTTACGAGCAATCGAAAGACAAAAAAAGAGTGGTGATTTCGGGTAGTCATGGGAAAACCACCATTACCGCAATGGTGCTGCATGCCTTGCATTTCAATAAAATGGATTGTGATTATATGGTAGGTGCAAAGCTGGAAGGCTTTGATACTATGGTGAAACTCACTAAAGAAGCGCCGGTGATTATTCTCGAAGGCGATGAATATTTGAGCTCACCGATCGACCGCCGCCCGAAATTTTTGCATTACCTCCCTCACGTAGTTTTGATGAGCGGCATTGCCTGGGATCACATCAATGTTTTTCCAACTTTTCCGGAGTATTGCCTGCAGTTTGAATTGCTGGTGGATTCAATGGAAAAAGGAGGGAAGTTCATTTATTTCGAAGGAGATGAAGAGATAAAAAAGATAGCCGATAAAAAGTCGGTAGATAAAACGCCGTACTCTTCGCATCCGCATTTGGTGCGCAATGGCAAAACATATTTGCTGGCTGGCGGAAAAGAAATCGCGATTAAAGTTTTTGGTCACCATAACCTGCAAAACCTTAGTGGTGCCATGCTGGTGTGTAAATCATTGGGTTTATCAGATGAACAATTTTACAACGCCATTGCCACCTTCAAAGGTGCTGCAAAACGATTGGAATGGGTGGCGGGCAACGACACTTGTGATGTGTACAAGGATTTTGCACATTCGCCAAGTAAGCTGAAAGCCACTACTAAAGCGGTAAAAGATCAGTTCCCCGACAGGAAATTAGTGGCTTGTATGGAGTTGCATACTTTCAGTTCTCTCAATGAAGAGTTTTTGAAACAGTATGAAGGCTCGATGGATACTGCCGATGACGCGATTGTGTACTTCAGTCCGCATGCCATCGAACACAAAAAATTAAAACCCATTACAATAGAACAGGTGAAGTCGGCGTTCAAAAACGACCAACTCACAGTGCTTACTTCCAGCGAGGATTTGAAGAAATACTGGTTGTCGAAAAAAGGCGCCAATACCAATTTTCTCCTCATGAGCAGTGGTGATTTTGATGGGATCAATGTGAATGAATTTGGGAAAAATCTGGTGTGAAGTTTAGGGCGATAGGTCCTTCCTTCGTCAGGATGACAAATGCGGCCCATTGTGAATTTTTCGCGTATGTCATCTGAGGAAGGAAGGACCTATCGCCCTTAAAGTAAAGCATGAAAAAAATATTTAAATACATATTCATTATTGCAACAACAGGACTGGTTATTTCAGTCCTGTTGTTGTATTACGCCAACAATAAAATTGAAAGCAACGCCATTGGCAAAACCTTTACCGAAGTGGATAAGGTGCCGCATTTCAAATGTGGATTGCTGCTGGGAACTTCCAAATTCCTTAAAAGCGGAAGGTTGAATGTGTATTACGCCAAGCGCATCAAGGCGGCGGTGAATCTGGTGAAATCGGGGAAGGTGGAGTATCTTATCATTAGCGGCGATAACAGTCGGAAAACCTACGATGAACCTACTGATATGAAGAACGATTTAGTAGCCGGCGGCATTGATTCCAACAAAATTTACCTTGACTATGCCGGTTTTCGTACTTTCGACAGCATGGTGCGCTGCAAGGAAATTTTCGGTCAGGACTCCATCTTAGTGATTTCGCAGCAGTTTCATAACGAAAGGGCGATATATATTGGCGAGCAGCAGGATATGTTTGTAAGGGGCTTTAATGCCAGTGATGTGAGCAAGGCTTATGGCAAGTGGACCATGCTGCGTGAGGCCTTTGCAAGGGTAAAAGTTTTAGTGGATTTCACGATAGGTGCCGAACCTAAGTTTCTGGGAGAGAAGATTGTGGTAGGGAAACGTTAATGTTTTTTTCATTCCGGAAATTGTATATATTAGCAAGGATAATTTTTAAAATCACGGGCTCATGGTAATTTATGTAGGTAATCTCCATTATGGTTTAACAGAAGATGTGTTGGCCAGTCAATTCCAGGAATTTGGCGAAGTTTCTTCTTCAAGAATTGTTATTGATCGCGAAACAAATCGCTCCAAAGGATTTGGTTTTATTGAAATGCCGGATGATGCTCAGGGCGCGCTGGCAATTAAGGAATTGGATGGCAGAGAGGTTAACGGTCGCGCCATGAGAGTTAGCAAAGCCAATCCATCACAACCGAAAAAAGGTCCGAGAAATTTCGACAGATAGTATCAAAATATATTTTATTAAAAAGCCCTTCGAAACCGAAGGGCTTTTTTGTTGTGCCCACTGCGTCATTGCGAGGAGGGACGACGAAGCAATCTTATTCTAGCCAAATGATTGAGGTTGCTTCGTTGTCCCTCCTCGCAATGACGTTTGGGATGTAACGAAGGTAGATTTTACTTATTCATCTTTTGCATCAGCACCTTATAAGTCTTCAGCATTTGCTCAATATCAGTTATAGCTACCTTTTCGTCAGGGGAGTGAACGTTGTCTTCCGGCGCACCGATAAAGCACCAATCAAAGGGATAAGGACAATTTTGCAAAACATTGCCGTCGCTACCACCGGCCGATTCAACTTCAACTTGGTACATAACACCGCTTTGTTTCAAAATCTTTTGAATAGTATCGAGATAAGTTCGGCGTGGAATCCCTGAATCTCTCATAGAAAATGCCACGCCATTGCCGTGTTGCACACCAGATGTTACCCAGGTGATATCGCAAATCAAGGCCTGGCGAACCTTGTATTTCTCATAAATGTGTTTCGCGATGAATTGAGCGCTTCCTCCACCATGTTCCTCATAAGTGGAAAAAACAATAATGCCATTTTCCAGGGTTTCTGCGGTTTTTAAAGCGGTGAAAACCCCGAGTCGGTTATCCATATAGGGCGATTGGATATAATCCTCGCTTTCCCTGAAATTGGGTTTGAAAGTTAAAGTAGTACCGCGGTCGATTTCTCTTTTATACAAATAAGAAAGGTTGCGGTCTTTATCAACATGCAGTGCGCATTCAATAGTACCCTGACTATCTTCGCCTACCAATTTATAACCCGATTTAGAAGCTGGTCCGCCAATTTTAATCAGATTGCTGCTGTAGCCCACCGTATAGCCTATGGAGTCAATGTGCGCAAACATCGCTGTTTTCGGTTTTCCGAAGACGAGTACAATGGCATCGTGAAATTCTTTTCCCGCTATGATGGTTGGCTGAACTTTCCATTTCTTTTTTTCCTTCTTGATATAAGCCAAAAGGAATTGCGTAATGACGTGTTCCGAGCCGGATGGCGCGTGAATACTGCAAAGGGTTTTGAGGAGTGAGAAGTTCATTAGCGTAGTCTGTCAGTGGAGCGTACAAGTTCTTCGTCTTTTTTAATGGCGCGGAGGGCGAGGAAAATTAAAATTAATTGCAGAATAGGAATGATAAATACTGTCGGATTTATGGAGTAAGAAATATTCCATGAAACGGCTATAAATTCTCCCATTTGCCGTTCTGAAAGCCAAATAAATATCCATGGGAAAAAGAAGACAAGGATGTTTTCAAGTAGCACTAATACAAGTAATATTTTACATAAGAGCATTTGTAATTTCCTCTTTTTGAAAAAAAAGATGGTAAGCGTACATGAAGCCGAAATGATAATTATCAAAGCAGCGAAACTGTAATATTTCCAGGGTAGATCAACGGAGTCCATTGAGTAAGAGATGTTTCCAGTGTCAGCGTAATGGGTAGCTTCAAGAATTTCCTCACTACCTAAAGCAGTATATTCAAGATTTTCCGTGTCGAAGGCCGTAAAAAATAAACTACTAAATCCGAGAACATCTGCAATCAAAAGGAATATAGTCTGAATTCTCTGTATCATATGATAAAAGTAAAATATAATCTAGCGCAGTCTGTCGGTAGAACGAACTAATTCTTCATCTTTTTTGATGGCGCGAAGTGCAAGGAAGATCAGTATGATTTGAGTTAATGGAACAGCAAAATGAATGATAGAACTCAGGTAACCAGAATCTAAATTCCAAGCAGATGGAACATAATCTCTATTGCTATTGATGTGATACATGAGGATCTGATCTAGTAAAAGATAGAGAATTCCTCCAACAACACTAAGTGCTAACAATATTGTAGAAAGTTTTATTTGAAGTTTTCTATTGTTGAATTTAAAAATGGTAAAAAATGTGAGAAGTAAAACCAATGCGTAAAAAAAAGCAATACCAATGCTAAGGACGTTGTTTTCAAGAATAATGAAGGGTATCCTAAAAAAAGGATAAGCTATGTAAACCCCAATCAACCCCGCCCCCAACAAATACAAACTCTGAATTCTCTGGATCATAAAAAAAATTTTGATAAAAGTAATAAATAATCTTTCTTTGCTGAGTGGTGCTCCCTCCGCGCACCAGCTCAAAATAAATTTTAGTTTTTCTTTCATAATAAAATATTAATACGTAACATTGCAGAAGCAAAGAGATTTACCGGATCCGGTAAGTTATTTCAACAAAAACTTCCCTGAAAATATAATCACAACAACATTTCACGATTTAACCATAACCAAGAACAATGAGCGACAGTTTAGAGAACAAGACGCTTTCCGAATTACAGGAAATAGCGCAAGCCTTAGGAATAGAGAATATCCAGGATTCGACTAAAGAGGCTTTGATTGAAAAAATTGCAGGTAAGCCAGGCGATGCCGCACAAGATTCTTCCGCCGGCGACGGTGGTGAAGGTGAAGTGAAGAAAAGAAAAAGAACAAGAGTTATCAAGAAAGTAGCGTCTTCAACAGTAGGCAGCAGCATGTTTTCTGCTACCAATAAAGAAGAAAGCGCTGCCCCTAAAGCAGAGGAAACTT
This sequence comes from Flavobacteriales bacterium, assembly GCA_046074525.1. GTDB lineage: Bacteria > Bacteroidota > Bacteroidia > Flavobacteriales_C > JAHEZL01. Next base: position 24,124 of record JBJTOK010000070.1, read on the forward strand.
CTGAAACTCCTGTCGAAAGTACCGATAAGACCGAAGCTCCAGTAGTTGCAGAAACTCCAAAAGAATCTACTGTTACTGAAGTTCGTTTCGATACTCCTCCTGCACCAGTGCAGGAGCGTCGCTTTGAAAGAAGGGAAGAAGAACGCCGTCCGCAACAGCATCAGCAACAACCGCGTCCTGATAATTTCAACCGTGCCGAGGGTCCTAATGGCAACATCAATCATAACCGACCGCCTCAGCAGGATCCAAAAGACGAGGAGCCAATGTTCAACTTCGATAACATCATCGATAGTGAAGGAGTGCTGGAAATCATGCCTGATGGTTACGGTTTCCTGAGGTCTTCCGACTTCAACTACCTCACCTCCCCGGATGACGTTTATGTATCACAATCGCAAATCAAATTGTTCGGTTTAAAAACCGGCGACACCGTTAAAGGCAGCATCCGTCCGCCAAAAGAAGGTGAAAAATATTTCCCGTTAATTAAGGTTTTAGAAATCAATGGCCGCTCACCGGAAGTGATCCGGGATCGTGTTCCTTTCGATTATCTGACACCATTGTTCCCCGACGAAAAACTCGAAATTTGTGGTCACAGAGGTGCTAGCATGTCGATGCGTATTGTTGATTTGTTCTCGCCAATTGGTAAAGGGCAAAGGGGCTTGATCGTATCGCAGCCGAAATCGGGTAAAACCATTTTATTGAAAGAAATTGCCAACGCCATTGCAGCTAACCACCCTGAAGTATATTTGATCGTGTTGTTGATCGATGAGCGTCCGGAAGAGGTAACCGATATGGCTCGCAGCGTGAACGCAGAAGTTGTGTCTTCTACTTTTGATGAGCCTGCTGATAAACACGTAAAAGTGGCCAGCATCGTTTTGGAAAAAGCCAAGAGAATGGTAGAGTGCGGTCATGATGTGGTAATCTTATTGGATTCCATCACTCGTTTGGCCCGTGCTTACAACACTGTATCTCCAGCATCAGGTAAAGTATTATCGGGTGGTGTTGATGCCAATGCATTGCACAAACCAAAACGCTTCTTCGGAGCAGCAAGAAATATTGAAGGTGGAGGTTCTTTGACTATCCTCGCTACAGCTCTTGTTGATACGGGGTCTAAAATGGATGAGGTGATCTTTGAGGAATTCAAGGGTACAGGTAATATGGAATTGCAACTGGATAGAAAACTCGCGAATAAGCGTATCTACCCAGCTATTGATCTTAATGGTTCCAGCACGCGTAAGGATGATTTGCTCACCGATGATAAATCTCTGGCAAGAATCTGGGCGCTGCGTAAGTTCCTAAGTGATATGAATCCTCAGGAAGCCATGGAGTTCCTCCTCGGCCGAATGAGAAACACTAAGAACAATGATGAGTTCCTGGTGTCGATGAATAGCTAAGGAAATTCAAATGATGATAAAAAAAGAGAGCTGAAAGCCAGTCATGGTCGGAAGATTTTTCTTCCGACCTTTTTTGTTTTTACAAATCCCTATTGTTGATATAAACAATTGATTGTCAGTTAATTGTGTGTGTAATATTTCTTTTTATTATTATTGTCTTTACCGCTGATAATCAAATAGTTATATCAGTGTTTAAAGATCATAAAATTGGAGCGAGCAATTTGTTGGGAGTTATTCCCGAGAGCCTTTTGGCTAATTTATCGCTGACCACCAAAGTGGATCATTACGCTAAGGTACTTCAGGGAAAAAAGATGTTTTATCTTTTGATGTATGGGATTTTGGAAAATGAAAAGCTGAGTCAGCGCACATT
>JBJTOK010000071.1:0-135486 GCA_046074525.1 Flavobacteriales bacterium
GAATGAACTATGCCAAAAAGAAAAAAAATAAAGATTTCTTTTTGGAACAAGTGGCGTAAATCAGACCGTTTCGGTCAGGACTATGCCAATTTTCATAAAGGAGTTATCTGTTTCGGCGTGAACTATGCCAAATTCCGGAGCGGTTTATGCCCTTTCGGGGAAATATAGGCCACTGATTTCGGCGACATCTATGCCATTTCGGTGATGACTATGCCAAAAATATAGAGAGTTATCAAAAAAATAATGCCATCTCTGCGCGAACTAAAACCAGAGGCATATGGCATCAAAACTTGATAACATGGACATTCCCCTATAGCGCTTTTCGGGAGTACCTTTTGATTTTCCCTGTGTAACCATTTTATCAATTCTTCCATGATGGGTTGCGCATGGTCTAAGCGATAAGTGTGTCGCTGCTCTGGTGAATATTCCTTCGCCGTTCTTTCAATAGCATATAGCTTTTGAATTTCCGACAACACGTATTCCGCCCTGAACTTATCATTCTTCAGCGCCTTGTCAAAATACCTTCGTGCATGAGCCATGCAGCCCACAAGGGTAATATGAACTTCTGAATATCTGAAACTACGCATCACATTTTTTTCCAACTTCTGAAACCTCTTCTCATACTATGCAGTATAGCAGCTCAACAAGAGGGTATAACTACTAAGTAATGCAATGTTTGAAAAAGAATATTTTTTTCAGGCGTTGCATTATTTATTTGCAAATGGGTGATATTATTTCATATATTTGAAATCATTGGGGGTTTAGTTTATACTTTTCTTGTAAACGTTTTCGAATTAATAATGTGAAGTGAAATTAATTTCAAGGGGTTGGAATTATTTCATTGATCGTAAAATGTGAAACATGAAGAAACTAACTCTTTTGACTCTAATGCTGCTATCAGCAGGTGTGTTTCAATCTCTGGAAGCACAAACCCAAATCAACTCTTCCATTCAAACCGAGGGCAATCCAAAAGAAATCATCGCTTATTTTCCATCATGGCAAATGTACAAGCGCAATGGTTGTGTTGTTCCAGAGGTTTTAGATTACAGCCGTTACACCATTTTGAACTATTCTTTCTATGCTCCTGATAAAGAAGCAAACATTGAAGGAACTGATCCATGGGCCGATACTATTCTTTTGAAAGGCCGTATCGACTGGAGTAAACCTCAGCCAGCTTACTATCCAAATTCCAGCTTAGTTGATTACGCGCACCTCTATGGTGTTAAGGTAATGGTGTCTATCGGGGGATGGACCTTGTCGGATAACTTCCCAACCATTGCTGCTGATCCTAAAAAGAGAGCAAAGTTTGCTAAAGAGTGCGTTCGTCTCTTGCAGCATTACCAGTTTGACGGAATTGATATCGACTGGGAGTACCCTGGCTACGCTGAACACAGCGGTACGCCTCAGGACAGAGATAATTATCCTTTGTTCATGAAAACCATCCGTGACTCTATAGATGCTTACGGAAAAAGAATCAACTATAAATTTTTGCTCACTGGTGCTTATGGTGCCAACGTTCCGCAAATGGATCAGATCAAGTGGGATGTAGTTGCTCCTTTCATGGATTACATCAACATGATGACTTACGATTTCAATGGTACCTGGAGCGATGATGCCAATCACAACTCTCCGCTGTACAATCCTGCTAAAGGATATGTAGGTAGTTTGGATGAAGCGTACCGTCTCATGACAGGGAAATACAAAGTGCCAAGCACCAAACTCAATATGGGTGTTGCTTTCTACGGCAGAACTCTTCGGGGTTTTGAAGGAGATGAGCCTATTACTATCTATAGAAAAGGCCATAAGAAAACCGAAGACAAAGTGGTTTTCGTGGAGCACGAAGGAATGCCGCAGTATTTCAATATCATGGAAGAATACAAGAAACATGGTTATAAGGAATACTGGGACGATGTTGCTCAGGTGCCTTATCTGGTGAGTGAAGAAGAGAAATCTTTTGTTTCTTTCGATAATCCAAGATCAGTCAGACTTAAAGCCGAATATATCGTGAAAAACAAATGTGCCGGTGCTATCATCTGGGATGTGTTTGGCGATTATATGGAGAAAAAACCTGGCTCCTCACTTATCACCGGAACACCTTTGGTAGATGAGCTGGTGAAAGCTTTTGGCACCGATCAGGTCGTTCGTCCGCGTATCAAAAAACGCTGGAATTAATTCACGGCAACCAATTAAAAAAAATAGCAATTAATATTTTCAATCTGATGATTAAAAAGATTTCAAGTAAGCGTAATCGCTTGATGGGCACTTTTGGGATGCTCCTCAGCTGCGGAACCGTGTTTGCCACCGGCAATCCAACGGATTCGCTGCAGCAGGATTCCCTTCAGCTGCGTGAGAATTACATTTTCAGCCAAAGGATAAAGCCTTTTGCAGGTTCTTCTATATTGCTGAATCCGACTTATTCTCAATACGACGGAACAAAGTTGAACGACTACATTCCTAACCAGCAGGGTAAGGCCTTGTTTAGTGATGATGTGGTAATTTCAGGGGTAATGCGTGCGCTTGTAGTGTATCGCGATATGCAGAAGGCATACGATGATATGATCACCAGCGAGAAGAACATTGCTTTCTCCGATTATCCAACAGCCAATATTTCTACAGCGAATGGTGGTGGTTACCCAATGCTGGAACTCAACATTGCTTCTAAATACCGTTCAAAAATCGATTTCAACGTAGGTTATTCGCTGTCGCCGATTTTTACTGGTGATATCCAGAACGGGGGAAGCCGTACCATCAGCGCCCGTCAGAACATTAACTTCTCGGGAAGAATCCGCAACGGTTTATTTGAAACCAGTATCACAGCAGGTGAAGTTTTATGGGTGAAGATGAGCAAGTTTACCATGGGACAACCGGAGTACCGTGACAACTATTTCAACCGTTTGCCTTGGGATTGGTACAGAAGATCTTTCGAGAGATTTGAAGAAATCTTCACTATGTCTTCCAACATCGGAAACCAGGGATTAGGTGGTAGCGCCGTAACCGGTGTGGTTTACGAAACTCAATATCTGCCTTGGCAGGTAGGAGTGAGAGGGATGTTCGGTCGCACCGCATCCAGCGTAAACATTTCTGAAGGCATCAACTTTTTCCCTTCATATACAGGAGTGGTAAGAGTAGAGAAAATCATCTTTGAAAGATTCATGCAGGGAACTGCTGCCGTGAACTACTATGCAAAACGTGCGCAGGTTGGTTTTGAAGATAAGAGACCCGATAACAACACTGTCGCTACTCTTGATTTCAATTTCAAAGTGAAGAAAGTATTGGTTTCCGGCGAATTTGGTTTAGGGAAAATCGTGAATCCAAGTTCTCCAGCTTCTAATCCGATGGGCCAGGCTTATTACTTTAAAACCGAATTCGACAAGCGTATTGTGTTAGTGCCTTTCTCTGTTGAATACTATAATATCAACAAAGGAATGGCGAGTTTGGATGGATCTATCCTGAACTCTAATCCAACTTTGAGTCAGGGTGGTTACGGTACAGAAAAGGTGTATGATGCACTTTACTTGCCTAACATTGCTCAGGAGGTTGGACAAATTGCCAACAACCGTCAGGGAGTTAACTTCCGAGCTGAAGGTGGTTTAGGTAAACATGTTAGAATTCAATTTGGTTATGCTTTCTCAGCTGAGAAGGAGCGCACCAGCGACTACATCACGATCCAGCACAGGGTGAACGATTTCTCCCGTTCAAGGATGCGTCCTTGGTTCCAGGCCGATGGTCCTTATCACAGAGTGAAGTCTTCATGGTTCAGAACCTATGAACTGATCACGATAGATAAAAACAAGCTCGGTGCTGATTCAGCTACTTATGTAAAAGGATTCAACGCTGCCGAATTATTGTTGAAAGCTCAGTTCACTATTGGTGGCCACAAATTGGTGCTTTTGAACTACAACAGCTTCAACACTGTTCAGAAAGGTTTCTCTCCGGCGCCAAGCTTTAATAAAGACAATACTTTCATTTCCGTCTTCTATGAAGATTTCACTGCCGCTTTCAGCATCATGAAAAGCTTGTCGATAGTAGGTGAGGTTGGATTTGAAACGGTGAAAGGAAGTACTTTGGTCGACCTTTCTCCGGATAAACCAACAGCGGCCGATGAAGACAGAGTAATCAACCAGCTGGGAACAACTTTCGCGCTGGGTATCGATTACGATATCAGCAGAAACATGAACATCCACTTGCGTCGCAGATATTTCAATCACTCCGACAGCAACTTTACCAAGGATGTGTTCCAGGGCAATGAAACAACTTTTGAATTCAAAATCTTCTTCTAATATCTAAAGCAATGCAAAACAAAAAATTATTACTTACGTCGGCGTTAATAGTAGCCCTTGGAGTGTCTTCAAAGGCGCAGATGGGACAAACGACCAAATTTTCTTTGAATGGTTTGGGTCGTTCCTACATCACTAATAACAATTTGAGCGGGAACATTATGGATGGCGACACCAAAACCCACAATAAGGGATTGGGTGGATACAACCTTTTCGACCTCCAGAATAATTTAGCGGTGGATTCTGCCTTCCAGGCGATGGCCCAGTTCAGGGTAAGAAGTGAGTTTGGTGCTTTCTACGGGAGCAATAACTCTTTCAAATTCCGTCAGTTCAAGATCTCCGGAAAAATCAAGGAGTTTAAATATGAAATTGGTGATGTTCGCGTAGAACTTACTCCGTTTACAGTTTACAACTTCGGCGATATGTACAACAAATACGAAGCTGAAATTTTTCAGGTTAGAAGAAGCATTTCTGAATACGAAAACATCAATGTTGGCAATGGCTGGTTGTTACAAGGTGCGCATTTGCAATACAAGCACAATTTCGAAAACTGGGGGCTAGGCGCTTATGGTTTCGTTACCAGAACATCATCTACTAATGAAATGAGTACTTCCGACAGACTCCTTTCCGGTGGAAGATTGAGTGCAAACTTTGGTGAGTCAATCAAATTGGGAGGAACATATGTAGGATTGAACGACGTGGATATCCAGTCGGCTCAGTACTCTTACAAAAATAACGTTGGAACAGGTGATATCGAGTACATCATGAATTCTGATGCAAGTGCATTGAAAGTAAGATTGGAAGGTGGTGCTTCCAGCTTCAAGTATTCAAATGTTGCTGCTACTATCGATTCTTCAAAATCTTACCAGGATTATTTCCTCGACCTCTCTGCAAGCTTTGCGCTGAAAGGTCCTGGCATTAAGTTCGGTGTTGGTATCAGCGACGTTGGTCAGTACTTCAACAGTCCGACAGCACAAACAAGAAGAGTAGTGGACAATATGACTCCAGGTTTGTTTAACATGGTGAACAACGCTACTACAGCAAGAACGCCTTTGTTGTTCGACAGATATACTTCCGAGCAATTGTACAACAGCAAGATTTCTTACACGCTTACTCCTTTCTTGAATCAATTTAACAACGCTCAGCCATACGGCAAAGCAACTCCAAACAGAAGAGGCGCGTCTTTGTATGTAGCATCAGATACTTCAATGAAAAATATTGACTTTGAAGTAGGTTTCGATTACCTCACTGAAATCGTTGGTGAAGGAACGGCTGATCTGAGAAACTTTATGGTGGTTAAGGGTGGTGTGAAACTCGACCTTGCCAAGTTCATTGGTATTACACGTAAATTCGATTTCTCTGTGGGTGGAAGAATGGAACAAACTCAAAGAGATGGCGCAGGAGCAGTTGCTCTGACAAGTACTTTGGCCGATGCAGGTATTTCTTTCGAGGTGATCAAAAAAGTAGATCTTCTTTTCGGATACAAAATGTTAACTGCTGAGGGTAATGAATTCAACGCTGTAAGAGATTCTTACAACTCTGTTGCAAGTATCAATAGCGTAAGCATCAATTCCAGCGAAGGGATTATTTCTGCAGGTGCTCAGGTGAGATTCTCTCCAATGCAATCGTTCTCTGTTCACTATAACAATGTAGCGTACAACAACTCATTGGTGAGTTCAGGATCTTACAATATTTCTCAATTGCTGTTAGTGTATACAGGCAAATTTTAATAGAAAGAACTATGTATAAAAAAGGATTATATACAATTTTCTCCCTCCTGGTGCTATTGGGCTTCGGGTGTAAGAGAGAGGGAATGGTGGGCGACAAGGTGATTTTCGTTACTGAAAATCCTTTGGCCACAGGGTTGACAGTGAACAATGCTAATCCCGATTTCTCTACTTCCAACAAGAAGCAGGGAACGCCGGTGAGCTTTGCGGCCACCTTCTCCACTGATGTTTCATGGAAAATTGTAATTGAAGGAAATTTGTCGAAAGCCACTAAAGAAATCAAGGGCACCGGCAAAACCATCGATAACACCAACTCTGTTTGGGAGGGCGATGCTACAAGCATTCAGTTCTTCATGAAAAACGATACCTGTACTGCTTCTTTGTATGTTACAGGAATTGATACTGCAATTTCTTCGGTGGAAAATATCATCATCAAAAAAATGTTGTCTTACCACCTTCGCACTGTTGACGGTGTAAGATACCTGCTGGTGGATGATTACGATGGTAACCACATGGGCACTAAAGGAATGGAAGGCTTGTCGGGTGATGGTTTTGATAATGGTACCCCTTACTATGTAACTACCACCGAAACAAGAATCAATGGAAGTAATGCTTTCCACATGGAAGGTACGGATATCAATAACAACGGCTGGTTGTTCAGTATGAACCACAAGGATCTGGTGGAAATGGTAACTACCAACGACAGTACTAAAAATATCCTGTCGCACGACCCTGATAATTTTTATGTTAACATTTACATCCGCGGAACAGGTAAACCAAACTCTGCTGTACACCTGAAAATGTACGAGTACGATTTCGCTCCAACTTCCAAGGCATTGATGGATTCGTTGAAAGCTGCAGGCTTTGTCTATACAGTGCCGCTGCAGGCAAAGAACGATGGATGGATATACATCGTGAATGTTAACTGGGAAGGATGGAAGCTCGTGAGTGTTCCTTATTCTCAGTTCCGTGTTGACAATGACCTGGCGAAAGGCGGTGCCGGAAACCACATCAAGGAACCATGGAAAATCACTGCTATGGCCGTTTCCCTGCTTTCCGATCCTGCTTATGGCCACGAAGTGGAAGCCGATGTTGACTTTGTGATCTTATCGGAAGGCGGACCATTTGTACCTAAATATTAAAATGAATGTCTATGACAACTATGTATAAAAATATTTCATCCAAAGTTGCGGTACTCCTGCTGTCGGCAGTGGTATTCAATGGATGTCACAAAAAGGATACACTCGGACCGGAAGTTTGTCCTTCTGCGGAATTTAAAATCACAACTCCTTTCTCCCTGAACCTGACTTCAGTGAATCCTGCAACGGATAAGCTGACAATGAAAGCCGGATTTTCAGAAGAGATAGAGTGGTGGATCACGATCAAAGGTGGTTCAGGAGCAACCAAGAGTTATCATGGTACGTCGGATTCATTGAATATCGACTATTATGGAAATTCTGAAAATGATATCTTCTTCAAAGCTGAGCAATGTGAAGTGAAATTTGAACTGGCTTGCGGGCACACAGAAGGCAATGCCACCAAATCGTTCACTTACACATCAATGCCTACAATTCACAATCCGAACTTTGGTTTCCTGCTGAATGACTTCGATGGAAAACCTGCTACAGGTGCTTACAGCACTAGTGGCGGCTGGGGTAACGACGATAATAAAGAAGTGGTGAAGGTGAATAACATTACTGTTGACCCATCCCCACAAGGGGGGAAAGCAATGATGTACTACGGCAATGCTAAGGATTCCATTACAGTTCCGCGCATCAAGTTGTGGTACTATGGTGGATTCTCTTCTTCTATTGCTTCGCAAATCGCAGCTTTGAAAAATACTTATGGCGTTACTGATCCAAACAGATTGTACCTGAATATGTATGTGAGAGGTTATGCTACGGATTACCCAAACACTCAGCTGCAACTGTCGCTGGAAGGTTTGAAGGAAATAACAGAAAGCGGAACTGTGGCAGAATTCAAGAACTATAACTTGAATCTCGACTGGGACGGATGGAAAATGGTGTCGATCAAATTCTCTGAGTTTGTTAATCTGCATGCTTTCCCATCTACGTACAACGCAGCTACCAATAGCAACATAACCAATCTTGGTTTTGGTTTAGGAGCCGGTCCGGAACAAAATCACCATGCCAAAGCATTGCTTGACTTTTTAATAATTACAATAGATGCTCCTTATAAAGAGGTGCAAAAACGAAATTATTAGTATGGTTTTTTTGAATTTAAAAAATGAGGATTTGTCGCGTGAATCCTCATTTTTTTTATGTTTAAAAAAGTCACGATTTCACTATGCATTTTATGAGATCTGAATTATATTTGTTTTAACACATAAATAACTACTACTTTGGAAAACATTAAGACCCTAGTTTACGATGACGCCCTGGCGGGCTCAAAATTCGTAGCCGAAAAAATCCGTGCTTTAATCGAAGAAAGAAACAAGAAAAAGCAAAAAACCGTGTTGGGTCTCGCCACCGGTACCACACCAATTAAATTGTATGAAGAGCTCATCAGAATGCACAAGGAGGAGGGGTTGAGCTTTGAGAATGTAATTACCTTCAACCTCGATGAATACTATCCGATGCAGCCTGCGGCCATCCAGAGCTACCATCGCTTCATGCACGAAAACCTGTTTAACCACATCGATATCAAAAAAGAAAATATTCACATTCCGGATGGAACGGTGGCCATTAAAGATGTGGAAGAATATTCTAGTAAATACGAAGCTGCTATCGATAAGGCGGGAGGAATTGATATTCAGTTGCTCGGTATCGGTCGCACGGGGCATATCGGTTTCAACGAACCGGGATCAGCCGTACAGTCAAAAACAAGATTGGTGACCCTCGACAGGATTACGCGCCGTGATGCAGCTTCTGATTTCTTCAGTGAGGAAAACGTACCAAGAACAGCCATCACCATGGGGGTTGGAAGTATTTTCAAGGCCCGCACAGTGTATCTGATGGCCTGGGGAATTGGCAAGGCTTCTATCATTGCAAGAACGGTAGAGGGAGAAATCTCACATCAGGTTCCTGCTACCTACCTGCAAAATCACCCGGATACTACCTTCGTTATTGATAAACCCGCTTCTGATGAACTGGCAAGAAACAAAACACCATGGTTGGTGGGGTCTTGCGACTGGACAGAAGAGCTGACCTACAACGCGGTAATCTGGCTGGCACTGCACCTGAAAAAACCAATTTTGAAACTCACCGATGAGGATTACAACAAATTCAGTATGGGAGACCTGGTTTCTAAAGCAGGTTCGGCATACGAGATCAATATCAAGGTTTTTGAAAGATTGAAATACACTATTACAGGATGGCCTGGAGGAAAGCCTGGCACCGAAGGACAAAACCGTCCGGAGCGTCCTTCACCCCAATACAAGCGCGCCATCATTTTCTCTCCACACCCTGATGATGACGTAATTTCAATGGGTGGTACTTTCATCCGTTTGGTGGATCAGGGACATGAAGTTCACGTGGCTTACCAGGTTTCCGGTAATATCGCGGTACATGATGATGATGTGATCTGCTACGCTGACTTTATGCAGGAAGCTGCCGAAATCATTGGTATGCCGAAAGACAAAGCTGAAGAGTTTTACAACAAGGTAAAAACCTTATTCAATAAAAAAGAGATTGGTGCTGATGACGCCGCTTATGTTCGTCAGATGAAAGGCGCTATCAGAAGAATGGAGGCTAAAGCTGGTTGCCGTTATTGCGGTATTCCTGATGAGAATGCGCACTTCATGAACCTGCCTTTCTATGAAACCGGAAAGGTGAAGAAAAACGGCATCGGAGAAGAGGACATCAAGATCACTATGGATCTGATCCGCAAAATCCAACCACACCAGATTTACCTCGCAGGTGACCTTGCGGATCCACATGGAACGCACAAGGTTTGTCTCGATATTATCATTGAATCAGTAAACCGACTCAAAGGAGAGAAATTCATGCAGGATTGTTATGTGTGGATGTACCGTGGTGCATGGCATGAGTGGCCAATCCATGAAATCCACATGGCAGTGCCGCTGAGTCCGCTGGAAGTAACACGTAAGAAAATGGCAATCTTCAAGCACCAGTCGCAAAAAGATGTTCCTGTTTTCCCAGGTAACGACAGCCGTGAATTCTGGCAACGTGCGAAAGAAAGAAACGAAGAGACTGCTCACTTGTACGATGTTCTTGGCTTGCCGGAATATGAAGCTATGGAAGCTTTCAGAAGATGGAATTTCCAGGCGGGTGAAGTATTGTAATCTTCTTAAGTTGAAAACAAAAAAGCCAGCAATTTTGCTGGCTTTTTTGTTTTCAATTACTTAAGATTATCTCAATACTCACTCTCCAACTCACACTGAAATTAGAGAGTTGTTGACTTAAAACCTCTTTGTATACCTGTGGCAATAGGGTGTATGTCCATTCCCTTCATAGTAATCCTGATGATAAGCCTCGGCCACATAAAACTCAGTAGCAGGAGTAATTTCTGTTACTACATTATAACTTTTCAATTTAAGCGTCTCTACAAGTTCCTCTGCGATTTTCTTTTGCTCATCACTGGTATAGAAAACTCCTGAACGGTATTGGTTGCCAAGGTCCGGACCTTGCCCGTTAGCCTGCGTAGGATCATGTATTTCAAAGAAGGTCATTGCCAATTCACGAAAACTGGTTTTTGAAGGGTCGAAAATCACTCTTACCGCTTCGGCGTGTCCGGTTCTCCCGGTACACACTTCTTTGTATCCAGGATTTTTAACATGTCCGCCGATATATCCCGATTCTGCTGTGATAACGCCATCGATTCTCCCCAGATAATATTCCACACCCCAAAAACAACCTCCAGCAAAAATAGCAGTGTCGGTTTTTGCAGCATTCGATTGTGGTTCAAAATTGAGGGAGATAGAATTTACGCAGTGGCGTGTATTCTTCTCGGTGAATCCTTCACCCCGGAAAACATGTCCTAGATGCCCGCCGCAATTGGCGCATACAATTTCAGTTCTTCTTCCGTCGATATCCGGAACTTCTTTTACTGCACCTTTAATAGCATCATCAAAGCTTGGCCATCCGCAGCCGCTGTTGAATTTGTCGGAAGATTCATACAAAGGAGCGTTGCAGCGTTTGCAGAGGTATTGTCCTGAATCCTTCGATAAATAATATTTTCCTGTGAAGGGAGCTTCAGTACCTTTGTTAATGATGACGTATTCTTCTTCGCGACTCAGTTCGTTGTATTTTTCTTTTTTGTTGTCGTCCTTGTTATCGTTGGTTTTCATAGCGTTTTGGTTTTGTGCGCAACTTTGCATGATCAGCAAAGTGAGCAGTGATAAAACTAGGGTTATGCTTTTAGTATTCATAAGATCAGAGATTAAATTTATGAATTAGTCGGCGCTATTTTTAATTCCTTACATAACTTGGATTAAATTAGCCGGATGAAGGTTTGGTTTTATTGTATTTTAACAATTGTACTGATCGCATCCTGCAGTGCTCCTGTTACAGAAAAAACGCAGGGGACAGTGTCGCTCACTAAATATGCTGTGGGTTTCCGTTTGTATGACCGTGTTGATTCTATAGAGCTGTCGATTGATGGTCAGCATTTCACTTTCGCCAAAGCCACAAAAAACAACTTTATTATTTCCAGCTCAACGCAGCTTACTTTTTTGAAGGAGTTGGGAGAATTGAAAAATATTATCGGACTGATTGATGCCAATATTTTCCTTGACACAGCTTTGCACAAGGAAAAGCTGCTGGATTTCAAAAGCGCGGCTGCTCCTGATTGGGAGGCCTTGTTCAAATACAACAAAAGCATTGTGTTGGGCTATAAACATTTTTCCCTGCATAAGGGAAGTGCGAATCATATGGATCTCACAGTGGTGCCTGTCAATGAATATTTGGAAGAGCATCCGCTTGGAAAAGCAGAGTGGATAAAGGTTTTGGGTGCGCTCTCTGGAAAATACGAACAGGCCGATTCTCTTTTTACATTAATTGAACAGCGCTACAATGCAGTGAAGGCTACTGCAAAACCTAATGGTGCGAAGGTAATTGCTGGCGAGTATTACCGTGATTCCTGGTCGGTACCGGGTTCGGCAAGCTATGTTGCTCTTATGGTAAAAGATGCAGGAGGCGAGTATCTGGTAAAAAATTCAGAATCGACTTTGCCAATGAACCGCGAAGCTTTTGCTGTATTATTGAAGGAAGCGGTATACTGGAGAAAATTAACACCAATGGACTGGCGTGCGACAGAGCTTACGAGAGCAGAGGTGCAAGTGCAATTCGATGTGTATCCTACACAGCTCAAGGGTATTTTATATTGCGATGTCAACCAGAATGCCTATTTTGAAAATGCTTTGCTGCATCCCGATCTGGAATTGGAAGATATGATCAGCGCGCTGAATGGTGGAGAAGGAAAACATTTTTACCGCGTGATAAAAGTTGACTAGCATACAAAAGATATTGTTCCGTGAGCGTCGGAAGTTCCGCTTCTGGTTGGTGGTATTGCTGCTGCTCATTGTTGTGCTTTCTGTCCTCGAATTGAGTTTGGGCAGCGCCGGCGTTTCTTTTTTAGAGCTCTTCGGTGCTGAAGATGAATACTCGAAATTTGTATTGCATCAAATACGCATTCCGCGATTACTCACGGCTTTGCTGATTGGTGCAGCCTTGTCTTTTTCGGGTTTGGTGTTGCAAACTGTTTTTCGAAATCCGCTGGTGGGCCCTTCGGTACTGGGGATTTCGTCGGGAGCTAGTTTGGGTGTGGCACTGGTCACCATGTCGGGATTGACCCCCTTTGGAAGTGAGACTCCGAAGGTAGCGGCAGCCATCATTTTTTCAATGGCTGTGTTACTGCTGCTGTTCTCTATTGCCGGCAGATTCCGGGATAATGCATCGGTGCTTATTGTAGGAATGCTCATCAGTTATCTGGCGGGAGCCATAGTGGATATTGTTGTTTTTTTTAGTGATAATGATGCGTTGAAAGAATATACTTTGTGGGGAATGGGTAGTTTTTCAAGTATGGATTATCCTAAAATACTGGTGGTATCTGTGTTGCTTCTGTTGGCTTATGTCATTGTATACAGCAATCGGCATATCATGAATTTGTACCTCGTGGGCGAACTCGATGAGGTGAATGAGAAAAAGAAAAAACGACTCATTTTTTTGTTGATTGTGGTGGCGGGAGTGATCACTGCTTTTGTGACCGCTTTTTGCGGACCGATTGCTTTTATTGGTATAGCCATTCCTAATCTGATGCGCTTTGTACTGAAGATATCCGATCATAAATATTTGCTCCCGGGAACAGTGGTGCTGGGAGCTGCAGTGGCGGTGCTGTGCGATTTGCTGTCGGCTATGCCCTGGTCGGATCACGCTTTGCCTGTCAACGCCGTTACTTCACTGTTCGGTATCCCGATTATTGTTTTCATGATCTTTAAATCACGTTATAAAGGTCTATGAGTTTATCCGGCGAAAATATCGTTTTCGGTTATGGAGCAAAAGGTCTCACAATGCCCTTTAGCTTTGCTGTTCCGTCAGGAAGCGTAGTGGCTTTAACGGGATTGAATGGCAGTGGTAAAACCACTTTCTTTAAGACATTGATGGGCGGACTCCCTTTGTTGCAGGGCGCTGTGAGCTGGGAGGGGAGAGATATGAAATCCTGGACTTTTGCCGAGCGCCATAAAGTTTTTGCCTGGTTGCCGGCCCGTAAAGTCATTGAAGAGCAATTGAAGGTGTTTGAGCTGCTCACTTTTTCGGCTTCTACGGATGTGTTTAAAGAAGTTGAACTTTCGCAAATCGATGAAGTGATTCGCCTTATGGGCATTGAGCCTCTGCTTGAGATGCCTTATCATCAGCTCAGCGAAGGACAAAAAAAGAAGGTGGAAATAGCGGCTTTACTCATGAAACAAGCTTCAGTACTACTGCTGGATGAACCTTCTGTTTTTCTCGATAAATCCAATCAGGCTGAATTGATACAAGTCATCAGGCAGTTGAGCAAAGAGAAAGGAAAAACCATTTTTATCAGTTCTCATAACTTCGCTTTTCTGAAGGCTTGTGCCGATGTTTACTGGGAAATATCAGAGGGAAAGGTTTCGGTGAACGCTGATCTCTAGTCGTTGTCCCAATGGCAATTGTCGAAAACAATTGATTATTGTTAAAAAAAAGTGTTTCCAGATTTGACTCAGGGATGAATAAATCTTTATCTTGCGTTAACGTAAATTAACATTGTGATAAAGACTACAACAAGTTCTATAGAAGTAGATTCTATGGGGGTTATTGAAAACACTTTTAAAACCCGCTCGGCCTTCAAGCCTGCGTACGTTTTAGAGCAAGCCAATACCATCCGTCAGCTGTTGAATGGCAAAAAAGCCCTCATCATTGTTAATGTATTGAAAGTCGACCAGATTAAATTCGTTCACTACTCCCGCTTATTAGAGGAAAATAATCTTGAAAATGCTACGGCTATGGCCTTTCTCGTGAATTCTGTTTTTCAAAAGAAGGCCTTTAATATATGGTATGGCATGAAGAAGAAAAACTGTCCTGTAATGGCATTTACCAATAAAGAAGAAGCTCTTGTGTGGCTAAAGTCTCATGCTGAATAAATTCCTTTTTTCCATCCTGTTTTTTCTTTCCCTGACTTCTTTTGCGGCTACAGTTGAAGAGCAGGTCCTGAAAAGTTCTGCATTAGGAAAGGACGCGGCTGTGAGTATTGTGTTGCCCGATGGTTATGCAACGGCAGATTCCTTGCCAGTACTCTTTTTGCTGCATGGTTACGGTGGCGATAATCATAGTTATATTGCTAAGTTGAAATCACTGTTTTCTGTTGTGGATACCCTGGATATCGTTGTTGTATGCGTCAATGGTGAAAATTCTTGGTACATGGACAGTCCGGTGAAAAAGGAATCTCGTTACGAATCATACATTATCAAGGAGCTGATACCTTTTATCAACAAGAAATACAAAGTATTTAAAGCAGGAAGCAACAGGGGAATTGCAGGTTTGAGCATGGGTGGTTTCGGGTCGCTGTACCTTAGTTTGCGCAATCCAGGTTATTTCGGTTATGTAGGCAGTACCAGTGGAGGGATGGATATTCTTCCTTTTCCGAACAACTGGGAATTGCCGCTGTTGCTGGGACCTTCTTCCCAGGCTGAAGTGTGGAAAGCGCATTCACCTTACTATATGCTGGATAAAGCCAATCCGAAACAAATCCGTTTCAAGCTGGTGTTGGATTGCGGCAGTGAGGATTTCTTTTTCGAAGTGAATAACAATTTTGACCGTAAGCTCACCACTCGCGGCATTCCTCACGAATACTTTGTGTCGAAAGGTGCTCACGACTGGGACTACTGGGGAGCAAGCATTCCCGTGCATTTAAACAAGTTTTGCGAAAGCGTGAAGAAATAATGCGAAAACCTGTTGCGTTGTCCCTGCATGAATAAGCTGTTGATCTTATTGATGATTTTTTCGGGTGCTGTTTTCGGACAGTCGGATTCTCTTTTCTTTTATTACAAAACGCTTAACGATACTGAGGAAAGGTTGCTGGAATACAGGGATTCTGATAACGACTTAAAACTGAAAATACAGCAGTTGGCGCTGGTGAATGCGAGTCGGCAAAAATATAAAGCTCCTCCTGTACAGCTGGATATCCTGGCTTCGCGTGCGGCCAATAAAATGTGTAAGGAAGCTGCGCTCAATAATTTCACCGGTCACTACAACATGGCAGGTGAAAAGCCTTACCACCGTTATGCCTTTGCAGGCGGGAAAGATCATGTTTCGGAAAACGCTTCAGGCTACTGGAACAGCGGTGGAATCAATACCAGCAACGCCAATATTCTTTCTTTGATGAAAGAGATGCATGCTTCCTTTATGGATGAGAGGGCGCCCAACGACGGACACAAACAGAACTGCATTGAAGCAATTCATAATTATGTCGGATTGGGGTTTTATGCTCAGGGAATACAGTTTCGTTATTATGAAGAATTTATCGACAGGTACTACACTTTTGTGAGTGTTCCCGACACGGTGAAGGCGAGAAAGGAGTTTACCATAAAGTTGAAACCACAGGAAGGAAAGTACTTTTACTGCCTCTTTGCTTATTACGAAAAGCCTTTAAAACCAATTACTCCCGCTGCCATTCAAAGGCAGGGTTCTTATACTGATTATGGTTCTCAGATGCCGATTAGTTTGTGGCCTGAGGATATGGCTAAGTTACGCAAAGGAGATACTTATGAGATTTCTTTAAAATTCACGAAGCCGGGCGTTTACTATTTGCATATTTATCAGGATAGCAAGGAGCATGTTAAAGCACCGAGAAGATCAAGCAGCAAGGGAAAACTGCAGGCAAGCGGGGTGGTGATTGTAGTGCAGTGAATCAAGGTTCAGAAAAGAGAAAAATGCATACTTTTTTTCTTACTTTAGCTCCCTCAATTTTCAATTATGTTCGATAGTTTATCAGATAAGTTAGATAGGGCCCTTAAAGTCCTGAAGGGGCAAGGGAAAATCACCGAAATTAACGTTGCTGAAACGCTGAAAGAAGTGCGTAAAGCCTTGCTGGATGCCGACGTTAGTTACAAAGTGGCGAAGGATTTTTGCGACAGGGTGAAGGTGAAGGCCATGGGCCAGGATGTGCTAACGGCTGTTAGTCCGAGCCAGTTGCTCGTAAAAATTGTTCATGATGAGCTCACCGAGTTGATGGGCGGTAACGAAGCCGACATCAACCTCAAAGGAAATCCCGCGATTATATTAATTGCCGGTTTGCAAGGTTCGGGTAAAACCACTTTCACAGGAAAATTTGCCAACTTCCTTAAGACCAAAAAAGGCAAGAATCCTTTATTGGTGGCGGGTGATGTGTACCGTCCGGCTGCTATCGATCAGCTGGAAGTGCTGGGAGGCCAGGTGGGATGTAAGGTATTTACCAATCGCGAAAGCAAGGATCCTGTGGCCATAGCCAAAGCAGCTATCGATTTCGCAAAACAAAACAGTCACAATGTTGTTATTATAGATACCGCCGGTCGACTTGCTGTTGACGAGGCGATGATGGACGAAATTGCCAATGTGAAAAAAGCGGTTTCTCCAGGAGAAATCCTTTTCGTGGTAGATTCCATGACCGGTCAGGACGCGGTGAATACGGCGAAAGCTTTCAACGACCGATTGAATTTCGACGGCGTTGTACTCACCAAGCTCGATGGTGATACCCGCGGTGGTGCGGCTCTTTCTATCCGGGAAGTGGTGAATAAGCCAATCAAGTTTGTGGGTACGGGAGAGAAAATGGAAGCACTCGATGTGTTCTATCCAAAACGTATGGCCGATCGTATCCTCGGAATGGGGGATATCGTAAGTTTGGTGGAGCGTGCACAGGAGCAGTTTGATGAGGAGGCAGCCCGTAAACTCCAGAAGAAAATCCACAAAAACGAATTCAACTTCAACGACTTTATAGAACAAATCCAGCAGATCAAAAAGATGGGTAACATTAAAGATCTGATGGGGATGATTCCGGGTGTTGGCAAGGCTTTAAAAGGCATTGATATCAATGATGATGCTTTCAAGGGTATTGAAGCCATCATCCATAGCATGACACCAAGGGAAAGAGAAAATCCTACCTTGCTCAATGGCAGCAGAAGGAAGAGAATTGCAGCTGGTAGCGGACAAAGCATCCAGGAAGTAAATAAGCTCATCAAGCAATTTGAAGACACATCGAAAATGATGAAGATGATGTCCAATAAATCGAACATGATGAAAATGATGAAAAATTTCCCTGGAATGGGATAAATAATTTTTAATTCTTAATGGTGAATTCTTAGTTAGGCTTCGCCAATTAAAAATTAAAAACTAAAAATTAAGAATTATGGTATTACTCGACGGCAAAAAAATCTCGGCAGAGGTTAAAGAAGACATCAAGAAGGAAGTAGATAAACTCCGCGAATCGGGAGGTAAGATCCCGCATCTGGCTGCTGTTTTGGTGGGCAACGATGGCGCCAGCGAAACTTACGTGGGCAGCAAAGTACGCTCCTGTGAAGAGGTGGGCTTCAAATCATCGCTCATCCGCATGGAGGCTTCTACCAAGGAAGATGAACTGCTTGCTGTAATTGACGGATTGAATAACAATCCCGATATCGATGGATTTATCGTTCAGTTGCCGCTGCCAAAACACATCAACGAAGAAACAATTACAAAAGCTATTCTGCCTAACAAAGACGTGGATGGTTTCCATCCGGTAAATGTTGGGAGAATGACGCTCGGACAACCTTCTTACATTTCTGCAACGCCTTATGGCATTGTGCAGATGCTGGAGAAATACAATATTGAAACCTCAGGAAAACATTGTGTGGTGGTGGGTCGCAGTAATATTGTCGGTCGCCCGATGAGTATCCTGATGTCGCAGACTTCCAAATTCGCCAACTGTACCGTAACGCTGTGCCACAGTCGCACCAGGGATCTGGCGAGCTTCACCCGCATGGCGGATATTTTGATTGTTGCGCTCGGCAAAGCTGAGTTTGTAACTGCAGATATGGTAAAAGCTGGCGCTATCGTAATTGACGTTGGTATTACGCGTGTTCCTGATGCTTCCAAGAAATCAGGCTACGCTATCAAGGGCGATGTGAAGTTTGATGAAGTTGCTCCTAAATGTTCGTACATCACGCCGGTACCGGGTGGAGTGGGACTCATGACGGTAGCTTCCCTGATGAAAAACACTTTGTTATCGGCTAAAAAAGAGATCTACCAATAAGCGATGAAGGGCTTTTGCTTTTTACTGCTGCTTATCCTTTTTTCCTGTTCCGAAACTACTGCTCCTGCGGAAGAAAATAAAATACGGTCGCTCATGGAAGCGGGTGATTTTTTGAAAGCCGAAGAAGAAATCCGCTTGCAGCTCAAAGACGATTCTTCCAATATCCGACTTTATGTTTTGCTGGCTGATGTGCTGCTGAAAAAAGAAAATTTTCAGGAGTCGTTTGCTACGCTGGAAAAAGCCAGGGCTATGGATACAGCGAATGTGGAAGTGAATCTTAAACTCAGTCAGTTTTATCTTTTTCTCAAGCAATTCGATAAGGCTATTGTGAAGGCCAATGATGTGCTGAAAACCGATCGCAACAATGCAAAAGCTTATTTTTTGAAAGGCATGGCCTTCAAGGATTATGGCGATACAGTGAAGGCTTTTTCTAATTTCCAGACGGCTGTAGAGCAGGATGCCTCTTTTTATGAAGCGTTTATTCAACTCGGTTTGCTTAGCTCATTGCGGCACGATTCTGCTGCGGTTTCTTATTTCAATAATGCTTTGCTGATCAAACCCGGAGCGGGGGAGGCCTTGTACGGAAAGGGTTGGTTTTACCAGGATCACGGTCGACCAGTGGAAGCGCTCAATGCTTATCACTTAATTGCTCCCGGTCAGCAGCAGTATTTTAACGCGCAATACAATTCGGGTTATCTGTATTTCAATGCCGGCAACTATTCCGCTGCGCTGAAATACTTCAATGAAGCCGCCCGCTTCAGGGTTGCGAAGGCGCAATACATGAAGGGTGTTACCTTCGAAGCCTTGGGCCAGAAAGACTCTTCGCGGGTTTATTACCACCGTTGTCTGGCCATTGATTCCAATTATGCAGAGGCCAGGAAGCGACTTCAGTAGTTGTTTTCTCGTACGTCGGTGCTGAAAGATTTTTATTGAAAGAAAGCCCCGTATTCTTAGGAAAGAAGGCCCTTTTTTATATATTTGCGCGATTACGAACACGCATTACTTAAAGAAACTACACAATGGCAAAAGCAAAAATTTTGTACACGATGACGGATGAGGCCCCGATGCTGGCCACTCATTCCTTTCTCCCAATAGTTAAAGCCTTTACTGCTCCTGCAGGAATCGCCATCGAAACTCGTGATATTTCCCTTGCCGGACGTATCATCTCCAACCTTGGTGAATACCTCAAGCCTGAGCAAAAGATCAACGACGACCTTGCGGAGTTGGGTAAGCTGGCCACAACGCCGGAAGCTAATATCATCAAGTTGCCAAACGTTTCTGCTTCTGTGCCACAGTTGAAGGCAGCCATCAAAGAATTGCAATCTAAAGGTTATGCCCTTCCTGATTATCCGGAAGATGCCAAGACCGATGCTGAAAAAGAAATCAAAGCAAAATATGCCAAAGTATTGGGTTCGGCGGTGAACCCTGTGTTGCGTGAAGGTAACTCCGATCGCCGTGCGCCAAAAGCTGTGAAGGAATATGCCCGCAAGCACCCGCATTCTATGGGCGCGTGGACTGCCGATTCTAAAGCGCATGTGGCGAGCATGAGCTCTGGCGACTTCTACGGAAGTGAAAAATCGGTAGTGGTTGGCGAAGCTTCTGATGTGAAAATCGAGCTCGTTGCCGCCGATGGTACTGCTACTGTTTTGAAAGCCAGCACGCCATTGAAAGCCGGTGAAATTATTGATAGTGCAGTGATGAGCTTAAGCGCTCTCAAAGCTTTTGTTGCTAAAGAAATAGAAGATGCCCGCGCGAAAAACGTGTTGTTCTCTGTCCACCTCAAAGCGACGATGATGAAGGTTTCCGATCCTATTATGTTCGGTGCCATCGTTGATGTTTTCTACAAAGATGTATTTGAAAAATATGCCGATCTGTTCAAGGAATTGGGTGTTAACACCAAAAACGGATTGGGCGATGTATATGCTAAAATTGCTGGTCACGCCAAGGAAGCCGAAGTAAAAGCTGCTATCGACGCAGTGTACGCTAAAGGTCCGGGCATCGCTATGGTGAACTCCGAAAAAGGAATTACCAACCTGCACGTTCCATCCGATGTGATTGTGGATGCTTCTGTTCCTGCGATGATCCGTACTTCCGGTAAAATGTACGATGCCAAAGGCGGGATGCAGGATGCTAAAGTGATGATTCCGGATCGTTCTTATGCTGGCGTTTACCAGGCTACCATCGAGTTCTGTAAAAAGAATGGCGCTCTCAATCCTGTTACCATGGGTAGCGTTGCCAACGTTGGTTTGATGGCGCAGGCTGCTGAAGAATACGGTTCGCACAACAAAACTTTCCAGATGACAGGCAAAGGAACGGTTCGCGTTGTTGACGCTAACGGTAAGGTTTTAATGGAGCAGGCTGTTGACAAAGGCGATATTTTCCGCATGTGTCAAACGAAAGATGCTCCGGTTCAAGACTGGGTGAAACTCGCTGTTAACCGCGCCAAGGCTACCGGAACTCCGGCTATTTTCTGGTTGGATAATCAAAGAGCGCACGATGTTCAACTCATCGAAAAAGTAAACAAGTACCTCAAAAATCACGATACTGCCGGATTGGATATTCGCATCATGAATCCTGTTGATGCTACCAATTTCTCATTGGAAAGAATCGTGAAAGGGGAAGATACGATATCAGTTACCGGTAACGTATTGCGTGACTACCTCACCGATTTATTCCCTATTCTTGAAGTAGGAACTTCAGCAAAAATGCTCTCTATCGTTCCTTTGATGAACGGTGGCGGATTATTTGAAACTGGTGCAGGAGGATCAGCTCCAAAGCACGTGGAGCAATTCATTCAGGAAGGTTACCTGCGTTGGGATTCACTCGGTGAATTCCTTGCGCTTGCAGTTTCCCTCGAGCACCTGGGCTTAACCATGAAAAATTCAAAGGCGCTCGTGCTTTCTGAAACGCTTGATGCTGCCACAGGAAAATTCCTCGACAATGATAAATCTCCTGCCCGTAAAGTTGGAGAAATCGATAACCGTGGTTCGCACTTCTACTTAACTTTGTACTGGGCCCAAGCCCTTGCTGAGCAAAACAAAGATGCCGAACTCAAGTCTCTGTTCACGCCAATTGCAAAAGAACTCACCGAGAACGAAGGCAAAATCGCCAGTGAACTGATTGCAGCGCAAGGCAAGCCACAAAACATCGAAGGTTACTACAAACCAAACACTGCATTGACGGATAAAGCAATGCGCCCAAGTGTGACTTTTAATGCTGCGTTGAGCGCGTTGGAGTTGGTGAAGTAATAATTTTAAATAGGTAAAAGGAAATCCCTTGGTTGAAAGACTGAGGGATTTTTTTTTGGGTAAGTATCGAATTGATATTTGTACAGTTTTATTCCAATAAGTAGTTATTTTTTATAAATTGCGGATAGAATATTGTTGGCATAATTTATAATATCTAATATATGGGAACCATTCCGCAAAAAGTTCAATCAAGAATAGTTGAAGGGCTTAAACGTTTTCAGCCAATTATAGAATCAGCAAAAATTCGTGATGTCAATGAATCGGATACAGTGGTTTTGTTGACGGGAGTATTGTCAGAAATTTTAGGCTTCGATAAGTATGTAGATGTTACTACAGAGCTAGCCATAAGAGGAACATATTGTGATTTAGCATTGAAAGTGGACGGTAAAATATCTGTCTTGATAGAAGCAAAAGCTGTTGGGGTTGAATTAAGAGAGCAGCATATTAAGCAAGCAGTTGACTATGCAGCGAACAAGGGGATTGAGTGGGTTGTTTTAACAAACTCAGTTTCCTGGAAAGTATTTAAGGTTGTGTTTTCTAAACCTATTCAGAATATTTTAGTTTTTGAACTAGACTTTTTAAAGTTACGTCCAAAGTCGTCAGATGACATTGAGCTACTGCATGTTCTTACTAAAGAAGCAATTTCTAAATCGTCATTGGATGATTATTACACGCAAAAACAAGCTACAAATAGATTCTTGGTGGGAAATATGATTTATATGGATTCTGTCCTTAGTGTTCTGCGTAAAGAGCTGAAATCTGTTTATCCGGACATTAAAGTTAGTTCTGATGAAATTAAAAATGTATTGATTCAGGAAGTGATAAAAAGAGAGTTATTGGAGGGAGATGATGCTGAAGAAGCAAAAAAGAAAATTGGGAAAGTGATTAGAAGAAAAGAGAAGGAAAAAGAAGCAAAAGCAAGTAATTCCCCAAGCATTGAAATCTTAGAAGGGTCGGTAGACACGACCACTCCTTCTTCATCAGAAGGATAAATGACGTAAATTATTTTTAATGAACTTGTTACAAGGCTTCCAAATTATTCCCAATTTTTACGAACCTTCCGAAGTCAGGCAAATTATTTCTTTAATCTACAACAAGGATTCTTCCAATTTCCGTAAATCAAAAGATCTTTTTGCTATCCGTCAAGTATTGCAGGAAATTCCAGAGTTAAAAGCATTATTGTTTAATGCAAAGCTCAATAGTTTGATTTCTTCTTTTGGAGAAGAATATACTTGCATTAAGTCTATTTATTTCGATAAGCCTCCGCATTCCAACTGGACAGTGCCATGGCACCAGGATTTGTTTATTGGCGTAAGGGAAAAAATAGAAATAGCAGGATTTCGCCAATGGACCAATAAAGATGGTTTTTGCAATGTTCAGCCTCCACTAGAAATATTGGAAAACATTGTCACGGTGCGTATTCATTTGGATAACTGTGATGAAAACAATGGCGCTTTGAAAGTAATTCCAAGAAGTCATTTACATGGAGTAGTGGATTTGCCCTATCAATCTTATCAGGATGAAGTAATCTGTAGTGTGCCCGAAGGAGGTGTTTGTTTAATGAAACCATTGATTTTGCATGCTTCTCTTAAAAGTAAGAGCGACGACCATCGCCGGGTTGTTCATTTGGAATTTTGCTCAAAGTCTTTACCTGATGGATTAAGATGGACAGAAGTATGGTAAATAGGTGGTTAAAAGTGTAATTCTTCCAAAACAACAATTACTTTTCAATTTTGTTTACATTTCGTTAAAATCTTCCTCCTTCAATTTTAGGTTAAACACAGCACTGCATCTACTTTAGCAGCGCTTAACTAAATGTTTACATATTTGTAAAGTACTATGCATCTCCTGCATAGTGCTTTCATTTTCCGGATGCCTTTTATAGATAAGGCGAATTGATAAAAAAAGCAACAGTCAAGGAATCCTTGACTGTTCAAACAGAAGGAGGTATATTTTTATGTACACTAAATTTTTAAAGGATGACAGCAGTTTACTTATCGGCATTAAAGTGTTATATTTGATATATGAGCAATAAGGACAATGAAATAGAAAAACTAGTGGCAGCGGGTATTATTGGTGCTGCATTAGGGGCTTTGTTGTCGAAGAATAAGACTCAGGGAGTTGCCATCGGTGCAATTGTAGGTGCTGCTTTGTCGGCATCCTCCCAAGCGTATGAGAATGCTACAAAGGCAGATGTGCCTGTAATGGTGGAAGAGGATGGAGTTTTGTACAAAATTCATCCAGGCGGAAAAAAAACAAAGGTGAAGAAACTTAGAAAGCCTGATTCTGACTTACCGAAGAAATTCACTATTTAATCAATGAAAATCAAGTGTTTACGGATTTTTGCCGGACCTAACGGATCAGGTAAGTCTACTTTTATTGCCGGAGTGCAGGCAAAACCTCCTGTCAAAAATTTTAAGTTGGGGCTATATGTTAATGCTGATGATATTGAAAAAGAGTTAAAGAAAACCAAGAAAATGCCTTTTTCAGCTTTTGGGATAGAGGTCTCTACTTCGGAAATTAAGCGTTATTTTAAAAAATCCACTTTTGCTCCGGTTAAATTAAAGCTTCCTGATTTATGGAAGTACTTTTCAGTGGAAAATAATATTCTGAAAATTGAGAAGGAACTAAAGATCAATTCTTATGTTGCTGCGGACATAGCAGAGTTCATTAGGGTGCAAATCTTGCGCTCTGACCAGTCTTTTTCCTATGAAACAGTAATGAGTGATGAGAGAAAGATTGCTTTTCTCAGAAAAGCTAAGAGGGCAGGGTATAGAATCTATTTGTATTTCTTTTGTACGGAGGACCCTATGCTTAATGTTGGTCGTGTTCAAAGTAGAGTGGCACAAGATGGTCACAATGTTAACAAGGAAACCATCGAGAAACGTTATTTTAAAAGCTTACAAAATCTGTTGCCTGCGATTAAATTATCCCACAGGGCTTATCTTTTCGATAATTCAAAACAAGTGAGTGTTTTGATTGCGGAAATTACAAAAGGTAAGCAAGTTAGCTTGGTGTATCCTGAACTTGTACCAGGATGGTTTGTAGATTATGTGTTCAATAAATCAAAAACTGAAAAATCGGTAAAACGGCAAAAATAGAATTGAACTAACAAAAAAGCCCCGTCTTTCGCCGAGGCCAGAAAGATTTATCTTATAGCTTAGAATCTATCATTTCTGATGTCATCAGATCTTTAAGACTGATCTTCGTATATATAGCATAAAAGTGCGTGCCAGCTATTTCTTGTATTTCGAAATATGCAGGTCTTCCGCTTCTTCAATAGAGTGGGATTGAGATAAATCATTTTCCTTTTTCGCCATTGTACTCAGTTTGTGAAAATAACTGCTCAGGATTTTTAATTCCTCTTCAGTGAGATTTTCAACATCAATGAGACGGTTACTCGGACCTTTCAGCGAAGCGATCAATTCATTGAGTTTGAGATGTACCGCCTGGGAGTCTTTGTTTTGTGCGCGCTGGATGAGGAAAACCATCAGGAAGGTGATAATAGTGGTGCCTGTATTGATGACCAGCTGCCAGGTATCAGAAAAATCAAAGAGGGGGCCGCTTATCAACCAGGCTATAATAATGATCACCGCTGAAATAAAAGCGATGGTGCTTCCTGTAAACGCGATGGCTGCGCGGGAGATACGTTCAAAAATATTGAAATTTTCAGGCTTTTTCATAGTGGTGTAAAAATACTAAAAAGCCCCGCTTTGATGGGGAGAGTAAAGAACAATTTTATTGAATCATTACGGATGTCGTCGTGTTTTAAAATCTGTCTGCATTGCTATGCTGTAAAATGTTGTGCCATAGTTTAGTGTCTGCCCGAGAAGCAGGGCTTAAAAGCCCTTTGCTTCTCTGATTTTTTGTACATTCTCAGCAAACAATTTTGTGAATTTTTGTTGTCCCTGAAAATTCATGTGTTCCGGATCAGAAAAGTCGTTTTCAGAAAAGTCGTTTTGAGAATAATCCAACCGGCAAACATTGTCTTTTTGTGTGAGTGTTCTAATGCAGTTGAAGTATTTCTGTGTAGGTTGTGCAACAAATCTTTTTGATTTAGGCATTGTTGTGATGATGAATAGATTATTCGGATGGCTGTCGATTAATTGCAGAAGTGAATAATAATTTTGCATTTCCACTTCCTCGTCATATACTTCAATGTGCTTTGTTTTTTCATCATGAATTGAAGATCGTTTGGCATTGTGCTTTAATGAATTTGATTTTTTTCTGCCTGAAGCAGAATGAAGAGTCAGGAAGCTGGCTGTTTTATTGAAGGCAGAGTTGAAGTCGGGAGAAAGGAATACCCTGGCTGTTTTTAGCGGATTGTTTTTTAAGAGGAAGAAATGTTCTTCCGGAGTCATGAAATACATGTACTTTCTATAGTTTTTTGGTAAACGATTGTCGGCAATATTGAGGTTAGCAGATGTAATAGATAAGGGAGAGAATTCAATACAAATGATTGCATTGGGTTGGGCTTCAAGTGTTTTTCGAGCTTTAACGACGGAATAAAAAACGGTTTCCCCACCCATTGAAAAGTTGGCAATGTCGGCGGTGTCTTTAATAGCACATTGCGGATGACTGTTGCCGATAACAAAAACCTTTTTATTGGTAGCTGTGTAAGGATTTTTATTGTACCACTGTATGAGGAAGTAATAGCAAAAGATTATCGACAGGTATCCCAGTACAATAAAAGCTGCATATTTTAATGATTTTAGGATGAACTTTTTCATCAGAAATTAAAATAAATAAAGTTGTTGTCGGAATCGCTATATAGCATGAAGTAGATAATCAGGATGCCCATCAAGAAGGAAATCGTCGTAGGGATTTTTAATTTTCTGTCGTTTCGGCGGAATTGCCAGTCGGCCACTATAATGATTATGGCACAAAGCAGGGTTTTGTATACGGATTTAGATAACGACTGTAAGGGATCGCTGTACAAACTTGTGGCGATATGCCCGATATAATCTACAGCAACACTAAGATTGTCAGCCCTGAAAAAAATCCACGCCAGCGTTACAAACGCAAAAGTGACGAACATTTGCATCAATTCTTTAAAACTCGGTAAAGGGCTGTTTTCTGCAATGGTATCAATGTGTTTTCGGTTGCGTTTGAGCAGCAATAGGGGTAAAAATGCACAGGCATGAATAAATCCCCATGCAATAAAATTCCACTTAGGACCATGCCAAAAACCGCTTAAAAGAAAAATGATAAATGTGTTTCTGATGGCTTTTAATGTCCCTTCTCCCGATCCTCCCAGTGGTATATAAACGTATGTTTTAAACCATGAAGTAAGGGATATGTGCCATCGGCGCCAGAATTCAGCAATGTCTCTTGAAAAGTAAGGGAATCTGAAATTACTTAATATTTCAAAGCCAAAAATTTTAGCTGTTCCTATGGCGATATCACTATAGCCACTGAAATCACAATATATTTGAAAGCTAAAAGCAATTGCACCCGTAATCAGGCAGAGCGCGCTGCTTGTTTCATATTCTTCAAACGCAGTGTCGGCGATTCCCGAAAGGGTATAAGCGAGAACCGCTTTTTTAAACATCCCCCAAAGTATCAGCTTGCATCCGTCAACAGCTTGGGAGTATTTAAATATCCGAGTGCGTTGTATCTGGGGCAATAAATGGTTGGCCCGCTCAATAGGGCCGGCAACAAGCAAAGGGAAGAAGCTCACGAATACAGCGTAATCAACAAAGTTTTTTACTGGCAATTGTTTGTTGCGGTAAATATCGAAAACATAGGACATTCCATGGAAAGTGTAAAATGAAAGGCCAACAGGTATTGCGATGTTAAGGAGAGGAGTGCTGACAGTAATTCCAAAACCTGCCAGCATAATTTGTAATTCAGTGGTGAAGAAATCGTAGTATTTAAATAGTCCTAAAATCCCCAGGTTGTTGACGATGCTTAGCCATAAAAATAGTTTAGCTTTTTTCCGGGTGGCAGAGGCAACACCAAAACCATAGCAATAATCCAATAAGGTGCTTAGGAAAAGAAGTGATAAAAAATGAATACTCCACCACCCGTAAAAAAAATAACTGGAGAGTAGAATCAGGATGTTTTGCCATTTTAGTGATTTACCGGCAACAAACCAGTATAAACTAAATACAGCAGGTAAAAAGAAGAAAAATTCAAATGAATTAAATAACACCTTGGTCTATGTTGTAATAATGCGGGCAAGATACAAATTTGAACTTATATGGGTAAGATCGGATTATTTCAACTATCATAATTCCTGCTTGTTTGAATTGAAAGCTATAATCATTGTATCTTGCAGTGAAATATTGTTGTCAAATGTCAGAAAAAGCTAGAATATTTAATTTTGATAACACCTATTGTGAATTGCCGTCGCGATTGTTTGAGCATTGTTTGCCCACTTCTGTGCATGCGCCTCGACTGGTGATTTTCAATACGGCATTGGCAAAGGAGCTGGGTTTGAACAGCGATGTTCCTGATGAGGAGATTGCCGATTGTTTGTCGGGAAATAAAATCGTTGAAGGTTCGCAGCCTATCGCACAAGCTTATGCCGGACACCAATTCGGGCATTTTAATATGTTGGGCGATGGTCGCGCGATTTTACTGGGTGAACATGTCACACCTCAAAATAAAAGGGTAGACATACAGTTGAAAGGTCCGGGACCAACACCCTATTCCCGCAATGGCGATGGCAGGGCTACGCTGAGTTCCATGCTTCGCGAGTACATCATAAGTGAAGCGATGCAGGCGTTGGATATTCCTACAACAAGAAGTTTAGCGGTGGTGGCGAGTGGTGAAGAAGTGTATAGGGAATATGTACATGAGGGAGCTGTGCTCACAAGAATTGCAGCCAGTCACATCCGTGTGGGAACTTTTGAATTTGCCCGCAGATTCAACGATGTTGAAACATTTAAAACCTTTGTCAATTATACTATACAGAGGCATTATCCGGAAGTGATGCATTTGGAGAATCCATCATTGGAATTGTTCAAAACAGTGATGGAAAAACAAATTACCCTTATTGTCAACTGGATGCGCATAGGTTTTATTCATGGAGTAATGAATACCGACAATATGAGTATTTCCGGTGAAACCATTGATTATGGTCCTTGTGCTTTCATGAATACCTACCATGCAGAAAGGGTATTCAGTTCTATCGATAGAAACGGACGTTATGCTTTCGGTAACCAGGCACAGATGGCAAAATGGAATCTCACACGTTTGGCCGAAACTTTACTGGTGCTCATTCATCCCGAAAGGGATAAAGCGGTGGAAATGGTGCAGGAAGTACTGCAAAGTTATATCCCGAAATTTGAGCAGCAGTGGTTGAGAATGATGCGTAATAAGTTAGGATTAATTCAGGAAGAGGAAGGTGATGAAAAACTTATCGCTGCTTTGTTATTGTGGATGCAGGATCATGGCGCTGATTATACCAATACTTTTAATGCATTGCTTTACCAGGATTTTTTGAATGAAGCAATTTATCAAAACAGCGAATTTGAATTGTGGTATGAGCAATGGCTCAAAAGAAGAGCAAAAGAAAACAAGTATGCTTCTTTGGAGTTGATGCAAAAAAATAATCCTGTTGTTATTCCACGAAATCATAGAGTAGAGGAGGCTTTACAGCAGGCCGCTTTTGAAAATAATTTATCGCCTTTGCATGATTTGCTGGCTGCGGTGACGCAACCCTCTCGTTACAATAAAAATTTTTATAAATACCATACTCCGCCGAAGGATGGAGATAATGGGTATAAGACCTATTGCGGGACTTAAATCCCTCTTGCCAGTGCGTCTTTCCTCCTCGCAATGACTTACTGGGCTAAAGGGGAGAGCGAAGGATTTGTGTGGTGGCAAGAGGGATTTTTTATTCTATTTCCCCAACATTCCATTCTTCAAATCTTCATCTGCCGGATCGTTACAAAACCAAATGCCGAAAAGGGCTTTCTTAAAGTCGTAACCTGGAATGGTTTTCACAATTTTGTTATTGATGAGAACTTGCGTTCCGGTGCCTTTGATGTATTGAATAATGATCACATCATTTACCTTAAATTCAGTATTGAAACACTTTTTAAAATCAGCAATTTTAGTGGCAATGGCTGTTGTGTTGTTGTTTGTGGCTTTCTGAAATCCTTCGTCAACTGCAGCAATGAATTTTTCACGGGTGATCTTATCACTAACCAAAACAATGCGCATGGCCATATTTTCGTCTTTGGTCATGGCCACATCCCCGGTAGTAATTTTACTTTGTGAATAAAAACCGGCAACGTATAAATCGAAATAGAATTTCTCACGCAGTCCTGCGCCATTCAGATTCAGTTTGGTTCCTCCGACTTGCATTGAAGCAGCGAAACTTACGCCTTCCACTGTTTTTTGCGCTTGAGCCGAAGTGAGAATTAGTAAAGAAAAAAATGCGAGATAGAATTTCATTGGATGGAAGCTTTAGTTAAGGTTTTTAAAAAGTCTTTGTCAACAATTGCACCAAGTCCGGGTTTTGATGGTACAGTGATTTCTCCTTTGTTGCTATAGAGTAATCCACCGATAACGTGATCTTCATTTAGCATCATTGGCGAATCAAAATCAAAGTGAACAATATTATTGCACGTAAGCGCCAAATGAGCAGAGGCTGTGAAAGCCAGTCGCGATTCCAGGAAACCACCGATTTGCATAGTCATATTGGCCGCTTCGGCGAGACGGATAATTTTCATGGCATTAAAAAGTCCCGAAGATTTTCCCAGCTTCACGTTGAATTGATCACAGGCGGATAAAGCAATGAGTCGCTTTGCATCGTTGTGATCGCAGCAGGATTCATCGGACATGATGGAAATCGGACTCTCTTTTTTTATGCGTGGAAGTTCCATGAAATCCCAGCGGGGAATAGGTTCTTCGCAATGTTGAATGTTGTAAGGTGCTAAAGCTTTTAATGTGTCAACAGCTTCTTCGGCACGCCAGCCTTGATTTGCATCGATGCGCAAAGGAATTTCTATTCCAATTGCTTCGCGGATTTTTTTGATGCGTTCTACATCTTCTTCTTTGCTACCACCCAATTTTACTTTAATGATTTGAAATCCGCCGGCAATGTATTTTTGAGCATCGGCAGCCATTTTAGAAGCTTCGCCAATGCTCACTGTATAATCAGTAATTAGGGTTTTGTTGTTTTTTCCACCTAGAAAAGCGTAGAGAGGAAGCTGTGCATGTTGCGCTGCGATATCGTGCAAAGCAATATCGAAAGCACTTTTGATGCTGGAGTTGCTGTAAATTGTGGCATCCATCGTGAGATGGCAGGCAGCAATATCCAAAGGATTTTTGCCGATGAGATTTTTTGCCAAATGTTTACCAACTTCAAATCCCGATTCCATACTTTCTCCATTGATCATCTTGAAGGGACAACATTCACCGAAGCCTACAAATCCGTCGTCGGTTTTTATGAGAATAATAATGTTTTCGGCGTATTCATGCCGACTCAAAGAAATAACAAATGGTTCTTTGAGCTTAATCGGCGCCTGGTAAATTTCAATTTGCCTGATCTTCATGACTTGAAGATACAAACATCTTTAAAAATAAAAAGCCCCGTCTTTCAACGGGGCCGGTAAAGATTAAACTTTCAATATGAGCTACATTGCTTTGCTACATGAGTTAAAAAATTAGTCTTCATCGCTATAAAGTAAAAGCTTGTGCCAGCCTGATTAAAGTCAAAATGAGAAGTCCTTTGCTCAATGCAGGGGATGGAGAGCAACGTTTTTTTGTATTTTTATTCCATGTTTGATTTCACTGCCATCGATTTTGAAACTGCGAATTATCGCGGGTCATCCATCTGCCAGATTGGCCTGGTTCGCATTGAAAATGGGGAAATTGTAAAAACAGTGAATCAGCTGATTTGTCCGCCCGGCAATTATTATATTCCCAAGTTCATCGACATTCATGGCATCACGCCCGAGCACACAGCCTCGGCACCGACTTTCGAAGATTTTTGGGGACATATCCGATCGTTGATTGAAGATCAGACTTTAGTGGCGCACAACGCGGTTTTCGATTGTTCCTGCTTAAAGCAGGTGCTTGAATTTTATGATCTAGCGCCCGTTCGATACAATAAGCAATGCACTTACAGGATTTACAAAAAAGGACTGGCTAAAATTTGTGCCGAGCAAAATATTGTGCTCCAGCATCACGATGCGCTGAGCGATGCAATGGCTTGTGCGGAGTTGTACAGAAGGCATCTTTTAAATTTTCCTAAATAAGTCATCCCTCAAAAACAATATCCTTACCTTCCCTCACGCTTAATAAAAAACCGGAGCTTATGGATTTGCTCTCGCATATTTTATCGGGACTGGCTGTTAGTACTGTTGTTGTTTCCTTTGCAAATGTGTCGAAGAAGCACAAAGCAGTGATTTTATTTTGTGGCGCGCTGGGTGGTGGTTTTCCCGATTTTGATGTGCTTTCGCATTGGAGCGGATTTGATTCTACTTTCGGGAAATGGTTTGAGCTGGATTTACCAGGGACGGTCATCTACCACGAAAAACGCTGGTATTCGCATCATGCTTTTCTGCATTCGGTCACCGCAGCTATCTTGCTGGCTTTCCTGATTGGCGGTATCATTTATCTTTTCAGGAGGAAGGAAAAAACATTCCAGACTTCTTTGCATGACAGTCGGTTTATTATGCTTGCTTTCTTCCTCGGTTTTTGTGCGCATTTAGTAGAAGATATGCCTACGCCTACTTACGCCTGGGGTGGGGTGAATTTTTTCTGGCCAAGTGGCGTGTATTTTGGTGGCACAGGAGAAATATGGTGGTGGAACAATTATGATCTTTTCCTAATTATTATCGGGGTGGTATTTCTCAATGCGTTGATATTGATTCTTCGTCAGTGGCTAAAATTCAATGCACGGATAGCTACAACTTTCGTTTTACTATGTGGCATTTACTGTTATCTCCATCAAATGAAAACACGTCCTTTCGATTTCAATTACCAGAAAGCAGAACATTCTAAAGTTTTTTGGGAATACGAACAGAAATCAAAGGAAATCCAGAAGGAGATTTTAGGAGAAAGACTTTACGGAATTATGGAGGAAGTCGATAACCACATCCCTCTTTGGTTTTGATAAAAAGAAATCTCTTTTTATCTTATTGCCCGCAACTATTAAACTACTACTACTACTACTACTACTACAATGAAAAGACGACTACTCTATACATCAGCCTTTATTTTATTTGTATCCACCGTATTTGCTCAGCTTCCCTGCAATGTGATGCTTGGCTATTATCAAACGTCATGGGGAACCTACGTGCGCCTGAAAGATATTGATCCTAACTATAATGTTATTGCGCTGGCTTTTATGGAAGCATTTGGTGGTGATGGCTTACCGGATAACAATACGGTAAGTAAACTGAGTTTTTATGCTACTAAAGACAGTGATCTCCGTTCGGATATTAAAACTGTTCAGGGACAAGGCAAGAAAGTAATATTGAGTGTTGGTGGAGCTTCGGGGTCTTTCAAACTCACGTCGGATGCTGAAATGAATACTTTCGTGACTAAGATGAAATCTACGATTCAGACTTACAAACTGGATGGAATGGACCTCGATATGGAGCGTTCTACTTACCTGAAGCAGGTTTCAGGAGGAACCATCTCCAATCCGGAAGCACATATTTCCCGCCTCATAACCGGTATCCAGCAAATTCTTGATTGGTATAAAACAACCTACAGTAAAAAAATGATTCTTACTATGGTGCCTGAAGTGGCATATACTGTTGGTGGCTTGTCAGATTATATGTCGACTACCTACGGTGTCGCTTACCTTCCGATTATTGAAGCTTTGAGAAATGATATTGATTTGGTGATGGTGCAGTTGTACAATGCATCTGGTGGTAGTTATGGCTTGGACAATGTGGTATACAATCAGGGAACAGCTGATTTTATTATCAGTCAGACCGAAGCCATGATCAAAGGTTTTACCTGTAAAAATGGGAAAGGGAAATTCAGCGGCTTGGCAGCAACGCAAATTGCGGTGTGTTTGCCAGCAACATCGGGAAGTGGCTACGTAAGTACTGCAACAGTAAAATCAGCCATCAATTACCTGAGAGGTGTTGGTTCAAAACCGGGATCCTATACTTTGCAGAAAGCAGGAGGGTACCCAGGTTTGAGAGGAATGGCTACCTGGTCGGTACAAAATGATTTGGATGGTGGTTATACTTACGCTAAGAACTTCGCAACTATTTTTACCTCATGTTTGTTGACCGATATTGAAGAGCCTTTAGTGGCTGAGTCTTTTAAATTGTATCCTAATCCGGCCGATCATCAGCTGACTGTTGAAACGACTTTGCTGCAAGGGCAAACGTTGAGTGTTTATAATACTTTCGGACAAGTGGTGCTGCAGCACTACGTCATTGACATGAATACTGTTTTGGATATCTCTTCGTTAGCTCCGGGATTTTATACGGTGAGTGCCGGCGGAGCAATGGAGAAGGTGATAGTGGAGTAAAATTAACCTGAAATGAAAGATCCTGAAACAACTTGTTTCAGGATCTTTTGTCTTTTAGGATTTCAACTCCGCAATAGTCGTAATTCCACCTTTCACTACATCATCAATTTTTACCTTGATTTCGGTACCAAGTGGGAAATACAAATCTACGCGTGAGCCGAATTTGATGAATCCGAACTCTGCACCCTGCACAGCCTTGTCGCCTTCTTTTGAGTAGAAGACAATGCGTCGCGCCAGGAAACCTGCGATCTGGCGGAAGAGAATTTCCTGTTTGTTTACCTGGTTTTCAATCACGATAGTAGAGCGCTCATTTTCTGTTGAGCTTTTTGGGTGCCATGCAACGAGATATTTTCCCGGATGATATTTCACGTATTTCACAATACCGCTAATAGGATTTCTATTCACGTGCACGTTGATCGGCGACATGAAGATAGACACCTGTATGCGTTTGTCTTTGAAGTATTCGGTTTCGGTAGTTTCCTCAATTACCACCACTTTTCCATCACAGGGAGAAATAACTCCCAAATCGCTGAGTGTTGCATGTCTCTTTGGATTTCTGAAGAACTGAAGAACAAGGATGAGCAAAAATGCAGCTATGGCGTAAGCCAGCCAATGGATAAAAACGATGCAGGTTAAATGTGCGCAAAAAACAAGCAAACCGGCAACTAATAAGGTAACAATAATGGTAGGAATTCCTTCTCTGTGTATCATGGATTATTTTTTGGTGGCGGTAAAAATAGAAATTAAAATTTCAATCCCAATTCGGCTCTTACACCAACATCGTCCTGGTAGACATAAGAGTTGGTGAATTTCTCATAGAAGCCTATACCGAACACGAGTCCGTAAGGTGTTCGGGGGATAATGAATATCTGCTGCATGGGTGCTACGCCAATAATTGCATGAGTGCTTACTTTTCCATAAATATCGGAAACCTGTTCGGCGCTTATTGGCACCTGCATGCCTATGTTGATCCATAGGTAATCTCCAATATTTCTGAAGGCATGAATTCCCGGCAGGAAGAAGTTGAGTGGTGAGCTTTGAAAGTTGAGCTGACTGAAAGAGCCGTATTTCACTGAGATATTTTCTACAGAGATAGAATAGGGGAAATACCAGCCGCCATGATTCTGTTTAGGAAAATGAAAGTAGGAGAGTCCGTAGCCATTGGAATGTTTTCCTGTTTTGTAGGAAAAGTTGAATAAACTTATCCTTTTTGCCTGCAGCTGAAATTGAAGGTTTGTTGAATCTTGCGATTGCAAATTGAAAGAGCTTCCTGCAATTAATACTAAAGCTAACAAGAAGGATCTCATTGCAGCGGATTTAGTGAAGAAAGGAATATGCTTTTATTAGGAAATAAACCATTGGCGCTGCAAGAAGCAAACCATCAAAACGATCGAGTATACCGCCGTGACCGGGAAGAATGGTGCCCGAATCTTTTATGCCCAAACTTCTTTTAAGCATCGATTCGGCGAGGTCGCCCAGTGTGCCAAAGATTACCACTGTTAAAGCCATCGCCAGCCAGAAGAGCAGTGAATAGCTATCTGGAAAAATCAAGTGACAAACATAGCCAAGAATCAATGCAGCAATAGCGCCACCGATAAATCCTTCCCATGATTTTTTAGGGGAAATCCTTTCAAAGAGTTTGTGCTTACCGAATTTGGTTCCTGCAAAATAAGCACCGGTATCGTTGGCCCAAAGCATGAAAAAGAAGGAGAAGGCTATGTCGAATTTTCGGGTGAGCAAGGTTAAGTCGGAGCTTTCTTCAAAATTAGCTACCAGCAACAAGCCAAAAGGCAGAATTACATAACCGATACCAGAAATGGTTAAGGCAATATTGGTGAAAGGCTGTTCGGTTTTTCTGTATAATTCGGCAATAAAAATCAATACTACCAAAGGGATGGAGAAACCAGCCCAGGCCATGTAATTGTGGTTAAGTGCGAAAGCGATGAAAGAGCAATAGGCAAGGGCGCCGATGAGTAATCCCAGCACCCTGTTGGGTTGAATCACCGAGGTTTTAAAGAGCGTGTAAAACTCATTAAGGCCCAGTAATGAAATCACGCCAAAAAGCACAGCAAAGGAAGCAAAGCTATGCCACATGGCGCTTAGCAGAACCAGCACGAATAGGATGCCGGTGATTGCCCTTTGTGAAAGATTACTCTTCAAATTAAAAGTCTAAGCCAATTTGAAGTGGCGGTTTTTTATCTGAATTGTCCTTGCCTTCTTCCGGTTGCTCCTTTGGTTCTTCTTTGTGTTTCGGTTCTTCTTTTGCGGAAGGTTGTTCCTCAACTTTTGCAGCAACAGCAGCTTCTTCTTTTTTCTCCTGTTCTTCTACTTTCTGGTTGATTCGTTTTTCAACGTCTTCTTTCTTTTCTTCAGGAGATTCTTCACCTGGTCGTGCACCAAAAACGGCTTCAAGATCTTCCTTGAAAATCACTTCTTTTTCCAGAAGGAGTTTAGCCAGTTTAGCGAGAGATTCTTTATTGTCGCTAAGGATTTTCTTGGCAACGGTATAAGCTTCTTCAATAATGCTGCGAACTTCAATATCGATGGTTTCGGCAGTTTTTTCGCTGTAAGGTTTAGTGAGAGAAAACTCGCCGGCGCCAGTAGAATCGTAATAGCTGACATTCCCTATTTTTTCGTTGAGTCCGTATACCATAATCATCGATTGTGCCTGCTTGGTCACCTTTTCCAGGTCGCTCAGTGCGCCGGTAGAAATTTCACCAAACACAATTTGTTCAGCAGCTCGTCCGCCCAATGTAGCACACATCTCGTGGAATATTTGCTCCTTGGTAGTGATTTGTCTTTCTTCGGGCAAATACCATGCAGCACCCAGTGAGCGACCTCTTGGAACGATGGTTACTTTTAATAATGGAGAAGCATAGCGCATGAACCAGCTCACGGTAGCGTGACCAGCTTCGTGGTAAGCGATGGTTTCTTTTTCTTTCGGAGTAATGATTTTGTTTTTCTTCTCCAATCCGCCAATGATACGATCCACAGCATCAAGGAAATCCTGTTTGCCAACGGTGGTCTTATTGGTTCTTGCGGCAATCAAAGCTGCTTCATTACAAATGTTAGCGATATCAGCACCTGAAAAACCAGGCGTTTGTTTGGCCAGGAATTCCACTTCAACAGTGCTGTCGATTTTAATAGGCTTGAGATGTACTTTGAAAATTTCTTTTCTTTCGTTCAAGTCCGGCATGTCAACATAAATCATACGGTCGAATCGTCCGGCACGCATCAAGGCACGGTCAAGAATATCAGCGCGGTTGGTGGCTGCGAGTACTATGATACCGCTGTTGGTACCAAAACCATCCATCTCGGTGAGGAGTTGGTTGAGGGTGTTTTCCCTTTCGTCGTTCGCACCTTGTGCTGGATTTTTACCACGGGCACGTCCAATAGCATCTATTTCATCAATAAATATAATACAAGGTGCTTTCTCCTTGGCTTGCTTGAAAAGATCACGCACCCTGGAGGCACCAACACCCACAAACATTTCCACAAAGTCGGAACCCGACAAAGAGTAAAACGGAACTTTGGCTTCACCTGCAACGGCCTTTGCCAGCAAGGTTTTACCGGTACCCGGAGGGCCCACAAGCAATGCTCCTTTAGGAATTTTCGCTCCGAGTTCAGTGTATTTTTTAGGGTGTTTCAGGAAGTCGACAATCTCCTTGATTTCTACTTTAGCTTCCTCTAGTCCGGCTACATCAGCAAAGGTGATGTCTACTTTTGCATCTTTATCAAAGAGGGTAGCACGTGATTTCCCGATGTTGAATATTTGTCCGCCAGGCCCCCCGCCGCCGCCCATTCTGCGCATCATGAAAATCCAGAAAACAGCCATGATTCCCAGCATCAGCAGGAAGCCTGAAATGCTTTCCAGGAAAGTGGGTTCACGGTTTTCGTCATCAACACTTACCTGATGTTTTGCGTCATTTTTGGCATTGTAAGCATCAACTTCTTTTTTGAAAGAATCGGCAGAGGAGATATCGAAGGTGTAGTGCGGACCGTTTTTTGAAAGTTTATTGTCTTTAGCTTCTTTGGTGCTCAGTATGGAATCATTAAGATAGGCCTCAACAAAAAGTTTATCGTCGAGTTTAACCACCACCATTTTCTTAACTTTTCCTTTTTCCAGGACTTCTTTCTTGAACTCAGAAAAGCCGAGTTCTTTCGGTCCGCCAGGCATATCGTAAAATTGGTACACGAAGATCAAACCGATAACTAAAAGAATAATCCACTGAATGGGAAAATTCATTTTTGGTTTTTTGGGCAATTTAGGTGAAGACATGTTTTGATAATGTTTTTAGTTTTTATTTTCCGATTTTGGTGATCTGTGCATCGGCCCACAAATCTTCCAGGTTATAGAATTCGCGTGTGTGTTCCTGGAAAACATGGGCGATTACCGAAACATAGTCGATCAGTATCCACTCGGAATTGCTGAATCCTTCTCTTTTCCATGGGTATTCACCAGTAGCTTTTTTTACCTCTTTTTCAAGGGTTCCGGCGATGGCTTCCACGTGAGTGCTGGAGTTACCTGTGGCAATAACAAAGAAATCGCAGATGGTATTCTGTAATTTTCTTAAGTCGATCAACACAATGTTTTCTGCTTTTATTTCCTGCATTCCGGCGATAATGAGATCGGCCAGTTTTTGTGAAGCGCTGATAGCTGGTTTTTTGATTGCAGCTTTCTTATGGGCCGCTTTTTTAGGAGCTGCTGCTTTTTTCGCCGGGGCTTTTTTTACCGCCTTCTTAACCGCTGTTTTTTTTGCCGCTTTTGGCTTTTCACTTATAGCTTTTGCCTTTGTTGTTTTCTTGGTACTCCCCGAAGCTTTTCCAGCCATTGAAAAATGATTTTATATTTACGTTCAAAAGTAAGGAAATAAATCCATACTTTTTTCTCACCAATAAAGCTCGTTTAAAATTAACATTGTTTATGAGTAACTCAGTATTTACAAGGGTTTTGGAGATAGATGAGCTTGCGTCCACATCGGAGGAGGCGAAACGACTTTCCAGGGAGGTGAACGGTGAAAATCTGGCGGTTTGGACGAGGAAGCAAACTCAGGGGCGCGGACAAGTGGGGGCGTCGTGGTTTCATGGTGATGAAAAAGACATTGCCATCAGCTATGTTTTTTATCCAGGAAATCTGCCAGTCACTAAGCAGTTTTTGATGAATATGCTGGTTTGCAATGCGGTGTACAATTACGTGAAATCCAATGTGAATAAGGAGGTGAGCATAAAGTGGCCGAATGATATTTTGATTGGCCGGAAAAAGGTATGCGGTATCCTGATCGAAAATGTGCTTCGAGGCGCCAATATTGATCATTCGGTGATTGGCATCGGCATCAATGTAAATACAACTTCCTTCCCCGAAAACCTTCCGCATGCGACATCCATTTTACTGGAAAATTTTGCTTTTATAGGCTCACAAAGAAGTGAAACACTGGATTTAACCGATCATATAGGGAAACATTTGCAGATGTTTTATGAGCCCCTGCTGAATGAAAAACTCATCAGGGAAACTTATCTAAATCACCTTTTCGGGATCAATCGGGAAATGACTTTTCTTAAAGAAGGAAAGGCCTTTCAAGGTACTATCACTGGTGTGGATGAGAGTGGAAAGCTGAAAATGATGGTAGAAGGAAATGAAATGCTTTTCGCATTCAAGGAAATACAATTCTCTTATTTATAAATCTCCTGCAGTTTATGCATGTTATAGTTGAAGAACTGTGTGAGCGGTCCTTTTACTACCATTTCCATGAACATGTTGATATCCCCTTCAAAATCCATGTAAGCCTCGCAGCTCGCGTCGTTCACAGGAGTGATGATGCATTTTAATGTGAATTTGATAGGGGAAATATCGGTGGAGACCAGGTGTACCAGAGAAGGTTCCTGTTTGTCCTGCAGTTTCAATCCGATAGCAGCCATTTTCTTAATACTGAAAGAACACTCGGTTTCGCTGCTCCCCCATTTTTCCACTTTGTCCTGAGGAAGCAGCTGGTTGAAATTGTTGAGATTGGCCATGAAAGTAAAAACAGTTCCTGCAGAAGCGTTAATTACTTTTTTATCGGTTTGAATAGAAGTCATTATTTCTCTATTAATTTCCCCCAGTTTTCAGGATCCATTCTC
The DNA here is from genome assembly GCA_046074525.1 of Flavobacteriales bacterium. Classification (GTDB taxonomy): domain Bacteria; phylum Bacteroidota; class Bacteroidia; order Flavobacteriales_C; genus JAHEZL01. The sequence continues at coordinate 40,526 of JBJTOK010000071.1, forward strand.
CATGATTTGATGAGGTCCTGCTGGTTTTCGGTGATATAACCGGATTTAACGGCTTGCTGAATCAACACATCGTAATCGGATAACGTTACGAGATCGCATTTTTCTTTTTTAAAGCTTTTGTGGGCCACATCGAAATCGTAGGTGAAAATCGCTGCCATTCCCAGTACTGTAGCGCCTGCTGCGCGGAGAGACTCCACTGCTTTCAAACTGCTTTTTCCTGTGGAAATAAGGTCTTCGATCACTACCACGGATTGTCCGGAATTCACTACTCCTTCAATAATATTGCCTAATCCATGATCTTTCGGTGCCGAACGCACATAGGCGAATGACACTCCTAGATCCTGCGCCACCAAAGCTCCCTGTGCGATTGCACCAGTAGCAACACCAACAATCACGTCGGGTTTGCCGAAAGTGTCAATCACTGCGCTGGCGAGTTGCTGACGCACGTAAGTTCTGATTTTTGGATAGGAGAGGGTAACTCTATTATCACAATATATAGGAGATTTCCATCCCGACGCCCAGGTAAAAGGATCGTTAGGTTGAAGCTTTATCGCTTTGACTTGTAACAGATATTCTGCAACTTTGGCCGCTGCATCTTTATTAAACACCATAGAAAGCAAATGTATAAAGTTTTTATTAACGGAAAACCGCTGATTTTTTCACTGCAAAGGTTTTCAACATTGAATTTATTGGAAGTCAGTGGAGAAGAATCAAAAAAAAAGTTACTAACCATTATTGAAAAAATAGAGGACGGGACTTTTTCAGCTGGGATAGAAATTGTATCGAAAGATATTGGTAAAATATACGAAGAGTTCAAATCCTTCTACAAACCAATAGCAGCGGCCGGCGGAGTGGTGAAAAAAGACGATAAAATATTGGTGATTTTCCGACTCGGGAAATGGGATCTTCCAAAAGGAAAAATGGAAGTGGGGGAGACCATAGAGGAATCAGCCTTGAGGGAAGTGGAGGAAGAATGTGGTATTACAGGACTCAAAATTGTTGATAAACTCCCTGAAATTTTGCACACCTATACTCAAAAAGGTCAGCGAATTTTGAAAACTACTTATTGGTTTGAAATGACGACAGATTTCTCCGGTGAGTTAAAACCACAGCTCGAAGAAGATATTTCTATAGTAAAATGGGTAGGGAAGAGTGAAATGAAAGAAGTGCTGGAGAATACTTATCCCTCACTCTTAGGAATACTGGAGAGGTACGCAAATTAACCCTCAATCAATCTCCTGAACTGCGCCTCAAATCCTTGTGACGGGCTTTTGGCAGGGTAATAAACGATTTTCCCATCCGGACTGATCAAAATCCATTGTGTCATTTGATTGCGCTCATAATTCTCCACCCGGATGTCTTCAATTCTGTATTTCAATAGCACCTCCTCGTTTTTCTGATAATGGAGAATAGGCCAGCTGTATTGGTTTTGCTGGATAAATTGCTGATATAATTTTTGGTCGTAATCAGTAGAAATGCTAATGATTTCAAGGTTTTTGGAGTATTTTTCCTGGAGATAGGCCAGGTTTTTCATTTCTTCTTCATAGCTCTTGTCCCACACTTTAAAGAAGCTCAGATAAACATATTTTCCCTGGTGGCTGCTGAGCTTGAATTCCTGTTTGTTATTGTCCTGCAAAACAATTTCAGGGGCTGTTGTTCCAGGTTGGAGATGAAAGAGTATGCTTTTTACATTGATGGCAGCCCTGCGGATATCAGGATTTTCGGAGGTGGAAATCACGGAGTCCAGCAGTGAACTCACGGCTTTTTCATTGTAAGCCGAATTGTTTTGCATTTCCAGAAAACCATTAATCAGTATAAGATCAGCGAGGTCCTTATCGTAAGGAGTTCCCGGTGAAATCAATTTCAGCATGTCATGGTATTTCCGACTGTTAATAAGGGTGACAGGATTGTTTTTGTCGTCATTGGCCAGTTCAAACTTGAAGTAACCGCGGTAAATGTTTTGCAGTAATCCGACGTATTGAATGTTGTTCAAATCGACCGGTTGTCCGGCGAAGTATTTCTTCCTGATGTTTTCCGGATGAGTTTTCTGCAGCATCGCATCAAAGGTGCCGATGGTGTATTTAAGGTACTGTCGGAAATAAGGATTTTCATGTTTACTAAGCTTTTCCAGCTGAGGGATGAAATTCATGATCAGCTTCGGACCCTTGGCGTAATAAAGGTTTTGCTTGTGTTTGGTGATGAATTCGTTCACCATGCGATCTACCTTATCTATTAAAGCATTGAGTTCATTGCTGTCCTGATCTTTGAGTCGGAAAGGCTGCACGTCCTTCGCCATATATCCTTCTTCCTTCACCAATTTAGGATTCAGTGGCGGCGCGAAAACGGTATAACTTTGTCCGGGCTCGGCAAAAAAAGTACGTTTCGATTTCCCGAGAGTGAAGAAAACCATTTTTACTTCTCTGATATCAAAAGTGGCTTTAAAACTTCCTTTTTCGTCGGTGCTTCCAGCATAAACGGCTTCTTTCTGCTGGGTGAGAAAATCGTTAACGATTTCCACCTTAAATGTTTGATTGGCAAAAGTGGATTTATCGCAGATGACAGTGACGTTAGTCGCACTTACCTGCAATCCCGACAAAATCAACAATAATATACCCAGTATCCTATACATCTTCATTAACCTCTTTTGGGAGAAACTGACTGGCATCGCCTCCGTGTTTAAGGATATCACGAATGATGATGGAATTTATTGCAGAGTATTGAGGTTCAGTCACTAAATAAACGGTTTCAATTTCGTTGGCAATGGCATGATTCATCATGCCCAGACTGCGTTCGTATTCAAAATCCTTCCCGTCGCGAAGTCCCCTCAGAATGAAGCGGGCATTTACTTTTTTACAAAAATCGATGGTCAGGCCTTCATAGCTTTCAACCGATACATTGGGATATTTACTAAAGATTTTCTTGATCCAGGCTTCCCTTGTTTCTAAATGGAAATAGCCCTGTTTGTTGGAGTTGTGCCCGATGCCAATAACAATTTCATCGAAAAGGGATAATCCTCTTTCCACAATGCTTACATGACCAAGGGTAATGGGGTCAAAAGTCCCGGCAAATACCGCTATTCTTTTTGTTGACATAAATCAAATATAAGAATTTGTCTGAACCTTAGTCCTTGAATATCTTAATGTAGTTACTGGTAATCTGGTATTCCCCACCAGGAGCGATCTTCTCGGTCACTTCCTGTGCGATGAATTCAAGGATATTGTGTTTTTCAGAAAGTCGGGTTTGAGTAACATGTACCCATTCATGATCTTCAGGAATATTAATGATAGCAGGCATAATGTCATCTCCCGGTTCAAAGGACATTTTAAAAGAACAGCCTTCCTGGCTATACACTACGTACTGGTCTTTTTTCGAGCTTTTGAATTCTACTTTCATATTTACAGTGCTTGTTTTAAAAATCCGGAGGTATGTGTTTTCCCTTTTTTCACCATGTCTTCGGGTGTGCCTTGGAAAACGATCTGTCCGCCAGCGTGTCCACCTTCCGGACCCACATCAATGATCCAGTCTGCACATTTTATTACTTCCATATTGTGTTCAATCAGCCATAGGGAATTGCCGTTTTCAATGAGTTGTTCAAAGGCCAGCAAGAGGTTGCGGATATCGTGAATATGGAGTCCGGTAGTAGGTTCGTCAAAAATAAAAAGGGTAGAAGAGGCTGCAGCTCCTTTGGCCAGGAAAGAAGCCAGTTTGATGCGTTGTGCCTCACCGCCGCTAAGGGTGCTTGACGATTGTCCGAGTGTAATATAACCCAGTCCGGTTTCCTGCAGAGGCAGCAGTTTGTTGACGATTTTTTGTTCGTCAGTAGCCCTGCCTTCTTTAGGAGCGTTGGTTTTAAAGAAAATCAAAGCTTCGTCTACCGTTAAGTTAAGAATATCATTAACGTTCTTGTCGCGGTATTTCACTTCCAGTATTTCATCCTTGAAGCGTTTGCCATTGCATTCATCGCAAACCAGATTCACATCGGCCATAAATTGCATTGATACCGTTACAGTGCCTTCTCCCTGGCACTTTTCGCAGCGACCACCATCTACGTTGAAGGAAAAATGGGAAGGCTTGTAGCCACGTGCTTTACAGAGTGGAAGGTCGGAAAAGATATTTCTTATATCGTCGTAAGCTTTAAGGAAAGTCACGGGGTTGGAACGCGATGATTTTCCGATAGGATTCTGGTCGATAAATTCCACTGCTTTCAACCGGTGGATATCACCTTTCACTTTACCGTTTTTACCTCCTGGTACTTTATTGATATTATTGAGAATTTCGGGATAGGCGATGTCCTGGATCAACGTTGATTTGCCCGAACCGCTCACGCCGGTAATCACCGTCATTACTTCGAGAGGAAGATCAATGTCGATTTTATTTAAGTTGTGCATTGTAGCCTCTTCGAGCACGACTTTGTGCTTCCATTTCCTTCGTTGTTTAGGTGCCTGAATAGAGAGTTTTCCGGTGAGGTATTGGGTAGTCAGACTTTTCTTGGCCGACAGCAGCTCCTTATGCGTTCCCGAAAAAACAATTTCACCGCCATTGGTTCCGGCCATCGGACCGATATCGATGAGATAATCGGCCTCTTTCATGATGTCGGGATCGTGTTCCACTACAATCACGGTGTTGCCTAAATCTCTCAGTGATTTCAAGACTTTGATGAGTCGCTGCGTATCGCGGGAATGCAAGCCAATGCTGGGTTCGTCGAGTACATACATAGAACCTACAAGCGAAGAACCAAGTGAAGTGGCCAGATGAATTCTTTGAGATTCACCACCCGACAATGTATGTGATGGCCGGGATAGCGTAAGGTAGCTGAGTCCTACATCCATCAGGTAACGCAGTCGGTTTTGTATTTCTTCCAGCAATCTTTTCGCAATGAGCAAATCGCTTTTCGAGAGCGAAATATTTTCAAAGAAAGTCTGCAATTCATGAATAGGCGCCGTCATCAGCTGAAGAATGTTCTTGTCGCTGATTTTCACCCACGATGCTTCCTTGCGCAGTTTTGAGCCTTTGCAATCCATGCAGGTGGTACGGCCACGGTAGCGCGCCAGCATTACACGGTACTGGATTTTATAAAGTTTACTTTCAACATATTTGAAAAACTGGTTGATGCCATCGAAATGCTTGCAGCCGTTCCACAGCAGGTGTTTTTCCTTATCGTTCAATTCGTTGTATGGTCGGTGAATAGGGAAATTTGCTTTTTCAGCGTTGTTGATCAAATCGGTTTTCCACTCGCTCATTTTGTCACCTTTCCAGCAAGCAACGGCATCTTCATACACAGAGAGCGAAGGATTGGGGATTACCAATTGCTCGGAAATGCCAAGTACTTGTCCGAATCCTTCGCAAGTGGGACAAGCGCCCAGCGGACTATTGGGATTGAAAAAATGAGGATTAGGTTCTGTGAATTTAATGCCATCGGCTTCAAAGACATTGGAGAATTGTTCGCTGATGATTTTATCGCCGTGGATCTCTATTTCACAATAGCCATTGCCTACCTGAAAAGCAGTTTGGATGGAGTCCTCAATCTGCGACAGGAAATCGTCGTCATCGGAGACAGAAAAACGGTCGATTACCACATGAATATCATGGGCCTTTTTCATCCCGTTTTTATCCACTAGTACTTCTGCAGTCTTAGCTATTTCATTATTGATTTTTATTCTTTCAAAGCCTTCCTTGATGAGGTTTTTTAAAAACTCCTCAACAGAGGATTCTCCTGCCGAAACAGGAGCCAGAACGAGTCCTCTTTTGCCCGAATGTTTTTTAATAAAAGCGATGACATCCTGTACATTGTGTTTTTTCACTTCTTTACCTGATTCAGGGGAATAGGTTTTACCAATTCGTGCAAAGAATATTCTTAGGTACTCAGCGATTTCAGTGGAAGAACCAACGGAAGAACGCGAGTTTTTGGTGGTTACTTTTTGCTCGATGGCGATGCTTGGTGATAAGCCTTTGATATAATCTACATCGGGTTTGTTGATTCTTCCGAGGAACTGACGGGCGTAGGAAGACAGGCTTTCTACGTAGCGGCGTTGTCCTTCAGCATAAATAGTGTCGAAGGCCAGTGATGATTTTCCCGAGCCCGACAAGCCGGTAATCACTACCAGTTTGTTGCGGGGAATGACAACGTCAATATTCTTGAGATTGTGTACTCTGGCGCCTTTGATGATGATATTTTTTTTTGGATCGAGTTCAGACATGAGGAAGAAATTATGCAGGAAAAATGACGTCGTCCCTGAGTTCAACATTGGGAATGCGCAGCGTGAGCACGGGTTGTTTTCTTTTGGCAGCAAGGTCTTCACTAACGCTGCCGAAGAGCAGATGCGACAATTGACTCTTGCCGTGGGTTTCCATCATAAGTAATTCGGGATTTACCTGATTACAGTATTTGTTGATGCCTTCTTCAATGTTGCTGGCAGTAACAGTTCTGCAGCAATAGCCTTCCAGCTTATGCTCAGCAGCAAAATCGAACATAAGTCTTTTGGCGAATTCTTCTTTTTCTTCAGTGTTTTCTGGCAGTACACTCAATAAATGGATTTCCGGACGGTAGAGGTCGAGTAAAGGCTTTACCTTTTTAAAGGAAGCGGAAGCTTCTTTGTAAAAGTTGGAGCTGAAAACGAGTGTGTTGATACTGAAATCGGTCGTACTTTCTTTTACTATTAACAAGGGAAGTGAGCTGTTTTTCATCACCTTGTCGGTATTACTGCCGAATATTTCATCATGGAAAGTACGGTGTCCGTGACTGCCCATCACGATCAGGTCAATCTTGTTCTTAGTAGCATATTGTTCAATGCCTTCATCAATCGATTCGATCTTTAAGGCATTGATAATCTTGAGTCCGGCCATGCTTTTCAGTTCAATCACATCAAGGAACTGCTTGTTGATTTCCTTGTTGTTTACCTTCTCTGCATCTTCCACGAGATGGAGCAGGTGAATTTCTGCAGAGGCTTTCCTGGCGATGTCGGCCGCCACCCCCAAAGCGTGGAAGGAAAAAGCAGAAAAATCTATAGGTACCAGTATTTTCTTCATGACTTTATACGTCGCGGATGAGCAGTAAAAATAGTCTTTTTAAAAATAAAAATGTGCCATGGGAACTCTATTTATTATTTTTGGTATAATGTTAGCTACGCAGATACGTAACAACAAAACACACACTATTATGAAAAGAACAATATTTACCTTTTTAATGTTTATTGGCATTGGCGCCTTTGCTCAGGGCAATCTCATTTTTTTTACGGAAGATGGTGAACTCTTTTATCTCAGTATGAATGGTGTCAGAGTGAATACTACACCGATGTCGAACGTGAAAATAGAGGGTGTTAAAGCTCCGGGAGGTATGGCTACCGTTACTTTTTCCGATCCTTCTTTAGGCGTTGTAAAGAAAAATGTGCCGGCAATGGACGGGCATGAATATACCTTCAAGGTGAAAAGAAATAAGAAGGGAGAGTGGAAAATCACTTATTTTACAGATGTGGTAATGACATCGGCTGCAGTTTCCTCAGCTTCTTCCACCAACACCAATAGCACGGATGCTACATTGATTCAGCAAAAGGCCGATCCTATTGTTGATCAAACAGCAGTAAATTCAACGCAAAACAATACTCCTGTAAATAATGCAACTACCACAACTAATGTGCAGGGAACAACTACTAATGCAGGTAATACTGGAGGTGTTTCCCTTAATATCAATATGAACGGTATGGGCAATGGAACAAGCGGGCAGCAAACCATGACTACCACAACTGATGTGCAGCCGGCCAACACTACAACAAGCAGTACTACCACTACCACAACTACAACAACAAGCAGCACGGCTGTGAACAACACTCAAAATACCTCACCAAACAATACAGGGATTTCCCTGAATGTGAATATCAATGGTATGGGAATCAATACTGCTTTAAATAACACAATGACCACCACAACTACTTCTTCCGGTTCAAGCAGCAATATTGTAATTAATAATGAACCTGATGTCCTGATTTATAATAGCACTCAGCAGCAGTCGGCAACATCAACTACCCTTCCTTCAAGTACAAGTACTGATTTAGCTGTAACCAGTTCTGATCTGGGTTCGGGTTGCGGAATAGCTATGGATGATGTCGATTTTAATGACGCTAAATCTTCCATCTCCTCTAAACCTTTTGAAGATTCAAAAATGACTGTGGCCAAGCAGATTACCGAGAACAATTGTCTCTCTACTTCGCAGGTGAAACAAATCATGGGCTTATTTACCTATGAAGAAACAAAACTGGAATTCGCCAAGTTTGCTTATTCACATACTGTTGATAAAAACAAGTATTACAAAATCAACGATGCCTTTACTTACTCAACGAGTATCGATGAGCTGCAGGAATACATCAAGGCCAATAAATAGGCTATAGTTGTACCTCTTTTCGAAGGCGTCCCGGATATTTGTCTGGGACGCTTTTTTTTATTTCAACAAGACATTTTCTTTTTGTGCTGAATGCTTACCTTAGCCTTCAATATCCGGCATGGGAATTATTCAGGACATAAGAGAGAAATTGGCCGAAAGGGCGATGCGCAAGGCTGCTAAGAAGGACCGGGAGAAGGTGCCTGTTAACCTTAGTGGTGCTAAAAATTGTGCTATTCTTTACCGAGCCGATAATCCTGAAGAAGAGGATCTGGTGAAAAAATATGTGAAGTACCTTCGTGATTATAAATTGAATGTGAAGGCTCTGGGCTATTTTGATCTGCCGAAAATGCCCGATGATGTAAATCCTAAATTAGAATACGATTACTTTACAAAAAAGGACTTAAATTTGCTTTTGCAGCCCACCGGAAAAGTGGTAACAAATTTTATTGAAGAACCTTACGATATCTTGATCGACACTAGCATAACAGCTTTTATCCCTTTCAAATATATTGTCAGCCAGTCGCAGGCAAAGTTTAAGGTAGGCCGCAAGGAATTGGAATACAGTTCCGAATTTGATTTGATGATTAAAGTGGAAGAAGGGAAGGATTTAAGGTATTTACTAAGGTACATTGACCATTATTTGAACGTTATTAATAAAGAATGATATGTCTATCGATTTGAAAGGAACAGGAGTAGCGCTGGTAACACCATTCACCAAAAACAATGAAGTGGATTACGCTGCATTGGAAAAACTGGTGAATCACGTTATCGCCGGCGGGGTGAACTACCTCGTTGTTATGGGAACCACAGGTGAATCTGTTACACTTTCAAAAGACGAAAAGAAAAAGGTAGTAGCGAAGGTCCTGGCTGTAAATAATAGTCGTTTGCCAGTGGTGCTGGGGCTGGGTGGCAATAATACTGCAGAGTTACTTGAGGAGTTGCAAACAACCGATTTTTCAGGAATTAGTGCTTTGCTGAGTGTTTCACCTGCATACAACCGCCCGTCGCAGGAAGGTATTTATCAGCATTATGCGGCATTGGCTAAAAAGTCGCCATTACCAATTATTTTGTATAATGTACCGGCCAGAACGGGTTCCTGTATGGACGTTGAAACGACTTTGCGCTTGGCAAAAGAATTCAAAAATATCATCGCAATGAAAGATGCATCGGCGCATGTCAATCAATGTATGGACATGATATATGGTGCTCCTGAAGGTTTTATTGTAACATCGGGTGATGATGGATTGGCATTGCCTATGATGGCTTTTGGTGCGCACGGACTCATCTCTGTTATCGCCAACGCTTACCCTAAAGAAACCGTTGCTATTGTGAATGCTGCATTGAAAGGCGATTTTGTTGCTGCTCGCAAAGCACATTTTGCGCTCACTCCGGTGATGAAAGTGATTTTTGAAGATGGCAATCCTGCCGGTGTGAAATATTTTCTGCACAAATTAGGAATTATTGAGAACGTGCTCCGCTTGCCTTTGGTTCCTGTTAAAAAGGACACGGCAGCGAAGATCGACCGAATCTTCTAATGTTTTTCGAAAAAAAAATGTTCTGGCATTTGCTGTATCCTTCGATGGAGAAAGCGATTGCCGACTTCTCTTATTCTCCGCTCAAAAGAATTCATATCGACGAAAAGTATATTTGTTTGGTGCATTTCAACGGACAGCTTTCGGCAGTTGCCGATAAGTGTCCGCACCAGGGAGCGTCTTTGTCGTGGGGCTATTGCAATGAATCCGGCCAGGTAGTTTGTCCCTGGCATCATTATGCTTTTTCGTTAAAAACCGGTCGGGTGCAACAGGATTCGGGAGAGGCAGTAGATGTTTTTCCTGTAAAAGTGGAGGAGGATGGTGTGTACATTGGGATAGAGAAAAAAGTATTTACCCTTTTCTAGTATCCATTTTCCATTCCGTATTTTTGAGCAATGAGTGAAGCAACTCAAAATAAAGATTTCCTTTCCCTGCATCAGTTATCGCTGCACATCAAGGATGCTGTTGAAGGTAATTTCATGCAGCAGCTGTGGGTGGTAGCGGAAATTGCTTCCATGAATGTAAATCAGGGGAGCGGACATTGCTACCTCGAGCTGGTGGAAAAAAACGAAAAAACTTTGCTGGCGAAGATGCGTGCCAATATCTGGTCGTTTAAGCTGCAGGGCATACTCAATAAATTTTTCCAAGTGACGGGGAGTCCGCTGCAACAAGGCATGAAAACCTTGTTGCTGGTGGAAGTTCAGTACCACGCAGTGTATGGCATTAGTTTGAATGTAGTGGGTGTAGATCCCAGTTATTCCCTGGGAGAGTTGGCAAGGAAGAAAAGGGAAATCATTGATCGTTTGGAGCAGGAAGGGTTGATGGAGAAAAACAGGTTACTGGACTTTCCTTTGGTGCCTCAGCGCATTGCGTTGATTTCTTCGGAAACAGCTGCGGGCTATGAAGATTTCATCAATCAGTTAAATAATAATCTATTCGGTTATCATCTCGAACTGAAGCTGTTTCCTGCAGTGATGCAGGGCGATAAGACAGTTCCTTCGGTGTTGAATGCATTGGGGAAAATAGCAGCAAGACAGGATGCTTTTGATGTGGTGGTCATCACGCGTGGAGGAGGATCATCTGTTGAATTAAGTGCTTTCGATAGTTATGATTTAGGTAAGGCCATCGCCTTATTTCCTTTGCCGGTGCTTACAGGCATTGGTCACGAACGCGATGAATCCATCGCTGATATGGTAGCGCACAAAAAACTGAAAACCCCTACCGCAGTGGCTGAATATCTGATCGGATGTTTTTCCGCTTTTGATGAGATGCTGATTGATGCAAAGTTCCGCTTGAAAGATCTTCTGCAGCAAAAATTGCTTTGTGAAAACAACAGGATCAAGGATGCTTCCAATCTTATCACCCGCAAATCACAAAGTTTTATTAATCATCAGAAGATGCAATTGACGGGTCTGACAAGGGATTTGCAGGAAAGTGCAACACGCTATCTTGATAAGAATAAGTTGTTGCTGTTGAACCGCAAGCAAAAGGTTTCTGTAGAAACCTCACGTTTGCTTAAGGAGAGAGAATACCAAATTAAAAGCCTGCATCAGCAATTGGATGCTAAAAGTGCTATCTTCCTTCGTTATCACCTGCATAAAATACAACTGATAGGAGAGAAAGTGAAGTTGTTGGATCCTGCGCATGTGATTGCCAGAGGATATACGCTTACTTATCTCAGCGGTAAGGTGGTAAAATCAATACAGGAATTAAAAGAAGGTGAGCAGATCACCACTCAGTTTAAAGACGGAAAAGTTCAAAGTAAAATATCAGAATTATGACAAAGAAAAAACAAAGTTATTCGGAAGCAATCGAAGAACTGGAAGCTATTGTTGCTAAAATTGAAGGTGAGGAAGTAGATGTGGATGAGCTCGCCGACAATGTGAAAAAGGCTTTGCAGATTATTAAGACCTGCAATCTCAAATTGAAGAATACCGAGGAAGAGGTAAGCAGGATTTTAAAGGAAATTGGAGAGTAAGTCTTCTTTTAGAATTAATGAAAATTTTACACTAAGGCGCTTTATTCTTATTAAATTCGCATCGTGAGAGGCTTTAAAAATATTTTGTTTTATGTGCTGGTAACAGGGATTTTCCTGTTTGTGATGTATATTATTGTCGATCGCGGAGAGTTAATGGAAGCTGGGAAAGTCACCAGTGTTGCCGAGGTTAAAGAGACAGATGGCTTTGAGCAAATCAAGAGTACTTTACATCATAATTTTACGCATCCTTTAGCGATTCTGCTTTTGCAGATCATCACCATTATTGCTACAGCACGTGTTTTTTCTTTCTTGTTCCGCAAGATTGGCCAGCCTTCCGTAATCGGTGAAATTGTTGCGGGTATTTTCCTGGGGCCTTCTTTTATTGGGGCTTATTTTCCTGAATTCTCCACTTTTTTATTTCCCAAAGGTTCTATTCCGAATCTTCAGTTCCTTAGCCAGGTGGGCTTGATTCTCTTCATGTTTATTGTGGGGATGGAGCTTGATTTAAAAGTGTTGCGCAAAAAGGCTTCAGATGCAGTGGTGATCAGTCACGCCAGCATTATTTTCCCTTTCGCTCTGGGGATGGGTTTATCTTATTTTATCTATGAAGAACATGCTCCTGCCAATGTTCAGTTTTTATCTTATTCTCTCTTTATTGGTATTGCAATGAGTATTACTGCTTTCCCTGTTCTGGCGCGTATAGTACAGGAAAGGCAGATGTCGAAAACCCGACTCGGGGCGCTTGTGATCACCTGTGCTGCTGCCGATGATATTACTGCGTGGTGTGTTCTGGCGGCTGTGATTGCTATTGTAAAAGCCGGATCTATAGTAAGTTCCCTTTATATTATTGTTATGGCTGTGGGGTATGTTATCCTGATGCTCAAAGTTGTACAGCCTTTCCTTAAAAGAGTGGGGGATGTGTATTCCAAGCAGGATTCCATTGGCAAGCCCGTTGTAGCCATATTCTTTGCTGTGCTTTTACTTTCTTCTTATGTAACCGAAGTGATTGGTATACATGCCTTGTTCGGCGCTTTCATGGCAGGGGTGATCATGCCTCAAAATCTGCACTTCAGGAATATTTTTGTGGAAAAGATAGAGGATGTTTCACTGGTGCTGTTGTTGCCTTTATTTTTTGTGGTGACAGGATTGAAAACGCAGATTGGTTTGCTCAACGACAGTAATATGTGGACTATCTGTGCCATGATTATCACCGTGGCAGTTACTGGTAAATTCTTAGGAAGTGCATTGGCTGCAAGGTATATGGGACAAACATGGAAGGAGAGTCTCACTATTGGTGCTTTCATGAATACCCGTGGCTTAATGGAGCTTGTGGTGCTCAATATTGGTTTTGATCTGGGGGTATTGTCACCTGAAATTTTTGCGATGATGGTGATCATGGCCTTGGTAACTACTTTGATGACGGGACCGGCTCTCGACTTGATCAATTATCTTTTTAAGGAAAAACATCCGGAGCTGGTGGATGAGGAAAGTCGGCGCAAATACCGAATCCTCTTCTCTTTTGGTGATCCCGAAAGAGGAAAGGCTATGGTTTTACTCACCAATAGCTTTGTGCATAAGTACCAGAATGAATCTTCAGTGTCGGCCATGCATCTGCGTTTGAGTAATGAGTTGCATCAGTACAACATGCTGGAGCTGGAACGCGATACCTTCCGGCCGATAAAGCGAGAAGCTGCTAAATTGAATCTGCCTATACAAACACTGTTTAAGCCTACTTTGGATATAGATAAGGAGATTGTGGAAACGGCCAATGACGGGGAGTATGATTTGTTGATTATTGGAATGGGACCTTCCATTTTTGAAGGAAGTTTTCTGGGTAAGATGATTGGTATTACGACCAAGATTATCAATCCTGAAAAATTCATCAGCACCATTACCGGTAAGGAGCAGGTGGTAGAAGGAACCACTTTCAATTCACGAATCAATAATATTATCAAGACCACTAAAGGCTCTCTGGGAATCTTTATTGATAAGGGGCTGCAGAAAGTGGAAGTGGTGTTTATTCCCGTGTTTTCGCTGGCAGATGTGTTTATACTGGATTATGCGCACCGCGTTATTCATAACAATGGAGCACGTGTGAAGATTCTTGATGCTGTAGGAGTAATACAGAATAATGTGGCTTTTCAGAATATGATCAATAACATTGAGCAGCAACATCCGATGCATTTATCCTTTCTTCCGGAGAGTAAGATCAACAAAGAGTTTCTCACACAGGCTGATGTCATGATTGTTAGTCTTGATAGCTGGAAACGCCTTATGGACGGGCATAAGGAATGGCTGGTAAACTCTCCTTCAGTACTGATCGTTAAGCCGTAAAACGGCACAATCCTTGTTTGGTTTATACACAGCAATTAACAAGTTGCTGTTGATTTCTAATCTTAATAACAAGGAACTACCTATGGACACGAGTGTACAAGCAGAATATATTTGCAATCATACAAAGCAGGAAGCTATGAGTTCAGAAACAATTGCCATGCAACGCTTGATAAGGGAACAGGTTGAGCTTTATAAAAAGAACTACAACCGACCGCTCAGAGTTTTGGTAATGGATGATGATGAGATGTGTGTAAAGATGGTGAAGCATCAGCTGGAAATCAGTTTCAGGGGACTTTTAGAAGTGGAGATGTGCAATAATTACGAGGAGTTTATGAATTACGGAAAAGTGGCCGATATCGCCGTAATAGATTATTTCTACGAAGACCAGTTGTCGCAGCACGATGGTTTATCTATACTTGCCAAGCTCAAGAGTGCAAATCCCGCTACCACAGTGTACATGATGACGGGCCACAAACAAATCAATATTGCTATTCAAGCCATTAAAACAGGAGCTGCCGATTATATCATCAAAGGAGAAGCCGGAATGCAGCGTCTGAATGAAAATATTTTAGATCTATTGCGTCGCAAAAACACCTATAACAAAAGGGTTTCCGTACTGTCGTTATTCCGCAAACGAATGGGGCTTTTTATGTAAGTTTATTTCTCGTACATTTAGAAGTACAGAATATAATTTAGGCAATGTTAGCAGGGGTACTTCATGGAGCAAATTATTAGGATTCTTTATGTGGAGGATAACGAGTATGATGCTCGAAATTTCCACCGTGAGCTGGAGAAGTCTTCTCTTAAAACCACCTTGCGTACTGTGAATACCATTGCCGAGGCAATGACACATGCTGAAAAACAGGACTTTGATCTTGTTTTTCTCGATTATCATCTCCCTGGTGAAAACGGACTCAGTCTCCTTAGGACAATAAGAAACAATGGCTTCAGTATACCGGTGGTGATTATCACCAATTATGCCGATCCTCAGGTGGCGGTGGAGATGATGCAATCGGGAGCCAGTGATTATATTCCGAAATCCTTGTTAAATACAGAGGGGATTGAGCAGTGCATCCGGAATTCCATTCGCTATTCGGAACTGGAGCAGGTTAGAAGAAGCGTTGAATCAAGTTTGAAGTCCGCTGAAGAAAAGCTTTCCACTATTATTTCCCATACGCCTGTAATATTATTTGCAGCCAACCCCAATGGTGAGCTCACTTTTGCAAAAGGGCGGAATTTAGGCTCCATCATGCCAGGCGGTGATGAGTTTGTAGGCGAATCGGTATTTGAAATTTTTGAAGGTCATGATGAGTTCATCGGCCAGATCAAGATAGCCCTTGCGGGTAATGAGGTTACGCAATCCATCAAATTTGGTAATACGGTTTACCAGATTTCCTGTACACCAAGAATGGGTGCTGATGGTAAGCTGGAGGAAATTGTAGGTATTGCTTATGATGTGACCAAGCGTGCTGAAGCAGAGGAGTCGCTCCTGAAAGCAAAATTACTTGCAGAACAAACCAGCAAGGCCAAGCAGGATTTTATTGCTAATATGAGCCACGAAATCCGTACACCAATGAATGCGATTATTGGTTTTACCAATCTGTTAGAGGAAACTACTTTGGATGAGGTGCAGCGCGACTATGTAAAAACCATACAGGTGTCGGGAGAGAGCTTACTGGCTCTGATCAACGATATTCTCGATTTCTCAAAAATTGAAGCAGGTAAGCTTTTTATTGAAAAAGAAGAGTTCGTCCTCCGTGATACACTTTCTTCGGTAGAGCGTGTTCTCAAAGGAAAAGCCGATGAGAAAAGATTGCATCTGCTCATTAATGTGGATAAAGATGTACCGCAGGTTTTACTTGGTGATTCCAATCGTTTGTATCAGGTGTTGATGAACCTTGTGAGTAACGCCATCAAGTTTACTGATAAAGGAAAGGTGTCGGTTGAAGTGAAAAAGCTCTCAGAAAAAGGCAATAAGGTAAAGCTGAAGTTTATTGTTGCCGATACAGGGATAGGGATACCAAAAGACAATTACGAATCAATTTTTGAGAGTTTCTCTCAAATCAGTTCAGGCACAACAAGAAAGTTTGGCGGTACCGGTTTGGGACTTGCTATCGTAAAGCGTTTGTTGGAATTGCAGAAAGGAAGTATCAAGGTGAACAGTGAGTTACATCATGGTTCTTCCTTCGAGTTTGAGCTGGAATATGGTGTTGCAAAATTGAATTCATCTAAGAGTGAAAAGACTTTGGGTAAAATGGTGGATATTGAAGCTCTAAAAGGGAAGAAGGTTTTGCTGGCCGAAGACAATCGAATGAACCAGAAACTCATTGAAAATATTATGCTAAGCTTTGGGATGGACCTGAAGATTGCCAATAACGGAAGAGAGGTGCTGGATTTGTTGCAGAATGAAAAGGCCGATATTTTATTGCTTGATATCCAGATGCCTGTGATGGATGGATTTGAAGTGGTGGATTTTATCCGCAAAAATATAAAAGGTTCAAAAGGAAATATTCCTATCATTGCCATGACGGCACACGCTTTCAAAGAAGAACGGGAAGCTTGCCTCAAGGCTGGTATGAATGATCATATCGCCAAGCCTATTCATAAAGAAGAATTGCTAAGAATCATGAGCTCCCTCCTTGTGGGAAGTTCATCAACAGAGCCCTCTATGATTGATATCTCTTATTTGAAAACTTTATCGGAAGGCAATGACGCTTTTGTTGTGGAAATGCTGAACATCTTCTCGGAGGATACTCCGCTGCTGATGGAGCAAATGAAAGTGGCTATTGATAAAGAAGACTGGAAAAAAGTAAGTCAGCTTGCTCACAAATACCGATCACCTTTAGCGCTTCTTGGTATTAAATCTATTGAGGATATCATGAATAAGATTGAATACAGTGCAAAAGAAAAGACAAGTTTGCCCGAAATAAAAAAATTATTCAAAGAGGCCGATATCCTTACTCTTGCAGTATTAGAAAGTGTCAATAAGGAACTATCGAAAAATTAGTTCGCCTGAAAAAATCAGCCATTAACCGTATAAATTTCCTTGTTGGGAGAAAAGAAAAAAATCTTTCCAGATAATAGTAGCGTTTCTCTCAGTGAATTATTAGCTTTGCCTCGTTAAAGTTTACTTACTGTTCTAAGTAAGTAGTTTTTTCATAGTTGTTTTGGGGTGCCCGGAATTAATTTTCCGGGCTTTTTTTTGTCCTTTTTTTCAGTGTTTACATTTTGGAAGGCAGAACGTTTCCGGATTTTTCCCGCAGATTTCATAGATAAAGACTGAATTTTCCCTCACAATTACTTAAGGGGTGGATAACATGCGTAAGAAAGATTGTTGGGAATTTTAGAATTTCATGCTCAACGACAGTCCCATCATTGAAGGTTGAAAAACACTCGCTGTAAAAACAGTGGGTTGGATGCGGAAAGCTAAATTGTCATCAACGTTGTAGTTGTATAGATGTCCGTCAACAGCGGCATCCAGAATATTACATAGATAAAGTACTCCAGTGAAGAAATATGTCAGATCGCGGTTGCGACGGTAATAATCGTTGAACTCCAAAAATTCAGCTTCTGTCTTTTGAGCGATATCTTCCGGGCTCAGTCCACCCGTTGCAAAAGAAGTATATTTGTGTTTATCTGCATAATTGAACAAATCGGTTTTGGTATGGTACGGATTGTTGGCAATAATCAGCGCTCCGTGATAAAAGTTGTAGTAAATAGTATTGGTGTATGCAAAATAGCCAATACCACCGAGTGCTGCATAAACAATAGGGATTTTCCAGTATTTGCGGTTGTAAGCCTGACCGAGACCAGGTAATATTGCCGACAGCATTCCTGCTTTTTTAGGAGAGTGATTGGTGGCGATTACCACCGATTTTATTTTCGCATCGGTGTTGGGAGTAATAGTGTCCATAGATCTTGCTGCTACAGAATCCTTTGTTATTCCAAGGCTGTCCTGTTGCGCTTGAAGGCCAATGCAACCCATTAAAAATATTAGGAGCAAAATAATCTTGCGCACGACTTACAAATCAAGAAGTTCTTTGATTCTCTGGAGGTCTTTTTCTGATTTGAAAGGAATAACAATAGTGCCTTTTCCTTTTTCGTTTTTTACCACTTTCACTTTTGCGCTGAACAATTGCGACAGGTCTTCCTTCAGTTTCTGTTCATCAAAGGAAAGTTCAGCGCTCTTCTTTTTGGCAGGTGCTTCAGCAGCGGGTTCCTGGCC
The DNA here is from genome assembly GCA_046074525.1 of Flavobacteriales bacterium. Taxonomy (GTDB): domain Bacteria; phylum Bacteroidota; class Bacteroidia; order Flavobacteriales_C; genus JAHEZL01. Next base: position 58,969 of record JBJTOK010000071.1, read on the forward strand.
GCTTTGGCGCGCCATTTCTTCCACTGTTCTAACGCTGAGTCCTTCCGGAACAATTTTGCGGTAAACATACATCAGTACATCTTCGTCATCAATCGCCAGCAAAGCACGGGCATGGCCCATAGTGATTTCCTGCGTTTTTAAAGAAGCCTGTATTTGTGCGGGTAATTTGAGTAACCTTAAGTAGTTGGCTGTGGTAGACCGGTTTTTTCCAACGCGTTCCCCAAGCTCTTCCTGTGTGAGTTGGCATTCGTCAATCAGGCGTTTGTAGCTCACTGCAACTTCAATAGGGTTGAGGTCCTGGCGCTGGATGTTTTCCACCAATGCCATTTCCAGCATGGCCTGGTCGTTGGCAATGCGGATAAAAGCAGGGACTTCAGTAAGGCCGGCAATCTGCGAAGCGCGGAACCTTCTTTCCCCCGAAATGATCTGGAATTTATCGTAGCCCAGTTTCCTTACGGTTAAAGGCTGGATGATGCCGAGTTCCTTTATGGATTGCGCCAGCTCGAGAAGAGCTTCTTTTTCGAATTCTGTTCGTGGCTGAAAAGGGTTGGCTTCAATGTGTTCAATGCGGATGTTGGCAACATTACCTACGTTTTGTGTGGCTTTATCGGCAGGTAAACTCGACGTGATATCGGTTCCTGAATTTTCCAGCAAAGCGCTTAAGCCTCGTCCCAGTGCGTTTTTTTTATTAGAGCTCATCTTCTATATCTATCACTTTTTCTTCCTGACTGATTCGGGTCATGTTGTTTTTCTGCAACACTTCTCTAGCTAAATTTAGGTAGTTTACCGAACCTTTGCAACTTGCATCGTGAGTCAATATAGATTGGCCGAAGCTTGGTGCTTCGCCTAATTTGGTGTTGCGCTGAATAATGGTGTCGAAAACCATGTCCTGAAAGTGTGTCTTCACTTCGTCAACTACCTGGTTCGATAAGCGCAAACGCGTATCGTACATAGTAAGGAGAATACCTTCAATTTTCAATTCCGGGTTCAGTCTCGACTGAACGATTTTGATGGTGTTCAGGAGTTTGCCCAAACCTTCCAGAGCGAAGTATTCACATTGCACCGGAACCACCACAGAGTCTGATGCGCTCAAAGCGTTAATGGTAATCAATCCCAGTGATGGAGAGCAGTCGATGATAATAAAATCGTAATCGTCCTGCACTTTCTGCAAAGCGAGCTTCATCATCTTTTCCCTGTTCGGGAGATTGATGATTTCTATCTCGGCCCCAACGAGGTCGATATTTGCAGGAATGATATCAACATTTGGAGTTTCAGTCTGAAGGATAATGTCTTTCGGTTCTGCTTCATTTATGATGCATTCGTAAGTACCCATTTTGATGTTCTTCGGATCGAAGCCGAGGCCTGAAGTGGAGTTGGCTTGCGGATCGGCATCCACCAGTAAAACCTTTTTCTCCAGCACACCCAGGCAAGCTGCCAGGTTAATAGCAGTAGTTGTTTTTCCAACGCCACCTTTCTGATTGGTAATCGAAATTATCTTGCCCATCACGAAAATTTTAAAAATTATAAATTCAGATTTTCTATATTTGAAAACCCACGTAAAGGTAGGTGATAAGAAGGAGTATTTCAGGGTGATTTTTAAACAAAATTTTGTTAATAACAGACTATGATAACGGTGATCTCCGGCACGAACAGAAAGGGAAGCATGACGCTGCAGGTTTCTTTGTTGTGCGAGAAAATACTGAGGGAAAAAGGACAGGAAGTTAAGCTTCTCGACCTCTGTGATTTACCTCGCGATTTCGTGTTTACTGCCTTGTATGATAACACTAATCCCGAGTTTGAAAAAATCCTTGAAGAATACATTTATCCCTCTTCTAAATTAGTGGTACTGTCGCCGGAATATAATGGTGGATTCAGTGGCATTTTAAAGGCTTTTATTGATGGCTGGCATCCTAAGAAACTGAGGGGGCAAAAAGTGGCTCTGATAGGGGTGGCGTCAGGAAGATCGGGAAACCTGCGAGGCCTGGATTACCTCACCAATGTTTTTCATTATTTGAAGTTGCATGTATATCCGGATAAAGTGCCGGTATCGAGTGTTCATAATTTGAGTAATGATGATGGTGTTCATGATGAAACAACAAAACAGATACTGGATAGAATGCTGACAGGGTTTGTGGAGTATTAATCAAGGTTTTGATAAATAAAATCCTTCCTTATCCACCTTCACTTTATTTCCTTCCATCAATTCTCTCAGGGCCATTAATACTTCATCTTTAAGGAAAGGAGCGCTTTGGATCAATTCCTCCGCTGATTTTTTGTGACTTAATGAATTCAGAATGAATTCTTTGATGTTCTTGTTGTTGTTCGGGTTTATGCAATTGTCGCAATGTCCGCAGCGCGGACTGTCTTCGTTGAAGTAGCTGCAGATGAGTTGAGAGCGACACTGGATTTTGTTTTCCACAAAGCCTGTCATATAGTTTGCCTGCTCACTTTTTACCTTGCGACGCTCTTCGAGAATTTCCCTTGGAATATGTAGGTATTTTGATTCTATGCGGTCCTTGGTAAAAACGATTTTAGGAAGAAAGGAAAGTAGTTCGTAATGCACGATTTCTTTTTGTTCGAGTCGTTGCAACGTATTGATAACATCATGACGAGTGATGTTGCATCTTTCGGCAATAAGCGATTCGCTGAATTCAACCAGTTCGCTGTGCAGGCCCGAGTAGGAGCGGAGTAAAGTACCCAAAACTTTTCCTTCCAGGGTATCGTGAGTGGTTAGTTCATTTAATGTTTGTTTGTTCGCAATCACCTGTATTTTGGAGCTTTTTTGTACATCTTCGGTTTGAAAGAGGTAGCCGCATTTTTCCAGGATCTCAATAGCGTAAAAAGTGTTTTTCGGTGGCAACGAAAACTTGGAACAGAAGTCGGATAAATCAAGAGAAAAACCAGTTTCCGCGCCGGCGCCGAGCGCGATTTTTTTGTAATTAAACAGACTGTCGTATATTTTTTTGATCAGCTCCCTTTCAGGGAAAGCCCAATCGATATTGAGCTTCAGGAAAGTGCAATCTTCCTGCGCGTACAAAATAATGGCACTCGCTTTTTCGCCATCTCTTCCTGCGCGACCGCTTTCCTGGTAATATTCTTCCATCGACCCTGGAACATGAAAATGAATGATGCTGCGTACGTTCGGTTTGTCAATGCCCATCCCGAAAGCCGATGTCGCTATCATCCATTTGTTTTCGCTCAGCAACCAGTTTTTGGCTGCTTTATCTTTTTCCTTGGCAGGCAATCCGGCATGATAAATTTCATGAGGGATGGAATGTTTTTCCAGCTCTTTACCCAACTGCTCTGTGAGCTTTCTTTTGTTGACATAAATGATCCCGGGTGCACTGCGTCTTTTAATTATATTGATGAGGTCTCCCGTTTTATTCTCACTTTTTTTGATGTAGAAGGAGAGTTGTTTGCGGATATACGATCCCTGAAAAACCTTGGCTTTACTGATGCTGAGGATGTTCAGGATGTCTTTTTTTACTTTAGGTGTACATGTTGCCGTGAGTGCTAGACAGGGCGTGTTGGGATGCCATTCGCGAAGGATATTGATATTGAGGTAAGATGGTCGGAAATCATGTCCCCATTGTGAAACGCAATGTGCTTCATCAATGACGTACAAGGAAACATCCATTTGTTTGATGCGTGTTTTTACCAGCAGAGAACTGAGTCGCTCAGGCGATAAAAACAGGAATTTTACCTCGCCATATTTACAATTGTCGAGGGCAATATCAATTTGTTCCTGACGCATATTGCCGAAAATACCGGCTACTTTGATGTCGAGTTTTTGCAGGCGTCGGATCTGGTCGTTCATGAGTGCTATGAGTGGACTCACTACGATGGTGATGCCTGGCAACATCATCCCCGGTACTTGATAGCAAATGGATTTTCCGGCACCGGTGGGCAATATACCCAAGGTGTGTTTGCTGCTCAGCACCGAATAAATGATTTCTTCCTGGAAGGGTCGGAATTCCTGATGATGGAAGACTTCATTTAATATTTCCAGGGGAGATTTATGCATTCAGGTGATCCAAAATAAATTTTACTCTTTCCTCGGTTGTAAGCTGCGGTACTTCAATCAGGCGATAGCCAAAATTAGCATAAGTTTCGCTGAGGCGAAAATGAATCTCACAAGCCTTTTCAAAAGTTTCCTTGCGCTCGTTGTCATTAAGGTAAATCTCTTTCCATGGCGGAGTGATGAACACATCATTATGGTAACGGTGAAGGGCTATGGCTTCTTCCAGTTCCTTAAAAACAGATTGGTTGCTGTGCAACTGGTAAGCTGCGATATCGGGAATGCCCCGATCGTAGAAGTTGAGCCCCGACAGTGCTTTTGAATGATTAATGATTTGCAGGGGCAATACTTTTTTACTGAAAGCATCCAGGTTTTTCCACGGAAGGGCGTCGCTGCCCGCGATCAGTTCTTCTTTAATAACGATGCGGGCTACTTCTTCAAAGGTGTTGTATCCCTTACTTTGAAGTTGATTGAGAATGGTCGTTTTGCCGGTGCCTGGGCCGCCGGTGATGATGATTCGTTGCATGAGGAAAGTTAAATGTTTCTGACTTCTTTTGAAATAGGAAGAGGGCTAATTTTTTAACCATAGGGATGCAGAGGTCACAGAGTTTTAGCTCACAATGACAACAACTTAAAGTTAGAGGTCACAGAGTGTAGGGCTCTGTGATCTCCAAAATTAAGTTGTTTCCTCTGTGTTGGAATGAGCTCTGTGGCCGTGTGTCTCTGTGGTTGCAAAGAAGAGTTATAACTTGATGCCTATCATCAAAATATCATCTGTCTGTTCAAACTCATTTTGCCAGTTGTGGAGCGTAGTAGCGAGTTGTGTTTTTTGTTCTTCCATGGGGAGGGAAGAAATTTTATCCAATGTTCTTTTGAGCTGACCTATCATGAATTTTTTTCCTTTGTCGCCACCGAATTGATCCTGCATGCCATCTGTACATAAATACAGGGTGAGATCAGAGGAGTAGGAAATCACATGTTTTGTAAAGCTTCGCGAAAGATTATCGCCGCCAATAGCTTCGCGGTTTCCTGGAATGCTTTGCAAGCCTTTGTCAATATAGTACAGCGCATTTTTCGCACCTGCAAATTCCACTTCTTTTTTACTCACATTAATGGAGCAGAGCACAATGTCCATACCGTCTTTTACATCGGTAGACGATTGACGCAGCGCGGCACAAAGGTCGCTGTGCAGCTCATTCAAAATTGATTCAACGGAGTGGATTTTCTTTTCGAAAACAATTTTGTTGAGCAGTTCGTTGCCCACCATGCTCATGAGGGCGCCCGGAACACCGTGACCGGTACAGTCGGCAGCGGCAATGAATTTTTTTCCGTTGCTCTCGGCAGTCCAGTAGAAATCGCCACTGATGATATCTTTTGGTTTGAAGAGTACGAAAGATGAAGCAAACAGAGTGTTCATTTCAGCGCTAGTAGGCAGGATAGCGGTTTGAATACGTCGTGCATAATTGATGCTGTCGGTAATGTTTTTTTTGGCCGCCTCCACTTTGAGTAATGCATCGTTTTTATTTTTGTCGAAAATCATATTCACCATCAGCATGATGATGATGAGCGACGAGAACACAATCATGTAATAGGTTGGTTTAATATCAGGATTGTATTCAATGGCAGGGGTAAGGCCTGCTGTTTCCACTAAGGCAAAAATAGCAATGACAAAGAGCATGATTACCGACCAGAACCACGCGGCATTACGGTTGATTAAAAGCAAAGCGAAGGTTGGTCCGGCAGCAATCCATGGCGTTACGGGAGAATAAATTCCTCCCGAATAAGTCATCATAATTATTATCACGATGGAGCCCTTGAGGACAAATAAATGTCCGGAGGTTTTCAGCGGAATGCCCCACTTGACTAAAAAGGCATTGGCAACAAAAGCCAATGCACCAACAGGCATTACTATAAGTGACCGGTAGTAATCTATGTAAAGGCCCAATCCGGTAAGGGCAAAGGCAACCAATCCCGTGAGCAAAAACACACTGATCAGCAATATCGACTTGGTATACTCCTCAGAGCCTTCCTTGTTTTTTTTTGGAATAAAGTATTGCGTAATCTTTTTCATTGTTTTCCTGGCGATCTAAAATAAGGAATAAAGCTGTGTTTTGAAAGAAGGGGCCTACGTGTTTTAATGGATGTGAGGAGGTTGTGAGGCAGATGTCCGGTTGTCAATCGCCTGGATTTTTCTTAATAATGACGGCTCAGGGGCCGATGATTTTTTTTAAGAGATTTTTTCAGATTCCGGGAAATTGTTTTTTGCTTTTGTTTCGGGTTCATGTGTTTTGGACAGGCCATTAATATTGGTGTCGTCCTGATCGCAATACTGAATTTTCAGTCTCTGTTTTCAGAAGCTTTGTTTCAAGAATAAAAAATGGAAATTAAGTCGGATTCCTTCCTTGATTTGGCAAATCACATGCCCGGATAAGCAATTTGAACGGAGGGATAAAGTCAAAGTCGGATGTAAATTTATCTTAGGACGGAACACTTGACCACTAACTCTAAAACTACTTTATTATGAAGGCAATTTTCTTTCTGAAAACGCTCATTTTTTTTGTCCTTGTTTCCACTGCGGCAATGGCCCAGAATTATCAATTGGTATGGGCCGATGAATTTACCAATAGTGTTGGTTCCGACTGGCACTATGAAATTGGCGATATTGGTGCAAGCAATAATGAACTGGAGTATTACCGTGCTGAAAATGCGTCGATAGAGAATGGTTCGCTTGTTATTACTGCCAAAAAAGAAAATTACGGAGGTAAAAACTACACCTCTACACGTATGAATACGTTGGGTAAAAAATCTTTTCTGTACGGAAAGATTGAGGCGCGCATGAAGCTGCCTGCCTTTTCGGGATCGTGGCCTGCCTTCTGGATGCTGGGCGATAATATTGGCAGCGTGGGTTGGCCGAACTGCGGTGAGATTGATATCATGGAGCAGATTAATACAACGAGCAACGTGTTTGGGACCATACACTGGAACGGAGGGAACGGACATACCGATTTCGGGAAAAATTCACCTACCTTCAATGTGAAAGATTACAATGTGTACGCTATCGAATGGGATGCTAATTCCATTAAATGGTTTGTCAATGGAGTAATGTATCATGAGGCCAGCATCAAAGATGGCATTAATAACACTGCTGCTTTTCACAAAAAACAATTCATCATTCTCAATCTGGCAGTGGGTGGTGCCTGGCCTGGCTACAATATTGATAATAATGCTTTTCCTGCGAAAATGTATGTGGATTATGTGAGGGTTTACCAGGTAGCGCCATGCACTACGGTAAATATTCCCGGTACTGTTCAGGGGGAAAATTATTGCGACATGACTGGCATACAAACAGAAAGTTCTTCAGATGCCGGTGCCGGACAAAATATTGGCTATGTTGATGCCGGCGATTGGATGGCTTATAAAATATCTGTTCCTAAAGCGGGTGAGTACGCAGTCCAATACAGGGTGGCCTCCAATGCAGCGGGCGCTTCATTGCAGTTGGAATCTTTAGGAGGAGCAACTCAATATGGAAGCATTGATGTGCCCAACACCGGCGGCTGGCAAAACTGGCAAACCATTACGCACAATGTTCAGTTGCCTGCCGGAACACTGGATATAGCTGTGGCAACAAGCTCTGGTGGATTTAATTTAAACTGGTTTGATTTTTCAAGTACTGTTGGTCGTGCGGAGACAGAAGCTCCGTTTTTTTACGTATATCCCAATCCGTTATCAGATGTATTAATAATAAATTCAGCAAAGTCGCTGCGTGAATTTTCAATTTACGATGCAACGGGAAGAATGGTGTATGAGCAATCGAATCCCGGAAATAATTTCAGTGTGGATGTTCATGATTTTTCAAATGGATTTTATACCGTGGTAGCTACAGATGATGAGATGAATAAAAAAACGATGTCGCTAGTAAAATAATCAGAGAAATTGGGTCTATATTTTTCAATCGATGAATTGGCTTATGTGCTTGATAACTAGTGATGTGGTTTTGTATTCTTTCTTGATTTTTTTTGAATGTTTAGATATAGTGGTGAAAAAAATGGTTCTTCGGTTACTTAACTTTTTAAACCTACATTCATGAAGAAACGACTACTTGAATCGCTTACTGCATTTTTATTATTCGGCGCTTTGTCCCTGAATGCTCAGTCAAGTGGAACAACCAAAGTGGTGGCTTATGTTCCTAACTGGATCGATTTGAATACCTTTTCGAATGGCATCGACTATTCTAAACTGACGCACATCAATATCGCTTTTGAAAATGCAGTGAATGCAAATGGTGATCTTTCTTATAATAGTCAAAATGATATTCTAATCACCAGGGCACATAATAACGGAGTAAAAGTTTTAATGTCGATGGGAGGTGGCTCAGCTTCGGAAGATGCAACCATACGCGACCGGTATTTTTCTCTAATCTCTCCGGCCAATCGTGCTGCTTTTGTGGCGAAAATTGCTGCTTTCGTCAGCGCGCATAAATTAGATGGGTTTGATGTTGATTTAGAGGGGCCTGCGATCAATGGTGATTACGAAGGTTTTATTCAAGATCTTTCAGCGGCACTGGCGCCCAATAAAAAATTACTTACAGCCGCATTGTCGCAGGGGTATGGTGCTTCAAAGGTAACTACTGCTACCTATTCCTATTTTGACTGGATTAATATCATGTCATACGATGGTGCAGGGCCCTGGGATCCCAATGCTCCAGGCCAACATTCGTCGATGGCGCTTGCGCAGGACAATGTCAATTATTTTTTTGGCCGCGGTGTTCCTAAATCCAAAATAGTATTGGGTGTTCCTTTCTATGGATATGGATTTGGTAGCGCTTTTTCAAATTCACCATATGCTTACAATCAAATCGTTGGTAATTATGCGGGTGCCGAAAATAGCGATCAGGCCGGAAGTACTATTTGGTACAATGGGGTCCCTACCATCAAGGCCAAAACAAGTTATGCAATTAATGAAGGTTTGGGAGGTATCATGATATGGTCGCTGGACAATGACGCAACTGGTTCCAAATCTCTGCTCACAGCTATTTATGAAGCAATAATGGCTTGCGTTGCAACCAATATTCCGGGCACCTTGCAAAGCGAGAATTTTTGTCAGATGAGCGGTGTGCAGGTGGAAGATGCAAGCGATACTGAAGCTGGAAAAGATGTGGGATATATTGAAGTTGGCGATTGGATGTCTTATAAAATTTTTGTGCCTGCAGCAGGAGAATATGCGGTGCAATACCGAGTGGCTTCCAATTCGGCAGGAAAATCTTTGCAGTTAGAGGCATTGGGAGGAGGAGCTTTGTACGGAACTATTGCGATTCCCAATACCGGTGGCTGGCAAAACTGGCAAACCATTACTCATACTGTTCAGTTACCGGCTGGCGCATTGGATGTGGCAATTGCTACAAGTACAGGAGGATTCAATATCAACTGGATGGATTTTTCAAGTACAGTTGGGACTTCAGAAATCAAAGCGGAGCTGCTGCATATTTATCCCAATCCGGTGTCTGATGTTTTAACGATTAATTCTCCAGGTGCTTTGCGAGAGATCTCAATTTATGATGCAGCAGGAAGATTGGTTTACAATCAGATAAATCCAGGAAGTGAATTCACCGTGGACGTGGAAAATTTTGAAAATGGTTTTTACACTGTTGTGGCAATTGATGCTGATTGCAACAACCGGATAAATTCATTGATTAAATAAATCAAATTATGAAATTGCAATTGATGCTTTGTTCTCTACTGTCGTGTACTGCTGTGCTTGCTGCAGTAGTGCCTGTGCCCGGAAAAATAGAAGCCGAAAATTATTCTGAAATGCTGGGCATTCAAACGGAAGTCACTGCGGATGTGGGAGGTGGATCCAACATTGGCTGGACCGATGACGGTGATTGGCTGACTTATGATATTTCTGTAGCGAATGCAGGGAATTTCGATTTTGCCTTCAGGAGTGCCAGTCCTTACGGCGGCGTTATTCGTATGGAGATAGATGGCGGTGGTGCCCCGGTGACAGTGGCTTTACCCATCACCGGCGGATGGCAAACCTGGATGACCACCACCATGCAAAAAATTAATTTAAGTGCCGGAAATCACGTTATAAAAATAATTGCTGTTACGGGCGGATTCAATATGAATTACCTGGAAGTAAGTGCAACTGGCCTTTCCGGCGGTCCGGGATTTTTACACGCCATCGGAAAAAACATCGTCAATAACAATGGTAATTTTGTAATGAAGGCCGCCAACATCGGGAATTATATGGTGCAGGAAGGGTACATGATGAATTTGGGCGGCGGCTATCAGTATGTAATCAAACAAAAAATTGCTGATGTGGTGGGACAATCCAATGCTGATAAATTTTATCAGGATTATTATAAAAACTATCTCACTAAAACCGACATAGATAGTTTGTCCAAATGGGGATTCAACTCTATCCGCTTGCCCATGCACTACAATTTATTTACTCCCCTGGGGCAGCCTTCTGTTTTCTATGAAAGCGGATTTGTAATGGTGGATTCTGTGATTTCCTGGTGCAAGGCTAATAATATGTATGTTATACTGGATTTGCATGCTGCTCCAGGCGGACAAAATAGTGGTGATATCAGTGATTATATTGCCGGTCAGCCCTCTCTTTGGGAAAGCACAGCCAACAGAGATCAAACCGTACAACTCTGGAAAAAATTTGCCGAGCGTTATGTCAATGAACAATATGTGGGCGGGTACGATCTTATCAACGAAACCAACTGGACGATTCCCGGAAATACTTTGCTGATGAATCTGATGAAAGACATCACGGCGGCTATCCGCACGGTAGATAATAATCACATTGTATTCATTGAAGGAAACAGCTATGCTAATGATTACAGTGGATTGACACCGAAATGGGACAACAATATGGCTTACAGTTTTCATAAGTATTGGAATGATGTAAGCGATGCCTCCCTCAATTTTATATTTTCCATTCGCGACGGACAGAATGTGCCGGTATGGTTGGGCGAATTCGGTGAAAATTCCAATCACTGGATGACTGAAGCCGTTGCCTTAATGGCCAAACATAATATCGGATGGGCGGTTTGGCCCTACAAAAAAATGGGCAGTGTGTCGGGCATGGTAGCTTTTAAAGAACCCAATAACTGGTCGGCTTTGGCGGATTATATTAATGGTGGAGCAAAACCATCGGCGCAAGTCGGACAAGCAATTTTAAATGAGTTGTTACAAAATGTAAAACTGAGCAATTGCAAAATTAATCGTGATTATTTTTTTGCCTTATTCCCTGATCCCAACTCCGCGGTGAGCGCTTTTGCTTCTCATCATCTTCCTGGTGTTATTTCTGCTGTGGATTATGATATGGGGAAAAACGGAGTTGCCTATAACGACTTGGTGTATCAATCCTCTCAGTTTGGTGCCGGTGGCGGAAGTTATACGGCATGGAACACGGGTTGGTATTATAGAAATGATGGAGTGGATGTTCAGTATTCCAATGCTGAGAAAGGAGCAATAGTAGGGTGGACAGAAGATACAGAGTGGATGCAGTATAGCGTTGATGTCGCTTTTGCAAGTACATATTCGGTAAAAATTCGCGCAGCCGGAAATGGTGGGCAAGTTTCATTGCTGTTAGATGGATCAACATTCATTAATGCTGCTACTGTGGGATCAACTGCTGGCTGGGATAGCTGGCAAAATTTCGATTTAGGAAATATCAATCTTCCATCAGGCAGGCATACTTTAAGAGTATTGGTTTCTGCAGCGGGATATAACATCAGCTCTTTGGAGTTTGTGGATATATTATCGACAGGGATAATCGAAGAGCCAAGTTTGTGCAATGTTTTCCCGAATCCATTTATTGGTGAAACGCAATTGAAAATCAGTCATTTCTCTGATTTGCCTGTGCTAGTGAAAGCTACCGATAGCAAAGGAGCGGAGGTATATTCTGCTGTAAGCAATACCAATGAAAATATTGTTTTTGGCAGCAATCTCCCTTCTGGTATTTATGTAGTTCAATGCTTGTTTGATAATAAAGTACAAACTATAAAACTGGTGAAACTATAAGATTTTCTGTTTTTCGCTAAGTATTTTGCGTACTGTTTTTATTATTGAGGTGTTAAGCGATTAATTTCCTTTAGTATATCTCCTTGTTCTTTGGCGAAGGCTTTGAAATCTTTTGCACCGGGTATATTCTCCTCCTGATATTTTTCTATTAGGGGAAGGGTAAGCAGGATTTTTAAAACAGTATGATGATCGGCAAGAGAAAGATTGTTTGAATTAATTTGTTTTATCAGATTATCGATGCCTGCTTTTTTCATTGTGTAAATCAGATTGCTTTTGTTGACTAAGACCTGCATTTTTTTTCTTGTCAGACTGTCCTTGATATTTGAAAGGTGTGCAGAGGCAGAGAGATAGTAGCTTTGTGATTTGTCATTGAATGCTTCAAATTTTCCTGTTACATTTTGTGATTTTTCATGTAATCCGTCCAGCACTTCTTCCAGTTTCTGCAGTTCCGGATTTTTTTCTGTCAGTTCATGGTAGAGTTCATCAATAAGATCGTTGCGACTATAACTTTTAATTTCAAGTTTATTGTCCTGAAGGGCAGTGGGAACAACTGGTGTTATTTCATTTGTATCGACGTTGCAAGAAAATAATAGCAGCAATCCGGCAAAAAAAGAAAATAGTTTTTTCATGTTTTTTTGCTCTAAGCTATGTCGATTACCAACATATAAAAACACGAAATGAGGGAAAGCTGCTTATGACTTAGTGAAAGCTTTCACTGCCAATCTTTATGTTCATCCTCTTGTCGTAATAACCATCAAAGCGGACGTTTATGTTTTTTGACTGGTAATCATAATAGATGGAGAACATTTCTGTGCCTGAAAAATAAAGGAGGACGCTTTTACAGTATTTATTTAGTTCGTTTTCAGCAAAATCAATGTCTTTGGAGCAGAAACTGTAGTTAGAAATCGCATAAGGACAGTAACCGCTGGTGTGACTAATAAAATAGTTAGTAGTGTCCTTGCTTTGTATTTCCAGCGAGTCAATGAAGCTGCTAAGGCTTTTGTAGTATATTTTACTTTCGTTACGATTTACAGAAACTATCCTTGCCAGATGGAAGCCTTCTTTTTTGTTAGCTGGAATAATTTCAAAAGTGCTGCATGGATTGAAAGTGATGTGATAAGTTTCTCCATCTTTAAGTTTAGCAATAACATTTTCGTTGAAAAAGGAGTTCTTTATTTTAATCGTGTCCAACCCTTCTTCATTGATTTTTATTTTTTGTTTTTTGTCGCGTAGAAGCACCACACCATTTACTTTAACTTCCAGAGAATCATATTCGGAAAAAGCCTGTTCGCCTTTTTGCTTTTCCAGTGTGTGAAAAATAAAGTAGGCTTTCTTCGCCTGCATTTGCAGACAAAAGAAGGACAGTACTATTAGCAGTACGAACTTCATTACATGAACTTCGGAGCAGAAATTATTACTTTCATTCTTCCAGCGTGTGTTAAAGAGGCTTCGGTCTAAAATAGATACTCTCTTCGTCATTGCGAAATTTCGTGACCAAAAAAGAAGCAAACTCCTTTGGTGTTCTGCTAAGTTTAGCGAAGCGGAACTTGTTTTTTTTTCTTTCCAAAAAAGTAAGCAAAAAAATCAAGAGCCGAGATGTGATTCCTCCCACCACCGCTGGCCCGTATCTTGGCCCGGGCCCCTGCACGAAGTTACCAAGCCTATCTCCAAACGCACTCTCGAAACAGATCCCTCTCCGTATTTATCCTGATCCACAAATACCAAGAAATTGAGATGGCACATATTTATGATGTAATCTACTTTAGTAATATCAAACTATATGATTATGAAAACTTTAGTATTTCTTTTTATCAGTGCAGGGGCTTATGCCCAAAGCGGAGTATATATGACTTATGACGATTATGTGAATAACAAATTGTCGTATGCCAATCAGTGTGATGGCAAGAACAAGGAAATAAAAACCAATCTGGTTTTCAATTTACCTTATGTTACGGTGGCAAGCACCGATGGAAAGGTGAAATTAGACAAGGACAACATTTATGCAGTATCAAGCTGTGATCAGTCTTTGATCAGATTTGAAAACAATCAGGCTTATTATTTGCAGGAAAAAGGCGCGGTGTGGATCTTCTATAAAGAAGTATCGGTCAATGAAGGTAAGAGATCAGTGATTCAGAAACGCTACTATTTTTCCACAACAGGAGATAGTGAACTGAAGGAGTTGACGATTAAAAATGTAAAGGATGCTTTTCCCGAAAATCATAAGTTACACGAACTGCTCGATTCGCATCAGCAATGTTATGTATCGGATGAGGTAGTTAACGTAAATCACCTTTTGAAAAAAAGCGTGCAATAAAAATTTAGTTTGTTTCAAGGCCCGTTTCCTTCACTAAAGATCAGGGTTTACGACGTGGAGGAGATGGGCTTTTTTTTAATGTATGCAGCCGATAAACATCCTTGATTCCACAAGAAATGCTTTCTTTTCGGTTTTTTCTAAAGCCGTAAGAGCACTGTCGGCATCCTCGTAATTCTCATAAATCCCGCATACGAGTGCAATCATCTTTTGATTGCCTCCGTTTTTGTAGAGGGTTAAATATTCCAGACTCAAGTTTTCGGATGGCGAGCGACGCGGATAATAATCGCCGGCATATATTTCATCTTCATCATTGTCGGGAAGAGCAATGAGGTTTTTCGCGACGTTGTAGTGGCGATTCATGGTATCGACTTTCAATGAAAGATCTTTGGCCATTTGCAGCATTTTATGGTCGAGATGGTAATAATCCAGGCCCGTATCAGCAATGACGATAATGTAATTTGCATAATCAGAATATTCCGGCTCCTCGCCATTTTCAGTGCTGTCATCTACTTCAGTGGTATCCGAAGCATTGAAAGTTACTTCTGTGGGAGCCTTCGCTTTCTGGGGAGGAGGGGTTCCGCAGGCGAGCAAGAGGAGGGGCAAGGAGTAAATCAGATTTTTCATGACTTTGCTTTTTTCTCGTTCAGTTTATCTTTCATTGCAAACAGCTCATCCCTGTATTTTGCTGCAGCCATGAAGTCGAGTTCCTTTGCCGATTTTTCCATAGAGCGCTGTGTTTGTGCAATTGCTTTTTCCAGTTGCGGGATGGTCATGAAGGCTACAATAGGATCGGCAGCAATGGCCGGTTCCAAAGGTTCGACATAAGTTTTTTTGCTTTGGAAATCGAGTACCGAAGTGTGACCCATAATCTCTTCACGGGTTTTGCTGAGGCCTTTTGGCGTGATGCCGTTTTTCTCGTTGTAGGCCATTTGTATGGAGCGGCGGCGATTGGTTTCATCAATGGTTTTCTGCATCGATTCCGTCATCTTGTCGGCATACATAATTACCTTGCCGTTTACGTTACGCGCGGCGCGACCAACGGTTTGCACTAGAGATCGTTCCGAACGGAGGAAGCCTTCCTTATCGGCATCCAGAATGGCGACAAGGGAAACTTCCGGCAAATCCAAACCTTCCCTCAATAAGTTTACACCCACCAATACATCTATGTCACCCATGCGCAGCGCGCGCAGGATTTCCACGCGTTCCATGGTGTCCACATCGGAGTGGATGTAGCGACAGGCGATATTGAGGTTGACTATATATTTTGTGAGTTCCTCAGCCATGCGTTTGGTGAGTGTGGTCACGAGAACACGTTCGCCTTTTTTCACTGTTTCGTCAATTTCTTCGAGGAGATCGTCCACCTGGTTTAAGCTCGGACGTACTTCAATCAATGGATCGAGGAGCCCCGTCGGACGGATGATTTGCTCTACGATGATGCCTTCTGATTTTTCCAATTCATAATCGGCAGGTGTTGCGCTCACATATATGGTGTTGTTCAGCAGTGTTTCAAATTCTTCAAATTTCAGCGGACGGTTGTCCAATGCAGCCGGCAATCGGAAACCATATTCCACAAGATTGGTTTTGCGCGATCTGTCACCGCCGTACATCGCCCGGATTTGCGGAATGGTAACGTGACTCTCATCGATGATCATCAGGAAATCCTTTGGGAAATAATCCAGTAAGCAGAAGGGACGGGCATTGGCAGCGCGACCATCCATGTAACGAGAATAATTCTCAATGCCTGAACAGTAGCCGAGTTCGCGCATCATCTCCAGGTCGTATTCCACGCGTTCCTTGATGCGTTCGGCTTCTATGTTTTTGCCTTGCGACTTGAAATATTCCACCTGTTTCATCATGTCATCCTGAATCTCATAGAGTGCCGAATTCATACGTTCTTTATTGGTCACGAAGATCGTTGCAGGGTAGAGCGTGAGCTCATCGGCACTTTGTATTTTTCCTCCGGAGACAGGATCGATAGAGTGAATTTCTTCAATTTCATCTCCCCAGAAGGAGATGCGGTAAGCGTGATCGAGGTAGGCCGGAAAAATATCAATCACTTCGCCACGTACTTTGAAATTTCCTCGATCCAAGTCAATTTCTGTTCGGGAGTAGAGACTATCGACAAATTTTCTTAGTAATTTATTGCGGGGAATAACATCTCCTTTTTTGATAGTGAAAGTACTTTCGGTGAAGTCGGCGGGGTTACCCATACCATAAATGCACGACACCGAGCAAACCACAATCACATCGCGTCTTCCCGATAATAATATAGAGGAAGTAGCAAGACGCAGTTTTTCAATTTCCTTATTAATCGATAAATCTTTTTCGATGTAGGTATTCGTTACCGGTAAATAAGCTTCCGGCTGATAATAGTCGTAGTAGGATACAAAATATTCCACAGCGTTGTTAGGGAAAAACTGTTTGAATTCGCCGTACAGCTGGGCGGCCAGAGTTTTGTTGTGGCTGAGAATAAGTGTTGGTCGCTGCACTTCCTGAATCACATTGGCCATCGTGAAAGTTTTTCCCGAACCAGTGACTCCTTGCAGTGTTTGAAATTCAACGTCTTTGTTAATGCCGTCAACGAGTTGTTTGATGGCTTCTGGTTGATCACCGGTGGGTTTGTATTCTGATGTGAGTTGGAAATCCATGGAGATAAAAATAGGAAATAGTCTTGAACCATGATTCACTTGATTTAAGGATTAAAGGATTGGATAGCACGTCCTTTAATTCTTAAATTAAGCGAATCTGGTTCAGACAAGACTAATAATCTTCTTCGCTAGTTCGATGGATATTTTTTCCTGGGCTTCAACAGTGGAAGCCCCGAGGTGCGGAGTGAGGGAAATATTTGGGTGTTGCAGCAAGGCAGCATCGGGTTTACTGCTGATGACATCAAGGGCTGCATGTGTAATTTTTCCTGAATTCAAGGCATCAAGCAAAGCTTTTTCATCAACGTTTCCGCTGCGGGAAGTATTGATGAAAGTAGCGCCTTTCTTCATTTTGGCGAAAATATCCTTGGTGACAACAGCTTTGTCGTTGAGTGGGATATGCAAAGATATAATGTCGGATTGTGCCAGGAATTCATCCAGCGGAGAAACAGGAATGCGGATGTCGAGAGCGGTATCAAAAAACTCCAGGGTAAACTCTATTTCTTCTTTGTCAGGATGGTAAGCCAGCACTTCCATGCCGAATGACAAGGCGATTTTCATCACTTCGCAACCGATGCGGCCAGCACCCCAAACACCAATGGTTTTGCCTTTGAGTTCAAGGCCTTGTGAAAATTCTTTTTTCAGTTTTTTGATATCGGCATTGCCTGACATCTGCTGATTGCTTTTACTCACAAAACGGTAAATGGAGAGTAAGTGAGCAAATACCAGCTCGGCTACAGCCGTGGAGGAAGCACCGGGTGTGTTGAACGTGATGATGTTTTTTTCGGCGGCAGCTTTTTCGTCGATATTGTCCATGCCAACGCCTCCGCGACCGATAAACTTCAATGAAGGGCAGGCTTCGATAACTTGTCGGGTTACCTGTGTAGCGCTGCGCACCAAAAGAATCTGAATCTTGTTTTTATTAATGAAATCAATGAGTTCCACGTCATTATAAGCACCATCGAAGATCTTAAAACCTTTGGCTTTCAGCAGGGAAATGCCACCGTGGTGGAAGGAATCATTGACAAGTATATTCATTATGCATGTTTTTTAGCCATGTCGCGCATGGCATCCACTAAAGCCTGAACGCTTTCAATAGGCATTGCATTATATATGGAAGCTCGGAATCCACCAACGCTGCGGTGACCGCCAATGCCGCTGAGGTTTCTTTCCTTGGCCAGTTTGGCAAACTCAGGTTCCAGATCAGGGTTTTTCATTACGAAAGTAACGTTCATTAATGAACGGTCTTCTATAGCGGAAGTTCCTGTAAATAATGGATTACTATCGATTTCATCGTAAAGCACTTTTGCTTTGGCTTCGTTGATCTTCGCCATTGCTGTGAGTCCGCCCAGGTTTTTAATCCATTCCATGGTGAGCATAGATGTGTAAATAGAAAAACATGGCGGTGTATTGAACATAGAGCCGTTATCTATATGTGTGCGGTAATCGAGCATGGTTGGGATAGTGCGGCTGCTCTTGCCAAAAATTCCTTTTTTGGAGATCACGACAACAACGCCTGCCGGACCGATATTCTTTTGCGCACCAGCATAAATCAGGTCGAACTTGCTTACATCAATTGGTTTACTCATGATGTCTGAAGACATGTCGCAAACCAAGGGAATCGTGGTTTCAGGAAAAGACTTGAACTGAGTACCGTAAATCGTATTGTTTGAGGTAAGGTGGAGGTAAGCAATATCTTTCGGGATATTGTATCCTTTAGGGATGTATGAAAAATTCTTGTCTTTGGAAGATGCTACTTCAATGGTTTCGCCAAACAATTGTGCTTCTTTAAGAGCTTTGGTTCCCCAAACGCCAGTGTTAACATAACCTACTTTACCACCAACAGGGAAAAGGTTTTGCGGTACCATGGTGAACTGCAAGCTCGCTCCACCCTGCAGGAAGCAAACGTCGTAGTTTTCAGGAACGTTGAGGAGTTCGCGCACGAGGGCGTGACTTTTATCCATCACGGCTTCAAAATCCTTACTGCGGTGCGACATTTCGATGATGGAGAGTCCGCTGTCGTTATAATTGATGACAGCTTCCGCTGCTTTTTGCATTACTTCTTTAGGGAGGATACAAGGTCCTGCACTGAAATTGTGAACGTATTTTGTCATATAAAAAATTGAGGGGTGAAATTACTTTATTGCCATCTAAAGACAAAGATTTTGTGCTACATTTATCCAATACCCCTTAAATAGATTTTTATGCAATACAGAAATTTTGGAAGATTAAAATGGAAGGTAGGCGTTATGGGCTATGGCATGTGGGGCATGGCAGGCTGGACCGAAAGTGATGATAAGGAAACCGCGATTGCCCTCGATAAATCGGTAGAGTTGGGCTGTAATTTTTTTGATACGGCCTGGGCTTACGGAGCGGGGAAAAGTGAAAAAATACTAGCCGATCTGCTGAAAAGGCAGTCGGACAAAAAATTATACATAGCCACAAAAGTACCACCTAAAAATCACCAGTGGCCGCCTATTAAAGGTTCTTCTATCAAAGATGTTTTTCCTGCCGAACATATCGTTGAATACACAGAGAAAAGTTTGAAAAACCTTGGTGTTGAAACCATGGATCTCCAGCAATTTCATGTTTGGGAAGATGATTGGGCCAATAGCGACGAATGGAAATCGGTCATTGAAAAGCTCAAGCGTGAGGGGAAGGTGCAGGCCTTTGGCATCAGTGTTAACCGCTGGGAGCCCATCAATTGCATCAAGGCTCTGGATACAGGATTGATAGATTCGATTCAGGTTATTTACAATATTTTCGATCAATCTCCTGAAGATGAGCTTTTCCCTTATTGCAGTAAAAATGATATTGCAATTATTGCCCGTGTTCCTTTTGACGAAGGCTCACTTACAGGCATGCTGACGAAGGAATCTGCCTGGCCGAAGGGAGATTTCAGGAATATATATTTCTGTAAGGAAAACCTGGATCCTACTATCGACCGGGTAGAAGCCCTGAAAAAGGTGGTTCCTGCAGGTATGACGCTGCCTGAGCTGGCATTGAAGTTCATTAAAGAAGAGTCAGCTGTATCTACGATCATTCCGGGAATGAGGAAAATCATAAATGTGGAAAACAATATGAAATCGGGTAGTGTATCAGCGGGACATTTAAGCGCTGAAACGATAGCTGAGCTGAGAAAGCACCGCTGGGACAGGTTGCCGTCTTCCTGGTCCTGTTAGTTTTAACACTTTAACAAAGTTATTCACGGTAGTGTATAACTATCTGTGGCTCGCTTTGGAAGCCCCGTTCTATTTGCTTATATTTGCCCCAAATAAAAAGAATGGCTAAAGTTAAGTTTAATAACAGAGATGCGGTTTTTTTTGCGGAACTGAGAGAGAGAGTCGACGGATACTTTAAGCAAAATAAAATCGACCAGACAGGTAATTTCAAATTGTACCTGAAGACAATAGTTTTAATGACTACCTTCATTGGCTTATATATTACGCTGGTGTTTTTTACCCCGGCCTATGCCTGGCTCAATGTTTTGCTTTGTGTTCTATTCGGTGTGAATGTTGCGGCAATAGGTTTTAATATTATGCACGATGGTGCGCATGGCAGTTACTCCAATAACAAGTGGGTGAATGAAATCATGGGGCACACACTCAATTTAATGGGCGGAAGTGTACTGATGTGGAAGCAGAAGCACAATATTGCGCATCACACTTATACAAATATCGAAGGGCACGACGATGATATTGATGCCGGATCACTGATCCGTTTGCACAAAAGTCAGCCAAAATTACCTATTCACCGCTTCCAGCATATTTACAGTCTGTTTTTGTATGGCTTCATGTATGTATACTGGGTGTTCTACACCGATTATTATAAGTATTTCTCGGGTCAGGTTTCTGATAATGTGCCTTTGCGCAAAATGAAATTCCATGAACACCTTAATTTTTGGATTTCTAAAGTCGTTAACCTATACTTGTTTGTTATCATTCCTATAATGCAGGTTGGATTTGTTGATTTCCTGATTGGATACCTTATTATGGCTTTCAGCAGTGGAGTAGTTTTGTCGGTGGTTTTCCAATTGGCACATATTGTAGAAGATGCGCACTTCTTTGCGCCTGATAATAAAGGTCTCACCGTTGTTGAAGCAGAGTGGGCGGTATATCAGTTGAACACCACTGTAGATTTTGCGCCAAATAACAGGGTTTGCACCTGGTTACTGGGTGGACTTAATTTTCAGGTGATTCACCATTTATTCCCTAAGATCAGCCACATTCATTATCCTGAAGTGAGAAAGATCGTTCAGCAAACATGTCAGGAATACGGCATTACTTACCGTACTTTCCCAACGGTTTGGTCGGCTTTTAAATCTCATATGACTTATTTGAAGCAGACCGGTACTGCGGCTTAAAAGGAGCTCCCAAAGAATTTTTGTAAAACTTCCCGCGCGCATCTTTTGATGCGCGCTTTTTTGTGTGTTTGTAGTGCTGTAGAGTGAAGTTCTTAGTTGGTTAAATCAATACTCATTTTTTACCACTGAGGAACTGGGATTTTCCGCAGAGTAAACAGAAGGTTGCTTTCGTTTTCAGGTCCCGGAGAGTCTGCGTTTAAGGGATCACGGAGAAGCACTCGCGAAAAGCCCTCAGGGATTTCTAACTTAAGTTGTATCCTCAGCGGTAAAAATTGAAGTTGGGATAAAGTAATATATAGTTGCTCTTCAGAGTACCTGATGATAGCATACGTGAGAAAGGTTTGTGGGGGTATGACAAAACAAAAAAGCCGTCCTTTTCAGAACGGCTTTTTTTATAGTGAAGTATTATTGATTAATATCTGTCGCCACGGTCTCTTCCGCCACCACCATATCCACCACCTCTTCTGTCGCCACCGCCGCCACGGTTAAATCCGCCGCCACCGCCACGAGGTCTGTCTCCTTCGGTTTTAGGCTGAGCTTTGTTCACGGTCAATGTTCTTGTCTGGAACTCAGTTTTGTCGAGCGCATCAATTGCCTGACTGGCAGCAGCTTCGTCAGCCATCTCAACAAAAGCAAAACCTTTCGATCTTCCTGTAAACTTGTCTGTAATAACTTTTACTGATTTTACTTCACCATATTCCGAAAAGAGATTTGTCAAATCTTGTTCGCTCGCCTGGTAGCTGAGATTTCCAACATAAATTGTCATTGTACTAATTTTTAGATTATTAATTTTACCTTGTGATAAATCGAAATTGATTCACCTCAAGTGCTACAAATATATATAAATTTTTGTAACAACTTGAAAATCAGTTTCACATTTGAAAAAAAAATCTGAATGAGAAGGCAGTTGTTTTTGTATAGCTTGATTTTACTGGTGCTTCCGTTGTTTTTTGCCTATGTTTTAACGGAGCAAAAAGTTACCATAATAGATAAAAAAGTAAGCTGGGGATATAAAAAAGCATCGGGAAGGGTGGTTGATGCGGTTATCCTTCATTCGACTTATTATGCCACCGGAACCGATAGTTTTAGTGTGGATGGCGTGCTCGAACAGTTTAAGTCGTATGGCGTGTCTTCTCATTATCTTATCGATAGATCGGGGAAAATTTACCGGCTGGTGGATGAAAAGAATATTGCTTTCCATGCCGGCAATAGTTCACTTCCTGATGGCCGCACAAATGTGAATACAACTTCAATCGGCATAGAAATTATTACTACTTTATACAGCAGTCCGACTGAGGCACAGTATAAAAGTGTGGCCGGACTGGTAAAAGACATCAAAAAACGCAGGACAATAAAGTATATTAAGGGCCACAGCGATATTGCTCCCGGAAGAAAGAGCGATCCGTGGAATTTTGATTGGACAAAATTTAATACACTGATGGAGCAATGAAAATAGGAATAATCAAAGAAGGTAAGGTTCCTGCTGATAAGCGCGTTCCTTTTACGCCTCAGCAATGCAGGGAGATTAAGAATAAATTCGGGGTTGAAGTTGTGGTGCAGAGTAGCGAGGTGCGCAGTTTTCCTGATGAAATGTATGTTGAGCAGGGTATAAAAGTTGTGAGTGATATTAGCGATTGCGATGTATTATTTGGTGTGAAAGAAGTACCTGTGGAAGAGTTGCTTCCTGGCAAAACCTATTTCTTTTTTTCGCACACCATTAAGAAACAGCCTCACAATAAAAAACTGATGAAGGCTTTGCTGGAAAAGAAGATTTCCATGGTGGATTATGAATGTTTGACCTACGCTAATGGCGACCGTATTATTGGTTTTGGACGATTTGCAGGGATAGTGGGGACTTACAATGCTTTGCTGGCTTATGGCCGTCGCTATAGTATATATGATCTCAAACCCGCACACTTGTGTGTAGATCGCGCCGAGCTGGAAAAAGAACTAAAAAAAGTAAAGCTTCCGCCAATAAAGATTGTCTTTACTGGCGGAGGAAGGGTTGCTAACGGAACTCTGGAAATATTAAATACGCTGGGTTTGCGCAATGTAACGCCCGAAGAGATCCTAAGTACTTCCTTTGATGAGCCTGTGTATTCACAATTGCATGGCGATCATTATTACCATCGCAAAGATGACGGTCGTTTCAACATGGAAGAGATGGTGCAGCATCCTGAAAGGTATCGATCAGTATTTCCTCCTTATACTAAGGTAGCTGATATATATATACCCTGTCATTTCTGGAGTCCGAAAGGCGATGTCTTTTTTACCAGGGAAGACATGGTATTGAAGGATTTTAGAATCAAGGTCATTGCTGATATTACCTGTGATATCAATGGATCTGTTCCTTCAACTATTCGTTCGTCTACGATTGCCGAGCCGTTATATGGTTTCAATCCTGTTTCAGGGAAAGAAGTCGGACCTTTTGATTCTTCTGCTGTTACAGTGATGGCGGTGGATAATCTCCCTTGTGAATTGCCGCGCGATGCTTCTGCTGATTTCGGTGCTGCGTTGATTGAAAAGGTACTACCAGGTTTATTGAGTAATGATCCCGATCAGATTATTGAAAGAGCTACGATTTGTAAGGGAGGCTCCTTAATGGAGAAGTTTTCTTATTTGAAGGATTATACTTTATAATTCTGTTTGAAAATCCCTCTTGCCACGGTGATGATTCAGATTAAGGCAAGACAAGGATATGTTTAGGGTGAGCCGCAATGCTTGCGGCTGTGAAATGATTAAGAATACGCTTCTTAAAAATGCTTGTCAACCATACTACAGCCGCAAGCATTGCGGCTCACCCTAAACATATCCTTGTCTTAATCGCTGGTGTCACCCTTGTCACCACACAAGACTTTCACATTCTTCCTTTTCAAAGGAGAAGCCCATGCTTAATCCGCGCCTGAGAGTGCTTAAGTGCTAACTTCTTCCATTGAAAAAGGGATTAATGTGCACAGGCAAGAGGGATTTTTAACTACTAGCAAAGCTAATCTTAGTGTTTTATTTACAAAATCTCCTTATTATTGTATAATTAACACGTAGTTCTGCGTAGAATACGGCTATTTGCGTATTTCAGCAATTTTTTTAATTGATTAGAAACGAGTTGTTTAGGTGGTTTTTCCGAAAAAAACAGCTATAAATACTTGCGTTCAGAGAAACTTAGTGTTATATTTACACTTATAGAATTATTGATATGTTTTTACTAGGATATGATATAGGGAGTTCGTCGGTTAAAGCATCACTGCTCAATGCCAAAACAGGAGAAGTGGTAGCTTCTGCCTTTTGTCCGAAAGTGGAAATGGAAATGCTGGCGGTACAACCTGGTTGGGCCGAGCAGCATCCTGATACCTGGTGGGAAAATATTAAAGCAGCCACTGCTGAAGTGTTGGCTAAATCCAAAATTGATGTGAAGCAAATCAAGGCCATCGGCATTTCTTACCAGATGCATGGATTGGTAGTGGTAGATAAAAATAAGCAGGTATTGCGTCCTTCTATAATATGGTGCGATAGTCGCGCCGTGGGTATTGGTTCCGCTGCTTTTGATAAAATAGGCAAAACAAAATGCCTGGAGCATTTGCTAAATTCTCCCGGGAATTTTACTGCTTCCAAGTTGAAATGGGTGAAGGATAATGAGCCTGAAATTTATTCAAGAATATACAAAGCGATGTTGCCTGGTGATTATGTGGCGATGAAGATGACCGGCGAAATCACCACTACAGCAACGGGTTTGTCGGAAGGAATTTTATGGGATTTCAAGTCGGAGAAAGTCGCAGATATATTGCTGCATCATTATGGAATCTCTAAAGATTTAATTCCGACGGTAGTACCTGTATTTTCAAATCAGGGAGCGTTAACATCTGCTGCCGCTAAGGAATTGGGATTGAACGCAGGAACCGTCATCGCTTACCGCGGAGGAGATCAGCCCAACAATGCCTTCTCTTTAAATGTATTGAAACCAGGTGAAGTAGCTGCTACGGCAGGGACATCGGGAGTGATTTATGGAGTAAGCGATAAGGCTCAATATGATGAACAATCACGTGTAAACACTTTTGTTCACGTGAACCACAAAACGGAGGCACCGCGCTACGGAGTGCTGCTCTGTGTAAACGGAACAGGCATTCTCAATAGTTGGATGAAAAACCATTTGCTTGGCTATAAAAAAGATTTTACTTATCCGCAGATGAATGATATTGCTTCAGAAGCGCCGATAGGTTCGAGCGGGCTGAGCATGCTGCCTTTTGGAAATGGTGCGGAAAGAATTTTAGGTAATAAGGAGATCGGTGCACAACTGGAAGGCCTGAGATTCAATACCCATAGTTTGCCGCACCTCTTAAGAGCTGCGCAGGAAGGGATTGTTTTTTCACTGAATTATGGATTGGAAATCATGCAAAAGGTAGGCGTTAATGCCACTACAATTAAAGCCGGCGAAGGCAATATGTTCCTGAGTCCGATCTTCAGCGAAGCTTTTTCAACATTAACAGGAGCAGTGGTTGAATTGTACAAAACGGATGGAGCGCAAGGCGCTGCAAGGGCTGCCGGATTTGGGGCCGGACTTTACAACAGTATCGATGAGGCTTTTGCAGGGCTCCATTCTATCCGCAGCATCGAACCTCAGTCGCGCTTGCGTCCCCAATACGAAGATGCATATGGCAATTGGCTGAACGCATTATCAAAGCATATAAAAATCTAAAATCGTAAATCTAAAATCTACAATCAATACTAACTTAAATCAATCGTTATGAATCTGACAAAGGAAAAAAGCAATGGCACTGTGCATGTGACTACCGGAGACAAAGAGTATTTTCCGGGGATTGGTAAAATCAAGTACGAAGGAAAGGAGTCTAAAAATCCGATGGCCTTCAAGTACTATGATGAGAATAAGGTAGTGGGTGGAAAAACCATGAAGGAGCATTTCCGATTTGCTATCGCTTACTGGCATACGCTGTGCGGACAAGGTGGCGATCCTTTCGGTCCGGGAACCAAAGATTTTCCTTGGTTACAGAAAGCCAATCCGATTGAGCTCGCGAAAGAGAAGATGGATGCTGCTTTTGAATTCATCACGAAAATAGGTGCTCCTTACTACTGCTGGCATGATTTCGATATGGCGCCGGAAGGTAGAACCGTAGCTGAATCGGAGAAGAATGTACAGATCATGACGGAGTACGCCAAACAAAAACAAGCGGCTTCGGGAGTGAAATTGCTGTGGGGTACTGCCAACTGCTTTTCCAATCCGAGATATATGAACGGTGCGTCTACCAATCCTGATTTTGCTGTGGTTTCCCATGCTGCGGCGCAAATCAAGTCGGCACTGGATGCTACAGTTGCGCTCGGCGGAGAGAACTATGTTTTCTGGGGGGGGAGAGAAGGGTATATGTCGTTATTGAATACCAATACCAAACGAGAGCTGGAGCACATGGGACGCTTCCTGCAAATGGCAAGGGACTACGGAAGGAAAATCGGATTTAAAGGAAACTTCCTTATCGAACCAAAACCAATGGAGCCATCTAAACACCAATATGATTTTGATTGCGCTACAGTAATTGGTTTCCTTCGTCAGTACGATCTTTTAGATGATTTTAAGTTGAATATCGAAGTGAATCACGCTACTCTTGCTTTGCATACTTTCTCCCACGAATTGCAGGTGGCTGCTGATGCTAACTTACTTGGAAGTATCGATGCCAATCGTGGTGATTATCAGAATGGCTGGGATACGGACCAGTTTCCGAACAACATCATGGAAATTACTGAGGCCATGCTGGTTATCCTTGAACACGGCGGATTGCAGGGTGGAGGGGTAAACTTCGATGCCAAAACAAGAAGAAATTCTACCGACCTCGAGGATATTTTCATCGCACACATCGGAGGAATGGATGTTTTCGCAAGGGCATTGTTGATTGCCAATAATATTCTCGTAGATTCCGATTACAAAAAAATGCGCACAGAGCGCTATGCTTCCTTCGATAATGGCGACGGCGCTAAATTTGAAAAAGGTTTGCTTACTCTTGAAGACCTCAGGAATATCGCAGCGAAAAATGGCGAGCCTAAACAAAGAAGTGGAAAACAAGAACTTTTTGAGAACCTGATCAATCAATATATTTAAATTTACCGCCGGGGTCTCTGTGTGTTCCCTCTCTTTACAACCCTTTTTATCCCTTGAGACCCCGGCTTCTTTAAAAACTGATTGTATGTATAAAATTGAACATAAATTGTTTGGCGCACTGAAGGAGTTGCGACTCGTGAATACAGCTACTGCAGAGTATGTCTCTGTTATTCCCGGACTCGCGGCGACCATCAACGGACTCGTGTTACAGAAAGATGGAAAGGCGTATGAATTGATCAACGGCTGTTCAACTTATCAGGATCTGATGACAGAAGGAAAACGCGTATTCAAGGGAACAAAGCTCTTTCCTTTTCCCAATCGCATCAACCAGAGTAAATACAGTTTTGCAGGAAAGGATTATACCTTGAAAATGAATTTTCCTGCTGAAGGTCATGCCATTCACGGTTTGGTTTGCGAAAAGGCTTTTGAAGTACTGAAGGAAAAAGCCGATGAAAATCAGGCCCTCCTGAAAGTTCAATATCAATACAATGGTGAGGATAGCGGTTATCCTTTTAAATACAAACTCACAGTGGAGTATACGCTTTCTGCAAAAGGATTTGCCTGCAATACGACCATTGAAAATACGGATAAAACCGATATTCCTGTGGGAGATGGCTGGCATCCGTATTTCAAGATCGGGACACAGCTCAATCAGCTCAGCGTAAAAATTCCATCGAACCAGGTAGTGGAAGTCGACGAGAAAATGATTCCTAACGGAAGTATTACCCGCTCCGATGATTTTGTGACAGCAACAAAAATAAATTCAGCACATTTTGATACATGCTATCAACTTGAGGCAAAGGAAGGAAGACAAAAAGTGGAGCTCTTTGATGAACAACAAGACATTGGTATCGCAGTGTGGCAGGACACCGGCAAAAACAAATACAATTACGTGCAGATTTATACTCCTCCTTCCCGCGATTGCATTGCCATTGAGCCTATGACCTGTATGCCCGACGCCTTCAATAATAAAAAGGGATTAATATTATTGAAACCAGGAGAAATTGTAAATCTCGCCTTTGGTGTAGAATTAACAATAAAAATATTTTAATCCTGCATGAAAACAGCTTATCTTTCGCGTGCAATTCAACCAGTTATTAATGTAAATTATAAAGGTATGTCACACACGGAATACGTAAGTTCTATATCCATCGACTGTATCATTTTCGGATTTGATGAAGGAGAGTTAAAAGTTCTTTTAATTAAAAGGGCAGCCGAGCCATCCAAGGGAGGATGGGCCTTGCCCGGTGGATTTGTCGGACAAAATGAAGATTTGGATATAGCTGCAAAAGTTATCCTGGAAGAGCTCACAGGTCTTAAAAAAATATACATGGAGCAGCTCCATACTTTTGGTGATGTAGGTCGCTATCCGCTGGGTCGTGTAATCTCGATTGCATATTCATCGCTCATTAAAATTGGCGATTATGAATTGAGAGCTGATAACAACGCACAAGAGGCAGTGTGGCATCCGGTATCACAAGTGCCAGAATTGGTTTTTGATCACGGTAAGATGCTTGCATTAGCGCTGGAAACCTTGAAAAATAAAGTGAAATATCATCCTATAGGATTTGAATTGCTGCCGAAGAAATTTACGCTGACGCAGTTGCAGACTTTATACGAAACCGTTCTTGAAACTACTTTGGACAAAAGGAATTTCCGCAAGAAAATACTGGGTATGGAATTGCTGATCGCCCTTGATGAATTTCAGCGTGGCGCACCTAACCGCGCAGCACGCCTCTTCAAGTTCGATACCCAGAAATACAAAGAATTGAAAGCAAAAGGATTCATGTTTGAATTGTGATGAAGTACTAACCTAAATACCCCTGTTATGAAATTTTTTATTGACACTGCAAACCTGAAGGAGATTAAAGAAGCCCATGAATTGGGTGTGCTGGACGGCGTTACTACGAACCCTTCTCTTATGGCTAAAGAAGGCATAAAGGGCCATGCGAATGTTTTGGCGCATTACAAAGCGATCTGCGATATTGTGGATGGTGATGTGAGTGCTGAAGTAATTGCTACCGACTATGAAGGAATGATCAAGGAAGGTGAGGAGCTGGTGAAAATCAATCCCAAAATTGTGGTGAAAGTTCCGATGATCAAAGACGGCGTGAAAGCCATAAAATATTTTTCAAGCAAAGGAATCCGTACCAATTGCACGTTGGTGTTTTCTTCCGGACAAGCTTTATTAGCGGCGAAGGCGGGTGCCACATATGTTTCTCCGTTCATCGGAAGATTGGATGATATTTCTCAGGATGGCTTGCTGCTGATTCAGGATATCGTTCAGATGTACGCTAATTATGGCTATCAAACCGAAGTGCTGGCAGCCTCGGTACGTCATTCAACACACCTGCTCAAATGCGCACAAATCGGTGCCGATGTCGTGACTTGTCCGCTCAAAGTAATTACCTCTTTGCTGAACCATCCGCTCACTGATGCTGGCTTGGCACAGTTCCTGGCCGATCATAAAAAAGTAAATGCATAATAAAAATCAATAGTATGGAAGTCGAAAACGCTGTAAAAACAAGTGAAGTTGCCAACCTGGAAAAACTCGCTTCTCAGGTAAGAAGGGATATTTTGAGAATGGTGCACGCCTGCGCTTCCGGTCACCCGGGCGCATCGTTGGGCTGTACAGAATTCTTCGTGGCCCTGTATTCAAAAATTTTGAAGCATAACACGAAATTCACCATGGAAGGAAAAAATGAGGATTTGTTTTTCTTGTCTAACGGACATATTTCACCTGTATGGTACAGCGTGCTGGCACGCTCAGGATATTTTCCTGTAGAGGAATTAAAGACCTTCAGAAAACTGGATTCCCGTTTGCAGGGACATCCCGCAACAGCTGAACATCTTGAAGGTATTCGCATTGCTTCTGGTTCGCTCGGACAAGGTTTGTCGGTGGCGATTGGTGCTGCCCAGGCGAAAAAAATCAATAAAGAAGATAATCTTGTTTTCGTGTTGATGGGTGATGGTGAACAGCAAGAGGGACAGGTTTGGGAGGCTGCAATGTACGCTGCACACAATAAAGTGGAGAACCTCATTGCAGTCATCGATGACAACGGTCAGCAAATCGACGGTCCGATTTCAAAAGTTTTAGATCTCATGGATCTCGCTGCCAAATACAGATCTTTCGGGTGGATAGTGCTGGAAGAACCGAACGGCAACGACATGGAAGCTGTACTTTCTGTTTTGAAAGATGCGAAATCCCTCAGCGGAAAAAAACAACCGGTAATGATTCTACTGAAAACCGATATGGGCTATGGAGTGGATTTCATGGTGGGTACCCACAAGTGGCACGGACAGGCACCTAATGATGAGCAACTCGCTAATGCCTTGTCGCAACTGGAAGAAACCCTGGGAGATTATTAATCAAAAAATATAGGTATGAAAAAATATACATTCACTGAAAAATTCGACACCCGATCCGGATTCGGTGCAGGATTGCTGGAGCTGGGAAGAACAAATCCAAACGTTGTTGCGTTGTGTGCCGACTTGATCGGTTCCCTTAAAATGGGTGATTTCCAAAAAGAATTTCCGGAAAGATTTTTCCAGATGGGTATCGCCGAAGCCAATATGATGGGCGTTGCAGCAGGGCTCACCATCGGCGGAAAAATTCCTTTCACTGGTACCTTCGCGAATTTTTCTACAGGAAGGGTTTATGATCAGATTCGTCAATCTATTGCCTACTCAGGAAAAAATGTGAAGATATGTGCATCGCATGCCGGACTCACTTTAGGTGAAGATGGTGCTACACATCAGATTCTGGAAGACCTCGGATTGATGAAAATGCTGCCGGGTATGGCGGTGATCAATACCTGCGATTTCAATCAAACCAAAGCAGCAACTATCGCCATTGCCAAATATGACGGTCCTGTATATTTAAGATTCGGTCGACCGGTTGTGCCCAACTGGACTCCTAAAGACCAGGTGTTTGAAGTGGGGAAGGCTGTAATGCTCAACGAAGGAAAAGACGTGACTATCGTGGCTACAGGCCATCTCGTTTGGGAAGCGATAAAAGCCGGAGAAATTTTAGAACAAAAAGGAATTGATGCAGAAATCATCAACATCCACACAATAAAACCATTCGATGAGAAAGCAGTGCTTGCATCAGTAAATAAAACACGTTGCGTGGTATCTGCTGAAGAGCATCAGATGAATGGAGGATTGGGCGACAGCGTTGCGCAATTGCTGGTGAAGAATACTCCGCTGCCATTGGAAATGGTAGCTGTGAACGATTCTTTCGGCGAAAGCGGAACACCAGAACAGCTCATGATAAAATATGGTTTGAGTGCGCAAAACATTGTAGACGCAGCATTAAAAGCCATCGCGAGAAAAGCAAAATAGGGGGAATAATTTAAATCAGGCAGAGTGATAGCTGACATGGAGAAAATCTCCATTCCTGGCCACTGCATGCAAATAAGTTAAACTAAAAAAATACAATTATGGCAGCCGGACTTCCATCATCAAGCGCAAAAAGTTCTTACGTTGAAGGACAAAGTTATAAAGGTCCATTGATCGTTGTAACGAACCTTTTTTTCATCTGGGCCTTCGTTACCAACTTGAACGATGTGCTGATTCCTTATTTGAAGAGAGCTTGTGATCTCAGTGATTTCGAATCGTCGCTGGTGCAGTTTGCTTTCTTTACGGCGTACTTCGTTATGTCGATTCCTTCCGCGGCCATCATTAAAAAAGTTGGTTATAAAAAGGGAATGTTGATTGGTTTGGCGGCAATGTTTTTAGGTGCCTTGATTTTTATTCCGGCTTCGTCTTCGAGAATTTATATTCTCTTTTTAGTTGCTTTGTTTGTGCTCGCATCAGGCGTAACATTGCTGCAGGTAGCAGCCAATCCTTATGTAACCATTTTAGGGAAACCAGAAACAGCTTCTTCACGACTAAACCTTACGCAGGCCTTTAATTCATTGGGGGCAACGGTTGCTCCGTGGATAGGAGGGACGCTGATTTTATCTGCGTTGACTGATGAGGAATATGGTTTGCTGAGTGAGGCTAAAAAAACGGCCTACCTTGATGGTCAGGCTGGAAATGTGATTTTGACTTATGTTGGATTGGCAGTAATAATTTTGGTGATCGGACTCATTATTTATTTTTCCAGATTGCCTGAAGTGCAAACGGAGGAAGAAGAAGTGGTGGAAGATGATAAGAGCAATTTTTTTACACACCGTCATTTGTTTTTAGGTGTATTGTCTATCTTCTTATATGTAGGCGCCGAAGTGGCCATTGGTAGTTTTATTATCCGCTTTGCAGGCGAACCTTCTATTGGCGGATTGAGTGAAATGGAAGGGAAAAACTTCGTAAGTTATTATATGTTCTTCGCGATGGTGGGACGATTTGCGGGCTCGTATGTGTTGAGCAAAATCAGTCCGGGCAAATTGGTTGGTTTCAACGCAATCGTTGCAATAGCCTTATTGTTAGTTACTGTTTTCGCAACTGGAAGTGTGGCTTTGTATGCTGTAGTATTGATTGGTTTATGCAACTCTATCATGTTTCCAACTATTTTCACATTAGCGATTAAAGATCTGGGATCTTATGCCAAACAAGGTTCTTCTTACCTTGTGATGGCAATTGTAGGAGGTGCTTTCATTCCTCCTTTGATGGGCGTGGTGTCGGGAGAATATGGCATTCAGCTGGCTTTCCTGGTGCCGGTGTTGTGCTATGTTTTCATAGCTTACTATGGATTTAGGGGAAGCAAAGTATTGTCGGTTTCTGTTGAGAGGGATACGCAGGAAGAAGCGGATGCTGAATCGATGGCGAAGGAAATTCCTTTGTAGAATGAACCCACCCCTGACCCTTCTAATGAGGGGGTAGGGGTGGGGGCGTTTACCTCAAACAACTTACTTTCCCCACCACCTCATGTTTATTCCCAAAAATATCGGTGAAGTAGGCCTTGTAAACATAGGTGTCGATTTGCACTTCGTTGCCCATATACAATCCATTCCAGCCATTTTCAAGGCTGTAAGAGGTGTACAATAATTCTCCCCAACGGTTGAAAATGTACATTTTGAAATCGATTACATTATAAGCATAAGCATAGAAAACATCGTTTTTGCCATCGCCATTTGGTGTAAAGGAATTAGGAATGTAATAGGAATAAACTGGTTTGAGCCTGATGTTTTTGCTGATGGAATCAATACAGTTGTAATCGTTGTTGGAAATCAGCGTGATGTTGTAATCGCCAACGGCTTTGTATAGGTGATTCGGATTTTCCAAGGCGGAAGTATCGCTATCGCCAAATCTCCACAGCCATTTATTGGAACGCGATGAATGATTGGTGAAGCTTACAATATTGTTGTTTTCGTCAAGCTCTCCCGGCTCGAAAGAGAAATCGGCACGTGTTATAGGATTGGCGGTAATCATGTTTTTAATTGTGGTATCGGCGGTACAACCGGCGTTGGAAGTCACGGATAGGGAGATGTTGAAACGCAGGGGAGTGTCGCCCTCGTTTTCAAAGCAGTGTTGCGGATTTTTTGCGTTGGATGTTGAGCCATCGCCGAAATCCCATTGGTAGGAAGCGATACCGCTGGGCGCCATTGTGCTGTCGTTAAAATCCACGCACCAGGTAGCGCAACCTTCGGGAGCGCTGCTGCCAAATTTCGGATGTGGTAAAGGATGAACAGTAATGTTTTTCTTAATGGAGTCCACACAACCGTGATTCGATTTTAACATCAGTTGAACAGGAAAGGAGCCTGGACGGAGGAAGGTGTTTTCAGGCGCTGCGTTGTTTGAGTGTTGATTGGCATCGAACTTCCAGTTGTATTGCGCGATGCTGTTTGCAGTGTTGGCTGACGAAATGGAGCTGGCATTACTGAAAATATTTTTCTCTTTAAAACAAATGCTTTCACTTGAAAAATCAGGTGTAGGCAGTGGCCAGATGTTAATAGGTTGTGTTGTTGAGTCCTTACAGTTTTTATCAGAAGTAACGATAAGCTGCACGTTGTAAATACCGTCGCCTGCAAATTTGCATTTAGGATTTTTTAGTGACGAGTTTTTACTGTTGCCGAAATTCCAGTTGTAGTTAACAATACTTCCGCTGGCGATAGCAGAGTTGTTGGTAAATAAGGCAGAATCGGAAACACAGGTGTCTTTCTTGCTGAAAGCAGCAACAGGAATAGGATTTACAGTGATGTTTTTTGTAACTGTATCAGAACAACCTTGCGCAGTTTTTACAATTAATTTTATCGGCTTGCTTCCTGCTGTAGTGAACGTGTGAGTGCTGTTTTGTGTGTTGTAATCTATGCTTGCATCATTCCCAATGTCCCATTTCCATTCGCTTATAGAAGAAGTGGCTACGGATGAACTATTGTTGAAAGTGACGTTGGTATTGGTACATTGATCGTTCGCAGTAAATTGGGCTACAGGTTTTTCAAAGTAAGTTACAGGTTTAGTAATACTGTCGGTACAACCGCTGTCGGATTGAACAAAGAGTTTTACACTGTGCGCGCCATGTGCAGCAAAAACATGTGATGGATTATTTTCAATGCTGCTGGTGTTTTCAAAAGTCCATTTCACCGACTTAATATTTCCCGGATTGACTGTAGAAGTATTGCTGAAAGGCATAGGGTTTGGCTTACATACATTAGTGCTTGTGAAAGCCGCTTTTGGCAAAGGATTGATAAGTACGCTCTTCATGATTGAATCCACGCATCCTTTATCGCTGGTTACCTTCAGCTCAGCAGAAAAAGTCCCGTCGCTGTTGTAGTTGTAAGTCGGATTTTTGGTGTTGCTTTCCACAGCGCCATCATTATCGAAATCCCATTTCCAGCTGGCGATAGTTCCTGTTGATTGATCTGTAAAGGTGCTAGGTTTTCCGCTGCATACAATGGAAGAGTTGAATTTTGCAACAGGTTTAGGATGGATGGTAACGCTTTTCGATAAGGTGTCCCAACAGTTTTCAGAGGTAGTTCCTTTCAGTAAAATACGGTAAGTGCCCGGAGCAGAAAAAAGATGAGAGGCATCTTTCGTGGAGTATTCATTGGATCCGTCGTTCAGTATATCCCATTGCCACGATGCGAAAGTGGCGGAGGAAGTGAGTGATGAAGTATTGGTTAATGTTGTTGCCGTTTTGTCGCACACATCAATTGTATTGAAAGTAATTTTCGGTTTTTCATAAACGGTGATGCTTTGTGTTGTACTATCTACACAGTTTTTATCGGTAGTGACTTTTAGTTTCACCTGGTGTGTGCCGTATCTTATATAATTGTAGGAAGGTGTGGTGCCCGTAGCTGTTCCCAGCGTATCACCAAAATCCCATTTTGTTGTTGCAATGCTCCCTCCGTTAACAGAGGAAGTACTGTTAAAAGACATTGCTGATGGAAAGCAAATGTTGTTTTGGGTAAAGGAGGCTATTGGCATTGGGTGGTAAGCGATAGGATGAGTGATGGAATCAGCGCAAGCATATTGCGTAGTGACTTTTAATTTTGCTGTTGCAGCAGCTTGATTCGGATAAAGGAACCTAGGGTTTTTGATGATAGATGTTTTCGTTTTATCGTTGTAGAAATCCCAATTCCATTTGCTGATGGTTCCTGTGGAAGCATCGGTAAAAACAGTTGAATCGTTCTTGCAGGCTAGTGAGGAAGTGAATGCCGCAACAGGTTTTGGCGCTACAAAAACCTGACGCGTAGTATCGTCTACGCAACCATGAATATTAGTGATGGTCAGTTTGGCTGTGAAGTTCCCCGCTACAGCATAAGTGTTTGTTGGTTCGGGAGTGGTGTTATCGGTAGTTCCATCATTTAAAAAATCCCATTTCCAAGAAGCAATGGTATTGGCAGGATAACTTTTGTCTATGAAGGAAGTTTCTTCACCGAGGCAAACAGTATCCAAAGTAAAACTGGCACTACTGATTGCGTAAGTCCCGATATGGACAGTATCATAAGCGAAACAGCCTCCGGCAGTACCCTCCATACGCACCCAGTATTCACCTGGGATTTCTGTGGTGATAGAAGGAGTAGTGGCGCCATTCGACCATAAGTAAGTTCTCGCACCGTCGGGCGCAGTGATGGTAACTGGTTTTCCTACACAGGTTGCAGTGTCGCTGAGTTTCATCGGGATGTTGCATTCTCCTTCAATATAAGCGTAGCAAAAATGCCCGCCCCGACTGCAATCGCCGGTGGTGAATTCAATGGTCATGTTCTGACCGATATATGCTTGTAAAGGAATGAAAGCCGATTGCCAATCTACATAGTTGATTACGTTATTGCCTGTACCAACACCCATCCAGTCAGAATCACCGTTACCGCCATAAACCTCATATTCAGCGCAGGAGATGGAGGCATTGCCCTGATCATAGAGTCGGATCCTGAAATAAGGTTGTTCACCAACATTGTGTCCGGGATTTTGCATGACCACGGCATAGCTGTAATAGAAATTATAGTTATCGGGAGTTACGGCGAAAGTCCGGCGAATGCTTGAAGCTTTCCCTCCCGTACCATTGCCATCACCTACCATTGCCGAGCAGGTTCCGCCTGGTTTGATCATATTAATAGGGACATTAGGGTCGGTTCCCTGACTTTGAATGATGCTGTGTTGCATATCCTTCACCGGAAAATTATTGCCGAAAGTGCCGCTGGAAATAATATTGGTATAACCGAAAAGGTTACCATCCACATTCCCTTCAAACATCTGCCAGTTCGTGAAATCACATTTTTCAAAATCAAGATTGTCGCATTCGAGGGGAGCAGGCTGTGGGACCGGACCTTCCATGGCGCGTTTCTTTGCTTCGGGAAGGAAGGAGTTTAGTTTGTCGGGGAGGAGGAGATCCATTTTTGTTTTAAAAGCGAGGAGTTTGCCGCTATCGACTTTCCCCTCGCTGATGCATTCCTGCATGAATTGGTGTTCGGTTTCGTAAATGAAACCAATGAGTTTCTGGCGCGCCAGATCATAGTACTGTTCGTCGCCCGTCCACGAACTTTTGATCCTCGACCAGAAAAGAGAATCACTGAAATTGTCGTGATGGAATTGCTCCAACACCTCTATCACTTCATGTTCTGAAGTGCTGTGAAGGTGATTGTTGCGATCCATGCTGGCTGACTGACAAAAGGATGTAGAAGGCAAGCCGTTAAGGATTGCGCCAAATAAAATGGAAAAAAGTGAAAATCCCTTTGTGTGTGCCCATATGGATCTGAATGTTAGTTCAAATCCTTTCATTGTCTTTTAAGATAAGGAAAACAAATTAAAAATCAGAGCGTTAACAGTGATTTTTTTGTGGGAAAAGATGAAAATACGTGTATTACTCTAGGGGAGATTAGAGGGAAAAAGGGAGCTTAGATCAATTTGTCCTTATTTGCTCTTTCAATCGCTTCTGACCGGTTGTTTACCTGAAGCTTAATGTAGATGTTTTTCAGGTGAAATTTCACGGTATCCTTTGAGATAAACAGGGTGTCGCCAATGTTGTTGTAGCTTTTACCGGCAGCAAGAAGGGATAAAATTTCAGTTTCTCTTTCGGTAAGAGGTGAATTCATGTTTTTTTGAAATGACTGTACCACCATTTTAGCTATGTGTGTGCTCATGGGTGCTCCGCCCTTTACCACTTCGTCGAGGGCTGTCATCAGTTTTTCCTTATCACTGCTTTTGGTAAGATAACCTGTGGCTCCGGCGCAAAGCGCATCAAAAACGGTTTTGCTGTTTTCAAAAACAGTGATAATTAATATAGAGATTTTCGGATACAATTTCTTGATCTGTTGTGTCCCTTGAATGCCACTCATGCCTGGCAAATCAATATCCATTAATACAATATCCGGCTTATCTTGCTTTAAATTCTCCAATGCCTCTTCACAACTCTCGTAACTTCCTCCCACTGTGAAATTGTCATTCATGGCGATGAGCAGTGAGAAAGCTTCCCGGATTTCCGGATTGTCTTCTATGATGACTATTCTGTGCATTTTATACAGATATTTTCAATTGTATTTGTGTTCCCCGTTTTATCTCGGAGATGATATTAAAATCGCCTTGCATTTGTGTTGCGCGGTGTTGCATGTTGTTAAGTCCTTTTCCTTTCTTGATGGTACTTCTATCGAAGCCGTCTCCATCGTCCTTCACTTCAATAAAAACAAAATTGTCTCTGATGCCGATACTGAGATCCACTCTTTTGCAATTGGAGTACTTGGCGGCATTGGTCATGGCCTCCTTAAAAAGCATGATGATATGCCGTCCAAAGTAGGGAGGCAAAATAAGTTTGGGTAAGGTTTCCGGCTGGGTGGTGGTATAAAAATTTATATGTAGCGACTGGTAGAAATCCTCGCCAAAATCTTTGAGGTAATCAAATACTTCCGATAGATCATCACTTTTTGTATCAATGGCCCAGATGAAATCGCGTGAGCTTTGGTACAAGACTTTAGATGTTATTTCAATTTTTCCTAAAATGTCTTTTGTTTTTTCATCTGTTGTGTTGGAAAGAGAAAGAAGGTTGCTGTTGAGCGTAATAGCTGCGAGTTTATTACCCATTTCGTCATGAAAGTCGCGGGCGATTTGTTGTCGCACTTTTTCCATATTCGTTCTTTCAATAAGCTCCTGAGTTTGCTTTTTCATGGAGTATTCGTAAAACAAAACAAGAGCGGCGATATTTAATATAAACATGAGGCGCTTCATGTAATAGCCTTCGCTGGAGGTTTGCTCTAGGTCCAGACTATAGTCGTATGCCGAAAAATAGTCAAGTAAATAAAAACCGAGGAAGGTAAGCAGAATCACCACCAACCAATAGAAACCAACTTTTCTTCCCTTGAAAATATAGGCAGCTACAGGAACGTTAATCACCGCCTGTAAATCCATGGAGTGAATACCTCCTGTTCTCCAGGCAGAAGTCACTGATGCAGCCCATACTACAGCACATAAAAGAAAAGCAGGTATGTCGAGATCTCCCGAATTTTTAACCACTAAAATCACAAGACCTGAAAATATTAATGCAGTGAGCAATACAATGGTGTTGGCGTTAATGCCAATAACAAAAAAGTTGTAAATCCCCATGAGTAATGCCAAACTACCAGCGATTGTGACATACATAATCATGAAGCGTGCGCGGCGAAAGGTGTTAGC
Organism: Flavobacteriales bacterium; assembly: GCA_046074525.1. GTDB lineage: Bacteria > Bacteroidota > Bacteroidia > Flavobacteriales_C > JAHEZL01. The sequence continues at coordinate 98,490 of JBJTOK010000071.1, forward strand.
ATCGCTCTTTAATTTCGGATGGATGTATTGGTCGATGATCAAGATACAGGATTTTACCTGTCAAAGGTATAGAGAATTGATGATTCAAAATCCACCCTTTTAGGGTAGGACATTCGGTAGCAAATCAAAATACTTTTGGCCAAACTTTAAACCAGTAAAAAATGAAAAAACAATTACTCTTTTTTTCCCTCACAGTTTTAAGTGTGGTTTTGTTTGCCCAGGCACCTACAGACGGTCTTGTGGCAAAATATTATTTCAATTCAGGAAATGCTAGTGCCGATGTTGGTGTAAATAATGGCGTGGTAACGGGAGCTTCTAAAACTACAGATCGCTTCGGAAATCCAAATGCAGCATATTCTTTTGATGGTAATGACAACATTAAGGTGCCTTATTATTCTGCCTTGAATGTAAGTGCAGGATTAACCATAAGTGCTTGGGTAAAAATGAGTAATAATACTAATCAGCAGGCAATTGTTTCCAGATGGGCCAATTCAAAATCTACTGATCAGTATTTGCTGATGACCTCTTCGGGCACACCTTTGATAGCTACCGGGAACCCTACATATTCAGCAAATGGAGTTACTTGTACTCCTACTTTTAATAACGGGGTTTGGTATCATGTGGTTTTTGAATGGACCAATAGCGGAGATCATAAATTGTTTGTAAACGGAGTTAAAACAGATTCTACTAGACTGGCATCCTTTGCCACAATTAATTCCGTAGCGGTTAACGACCTTTATTTTGGAATGCAGAGCGGAGGAACAAGATATTTCAAAGGTGTTATTGATGATATCAGTATTTACAACAGAGCGCTGAATTACTCAGAAATTGCGGCTTTATATAATGAAATTGATTTTGCAACTTCAGTCGAAGATACAAAAGCAGCAGTAATGAGCATTTATCCTAATCCTGCTTCGGAAATGCTGCAGGTAGATTTAGGCACTTTGCAAAATGCATCTTTCAAGTTGTATTCGTTGCAAGGGCAGTTGCTTTTGCAGCAGGATAACCTGAGTGGCTCAAATGCATTGGATGTTTCAACTTTGGTTCCAGGGATTTATTTTACAGAAATTACTTCTGGTTCGGCAGTAAGCAGGATGAAGATAATGGTGGAGTAACTTTTAAATGAATAATGAAAAAAAGCGCAGGGCATTGCTCTGCGCTTTTTTATGCGTTTTTTTACTGTTATGGTATAGGTTGGGTATTTAAAAAAAAGAATTCTTCTTTTTTCTCCTCGATGTAGTGCTTCTTTTTGGTGATCCGAAAAGCACGCCAAACAAGCCTCTGGTAATTTCGCGGACTATGGTTTTGGTAACACTGCTGTTCGCCACTGCTTTTATTGTTTCACCAATGCCCGATGATTTCTCTTCTTTTTCCTCTACCACTTTTTCTTCTTCCTCCGGCATTTCTTCCTGCGCAGGTTCCAGCTTTCCTTTGAGTATTTCGTAGGCGCTCTGACGATCGATCACTTCATTATATTCGGCAGCGATTTCCGATGCAGCTACGATTTCATCCTGTTCGGCAGAAGTGAGCACATCCATGCGTGATTGTGGTGCACACATTATTGTATGAACAAGTGGGGTAGGAGTTCCTTTTTCGCTGAGCACTGTTACCAATGCTTCGCCAATTCCAAGTTCTGTCAGAAGCTCGTCGGTTTTATAGAAATCCGAAGAAGGAAAATTTTCGGCTACGAGTTTGATGTCCTTGCGATCTTTGGCTGTAAACGCGCGCAGGGCATGTTGTACTTTAGCGCCAAGCTGACTCAATATTACATCCGGAATATCGGCAGGTGATTGTGTACAGAAGAAAATTCCAACGCCCTTGCTTCGAATAAGCTTAATGATGGTTTCCAACTGTTGCATCAATGTTTTGGAGGCTTCCTTGAAAATCAAATGCGCCTCGTCGATAAAAATGACCAGTTTCGGTTCTCCTTTGTCGCCAATCTCCGGGAACCTGTTGTAAATTTCCGCCAGCAAACACAACATGAAAGTAGAGAAGAGCTTCGGTCGATCCTGGATATCTGTAAGTCGCAAAATGTTGATATAGCCATTGCCCTTGTCGTCCTTTTGCAGAAGATCTTCCACTTCAAAGGACTTTTCACCGAAGAACTTATCGCCGCCCTGCATTTCCAGCTCCAGCAACTTTCGCATGATCACGCCCGAAGTGGCTGTGGAAATGGCGCCGTAGTTTTGTGTGATTTCTTTTTTGCCGTCACCTTCTGCTATGTGTTGCAGTGCTGAACGGAAATCCTTGATGTCGAGAAGAGGTAATTTTTTATCGTCGCAATATTTAAAAACGATGGCTACTGCGCCTTCCTGGTTTTCGTTTAGTTCAAGGACTTTTGAAAAAAGTACCGGACCAAATTCGGAAACGGTAGCACGCATTCTCAAACCCTTTTCATTGGAAATAGTCATGAGTTCGGTAGGGTATTGTTGTGGAGCCCACGCAGCACCAATGCTTTCCATTCTTTCTCTGATCTTAGGATTTTCGCTGCCTGCTTTGGAAATTCCACTGATGTCGCCCTTAATGTCCATAAGCAAAACATTAACGCTTTGTTCCGACAAGGCTTCAGCGATGCGCTGTATGGACTTTGTTTTTCCGGTTCCGGTGGCGCCGGCAATGAGTCCGTGGCGGTTGATTGTTGCCAGCGGTATTCTTACCTGCGATCCTTTGACAATGGTTTTGTTGTAAGTAGCACCTCCAAGAAGGATGCTTTTTCCATTAAAGCTGAAGGAAGTGTTGATTTGATTGGAGAATTGTTCAATGCTCATTGCTTGTAATTTTTATTCAGGGGGATGGGTTTCTGCAAATTCTTTTCGTGCTTTTCTATGGTCGATATATTTAAAAGCGCGGTTGGTCAGAAAAATAGTAATTGCCGACAGCGCGATACAAATGTAGATATACCACCATTCAAAAAGATCAAAAATCAAACTTATCACAAAATAAAGATTGACATGTAAAACCAATCCGAGAATGATTTGCAGGTACAAACGTATCTTGAAGCCTTTTTCCGTTGAAATCCTTTCTTCTTCAATGCCGCGTTGTATTTTCTTGTCTTTTGAGATGGCATACTGAATGGCAAAGTGCCTTTTCACTTTTTTGTAAACTTTGAAACTAAGGGCTGTCAGGAGGAAGTATCCCAGGGCGATTACGAAAGCGAGCGCTATCAGCCACCACAAGTTCGTGCGATCTGTTGTCAGCGTCAAGTACATACTTCCGTCCCTATTGAATTAAATGCTAACTTACTTTAAAATATACTAATAAAAACTGAAATTCGTCAAAAATGTTCGATTTTCATATTAGGAAACGTTAAAGCAGAAATTATGTTTAAAAAAGTCATAAAAAAGATACTGATTGCGAATAGGGGTGAAATTGCTGTAAGAGTGATCCGCTCTGCGAAAGAGATGGGTGTTGAGACTGTAGCAGTATACTCTGATGTTGATAAAAACATGCCTTTCGTAAAACTGGCAGATAAAGCGGTGGCGATCGGTGGTCAGACTTCCCGTGAATCTTACCTCGATATTGAGAAGATCATTAAAGTGTGCGTGGATGAGAAAGTTGATGCGGTGCATCCTGGGTATGGTTTTTTATCGGAAAACCCTGTGTTTGCCGAACGTTTGGAGAAAGAGGGTGTTCGTTTGATCGGACCGTCTTCTTACTCTATGAAAATCATGGGCGATAAGCTGGAGTCCAAAAAAGCGGTGAAGAAGTTTGAAGTTCCCGTTATTCCTGGTTCTCCCGGAGCTATCAAAGATCATAAAGAGGTAAAGGAAATTGCAAAGAAAATAGGTTATCCTGTACTCATTAAAGCCTCTGCAGGAGGTGGGGGTAAAGGGATGCGCGCGGTGTATAGTGATGATGAACTGGAGTCGGCTTTTGAAAGAGCAACCGGTGAAGCTGAGGCTTCTTTTGGAAACGGTGCCGTGTTTGTTGAGAAATATATCCTCAATCCGAAGCACATCGAATTCCAGGTGATGGCCGATATGCACGGCAATGTTTTATACCTCTTTGAACGCGACTGCTCGGTACAGCGCCGCCACCAGAAAGTGGTGGAAGAAGCACCGTCGGTGATTCTGGATGCCGGCCTCAGGAAAAGAATGGGGGAGTGTGCTGTGAACGTGGCCAAATCCTGCGATTACCTTGGCGCCGGAACCGTTGAGTTTATCGTTGACGAACAAAAGAATTTCTATTTCCTCGAGATGAATACGCGTTTGCAGGTGGAGCATCCGGTGACGGAGATGATCACCGGTCTCGACCTGGTGAAGGAACAAATTAAAGTGGCGCAGGGAGAAGCGTTGGCTTTCCGTCAGGAAGACCTTAAAATTTCCGGTCACGCCCTTGAAGTAAGGGTTTACGCCGAAGATGTCGCCAACGATTTTGCTCCTGATAGCGGTGTCATCACTCATTATTCGGTGCCGAAGGGCCTGGGGGTGCGTGTGGATGACGGCTTTGAACAAGGCGGGGAGGTGTCGGTGTATTACGATTCCATGATTGCCAAGCTCATCACCCACGGTAAAACACGCGAGGAAGCAATTGAGAAAATGAAGTCGGCAATTTCCGAATATACCATCACGGGAGTGAAGACAACGTTGCGTTTTGCGCTTACGGTCTTCAATCATGAAGAGTTTATCAGCGGTCGCTACGGCACCTCTTTCATCGCCAATAACTTCAAAAAAGAGGATTTGCAGGACGATACACACAATGAAACGGTGGCTCTCTTTGCTTCTTGGCTGCAGGGCAGAAACAAACAGGATGTGAAAAAATATAATGATTTAACATATCAAAAGGCATGGACACAACGTATTAACAGCTAAGATTGAGTTGGAATATTTTTTGTGATTCGTTACCTTAATACTTTAAATGCAATTTAAAAAGTTATATATCATCCTTGGTTTAGCGGCTTTCTTAAGCCCGGGCTCCCTTTTTGCACAGGTGCAGAACGACGATACCTATACGCAATTGGAGATACGCAACGGCGATACCACTATTGTTACTTATGTGAGGGACATCGAGATTCATCTGAGTAAAAATGCAGCAAAGAAATTAAGCAAGGAATATAAAGAATACCAACGCCTCCAGCGTTATGTGAAGAAAGTGTATCCATATGCTGTTCTCGCAGCAGAAAAATTAAAGGAATGCGAAGGAGAGCTGGCCGCGGCAAAAAATGATTACGAGCGTCGCAAAATCATGAAAAAAGTAGAAAAGGCTTTGGTTGATAAATATGGAGACGAATTAAAAAATCTTACCATCACTCAGGGAAAAATCCTGTTTAAGTTGATCGATAGGGAAACGGGCCATTCGTCCTATGAACTGGTGAGCGAGATGCGCGGTTCTTTTTCAGCGGCTTGCTGGCAGGGACTGGCTATTGTTTTCGGGCACAATCTCAAATCCACTTACGATCCCTACGGTGAAGACAAAAACATCGAGGAAATCGTTTGGAAAATCCAAAGGGGGTTGATTTAATCACAATTTTCTTCAAGTTTTTAACAACCTTCTTTTCGGGGGATTTTAATTTATATTTTAGCGCCATTAAATAAAAAAAAGATGGCTAAAATATTAATTATCGGAGCGGGTGGTGTGAGTAACGTAGTTACCAAGAAATGCGCCCGTCTCCCTGAAGTTTTTACTGAAATTGTTCTCGCCAGCAGAACCAAGTCGAAATGTGATGCAATTGCTGCTGAAATAGGCGGAAACCGTGTTAAAACCGATCAGGTGGATGCCGATTACGCCGAAAACGTAATTGCCCTCATCAATAAATACAATCCGGATATCGTTTTGAATATCGCTCTTCCTTACCAGGATCTGGCGATTATGGACGCTTGTCTGGCCACCAAAAAACATTACCTCGATACAGCCAACTACGAGCCTAAAGATGTTGCCAAGTTTGAATACAGCTGGCAATGGGCTTACAAAAAACGCTTTGAAGATGCAGGCATCATGGCCTTGCTCGGTTGCGGATTCGATCCAGGAGTAACAGGGGTATTCACTGCCTATGCTGCAAAACATCATTTCGACGAAATTCACTACCTCGATATCGTTGACGCCAACGCGGGCGATCACGGAAAAGCTTTTGCCACCAACTTCAATCCCGAAATCAATATCCGTGAGATTACTCAACGCGGAAAATACTGGGAAAATGGCGAGTGGAAAGAAACTGATCCATTGTCGGTGCACCGCCCGGTAACTTACCCGGAAGTGGGGCCTAAAGAAAGCTACCTGCTTTTCCACGAAGAATTGGAATCGCTCGTGAAAAACTTCCCGACTTTGAAAAGAGCCCGTTTCTGGATGACTTTCGGACAGGAGTATCTTACTCACCTGCGCGTAATGCAAAACATCGGTATCACCAGCATCAAACCAATCAAGTTCCAGGGCCACGATATTGTACCTATCGAATTTCTCAAGGCTTTGTTGCCTGAGCCGGGTTCTTTGGGTGAAAATTATACGGGTCAGACTTCGATCGGCTGCCAGATCCGCGGTGTGAAAGATGGTAAGGAAAGAACTTATTTCATCTGGAACAATTGCAAGCACCAGGATGCATATAATGATGTACAAGGTCAGGGAGTTGCTTACACCACTGGTGTTCCTGCCATGATCGGTGCGTTATTGATGGCTACCGGAAAATGGATGAAGCCTGGCGTTTGGAATGTTGAGGAATTTGATCCGAATCCTTTCCTTGATGTTTTGGGCCAATACGGTTTGCCTTGGCACGAAGAAATCGACAAGCCTCTGGCATTCGAGAAATAAAATTGAAAGTAAAAGTTTAGCCGCCGCTGGACTTTTATTTTAACCTTCAAATTGTAATACCTTGGACTTAAAATCTATCCCTAATCCCTGTTACGTTCTGGATGAAGTGAAATTCATCGCGAACATGGAGAAAATGAAGTGTGTGCAGGACGCCAGTGGCGCTAAAATTTTGTGCGCCCTTAAAGGCTTCGCGATGTGGAGTACTTTTCCTATGATGAAAAAATACCTGGCAGGTTGCACTGCAAGCTCTCTGTACGAGAGTCGCTTGTGCTACGAGGAAATGGGGGTGGATTCTCATGCTTGTGCGGTGATTTACCAGGAAAGTGAAATCAACGATTATATCAAGTACAATTCGCATCTGACTTTCAATTCTATTTCACAATGGGAGAGTTTGAAAGGGAAGGTTCTGAAAAATAAAAAGAAGGTGCATTGTGCACTGCGTATCAATCCTGAATATTCTGATGTAGGAACAGCGATCTATAATCCCTGTTCACCGGGTTCCCGCTTGGGCATTACTGCAGAGCACATGCCTAAACATTTGCCGAAAGGCATTGATGGCTTGCATTTCCACGCTTTGTGCGAAAGCAATTCCGATTCACTGGAAAGAGTTTTGGAAGCGGTGGAAAGCAAATTCGGTCATTTGCTGCACGAAGCAAAATGGGTGAATTTTGGTGGCGGACATCATATCACCCGCGATGATTACGACACAGAATTACTTATCGAACTGATCAAGAATTTCAAGAAAAATTACAACGTTGAGGTTTATCTCGAACCAGGAGAAGCTATCGGCTGGAAGACGGGTTTCCTGCTCGCAAGGGTGGATGATATTGTTGAAGCCAATAACCAAAAGACGGTGGTGATGAATGTGTCGTTTACCTGTCACATGCCCGACTGTCTGGAAATGCCTTACAAACCTGCTGTTCGTGGTGAATCAAAAGCAAAGAAGCCTAAACATGTTTACACCTTTGGTGGTCCGACTTGTCTCTCCGGAGATTTTATCCGCGACTTCGGTTTTGATAAACCACTAAAGGTAGGTGATACTCTTATCTTCGAAGACATGATGCATTACACTTTCGTGAAAACAACCATGTTCAACGGTGTGAATCATCCCTCTCTCGGTACTTTGAAGAGTAATGGTAAATTCAAACTGAACCGTAAGTTTAAGTACGAGGATTATAGGGATAGGATGTCGTAGGATTTTTTTACTGCTGATCGTCATTGCGAGGAGTTTTCGTACCCGAAAACCCGAAGCAATCCTTCGTTTTTTTTTGTTCATTCCTCGCGTGTGTCAAACTGAGGGTGCTCCCGAAGGACCTGCCGTCCTTTGCGTTGAAAATATTCGTGACATACAGGACGGTAGGTCCTTCGGGAGTACCCTCAGTTTGACAGACGCGAGAAAAAAAAACACGCATGGACAAATGATTTTGTATTTCTCGTTTTTTTTCTAGTTTAGCATCGCCTCTGGATAATTTGAATCATGCCAAAATAAATCATTATGAGAATAACCGTGTACATCCTCTCTTTTATTACTTTCTTTTTTTTGATTTTAGCATTGCTACTTACTATACAACATTGGCCCGGAGGAATTTTTCTGCGCTTTTTATCAATGTTGCTCATGCCTCTTACTTTCGGTTTGTTTCTTATTCATAAATACAGAAGCAGAAGAGTGGGGCAGCAGACGGATAAACAAAAAGAGTCTTCGGATATTTTAGATTTAAACCTGTAGTACCATGAATATTGTAAGCGCAGTTTTCCTTTTTATTTGCTCTTTTTTATTTTGGGTAGGCTTCCTGTTCAGGATGCAACACTGGCTTGGGGCTTCGCTGGCTTTTATAGGCGCTTGTCTGCTGTCGCTGGTAGCTGTGATTCTTTATCTTATTGCCCGCTACATTAATAAGCAAAAATCTCTTCTGGCTACCTATGCTATGTATTTCATGTTGTTTAATATCGCTTTGGGAATTGTTGTTACTCAGCCATTCAAACCAACGAGATCCTTGCTGAATAATTACCACGATATTTCATTAAAGCTTGATGAGAATGCAAAATTGCAGTCGGAAAATAGTGCTAATCTGTTTGCTCATCTCGACCCCGATGATCCTCTTCATACCCTGCATTATAATGTTGCCAATACGCTCAGACTTATCGATGAATGCAAGTCAAAGATGGTGGAAGAAAGCGGTGGTCGTGATGAAGATAGTATTCCTTTAGGCAAGGACAATCAGGATATTGCTGCTATTTATGTGATGAATTATGGCGAAGCGATGAGATTGCAAATTGGAAAAATCAATGATGGCATCGCAGCTTTTAATTCTCGTTATTCCTTGAACATACGCTATGTTGATATCAGTGAAACAGTGGATAGCGATGGAATAATGAGTTCATGGGAGCAAAACATCAGCGAAAATGTGCCATTGATTTCTGTGTTGGCCAGCTTATCTGCTATTCAGTTTGAAATTGCTGCCAAGGAAAATGCAATGTTCAATTTCGCGTCGAGAAAAACTTTGGAGGTAGAGTCGGAGGATACTTTGCAGGTGGATACCGCTGCTATTGCTATGCCTGAGTAAAGTCTAACAATACTGACAATACTTCGCGTCACTACTATGCGAATACCGAATATTTCCCGCAAACAGATTTTCAAAAATCATTTTTAATTGTTGTCTGAATTCAAGACAGCTTGCAACATCAGCAGTGTTTTGGTTGTTGTATTTGATACCAATCATTCCCTTGCTCAGTGAGCGGAAAGAAATAATTCCTGGCGTAATGGATTTAATCTCCGGATGGTTTTCAAGATAAAGCATGCTGTACCACATCAGCTGCAAGGCTTTTGATTTTTTGGTGGAAGAAATATTTTCCATTGTGAACGACAATTCATCATCTTTTACGCTGCCGGTTTTGTAATCAACCAAGCGAATGGTATTGCCAATTTTATCAATCCTGTCGGCAATTCCCTTCAGTTTTATTATTTGTGTTTTGCCACCAACTTCAATTTCCAGTTCGCCTTCGATTTTACTTTCCAGACTTACGATAGTCAGCACCTGGTTCTCGATGGCTAGCTCTTCCAGATAACTGATTTCATTGCGCAGGAACTGTATAATAACATCCACTGCAATGTTGAAAGTAAGATGATTTTTTCCCTGGCTGATTTCGCTGATTTTAACTTCTTCAAAGGAAGTTTTCAGGTAAGGTTCCACCAACAGGAGCATCTTTTTCACTTCGTCGACAGGCAGAACTTTGCCTACGAAAGGGCGGTACATTTTTTCCAAAGTGTTGTGAATGGCGGTTCCCATACTGCTCGCTTCAATGTCTTCTTCCACTTCATCGAGTTCACCCAAACCAAGAATATAGCGGTAATAGAAATCGAGCGGACAGGCAATCAGCTTATTGATGGCAGAAGGAGAAAAACCTTTTTCGGCCATGCTGCCGAGCTTTTCGATGATGTTGACAGAGCTTTCAATATCGATATCTCCTTTCTTTCCTGCTGATGAAGGAAGTGCAGCTTGCGTAGAATGCAAGGTAATATTGGGATTGCCCTTGCCTGCATATTCCATTTCAATTTGTTTGAGGAACCTGCTTTTTTCGCCTTGTGCGCCCATGCCATCGCCGGCGGAAGTGTATAACAGGTAAACATTTTTCGCTCTTTGCAACAATCGGTAAAAATGGTACGCGAAAATTGCATCGTTCTCCTGGTGCGTATGCAATCCGAATTCTTTCTTGATATCGAAAGGAATAAACGATTGCTGTTGTTTGTCTTTAGGAATTACTCCTTCGTTGACGGAAAGTAGGACTATGTTCTCAAAATCCAGTGTCCGACTTTCCAGCATCCCCATGATTTGCAAGCCTCTCAGCGGTTCGCCATAAAAAGCCAGTTTCTCCTGCTTGATGAGTTTGATACAAACTCTCTTGAGTGCTTTGAGATTATTGAGTTCTTCCAGCTGGTATTTCTCAACGAGGTTCGATAGTTTTTGCAGGAAAGTATAAAAGGTAAAAAGGTATTCGCTTTCCACCGGCCGGTCATCGCCGTATTTTTCTTTAAGGACTAAGGTCAGTTGTAGCATACTGGAGAGAAAACCTTTTCCTGTTTTGTTGGTCGCAGCGAGAAGGAAGCGACTTTCTTCTCCAAGAAATTCAATGCATCTTTCCGTTGTGATGTAGACCTTGTTATTAGCGGTGATCCACTGTCGGAAATCATTGTGTTTTTCCTTATCGGTAACAAGCTGCATTTTTTCGTGAGCCAGCAACAGCAGTAAATCCTGATGGTAAAACAAATAATCTTTTCCTTTCAGAAGAGCATTATCATGTAAGGCAAAAAGTTGAATGAGCAAAGGATATAAATCGGTTTGCTTCAATGGAAATCCCATCGTGATATTCACCGCCGTGGTGTCTTCCGGAAGGTGGTTGAGGAAGGGGAGTAATAAATTTTCATCGCAGAGAATCACTGCAGAATCCGGTGAATTCAAAGGGAATTTGGTCTTTACAATTTCACCCGCCACTTTTGCCTGGATGATGTTTTGCGGACAAGCAATGATGTTAATGTTCTTGTTGTCTTTTTGCAACAGATCTTCCTTCCACCGGAAATCCGACGCTTTCCAGCTGTTCATGTATTTGCGCAAAAAGGTTCCTGCTTCCTGACTTTTATTGTATAGGTAATATTCATCACTATCGAAAAGAATTTCAGCATTTCCATTCTTGAGTGAAGAAACAATGATTTTTTCTTCAGCGGGTGTTAAAGCGTTATGGCCAGCGAAAATGATTTTTTGCCAGCGACTTTTATAATCGGGTTGGGCAACGATTTCCGCTGTTTTCCGATAAGCTTGTCCCCTTGTGAGCAACTGTTCTTTTACTAAGGATTCGTTGAGTGCAGTGTAATACTGATACAAATTTTTCCAGAAGCGCAGGTAATCTTTCTGGAAATCGGAAAGCGGTTCTCCGCCAACATTCCACACCTCCAATGCACGTGATTCATTTATATAACCAAAGAATTTCGCAGGATCAACAAGATGCCTGTCGATAGAATCAAAGTCGTTCAGCAATGCCGGTGCCCAGTTCAGGAATTCATTGAAATCGTCTTTTTCTACATCGCTTGGCAAATCCTTGTAAACACTGTAAAAATGGAGGGTGAGTTCAAAAGAAGAAATGATTTTAGCCTGACAGATTTCCTGTATAAAATCATCTTGTGAAAGGATGAAGGGCGACCAGATCGTTTTATTGAAAATTTTAGCGATTTCTTTTTTCAGGAACAATCCCGCACGTTTGCTGGGCAAAACCACACAAAGGTTTTCTGTGTTGCCGGCGTGATTATCGTGAATATGTTTGGCTACTTTGCCGAGGAAAGAAATCATGGGGTTAATTTAGTGAATTTTATAGGATGCGTCACTCTCAAAACTCACACACTCTCTCTCGTCTTCAATACCCATGTCCCCAATCATCGCTGCGGCGTGTGCCCAGGATTTTGTAATCCTTCTTGTCAATCGCTTCCTGCACACGATCCCTGTCTTTGTAAACCGACTTGGTAAAATAGCTATCAATACCCAGAAAAATATGAAAGGAGATTCCGCTGATGGCAACCGCTTTCAATAACCTCCCCCATATTTCTTTTTTACTCAGCAGCCATCTGTAGCAATAAAAAGAATAAATCATGGCGATAGGAAGCATGATGTAAAAAGTATGTGGAGACGGACCTTTGATCGAAAAAAAGAAGCTCAGGAAAATAAGGATGTAAGAAGAAAAAGTGATCCACTTTATTTTCTTCCACTCGCTGGTTTCATTCTTTTGGAAAAAGCCGATAATAAAAAGTGCTACCTGTGCAAAGCCAACAATGTAAAGAAAAGCGGTGAAGGGCGCCATCCATATATTTCTTTGAATCAGTTCCAATCGCAAATCGGTGTTGGTGCCAATCATATACGGAATTTCATAAGCTGCGAAAGAAAGGAAACGTGTTAAAATCACAGGTATGTTTTGGATATTTTCCCATACGAATTTAATGTTGGAACCTACATTTCCTGTTCCATGTGGATCGTTGTAAAAAAGAGTAGGGATGAGGGTTGCTGCGCCAATCAGCGCACCCAGCACATAAAAAACTCCGTATTTTATGAAATGCTTCGGCGTGTTTTTCAGTAGATATAAAAAAGCAAATCCGGTAAAGGGCAGCAGTAAAACCCACGACATGTGGATTTGCATAACCAGTGTTGTTGCGATACCCATAGTGAAAAAGGCCAGACCTTTCTTCATAAAAGCATCCTTATACACTTCAATAATTTCCAGGAAACTGATGAAAAAAGGAATGGAGAAAAGCAAAACATAAGATGGATTCACTACTCTCGTTGAGAAGTGCATCACCCATGTAGTGGTGAGTACTATCGTCCAAATGAGCCATTTCGGAATATCGCTGAATCTTTTGGAGATATAAGTCGCTAGTAAAGAAAGAGATGCGAAGGATAAAATGCCTAGGAAAATCATAGGTGCTTCGGGAATGGAAAGAATGTAAAGAGGAGCACTTACCAGTAATCCTTGCAAAGCACCTGGGATTTGTGTGTTGGTGTAAACAATATCCGGACCGAAATAAGGCCAGGTTCCTGTTGTGTAAGATTTTAATCCGATAAGGTAAATCTGCAGTTCATCTTCCCCCCAGAACTCGGAAACCACGCCATAAACAATGCGCAGCACAAACAAACCAAAAATTAAGAGCAGAAAGTACTTTTGCTTCATAATTGAAATTTGGTCGAAGATAAGGATTTATCTGTTGTTGGGTAAGAAATGCCAAAACGTTTACTTCACCACTAAAGGTTGCACAATGGGTAAGTCTTCGGAGGTGAAAATCTTTATAAAGTAAAGGCCTGGAGAGAGCTGTGTGTTTTCATCAATGAGCTGTCCAATGGAAGAATAAATTTCAATTTTTTGAATGGTTTGACTGTCGCTAGTCACTGTAAATTCACCGACAGTGGGGTTGGGGAATATTCTGAAAAGTTCCTTAGGTTTTTGGAGTTCCAATGTGTTAATTGTGAGTTGGCTTTCGTAGGCACCAATATCAAACTTACCATTGACAGGACGTAAATCATTGCTGAAGTCGTAGTTAAATCCTGCAGTGTTTCCCGCATCGATACAAGGAGAATTGGATTGTAAATGAAAATCAAAAGCCTTTGGATCGGTCATCAATGGATTGGAAAATAAAGAGTGTGCATCTTTGTTGCCGATGGTTTTAAAGTTGCTGATGTCGCTTTTGTTGTATTGGAAAAACACATAAGGATCAACCAGGGAGTCATTGGTGTAAAGGATGCAGAGGTAATTGGTGGAGTCTTCGTGGTACACCGAGTTGTAATCTAAATTTAGCGTAGCAAGATCCTTGTTGTATTTATAAATTAAATAAGTAGGGTATTTGTGGCCGATAGCCGATGAACTGTAAAATAAGTTGTTTTGAAAGGTGATGCTGGTGTTGGATATGTTGGTGAAAGAAAAGGCCAGCTGACCGCCGTGCTTGTCTGGACGCTCTTCATATCCCCATCCTGCCCCGGCGTCGTAGCAAGTATTGTTTTCGAAGCGAATGTTGTCATAGCTGGAGGTAAGCGTATTGTCGCGACCAAAAAAGTCGAGAGAAGCCAAGCCACTATTGTAAATAATATTGTTGTAAAAGGAGATGTTGTACATTGAAACGTTAGCGACAAACAATTCGCAACCAACACCGCAATCGTACATTTCACCAATTTCATTGTTGCGTACAATCATGTCATGAGAGTTACCATTGAACTCAATGGCATTGCCCCATCTAATGTTTCGGTTTGGTGTGTAGTTCTGAGCATGATCCATATCGCCACCACCCATATAAGTAATTTTTAAATTTTGAAAAATCAGGTTGCTGGCCTGGTGGCCTTTAATGCAATAGCTTCCGCCATATTTAAATTCCAGATTTTCAACCACCATATATTCTTGACCTGAGAAAGTAACCATGTAATTATTGATGGCGCATTCTATATCGGTATAAATTGACGCAGGGTTTTGGGTAGAGTACATCATCAAATAGTTTGAGCCGTCGCGGTCGTACCAAAAATCTCCTTGATTCAGTAAATCACTTTTGGTCCATTTTTTATGTCCAAAAGAAATATTGCCGTTAAGTGTAAAAATGATGTTGCCTATATCGGCGCTAAAAGTATTCACCGATTTCCAAAGGTTAGAGCCATCATTCACCCAATCGGAAGAGTTGTTTTTATTTTGAGAACCTAAAATCAATGGTTTTTTACCTGTTCCATAGCTAGTGAAAACGATATAGTTCCCCGCGCTGCCGCCTTTTCCTTTGATGTTTCCGCGCCATGTTTGATTGCATTTAAATTTGATGGAATCTCCAGCAGCAAACCAAATTGAATTTACTTTGTCGATGGTTTTCCATGCCAGTGCAGGTGATTTTCCTGAGTTGGAATCGCTGCCTGTTGTGTCAATGTAATAATTGATAGCGCCTGCTAAATAAGGTGAGCAGAGCGATATTAATAATATTGAAATTGCTCGGATAGAAAAAGTAAGTGATCTCATGCTTAAGCTAACGTGAAAGTGAAGTAATGGTTGTCTATCTTAGCATGACTAATTTTTTGCAAACCCAATTGCTTTCGTTTTTAAATAAGACGAGGTAAATGTTGCCAGGCAGCAATTCTCCATCTTGATTTGTGTTGTTCCACGAGTACTGGTATTGGCCAGCTTGCAATGACGAGTTGACTAAAGTTTTGATAAGAATTCCTTGCAAATTATAAATAAATAATCCGACTTCACTATTGTTTGGCAAATTAAAATTGAAGTGCGCTTCAGCATGATTTGGATTTGTAAAAGTAAAGTCAGCACGAATAGGAGATTGGTCCAGCACTTTTGTTGTTGCTGAAGTATCAAATAATCCATTGATATACACTTCAATGTTTGTGTAGCCTTCGGGACTGAGATCGAAGTTGTTGGCGTCGGCATAAAGATTCTTATTCAACCCATGCAAATCCTCCCAGTGATCAGGCATGCCATCGTGATCGAGATCAGATAGTGCATTTCCTGTTTTGAATTGCGGCCAACCGCCCACTTGATTGGTGTTGTCAATAATTTTTCCAGTCCCATTTTTGGTGGAAAATATCGCTCTGCGGTCAACAGTATCGAGGTGAGGAATGATGGCTCCGGCATTATTTAAAACTTTATCCAGCACCATTGAAGTGTCGTCTTCACTAATTCCGGAGGGTGTAAAAGCAGGCATGTAAGATCTGAAGTTAGTGTTGTTGGAATCCACCAGCCACCAATCGTCACTTGAATAAAGGTTAGGATACATTTTGGCCAGCACAGGGGAGCTGTTGTTTTTAATATAGATCTTGTTGTTTGTTTTTAAATTTTGAGAAAGTGTAATAGGGTAGGTAGGGTATTGCAATGGTTTGTAGTAATTGCCAATGATATTTGATTTTGTAGGGAAGTTTACGTTTTCAAAATTTGATAGGATGGTGCCTTCCCAATCACCCCAATTGTAAATCACGTTATTTATTAATTCGGTTTCAGTGTCAAAAGTAACGTTGGGATTTCGGCCATTGTTATGAGCAAACAGGTTGTGATGAACAGATATTTGTTTGTTGTGCCATCCAATTATTAGTCCGGTGCTGTGTCCGGGATTTTCTCCGGGTTTAACGCTGTGTAAACTTTTGTGCAATCCTTCGCTAATAATGCAGTTTTGAATGGTAATGTCGTGGCAGGGATACCAAAGTGACATGTTTTCATCAACGGCCCAACTTACCGAACAGTGATCAATGATAATATTGAAAGGTTCCTTAGAAGGATCGGTTTCGGCAGCAGAGTTTTCAATGGTTAATCCGTCTCTATTGTCGGGATCTGGTCCAACAAGACTATCTCCAACGCGAAATCTTAAGTTTCTGATGATTACATCATGAGTTCTGATTCTGATGGCAGCACCCCTAATGCAAATTCCATCGCCAGGGGCAGTTTGTCCGGCAATGGTGATGTATGGTTCGTCAATAAAAAGATCTTTTGTTAAGGAGATAGTGCCTCCCGTACGAAAAATAACTGTCCGTGATCTTTGTGTTAATAATGCTTCCTTTAAGCTGCCAGCACCGCTTTCATTTAAGTTAGTGACTTCAATGATCTTTCCACCGCGACCTCCAATGGTTTTGCTTCCAAATCCTTCAGCTCCGGGAAAGGCAGGCAAGTTTTGAGCCTGGCAAAGATGAATGATTAATATGCTGAGTGTAAGCAATAAGTAACGCAACATATGCTTTGATCTAAAAATTAGTATATAAATAATAATTTCTTTGTCAGGTATTCATTGTTTGGACTTCTTAGAACGACGAAAAAAAGTCCTTTGTTCAAGTCGTTTTTTTCGATAGACAAAGAATTCCCTGTAAGGTTGCTGATTTCTTTAACGCTTTTTCCCTCGCTATTGAATATTTCAAGGTGGAAGGATTCGTTGTTTGGGTTTTTAAAAGTGAGCACGCTTTGGTTTTGAGCTGGGTTTGGAAAAAGCATGAAGTCGTTTTTCGTTGATATTTCATTTTCAGAAGTAGTGCAGGCCGAAAAATTTTTGAAGGTATTGTAAGCTGCTTTTACATTTAAGTTTTCGTCGATTAAACCCGATTGTAAGTGCGCAGCGTTGGCATCGCTGCCCTGAACAAGCTTAAAGAAATAAGCTTCGTTCACCCCCAGATCTTCTATCTTTTTAATGTATTGCTCAAGTCGTTGCGCCTGAAAAGCATCGGAGTAGGGGAGTTCGTAATTCAAATTCGGACCGCCAAATTCAGTAACTATAATTGGCTTAGTAATCGTGTCACTAAAGTTGTTGTAGTAGATATCCCAGTTTTCTACGTCATCGTAAAAGTGCAGATCTATCATGTCGTAAAGAGCATGTTTCAAAACCGAATCAATTCTGGTTTTGGTATTGATGAAGAGGCTGTTGTTGCAGTTAGGTGTAGCGTAATAATTCCCTTCATCATCTCTGAACGTATTTATTTTACCATTGCACATTGCGAGCGCGCGCAAGGAAAAGGTGGTGAATCCACCTAAAACCACTTTGGTAGTTGGAGAATGTTGTTTTGCTGATTGGTATAAAATATTGTTGCTGGCAATAAATTGAGATGCATTTCCTGCATACCAATAGTCGCTTTGCCACTCGTTGCCAAATTGGATTTTTGCGATTTTGCCTGAATACCTTTTTAGTAAGGTGTCAATGTAGTTTTTAAAGTCGTTATTATCACTGTAAACACACGATTGACCGTTTTTAATATTGGAGCAAGCCCAGGTTGAAGCGTTGGATTGTATGGTGAGTAAAATTTCATATTGGTTGTTGTAGGCCCAATTAATTCTTTCATCTAGTGGCGACCAATTGAAATTGCCTTTTGTTGGTTCGCGCAAAGCCCAATCTTCGGCAAATCGTATTTTCTTTATTTGTAAATCATCGAGATAGGGTTTTGTGAAGTTCCTTTGTTCGGTATTGGAAACAGGAGGGAAAGAAATGCCAAGTGTCAGTGAAGAGCTGCAATTACTGTTTTGGCCTAAAAGATTGATTAAAGAGCAAATCAATATTGATAAGAGCGTACACTTTTTTTGCATAATTATTTTGTGATTATAAGTTTTTGAGCGCAAGACATTTGGTTATTGTTTGTTTTAATAATGTATATACCGGGGCTTAAATTTTGCAAATTGATTTCCTGCGCAAATCCAAATGCTACTGCTTCACCATTGGTATTGTAGATTTCGTAGTTTAATGGAGTTAAAAAATTAATACTTTCTTTAGCGGGATTGGGATAAAATGAATTTGAATTATAGTTGTTGATGTTAGCGATGGATGTTGGGTTTTCACTTTCGATTCGGAAAAGATCAAGTGCTTCATCTGCAGAGAATCCTCTTGCGTAATATCTGAAATCATCTATTTTGCCATGCCAGTAACGGGCAAGATTTTTACTTTGCGCACCAATGCGCAAAGGGTTATGATCGATGGAGGTAACATCGATGGTTCTTTTTTCCCTCAGTATCCCATCAATAAAGTATTGAAGTTCATCGCCATTAAAAGTCAAAATGTATTGGTGCCATTCTTTATCCAGATTAGGTACATTATCTAATAAAGTTTCATTGAAAGCAAAGGCGCCTACTTTTTTTTCGTTGGAGGTGTAGTGAATTCCAATGCCATAGTCTCTGGCAAAGCCAAAATCAAAAATCACATGAGTTTCGGTAAATCCACCTTCGCTTTGTGCCCAAATGGAAACGGTGAATGAATCGGGGTGGTTCAAGTTGTCGTTGTATGGAATTTCAATGTAATCGTTTATGCCATCGAAATGGAATGCTTTATCGGGAATATCAAATCTGTCGTAGGTTAATGTTGCGCCATTAATAACGCCATTGAAATCGTTGCTTACATTATTGTTTGCATTACCACTGAAGGGAAGTTCAATTTTAAGATTGGCTGATAAGTCTTGAGCCTGCAGTCCAATTTGTAATCCCAATGCGATCAATGCAGTTATTAGCGTTTTCATTTTATGAAATATGTTATCTGATCATTATTAAAGAAATTTCAAAAGGTAGTTTTGCTTTTTCGTAATATTTTTGTTTGGCACATAATATTTGTGCAATGATATCGGAAAAAAAAATTGATTTATAGAGAAGGTATGTTTTTTTTTACGAATTAAAGTATTGATAATTAGTGGTTTGCGTAATTTGTTTTTGCGCTTAGAGATCAATATGAATGAAGCTTAATCATCTATTTTCCAGTTGTTTTTTATGGGCTAGTGGGTAATATTTTTTGCGCTTAGATATTTTATTTGTTTTTAAAAAGGTGTTGCAGTCCTCTGCTGCAACACCCGTAATTACGCAATAACTTAAATTTGATTCATATGCATTTAATGACTGTCATTTGATCAAGGATATTTTATTGCTCTCTATAGAGCTGTTGTTGTAAGTCGCTTTAACGAAATACAAACCATTTTCTAGAGTGCTTAAGTCTGCATCATAAGTTTTATGAGTAAGAATTTCATCTGCAACAGTCATCACTTCATTTCCCAGAATATCGTAAATTCCAATATGCACTTTCTGGTCAACCCCACTGCTGATTTCGATGTGCATGATTCCTGATGTCGGATTTGGATATGTTCGAATAATATTCAAATCGATTTCCCCAACCAAATTTGTTGTTTCAGGAGTCTGGTTCGAAATGGTAGTTATCGCTGAATTGATTGGGACTGGAGCTCCTACAAGATATGGGGTGAGTGTTGTTTTTGTGGAGGAGGGGCAGCTCAAAGAAGGATCAATTTGTGCGCTTAAATAGCTTTCTCCACTAATCTTAAAGCCTGTGCCGAAGGTAATTTTTTCTCCGGCTTTTAAGCGTACGCTTGATGAATTTTTAGCAATAAATTTTCTGTCAGGTTCACCTGCAACAGTGATGCTTTTGCCTGCTGTGTATCTTTTGAACTGTCCTGAAAGTGTAGTGTTTGGAATGGTTAAATCGCAATCTTCAACGGAAATTTGATTTTTGATAAAACTTTCAATTTCTAAGGATATTTCCTCGTGATAATGATTTTCTTCACTGTCGTATACAAAGATGTCATCGAATGGGGTTTTGCTCCAAATACTTCCATTGTCTTTTGCGAAACTTACGCTGAAATAATAATCATCATCAATGTTTCTAAGGTCCAGTGCACTTGTGGTAGGAACAAAGCAATGATTGTCGAACAATGAATAAATTGGACCATGTCCAGTTTTAATATCAGCAATCATTTTGTTGGTGGGGAAATATCCTCCGGGAACATGGTCAACCGGAGTCCAGTCAACGGACAATTCATAATCATTGTAATCGGGACCAAATTTATCTATCATTCCATAAAAAACCCGTCTTACGCCTATACCCTTATTTGAAATGGCATAGGAAAAACCATTAATGTCCACTGCCCAATCATAATATTGATAATCGATCATTTTGTCGCCAGGGTTTAATAAGTTGCCACTTGGTTCCACATCTTTTTGCCCTGATCGCTCATAACCGGCACCACTTCCATTTGAAATTGCAATCTTTCTTAAGCCAACAGCGCTAGGATAGTCTCCCATTGCGATCAATTTTTGATTAAAAGCATTTCGCTCGGTGCTTGGAATTGTATTTGAATAATAATTATAAATGAGGAGTTGCTTTGCTGCTTGAGACTTTAGGGCATCAGCATAAATACCATTTCCTTGAAAGTAATCGATAAATGCTTGATCCCCTATTGGTAAATTAGCACCCTGGTGAGGTGTGTCGAATGATATGTATAGTTTTGTACGGTGGTCTATATTCAGATTTTCCATATACATTAGGCTATAGCGTGCAATTAATCCACCCATGCTTATTCCCATTACAACATTTCTGCTTGTTGGGGGAGTCATACTATTCACGTAGTCAATTATTTTCACTGCCGACATGGCGTTTTTTTCCATGTCATCCATGGAATTGTCATAGCTCACCAATACGATATCATACCCCATTTGTCGAAGGTCTGCCGCCAGTCCTTTTTGATTCATCGTATTCCAAAGTTCGTCCTTTCCTTCACTGTTGGTTAAGTCAAAGCCTTTTAAAATGATGATAGGGTTTACCAATGAGCTATGCCCATTGCCATAAAAGAACCAAGCATCGCATTCAGCTGTTTGCCCATTAAAGGTGTAAGGCGAAGATGATAGATTTGTCAATTCAAAGTCGGGAGTTGGAACTGCGGCCCAAGCTCCGGTATGCAACAGCGCCGCTGTGCAGAGACTTAATGTGACTTTTAGTAGTTTCATATATAAATATTTTTTAGGCCATGATTTATCCCTATCTTTTTGTCAACGCGATTTATGCGCTCTGTTGCTTTGGGATTTTATATGATTTAGAGGTTGAAAATTATTTGCTTTTTAGCTTGTTCAATTCAGCTTCTAGCTGAGCATTCTTTTCGTTCAATTGAATCATGTATAATGTCAGTTCCTCTATTTTTTCCAGGAGTTTTTCGCTGAAGGCGCCTAATTCAACACCTTGCTCTGTTACTGAAGCAGGAGCTATTCCGGGTAAATGTTTATTTGCTTTAATATATTCTGACAATGCCGTTAAGTCAGTAAGGGTGTATGAGTCGGCAAAAACATAATCGGCACCAACCGACTTCACTTCAATTTCTTCGGCTTCAATTTTACCTTTTACAGAAAGAGTGGCTGCTGGATTGGCGGTTCCGATTCCAACATGGATTCCGTTTGCAGCATTGACAACTGTGAAAATATTTTGGTCGGTAGTGTTGCCAAATCGTGATCCAATAAAAAGCTTGTCCTTGCTGTGGTTTGCTTCTAAATAGAATCCGTATTTAGCATCAAAGTCCTCAAACATTTCAATTCTTCCATTGTTGCCCATATTGTTGCCTGCTTCTATTCGGAAGATTGAAGGGTAGATTCCTTTTTTACTTAATGTTAAATCAGATCGGCTGATGATCTTACCGTTTACATCAAGTTTAGCTTCAGGTGCATCAGTTCCGATACCAAAGTCGCCCGACTTAGTCATTAACATACGTACGGTCCAGCTGTTGCCGCCATTGTAAGTTTTAAAAGAAATTGGAGCATTGTAGCCCGCTCCTAATGTTAGTTCGCCCGCAGTAATATGATCGCTTGGAATATCTTGACCATACATCTCAATGAAAGCGCCGTTTGCACTTGATGAATTGTTGTAAATACCGAATCTTCCAGTGTTTCTGGCTTTGATTGAATAATTGTAGCCCAAGGAAATATCTCCAAATACGCTTAAAGCATCTGTAGGATGCTGATTCTTAATTCCAACATTTCCGTCATTTGTAATTATCATCCGCTCTCTCCATTGTTGCCCATCAAAATATTTGAAAGTCACATTTGAAGAAGGGGATGGCGATGTGAAAGCTAATTCTCCTGGTCGGGTAGGATGGCCAACGCCATACATTTCAATCGCAGTTCCTGTTAATGAATTGGTGTTGCCTACCAAACGGAACATATTGTTTGCTGCATTTCCTTTGATTTCAACATTCTGATCACCATTGTTGGAAGCATTGAGGTCAATAGAATTTGTTCCTTTTTGTATTTGAACATTCCCTCCAGAGTAGTATATCCCGTCAGTATATGTTTTCCAAAGTTCGGTACCAGGAGGATTTGTTGATCCGTAAATAAAGTCGGCGCTCCATGTATCTGAGGTTGGTCCAGGAATAAATACTTGAGGGTCATATGCGTAAAAACGAACGTTAAGTTTGTCATTTGTTTTGTAAGTAGCCGCGGGTTCAGTTATTGAGTAAGTGTACACTCCGGCGTTAACTTGTAAATTTCCAGTGATAAAAGGCGCGGTGTATTGCGAGCCATTTTTACGAATAAAAGCCTGCACTCCCGTTTTTTGAGAGGAAAATGAGACTGAAAATTTAACGCTTCCATCGGCAAGTTGCTGAATGTAAGTTTGGGCGTTGCTTACACTTACTACTAAAAGGAGCAGGTAAGTGAGTAATAATCTTGATTTCATGTGGGTATAGTTTAAAAGTTTAAGTGCTGCCAATTTCAGCTTAACAGCAAAATATATATTGAGTGAATTTTTAATTGTGGGGTTAGAATTGATATCCGACAGGAACGGGTTGATATCTGCTAGTGGATGTCGGTCCGGGCGGAGTACCCTTTGTTGTTAATAATGACGATTGGGTTTGTCAGTATAAATAATATCGTGCAGGCAAGTTGAAATATCCCTGGAACTGTACCGGGGATTATTAATTATATCATTTCAATATAGGGCAATGTTATTGTGACTTTCGTGCCTTCATTGTTTTGTAAATCGAATATTTCGATGGAGGAATATGTATGCTTTTGTTGTTTTAAAAATGCTATTCGTTCGCTAGTGATTTTTGTAGCTAAAGACTTGTGGGAAGAAAAATCGTTCTTTTTTTGATCTTCTGCTTTTCTTCGGCCAATGCCATTGTCGGTAATTTCAAATTGTATATAATTTGTGTTGATGCGCTTTGCATTGATTTCTATTTTCCATTCTCTTACTTTTCCTGAAAATCCATGTTCAATACTATTTTCAATAAAAGGCTGTAAAAACATTGGAGGGACTGAAAGGACATGCGATTCGATATCTTCATTGATTTGAATTGAATAGCTAAAAGAGTGATTAAATCGTAATTGCTGCAGCTCAATGTAGTATTTAATGGTGTTTATTTCATTTTCTAAGGGGATGTATTCTTCTCGCGAATTTTCTAGAATGTTACGCATTAATCGTGAGAATTTGGCCAAGTAACTTCCGGCTTCTATATGGTCACGCGAGACAATGAAATTTTGAATTGAAGAAAGCGAATTAAAAATAAAATGAGGGTTGAGTTGTGAAAGTAAGAAGCGTTGTTCAATTTCAATTTTGTTTCTTTCGCTTTTTAGTTTTTTACGTTGAAGAATTAAATAAATTAAAATTGATATAACGAGAAGAGAAATTGAAAATATGGCAAAGAGGATTTTATTTTGATTTAACTTCATTGATTTCACTTCGTTTTCATGAGCAAGGATGTTTTTCTCTTTCTTCAGGTTTTCGGTGTCAAAAACAGCTTGTAATCTAGAGATCTCTTTTATCCGGTTTTCTTGTATTAATGAGTCATGATAAAGGGCTCGGTATTTTTCAAATGTTAAAGCATTTTCCAAATCGCCTAGTTCTTTGGAAATCTTTGAAAGTAATTCATACTCTTCTTCAATTTCGGTTTTTCGTCCGTATTTTTTTGAAATATCAAGTGCATATTCAACTTCCTTTTTTGCTATGTCAATTTTTCCGGATTTGAATAAGGATCGTGCATAGGGAATCAATACTTTAGGTAATCCTTTTAATTCATAAGAACTGTGTTCGGATTTGCTTTTTAGCGAGCTGTCGATAAGTGCTAGGTATTGTTCGGCGTAAAGAGTTGCTTTATCGTATTGTCCTGATTTTTCAAAAATCAATGTCTGCATCCATGTTTTAAAAACCATGCTTTTTTCAATAGAATGCCCAAGACATAAGTCGTTTTTCATTATTAAATCCAGATAGTATAAGGATTTGTTGAATTCCTGCCTTTTGTTATAAAATTGAATTAGATAGAAGTAATTTATTCCTTTAGGAATGCACCATGTGGTGTTTTGTAGTGCATTTTCGGCTAACAAATAATTTTGTTCGGCTGGTTTATCATCATTTAATTTGTCATTTACACGACCGATGATCATATAAGCAAAACCCTGATCATGTGCATTTTTTAATTGCTGCGCATATTTTAAAGCTTGTTGTCCATAATACAATCCTTTATCGTTTTCATCAAGGTCCATATACACAGACGCTACGTTATATGCAGCAATTGAAGTTTTTTGAAGGATGTTATTTCGCAGAAAGTATTGATAGGCTAGTATTGCATGGTTTTCAGCTTCGCGATAGTTGAATGCTCTTCTTTGTGTAATGGATAATTCAGATAGTGTGACAAAGTAATTTAAAGAATCCTTGTTTTTTAAAAATAGTGCAGCTGCTTCGTGTAAAGAATTTGTAGCCTTTGAATATTCTCCAGAATAATTTTCGCACCAACCTTTATTTAGGAGTGCTGCTGCAATAATGCTGTCGTTCTTTTTTGGTAAAGAAATGGCTTTGTCATAAAGCAATTTTGCTACCTCGTATTTTTCAGAAAGTAGATTGTTGTACAAAAGATTAAGCTCTGAAAGTATCTGAACTTCATCCTGAATATTTTTGGCTTGTTTTAGTTTGTTTTTTTTAAACTGTAATAGAGCGATATTGTCTTGTGCCACCAATTGGTTTAAACACAACATTAATACAAGTAGCGAAAAGGCTGAATTAAATTTCTTTTTGTGATGCGTTGTCATAGTGACTTTAGCATTTCCATAAATTCTTGCTTTTTACGAGTAGAAACAGGGATTTCTGCTCCGTCTTTCATGCAGATATAACCTCCGTCAATTTTTTTGAAGGAATCAAAGTGCTGCATGTTTATTAAGTGCGATTGATGCGTACGATAAAATCCGGAAGTTGAGAGTAGGTCGTCGAATTCCTTAATGTTTTTTGAAGCGGTGATCTTCTTTTTACCCAAAATAAATATATCAGAATAGCTTCCGTCTGCTGCTATGTGCACGATTTCTTTAACTTCAATTGCAATAATAGCATCGTGGGTTTTTACAAAAATCCGTTCTGCTTTCTTATTATGCTTTACTGCATTGGTTAACTCTTGCAATCGATCCAAAAATAACTCGCCCGACATTGATTTTTTTACCTTATCAATGGCTGTTTTAAGTTCATCAGGATCTACTGGTTTTAGCAAATAATCAATAGCACAGTATTTAAATGCTTTTATTGCATGTGCATTATGGGCGGTAATGAAAATGGTTTTATAGTGATAAGGAACAATAGCGTTTAATACGTCAAAACCTGATTTTTCATCACGCAAATCAATATCCAAAAAAAGGATGTTAGGTTTTAATTGGTTGATTATTTTTACTCCTTCATAGAAGTCGTTTGATTCTCCAATGATGGAAACGTCGCTTGCAACAAGCGGCAAATATTTTTTTATTAGATCAATGGCCGACTGCTCGTCGTCCAGTATAACTCCGGTTAGGTTCATAGTTTGAACAATGGAACGAAGTTAGAAAAAAATAGGTGATTGTAGTAAAAGTTACACTTAAAGTATGGAGCCGCTGTGTGGCCCCTCATTAAACAGCAAATCCACAATACTAAGGTTAGGAATAAAGCCCAGTTTATTAGAGAAAACCTGCATGTATTCAGGATGCACAAAAGTGGATCCCGATTTAGGATGCATGCCCGTGCGGAAATCCATCAATCTTTCGTAAGTTTTTTTGTATTCGTTGGTGGGTGTCAATGTTGCTTCCAGCTTCATTTTGCTGCAAATCCACTGGTGAAAGCCATTGTTGTAATCAATTAGCAATTCATGTTTCGCATACACAAGTTTGTTGAACTCACTTTCGTAATATTCAAAAAAAGCTGAGGAACGGTAGGCGGTAGTCACCGATCGCCACAACAAATTCTGCCACGGCGCATCATAGGAAATCAGCATTTTGGAAATAGGCGTATGCTCTCTTGAATTTCTGTTGAGCGGAATGGAAATGGTGAGTTTGCCATTGGCACCAAAAATCTCGGTGCGACTTCTGAAGGTTTGTTTTGGGAAATGCTCATGCATCTCAAGCAAAGCGTTGGGATGTTTTTTCAGCTGGGCGTAGTATTCAATCGGACCCAGAAAAGCGGTTGGAAATATTGCTGTCACTATTTTTTCTCTTTTGATTTTTTGTTTTTCCAGAACTTTGAAATCAGCCAGATTACCACACCGCCAATCAGGAAATGGAAAAGATATGATCTTGAAACACCTTCAGATGAGACAAAGCAGAACATGCGCTCAAACTTCAGTCCGTCATTGGCCGACATCCAGATGAATACCGGTGTTCCTACAATGTGATCCTCCGGTACAAAACCCCATTCACGGGAGTCGGCAGAATGTCCGCGGTTATCACCCATTGCGAAATAGTAGTTTTGCTTGAAAGTGTACTTATCCGCCAGTACACCATTAACTAAAAAGAGATTTTTTCCTGTTTGTAGTTGAGCTTTCACTTTTTCAACGTTGATGCCATTTGCTTCAACCATTTCAGGATTCATTTTCTTAATGGCTTCCTTGATTTTCTCTAGTTCTCCCGGAATTTCTGTCTGGCAGAAAGTAATGTACTGGCCAATATAGTCGGAGAGATTCTTCATATATTTTTCCGGGTTGTCCGGACTGTTTTGCATGTAGAATCGATCACCAACTTCGGCCAGATCATAAGGTAGTTTTGCGAACTGGAGTCGGTCCTGTAATTGATTACACATCAATGGTAATCCACCTTCATTGTTTTCAAAATTTTCCTTGTCTTTAAGATATTTCAATTCATTATAACTGTTCACGAGATCTTTCAGATACAGCACATTTCCTTTCTCATAGAATTTGAAAATCTTACGGTATTCATAGTAATTGAAATCGTTGAGAGTGATACTGGTGTTTTCCTGCGGAACCCAGAATGGCCCGTTGTTCAGCATCGTCCAGTTGCCGGCAGAGTAAGAAAAGAAGTCGCTTCCTGAATGGGCCTGCACTGAGCTGAGCACATCTATCATTTTCTTTCTGTCGCGACCGAATTCCATCGGATGTACCAACTCAAAATATTGCGGGTTCTGACTTGGTGCGTCATATGTATCCTGCGAAAGTGCTGTTTTAGGGAAATCTTCTTTAACGCCGTTGACATAAACGTAGCCCTGTTTAACTTGTAAGGAATCACCAGGGATACCAACACAGCGTTTCACATAATTGGTTTTTTTGTCAATAGGCCGGTAAGGTTCGTAAGGATAATTGAATACAATAATATCGCGGCGTTCCACATCTTTTAAGCCCGGTAAACGGAAAGAAGGGAGTTCAATCCAGTCGAGATAAGCCGGGATTTCCAAAACAGGTAAAGTCTGGTGTGCAAAAGGCACAGATAGGGGAGTGATAGGTGTTTTCGGACCATAATGAAACTTGCTCACAAAAAGAAAATCTCCTGTTTTCAAGGTGTTTTCCATTGATGGTGATGGAATTCTGAATGCCTCCAGTCCGAAAGTACGAATGATCATTGCTGCAATAACAGCAAAGAAAATAGCTTCCGACCATTCTCTGGTTTTGCTTTTTTCTATTTTGCTGTAATCAACAACGCCTCTGAATTCAACGTTTTCATAGTAGGCGATGTAAGGCAGATAGGCGAAAGGGAAGAGCACACCGAGTATATGATCAACCCGGCTTCTTTTGCCGAAGCAGTTGAGGATTTCCACGATGAGTCCGATAGTGAGGACAATATTCACAATAGGGATGAGTACCAGTACCAGCCACCAAACGGGGCGCTGCACTATTTTAAGCCAAACGTAGTAGTTGTAAAAAGGAATGAAAGCTTTCCAGCCTTTTTCACCGGCTTTGCTGAAGAGTTTAGCCAGACCAACATAGGTTAAAAGGGTGAGGAAAAGGAGAATATATATTTTCATCATAAAAGCTGTTTTCTTTTAAAATTTCATCAGATCCTTCATGCCATAGAAACCGCTTTTGCCCTTCATGAATTCGGCAGCAATAACGGCACCCAGTGCAAAGCCCTTCCTGTTTTTTGCAGTGTGGCGGATGTAGATCTCGTCAATTTCAGAGTCGTATACAACGGTGTGTGTACCAGGAATATTTTCTATCCTTTTAGAAATGATTTCCAGTTCGGCAGGGTTACCTGATTTTTCATTTACCCATTTCGTTTTGTAATCAATGTTTTCAATAATCCCTTCGGCAAGTGTAATAGCTGTTCCACTTGGAGAATCGAGCTTTTGTGTATGATGGATTTCTTCCATTTCAATAGTGTAGGAAGGGTAGGGTTTCATCAGTTTAGCGAGATGCTTATTGATTTCAAAAAATACGTTAACACCGATGCTGTAATTAGAAGCATAAAAAAAGCCTTTGCCTTTGTTCTCGGCAGCATTCTTTACTTCTGGAAGTTTATCGAGCCAGCCTGTTGTGCCCACAACGATAGGTACATTGACTTCAAAGCATTTCTGGATATTGCTGTAAGCGGTTTCTGGCGTGCTGAATTCAATAGCTACATCGGCCTTTTTGAGGTTTTCGCTGGTGAGTTCTGCGGTGTTGTCGACATTGATTTTCAATACGATTTCGTGACCTCTTGAAACAGCTATTTTTTCTATCTCCTGGCCCATTTTGCCGTAGCCTAATAATGCAATTTTCATGTTGTAAATTTTGAAAAGAAACAAATATAGGAATTTAGAGGGGATAAATGCATTCCTCATGCGCTGCGCTTCCCTCTCGGAGGAGATGGGTGTGAAGGAATTGAGCGGGGGGGAGGGAGATGGATTAACATGGGAACTCCGCTAAGTTTAGCGAAGCGAACTTGGCGGACTCTTTTCTTGAAGCTTTCAGCTTCTCTTTTTTCTTTTCCAAAGAAGCAAAGTTTCTTACTTTTTCCTTGATGAAAAAGTAACAAAAAATCAATAGCCAGGAGGCGGGCCCCGCACGAAGTTACCAGCGCAAGTGCTTTTGCCGCATAAAAAAAGCCGGAGAAATTTTCTCCGGCTTTCCTTTGTTTTATTATTGAATTACTTCACCAGATAGTAGATGTTAGTCACCCATTTAGTGGTGTCTTTTTCTGTCATTGGATTGGTAAGATATTCTTCAATTACAGTAGCGTCCATTGGAATTTTTTTCTCTTCCATATATTGAGTCATGCCTTGGTGTGCTGCCATCATGTTAGAATAATCGCCATGGAAAACGATTTTCAATGCTTTAGAAGCATCAGCTTTCCACTCAACAGCTTTCTTGATTTTGCTGATATTGGCAGCAGAGTCGATAGCTAGCGCAGCAGCCAGTTTTGTAGTGTGGTTCGCCATGTCCCAGCTGAAGTAAACGCCAACCGGGTTTCCGGAAGGTTTGATTTTAGCTTTTTCAAGCTCTTTGCCGATCCAAGGGAAAGTTTTTTGGTGGAAAGAAGCAACTGAATCCATGTTTATAGAATCTACAACAGCGATGAAGCGAGTAGCAGGATAAGAAGTTTCTTCAATCATGTAGCCACCGTAAGTTTTAGGAGTAGAGGCTTTTGTTTCGATGATGGCTTTTACCGCTTTCAGTCCTTTTTCATATGTTGGCCCGAGCATAGCTTCCATATCAAAGAAGTTCATCATTGCAGAGCTCATGAAATCGAGAGTGTCAGCGTAAACCCATGTTAAAATAGTGCTGTCGCCTTTGGTGGCGAATTTGTAAAACACATCAGCTTCATTTTCCATTGGAGCAGTGAATACAATTTTCACAGAAACCATAGAATCATTGATAGCAGAGATGGTTTGTGTTCCTGAACCCGTTTGTTCGCCGGTCCAGCTGAACTTAGAACCAACAGTTCCGTCGACGCCTTCAATAGTGTTTTTAGAAGTAGAATCTTCATCGTCGAAAGGATTCCAGTTTGAGAATGATTTCCAGGAAGCAACTTCTGTCTGAACCATTTCTTTAGGAGCCTTGATGGCAATGGAACGTTCCATCCAAACAGTTTTTGGTCCGATCAATCCCAAAACGACAAAGGTAAGGAGGATAACTCCTACAACAATACCGATAATAATGAGTGCTTTTTTCATCAGTTTATAAGTTTATGATTTTAAGGTCGCTAATGTATAAAAAATGTCTGAACCATGATTCACACGATTAAAGGATAGTGTTTTAAATCCTATTTTATCTTTTAATCGGATGAATAAAGGTTCAAACAATATTGCCCCTGATATATTTTATTATTTCCTCTTTATCCTTAGGTTCAAACCACTTCGCTTCCTTATTTTTCTTAAACCAGGTGATTTGTCTTTTGGCGTATCGGCGGGAGTTTTGCTTGATGCTGTCTACAGCTTCATGGAGCGTACTTTTCTCATCAAGATAGGCGAAGAGTTCTTTATAGCCAACTGTGTTGAGGGCATTGTTATTTTTATGTGGCAATAAGAATTTTACTTCTTCAAGCAAACCTTTCTGCATCATAGTGTCTACGCGCTTATTGATTCTGTGGTAGAGCATTTCTCTATCGGTGTTCAATACAATGAATATGGTTTTGAAAGGTCGTTGTACTTTATTTTTATTGAGGAGCTGTGAGTAAGGAACTCCGGCAATCATCGATACTTCAATGGCGCGCATTACGCGATGTGTGTTGTTAATTTCTGCAACGGAGAAATAGTCGGGATCAATTTCCTTCAGTTTTTGCTGGAGCCATTCGATACCGTGCAGGCGGTAATTTTCATCCAGCTGTTTCCTTATTTCGGGATTGTTTTGCGGTATATCATCTAGTCCATATAAAACAGCATTGATGTACAATCCTGAGCCGCCGACCATCAAAGCGACGTCATTTTTTTTGTAGATTTTATTGAGAGTGGCGATGGCTTCCTGTTCAAATTTTCCTACAGTGTAAGGATCTTCAATAGAAATATTATCAATAAAATGATGGGGAATATCCTGCATTTCTTCCGATGTAGGCTTAGCAGTACCAATCGCCATTTCTTTATAAAACTGGCGGGAATCGGCTGAAAGAATTTCACAATGAAATTCCTTGGCCAGCGCAATGCTTAAATCGGATTTACCTATGGCTGTAGGCCCGGCAACAATAATAAGATATTTGTCGCCGCTGGGCATTTTATAAATCGTGGTCGTCTATATTATCGAACTGATCAGCTTCAAAAGAAAAGTCATCATCACCTTCCGGATTGAATTCATCCTCATTAAACTCGCCACCACCGAATTCATCATCGTCGCTGCCGCTATCATAAGAATCTTCGAATTCGCTTGCAAATTCATCATCGTCTTCATCTACCAGGATAGCTCCTGCAGCAGCGATACATAATGGATACATCTCACCTTTCTTGGCATTTGCTTCGGTTATTTTGGTAACGTGGAAAGTTTGATAGGTAAGGAAATCATAAACATATACCAGGTGATCCACTTTTTCCTTTGCTGTTTTGGAAACAGGGACCTGGTTCATAATCAGGTTCACCACTTCGTGTTCTTTCACCGACATGTCGAAGAGTGTAATTTCAACGCCTTTGTTCCATGTTTCATCACTAAGGTAAAAGCTGGCCATTTCGCCGGGAGTGATTTCAAAAGCATCCAGAATAGCGTAATGCAAATCTTCAAAAGTCTGGTCTTCTTTAATTATAATATCTCTGTAAATTTCTTCGTCGTTTTCAGGGGTTACTCGGTACGTGTAAGCTTTCATAAAATGTTGTTCGTTTTCGGGTTCAAACCTAATTCTTTTCCTTTTAAAAACATAAAATTTATTGCTTCTTTTCTGTCGTTTTTTATGTTGCCTTCAAGGATTGCTTCCTTAATTGCCTCCTTGATAATTCCGATATGTTTCCCTGGAGTAAGGTCAAATGCAAGCATAATGTCATCACCGGTTACAGGAGGTTTCCAGTTGCGCAAATGATCTTTTTCCTCTACTTCTTTGAGCTTCGATTTTACGAGCTCAAAGTTTTTCATGTAGCGTACTACTTTCTCTTTGTTTTTAGAAGTGATATCGGCATTGCAAAGAGTCATCAGATCGTCGATATCATCACCGGCTTCAAAGAGCAATCGGCGTACAGCAGAATCGGTAACGGTTTCCTTCACTAGTGAAATCGGACGCAAATGCAGTAGTACAAGCTTTTGTACATATTTCATTTTTTCGTTGAGAGGCAGTTTCAGGTTCTCAAAAATTTTAGGAACCATCAACGAACCTTTGTGTTCGTGGCCGTGGAAGGTCCAGCCGATTTCTTTGACATAACGTTGTGTAGCTGGTTTTGCAATGTCGTGCAATATCGCAGCCCAGCGCAACCAAAGGTCGTTGGTATTTTTGCTGATGTTATCGAGCACCTGCAATGTGTGGTAAAAATTATCCTTATGACTTTTTCCATCTACCGTTTGTACACCATGCAGCTTCGCCATTTCGGGGAAGATAAGGTGTAGCATTCCTGTGTCAAAAAGTAATTTGAAACCTACAGAAGGCAATGGAGAAAGAATGATTTTATTCAGTTCATCACTGATTCTTTCCTTAGAGACTATTTTAATTCTCTCCTTATTTTTAACGATGGCGTTGTAGGCTTCTTTATTGATGGTAAAGTTGAGCTGCGACGCAAAACGCATGGCCCGCATCATGCGGAGAGGGTCATCACTGAAAGTAATTTCAGGATCGAGGGGTGTGCGCAGTAT
The DNA here is from genome assembly GCA_046074525.1 of Flavobacteriales bacterium. Classification (GTDB taxonomy): domain Bacteria; phylum Bacteroidota; class Bacteroidia; order Flavobacteriales_C; genus JAHEZL01. The sequence goes on from JBJTOK010000071.1 coordinate 131,927, forward strand.
TTTATTTTCCAGATCTTTTACACCATTGAAAGGATCGATGAGCGTGCCGAAATTTTCATCATTCAGGCTAATCGCAAGGGCATTGATTGTAAAATCCCGACGGTCCTGATCTTCTTTAATAGTGCCATCTTCCACAATGGGTTTGCGTGAATCACTGCGATAGCTTTCCTTGCGTGCACCTACAAATTCCACTTCAATGTCTTTGTGCTTGAACATGGCTGTGCCAAAGGATTTGAAAACACTGACGGTTTTAATGCCGAGAATATCGGCAGATTTTTTAGCAATGTCTATACCGCTGCCCTCAACCACAATATCAATATCTTTGGAAGGACGTTCGAGGAGGATGTCACGGACAAATCCGCCAATCACAAAGGCATTCACGTTCAATTCCTTGGATGCCGATCGCACCGCCGTGAAAATTTTATGATCTAAATATTGTTTCAATCTCGTATTGTTTGCAAAGTCCCGTCCGCCATTATTTTTATTAATCGCGAAGGTTGCGCAACCCTGTCCTGCGCAGCGGGCAAATCTACTACATAATCAACCCCATTCAAAATTGTTGCCTTGATCTCTGTAAAAGTAGAGGGGGATGGTTCACCGCTGATATTGGCAGAAGTGGAGAGGAGCGGACCTTTTAATTCTTTGATCAATGCTGAACAAAATGGATGGTTGATGATACGAATGGCAATGGAACCATCTTCGGCAATCACTGACTTGGGAAGGTTTTTCGCATCGGGATAAATAACGGTGGTGGGTTTGTCGACAGGAATTTTTTCCAGCCATTTTTTATCGAAATTATTTACAAGATCGTTTATTTCATCCGCAGAACTTACAAGAATGATATAACTTTTATGGACTGGCCTTTTCTTTAATTGTGCAATTCTTTCAATTGCTTTTTCATTTCGAGGATCGCAACCGAGTCCATATACGGTATCGGTAGGATAGAGAATGATGCCTCCATTCCTTATGATTTCAAGAGTTTTAGGGATTTCAATAGTCATTACGGATGCAAAGTTGTTTGAACTAAAATACGGGAATTGACTGAGATGCTGAAATATTGATTGTTTACAAATGCAACTTTTGTAAGACTTGATTTATGTCAATATTTTTTCCGCACTTGAAATGGCCTTTCGGACAAGCACTTTTGCCATGTAAGCCACACGGGCGACAATCGAGGACTTCATTTATTTCGGCAATGGCAGCGTGATCCGACAAAGGGTAAAATCCAAATTCTTTTATGGTTGAACAAAAGAAAGCTACCACTGGTGCATTGGTAGATGATGCCAGGTGTAATGGTGCCGAATCATTCACGAAATTCATCTCGGCTTTGGCGATGAGTGCTGCTGATTCCAGCAGATTTAATTTTCCGCAAAGGGCCTTGATGTGCTTGTGGTGAGATGCCTGAATGATGCGATCGCACAAAGAGGTGTCTGACTGCCCACCCAATAAATAAACCTGGTAATTGGATAAGCGGTTGATAAGCTCCACCCATTTTTCTTCAGGCAATTGCTTTGTGAACCAAACCGAAGCCGGAGCAATGCAGATGTAGGGCAACGTTTGTAAATCTTCTACTTTGTCTTTGTGTTTTCGCTGAGGATAAAGTGCAGGTTGTCTTTGTGCATCTGCTATCCAGTGGGAAATAAGCTCAAGGTTTCTATCTACTTCGTGCTTTCCCTTACTTAAGTCATGCGGTACTTTTCTAGTAAATAAAAAGGAAAATGGATTTTTATCGAAACCAATTTTTTCTTTTGCATCCGAAAAGGCAGTGAGTAAACCGGCGTTGAAGAAGCGCTGCACACAAAGCACAGCATCGTATTTGTTTGTGCGTATTTCATTCAGCAGTTGAAAAAGGTGACTGTATTTGTTTTTTGATTTATCCCAGATAAGTACCTTGTTTAGTTTGGGGTGATCTTCCAGCAGTCCTTCATTTCCTTTACGCACCAATATATCTAAAACAGCATCAGGAAATTTTGCCATGAGGTTTTCAATTAATGGTGTTGCTAAAATAACATCACCAATAAAAGCAGTTTGTATGATGAGGATTTTCTTCACTTGCTCAAAAATACTAAAATATGCGCAAGGGAGCTTTTAAAAATACCCGTCCTTTCGCAGTAGAAAAAAATAGGTATTGCAAGTTGGAAAAGCGGATTTACTTTTTTGATTTGTTTATCAATGAAGCAAGATTGCCTATGCCTTCAATTGCTTTTCGGAATAAGTCGAAATACAAACTGACATAAAGAATCAGTGTCATGGTGGCAATGGTCAGAATATTGGCCCAGAAGGTGTCAAGGGGCATGCCGCAAACTCTTTTCACTGGTGCAAAGAAATGGGAGCGAAAAGATTTGGATTCGCGGTAAACTGGATCGGTTTTTTGAAAGAGTTCTCCATCGCATTCAATGATTTTCTGACTTTCGGTTTTGTTTACCACCAGATCACACAAGTTTTCGTTCTGGTATTTATCGCGGAAAGCTTTGAACTCTTTTTCATCTATATCGGTTTTGTTTTTAGAGTTGATGAGATCACTCTTAACCTGTGTGTAATGTTTATTTAAATTGATATAAAAATCAAGAAGGGTTTTGAGGTATTTATCAGTTTCACTTATTGCTGGTAAGGTAGGATTTTCAGGCAGACGAGGTGCATTTTTCTGATATGGTTTTTCGTAAGAAGTTTGGGCGTCTTTTTTCGCCAATTCAGTTCGGATAAGCTGCCATTTATTTTTGCTTTCTTCGGCTTTTTCCGGTTTGCCGAAATGTTTTTCACAGAATTCCAGATTCTTGTTGAGTTCTTTTATCCAGTAATTCTTTTTATAAGAGATGTGGCTTATCACCTTGTTAATAGGATAATATTCCTTTTCAAATTCATTTTCCTTGAATTGATTCACAGCCAAAGCTTCAAAAGCCCAGCGGGAAGTCATGAGCTCACCTGCCATTGGCACTGTGGTTTGTGAGGCGAGGGTAGGGTTGAGTTTGTCGAATTTCACTATCACGCCACTAAGCAAAAGTTGTGGGATAAGGATAATCGGAATAAGAATATAAATAGTCACCACCGAATCAAAAGCCGAGGAAATATTGAGTCCGAGCATATTCGCAAAACAGCTCGTAACAAACAGGATCATCCAGTAATCAAAATTAAGCCCCTGAATATCCAGGATGGTATTTCCTATAATGACATAAGTGAAAGTCTGGATGGCCGAAATAATAAACATAATCGTCACCTTGCTGATAAGGTAGCTCGATTTGCTGAGGTTAAGGAAGCGCTCTCTCTTGAGGATTTTCTGGTCGCGGATAATTTCTTCGGCGCTTACCGTTAATCCTAAAAATAGGGCAACAACAACGCTCATGAATAAATAGGCGGTAAGGTTTTCATTGTAGCGAAATACATATTCGGAATCCGGCCCGGATTCGGTACTGTAAAATTTCACCATGTATGAAAGAATGATAGCCAATAACGGAGCCTCTAAAAAGTTAATCAACATGTATTGTGTGTTGGCTAACTTTGAAAGGATGTCTCTGATGAAGAAAACTTTGAACTGACTTATTTTTCCCGGGATTTTATAAACA
>JBJTOK010000072.1:0-42817 GCA_046074525.1 Flavobacteriales bacterium
TGAACAGGAAAAAACGGAAACAATTGAATATCTCCCGCTTTCAGACAGCGCCATTGATATTTTAAAAGAAAGACAAAGGGAATCGGCTGACGAAGAAAAAAGCCCTTATGTATTTCCAAGAATAAAGGAAAAAGAAGATGGCCGAAAAACCGTTTACAACTGGATGCATCGTAAACTAAAGGTTTGGGCGAAGGCAGCGGGCATTGATCCTAAAAAGCTGCATTTCCATACCGGAAGACATTCTTTTGCAACCAATGTACTGGAAAGCGCTGATGGCGACCTTTATACAAAATGTAAATGGCTAGACCATCTGTACGATTGGGTTTACATAAGGGGCAACGATGAAAAATTCAGTGTATTGACGACTTCTTACAGCGACAAAGCTCAGCAGGTAAAATGGGTGAGTATCCATTATCGTTGTTTATTAACCTGCGTTTTGACTATTTCAGATATGAAAACTGTTGAATGGGCTGATTTAGCAGAACTCACCAATGCTTTTACGTTTTTGATTACAACTCCCTATTTTCAAGAACTTCCGGATAATTATCCGTTTACAAAAGAGATCGTTCAGCTAAAAGATAAACTGAGAACATTTTGCTTAGAAACGCAAAATGAAGCGTGTGTTCAACTGAAATTAAAATTCGATACTAAAAAAGAATTGCTGCTTCATCGCTATGAACTATCAATGTTTCCTAAAATCACCTTCCATCAATTACAAATGGATTTTAAAGCTGAACACGAGAAACAAGTAAAGAAACAGAAGGAAGAACAGGAGCGTGAAAAACAACTTAAGGAAGAAAGGCCTTGGCAGAAAAGGTGGAGAGAGATGAATATTAAGTGATTATAAGTAGTAAATGAAGTGAAAATTTTAGCTTTGGCTTTGAGAAAACACAAAACATGAGCGAATCCAACCGCATAGAATACAAACAAGAACTTACCGATTCCATTGAAAAGGAAGCGGTAGCGTTTTTAAATTACCATGAGGGAGGCGTTGTTTATATTGGCATAAATAAAAATGGGCAAGCCATTGGAGTTTCTGACGCCGATGGAGACATGCTTAAATTAAAAGATAGGTTCAAGAACAATATTTCACCTTCTTGCATGGGCTTGTTTGATATTGTTTTAGAAAAACGACAATCAAAAAACATCATCAAAATCACTTTAGCCAGAGGATCTGAAAAACCTTACTATATCAAGAAGTATGGAATGTCGGAAAAAGGTTGCTTTATGCGCGTAGGCTCTGCATCTGAACCCATGTCGCAAAAGCAAATCGACCACCTTTTCGCTAAGCGTACGCGAAACTCCATCGGTAAAATTAAATCGGATCATCAAGATTTAAGTTTTGAGCAACTTAAAATTTATTACGAGGCCAGCGGTATAAAATTAAATGGTCAATTTGCCAAAAATCTTGAGTTACTTACGCCCGATGGCGATTACAATTACGCTGCATATTTATTATCCGACAAAAACGGAATATCATTTAAAGTCGCAAAATACCAAGGAATCAATCGGGTTCATCTAATAGAAAGCAACGAATACGGATATAATTCTTTGGTAAAAGCCACTAAACAAGTACTCGATAAAATTGAACTGGAAAATAAAACTATCACTAAAATAACTTCAAAGGAAAGAAAGGACACTCGCTTATGGAATCCCATAGCACTAAGAGAGGCTATTATCAATGCTTTTGTTCACAACGATTATTCCAACGAGGTTCCTCCTAAATTCGAAATATTTTCTGACCGCATAGAAATCACTTCTGCTGGCGGATTACCTGAAGAATTGAGTCAACAAGAGTTTTTTGAAGGTTTCTCAGTGCCACGCAATAAAGAAATCATGCGCATTTTCAAAGATTTGGATTTAGTAGAACATTTAGGTTCAGGAATACCGCGTATTTTAGAGAGTTATAATAAAAAGTGCTTCTCTTTTTCAGAGAACTTTTTACGAATGGTTTTCCCGGCTACCGAACAAGTTACCCGTCAAGTGACCGACCAAGTAACCGATCAAGTGACCGACCAAGTCAAAAAGCTATTGATTGCTTTAGATAATAAGGTGTTAAGCACAGCAGAGCTGATGGCGAAACTGAAACTTAATCACCGACCAAGCTTTCGGGAAACTTACCTTAAACCGGCATTGAAAAGTGGGTTGATTGAAATGACTATCCCTGAAAAACCTAATAGTAGCTTGCAGAAGTATAGAAAAACTACCAAACATCATGAATAACCACATCCTCATCATCGACGACGAAGAAAAGCTTCGTAACCTCCTGGCTAAAATTATTAGCCTGGAAGGTTTTAAGGTGCTGCAAGCTGGCGATGGGAAGTCGGGATTGAAAAAGCTGGAACAAAACGACGTGGACGTAATTATTTGCGATGTTAAGCTTCCCGATGGCAGTGGTGTTGAATTGGCAAAAGAAATCAAGAAAAAATACCCGATAGTTGAAATTATCATGCTTACCGCCTACGGAAATATTCCCGATGGTGTGCAGGCTATTAAAAATGGTGCTTTCGATTATATCACCAAAGGAGACGACAACAATAAAATCATTCCTTTGATGCACCGGGCGCTGGAAAAAGTAGCTCTAACCCGCAGAGTTCAGCAGCTGGAAAAACAACTGGAAAAAAAATATTCTTTTGAGGGGATCATTGGTAAATCCAAGTTGATTCGCTCTGCTGTTGAAGCAGCAACAAAAGTTTCTGTGACTGATGCTGCTGTATTGCTCACAGGAGAAACAGGAACAGGAAAGGAAGTTTTTGCTCAAGCCATTCACAATAACAGCTCAAGGAATAAAAACAATTTCATCGCTGTCAACTGCTCTGCATTCAGCAAAGATTTGTTGGAAAATGAACTGTTCGGACATAAAGCCGGGGCTTTTACCGGCGCTATAAAAGACAGCAAAGGAATACTGGAAGAAGCCAATAACGGAACCGTCTTCCTTGATGAAATTGGTGAAATGCCAATAGAATTACAAGCCAAATTACTTCGCGTACTGGAAACCGGAGAGTTTATCAAAGTGGGCGACAACAAACCAACTAAAGTCAACATTCGACTAATCGCCGCAACGCATAGAGATTTGCAAAAAGAAATTGCAGCTGGTAACTTCCGTGAAGATTTGTTCTACCGTATATCTGTATTCCAAATTTCTCTACCTGCTTTGCGTGAAAGATTGGGAGATATTGAGGATATGGCTTACCACTTCCTGAAATCCTTCGCCAATAAAACCAACAAAAAGATCACTTCCATATCCAAAGCCTATCTTGACGCTTTAAAACAACATTCATGGAGAGGTAATATCCGTGAGCTCAAAAATGTGATTGAGCGCAGCGTCATTTTATCCAACGGATCGGAGTTAGATATTGATACGCTTTCTCCTGAATTTCATCAACAAACTACCACTACAAGCGGAAAGCAATTGTCGGCTTTTGATATGGCCAGCGCTGAGAAAATCCATATTCAAAAGGTGCTGAACTATACTAATGGTAATAAAACCGAAACAGCAAGATTGTTGAATATTGCACTAACTACCTTGTATAGAAAAATAGAGGAATATAAATTGTAGGGAATTGCAGTACCTGCTTCCTGCAAAACAACTTTCTTCATATCTAAAAATCGGCTTATTTCCTCAATTTCATTTCCAAAGTATTTTTCCCTACTGTATAAGCATAAGTGGCAGCTGGGAAATATTGAAAAGTAATTCCTTTATACTCTTGCACTCCTTCTTTATTAATAGTTGTTACCAAAGGAGAACTCAGTTTATTTTCTTCACAAAAAAGAGCCAGACTTTTTAGTTCATTGGGTTTGTTAAAGTAACGATTGCTCCATTTTATTTCTAAAGCCCATTGAGGCTTTAAAGTTTTATCACTTAAAGCAACCATGTCAACCTCGCCCTTGGCCCAACGCGCATACCAGGGTTTAAACCAATCACGGTGCAGCCACTGTGCATAAATGGCGGTTTCTACCATTGCGCCAATTAATTCATCGGTAGCTACTAGCGGAGCGAATAAAGCACTGCGCAATGACGGATTAGTTAAATACAATTTAAAATAATTGTCGCGTTGAAAGCGCTTTCCGCTTTGATCAATCCGCCTTACCTGCTTAATTAAAAAAGCTGCCTCTAAATACTCAATATATTTTTTCAAGGTGTTTTTAGGCACTCCGCTATTTGAACTTAAGGCTTCATAACTAAATTCATTCCCGCTATTGTATGCAATGTAAGTAAACAATGCGTTTAGCTCCTGCACATCACTAATTCCATACAAACTTGGCAAATCGCGCAACAATACTTTATCTACAATATCCTGCCGGATAAATCTACCCGGATTGGCTTGAATTTTTTCCGAAAAAATGACTTCGGGATATCCGCCAAAATTCAAATAATCAATAAAATGTTTATTCAACTCATCAATATGCGTTGAGGTATAAAAAGTGGCGAGCGCTCCTTGCCATTTAATATCGATAGGTTTTATAATAGAACTCAAGCCCTTTAAGGAAATATATTCGTGAAAAGTTAGTGGAGGCAAAAGAAAGTCGGTGAATCTGCCAGCACCACTTTCCTGACTCTTATACTTTAATGCTGCAGCGGCAGAACCCGATGCAATAAATTTACATTGGCGATAGGAATCAACCAGAGTTTTTAAATGCACCTCCCAATCTCTGCAATATTGAATTTCATCGTAAATAACATACCAATCTTTTTTATCTTTTGAGCCCACTGCTTCTTTAGCATACTCAAATAATTGCTCTAAACTCAGGTTAATGTAAATGGGATTTTCTATGGTAATGAAAATAATTTTTTGTGGGTCAACTCCTTTTGAAATCAACTCTTCCACCAAATGAAAAAGCATTACAGTTTTTCCAACACGTCGGGGCCCCATTAAAACCAAGGCTCTTCTTACGTCGGTTTCAAAAGCCAGAGGTTTAAATAAATCAAAATACAACCTCCTTGGCATTTGAAGATAATCTTCCTCAATATGACCATGCACCCACCACGGATTTTCAAACCGAAGTCGGTCGATCACTTGTGATTTAGAAACATTTTTAAGCATATAATTCTTTAATTACACACAAATATAATAAATAGAGTCAACTAATTAACTCTATTTTAATTTTTTATTTAAAATATGACATTTAACCCTGTTTTTAATTCTTAAGTTTATTGTAATTTAAAACCGAATCATCATTTGGCAAATCAATGTTATTGTTGAGTATGCTCCGCGCTCACGGCTTCGCCGGCGCGGAATTTATTTCGGTAGAGGCTTCGCCTCGTATTTCTTTTGCTTAACAACCACCAAAGGCTTTATCGAGTATAGTCCGTTTGATTTGTAATAAAAAAGCAAGATATTAGCGATAGCTTATGCAAAACGCCTTAACAACAATACCTACAATAATTTTTAATGTGCTTTTTAATAAAGAAAGAAGGAACTCACAGATTGGGGAGATTGACGCAAAGCGAAAGTACAAATGTTAGCAGCAACTTTACAGACAACATGAATCAAACGACAGAAAACGCAATAGCAGAATACAAAAAACTTAAAGCTCATTTAGGCAAACAGCCTACTTCTGCCGAATTTTACAATGAGACAGCTTTTTCTGAAGGTGATTTAATAAAATTATTTGGAAGCAAGGCTTATTCTAAGTTAGTTAAAGAGTGTGGGGACGTTCCGAACGTGTTTGCTAAACCAAAATCTGATTTGGAACAAACCTTAATTCAGTGGGGAAACTTAGCCAGAGAGATGAAAGCACTGCCAGCGGCTTCTGACTGGTTGTACAAAAAACTTAAACCGACTTCAAGTCGACTACAAGACGCTCACGGTTTTAAGTGGAGTGACATTCAATACAAATTTCTTGAATTATTCTCCGATAAAGAAGAATGGAAAGACATCATTGCTCTCATCCCACCACGTTTGGCAAATGATCAGTCAATTTCTAAATCCATTCCTAAGGTTGACGGACTAAATTTTGAGACATTAAAGTTCATTCCTCCGATTGTCCAAGACTTGATAGACTCCTCCTTAAATGAAGAGAAATCCAGAGAATTTGAGAAGAGTGTTAATCTTGTTTTTCAAATGCTTGGCTTCGAAGTCACTGATTACGGACAAGGCACAGGAAGAAACCCTGACGGAATAGCGAAAGAAAATCAAAACAGGTATGCAATTTTAATTGACGCAAAATCGAGGAGGGACAATTATAAAATCGGAACTGAGGACAGAAAGTTTATTGAGTATATAAAGACGTTTTCCGAACCTTTAAGAAAAAGTGGATTCACTAATATTTACTTTCTTGTTGTTTCAAGTGGCTTTGACACTGTTTCATTGACTGCAATTAAAAACATCAAAGTCGAGACGCAAGTTACAACGACACTTTTGACTTCAAGACTATTGCTTAAATTATTATCAAATAAAATTCAGACACCAAGACTATTTGACTTAAAGAAATTTCAAGAGTTATTAATTGAGGACGGAGAAATAACAGAAAAGAGAATTGACAAATTTATAGCAGGACAGAAGTAATTACCCTACTAAAATGGAAGAAAAAATAGACAAGGAGCAATTAAAGAAATTTACTTATCATTCTCATTTTGACTACATTTCTCATGAGTTAAAAGATATTGAGGCTTTTATTAAATCCACCGACGAATTTTTAGCGGACAAATTACAAAGCAATAAAAAGCTCTCTGAAGAACCTGAGTACACTAATCATAGATTTCATCCAGAAATTCAATTTGGAAGTATTTTCCCCGACATTCTCTGGCGAACGACTTTTCTGCATTCTTACTTCCGTTTAGAATCAGCTTTAGATCAAGTTTGCAAAAACATACAGCAGACCGAAAACTATAAAGTTGGGCTATCTGACGTTGCTGGCAACGGAATTTTCAGAGCTTCTGTTTACCTCAAAAAGGTTTGCGATATAAACGAACCCTTTTCAGACAATAGCTGGGGTAAGCTGAACGACTATAATAAACTGCGAAACATTTTTGTACATGGCGAGCCATTGGTTGACAGAAAAAAAGGAGTTGAATTAGCAACGCGAAATGAAGGCTTACTGGTAGCTATTATTGACGTTGACAAAATAGCACTTCGTTTCTCAAAGGAATTTAATCTAAAAGCTCTGCATACAATCGAGAGTTTCTTTCAAATCTTGAAAAGAGAAATGCAGAAGAAAATTACGCTGGACAACGAACAGAAATAAATCAACCCTTTCAAAACGCTATAGTCACCCTTTCAAAATGAAAGGGTTTTTTATTTATCCGAAAAACAGACCCTCTTTTAAAAGCCAACAAAACCAACGGTTTTAGATTTTCTATCTCAAAAGGAATAGCATTTGGCAGTGTATGCCAAACTAAAAACCAAATGATATGTTAGCCATTGTACTTCTTCTTGCCGGACTCGCCTGCTTCTGGCTCTTTTACAAAACCATTCACCTATTTGAAAAAATTTAAACCTATGCTCTATTTATTCTTTATCGCTATTGCAGTATTCGCCTACATGTGCTATGTACTGCTTAAACCAGAAAAGTTTTAACCTATGAACACAGAAATACTCGGAATTGTTGTGATGTACGGAGCCATGCTTTTGCTGGCTATTCCTTTGGGAAAATACATCGGAAAGGTTTTCAGCCACGATAAAACCTGGCTCGATCCTGTTTTTAATCCTCTGGATAAATTATTTTTCAAACTCAGTGGAATAGATTCTTCCGCCGAGATGAACTGGAAGCAGCATTTGAAAGCCTTATTGGTAATCAATGCCTTCTGGTTCCTGATCTGTATGTTGGTGCTGACCAATATGGAATGGCTACCGCTTAATCCGGATGCTAATCCATCTATGAGTGGTGACCTTGCTTTCAACACGGCGGTGAGTTTTATCACCAACACCAACCTACAGCATTATTCCGGTGAATCGGGATTGTCTTATTTGGGACAACTTACGCTCATGCTATGGCAGTTTATCAGTGCTGCTTGTGGTATTGCCATTTGCGCTGCGGTGTTCTTTGCCATGAGAGAAAAGACCATTGCCAAGCTGGGTAATTTCTACGATTTGTTTGTGCGCAGCGCTACGAGAATACTTTTTCCTTTGGCGCTGGTAGTTGCATTGCTGCTGGTTTTCAACGGTACGCCAATGACTTTTGAAGGAAAAGATACCATCACCAACCTGCAAGGTGATACCGTACAGGTGAGTCGCGGTCCGGTGGCCGCTTTTGTAGCCATCAAACAACTTGGCACGAATGGCGGTGGTTTCTTCGGACCGAACTCAGCACATCCTTTTGAAAATCCGAACTACTTCACCAACATCGTAGAAACCATTTCCATCTTTTTGATTCCTACCGCTATGATTTTCGCGATGGGTTTCATCTTAAGAAGAAGACGTTTGGCGTGGACAATCTACGGCGTGATGACCACCGGATTCCTCCTTTTATTAATTCCTACCGTAGTGGCTGAAATGGGAGGAAATCCCGCTCTTGAAAAAATGGGTATTACTCAACACATGGGAAGCATGGAAGGAAAAGAAGTGCGTTTCGGTTCTGCCGCTTCCGCTTATTGGGCCGTCAATACCACCTGTACCAGCAACGGTTCGGTAAATGCGATGCACGATAGTTTAACTCCGCTTTCAGGCATGTACACACTATTGGGTATGATGGTGAACGCTTTCTACGGAGGTGTGGGTGTTGGCTTCCTGAATTTTTATGTATTTATCATTCTGGCAGTTTTCATCAGTGGATTAATGGTAGGTAGAACGCCTGAATTTCTTGGAAAGAAAATCGAAGCGCGAGAAATGAAAATCGCTATGATCATTGCTCTGCTGCATCCTTTTTTGATTATGACAGGAACTGCAATTGCAAGCTATCTCTACGCACACGATCCTGAAGCTTATGCAGGCTGGTTGAACAATCCGGGCTATCACGGCTTTAGCGAAATGCTTTATGAGTTCACTTCTGCTTCGGCCAATAATGGTAGCGGATTTGAAGGTTTGGGTGACAATACCCCTTTCTGGAATATCGCTACTGGAATTGTAATGTTACTTGCTCGTTTCTTGCCTATTATCGGTCCGGTAGCCATTGCCGGATTGCTGGCCGACAAAAAACATATTCCCGAAAGCGCAGGAACCTTAAAAGCCGATACGCCCACTTTTGCCTTAATGGTATTTGCTGTGATGTTTATTGTAACGGCTCTGTCTTTCTTTCCTGCATTGGCTTTGGGACCGATAGCTGAATATTTCTCATTATAATTTTTGATGTATGAAAAAGAATAAATCATTGTTTGAAATGGATCTGGTACGCGAAGCTTTAGAACAAGCTTTCGTCAAACTACATCCTAAAAAAATGTTCAAGAATCCTGTCATGTTCACCGTATGGATAGGGACTTTAATTATGGCTGGAGTTTGTGTGTGGGTTTCTACAGGCGATAATACACAAGGCTCTTTAGCTTATAATATTATCGTCACTGCTATCTTGTTTGTCACCCTGCTCTTTGGAAATTTTGCAGAAGCCATTGCCGAGGCGCGTGGTAAAGCGCAGGCCAATAGCTTACGTAAAACAAGGGAAGAAACTCCGGCTAAACGTGTTGATGTGTTAGGAGAAATCTTTATGAATGAAATTCATATCGTGCCTTCTTCCCAACTAAAAAAAGGAGATGTTTTCGTTTGCGAAGCTGGTGATATTATCCCGTCTGATGGAGAAATTGTTGAAGGTATCGCCACCATTGATGAAAGTGCTATCACAGGTGAAAGTGCTCCTGTAATCCGCGAATCAGGCGGAGATAAAAGCAGTGTGACAGGTGGAACAAAAGTGCTTTCCGATAAAATAAAAGTGAAAGTAACCACTGAGCCAGGAGAAAGCTTTCTTGATAAAATGATTGCTTTGGTAGAAGGTGCCAGCCGACAAAAGACACCTAATGAAATTGCACTCACTATTTTGCTGGCGGGATTTACCTTAGTGTTTATCATCGTAACAGTTACGCTAAAACCTTTTGCCGATTATGCCAATACACCTATTGCGATCTCGGCTTACATTTCACTTTTCGTTTGCTTGATTCCAACTACTATTGGCAGCTTGCTTTCAGCCATTGGCATTGCAGGTATGGACAGAGCATTAAGAGCCAATGTCATTACCAAAAGCGGTAAAGCAGTAGAAACTGCCGGAGATATAGACGTATTGCTTTTGGATAAAACAGGAACCATCACTATTGGTAACAGGAAAGCGACTCACTTATATCCTGCCCCTGGTGTAGATGAAAAACACTTTACAAAATCCGTGGTGCTTAGTTCTATGTCGGATGAAACGCCGGAAGGAAAATCTATTATCGAACTCGCCGGAATCAATCCATTGAGTTACATCGTCAGCAATGCACGTTTTATCAAATTCACTGCCGAAACCCGAAGCTCTGGTATCGACTACGACAATACCCGCATCCGCAAAGGTGCTGCTGACTCCATCCGAAAAATGGTTGAAGCTGCCGGAAATACTTTTCCTGAGGAAATTGCCGAAAAAGTAAAAAGTATTTCCAGCAATGGTGGTACTCCATTAGTAGTTGCCGAAAATGAAAAAGTGATTGGTGTTGTTGAATTACAAGACATCATCAAACAAGGCATTCGTGAGCGTTTTGGAAGACTGCGTCGTATGGGTATCAAAACGGTGATGGTAACAGGCGACAACCCGCTTACCGCAAAATACATTGCCGAAAAAGCCGGAGTAGATGATTTTATTGCCGAAGCAAAACCCGAAGACAAAATGAATTATATCCGTAAGGAACAAGCGGAAGGTAGATTGGTAGCCATGATGGGTGATGGTACCAACGACGCTCCTGCATTGGCACAAGCGGATGTTGGTGTGGCCATGAACAGCGGAACACAAGCTGCTAAGGAAGCGGGCAACATGGTGGATTTGGATAACGACCCAACAAAACTGATTGAAGTGGTAGAGATTGGAAAGCAATTATTGATGACACGCGGAACGCTCACCACTTTCAGTATTGCCAATGACGTTGCAAAATATTTTGCCATTGTTCCCGCACTTTTCATCACTTCTATTCCTGCGCTACAGGGATTGAACATTATGAATTTGTATAGTCCGGAAAGTGCAATTTTGTCGGCTATTATTTTCAACGCCATTATTATTCCTTTATTGATTCCACTGGCTTTGAAAGGCGTGGCTTACAAACCAATTGGTGCAAGCGCCCTGCTTAGAAGAAATCTTTTCATCTACGGTTTGGGTGGTGTGATCATTCCATTTATCGGCATTAAGCTGATCGACATTTTAGTAGCCTTATTCATTTAAAAATTAAAAACATGAAAACGAATATTTTACCTGCCATCAAACTGACACTCGTTTGTTTGGTTTTCTTTTCCGGCATCTACACTTTAATAGTATTGGGCTTTGCACAATTATCGTCCAACCAAGGCAAAGGAGAAATTATTGCTGCAAACAACAAGTATTATTACAGTAATATCGGACAAAAATTTACTGAGGATAAATATTTTTACTCGCGTCCTTCGGCTGTGGATTACAATGCCGTCGGAGCTTGCGGAAGCAATAAAGGTCCGACTAATCCTGATTATCTCGCACAAGTTCAGGGACGAATTGATTCTTTCCTCGTCCACAATCCCGGCGTAAATAAATCGGAAATTCCTTCTGATTTAGTGACTGCAAGCGGTGCCGGACTCGATCCTAATATTTCTGTGGAAGCTGCGCAAATTCAGGTAAAGCGCATTGCTAAATTGCGCAACCTGAAAGAAGATGAGTTGAATCAATTGGTAAACAACTACACAGAAGTTCCTTTACTGGGCATGATGGGTACAGAGAAAATAAATGTCCTCAAACTAAATCTCGCTTTAGATCAGTTAAACAAATAATTTAATGGCAGACAAAGATCAAACGGTTCAGCATTTCCTCGACCTGATCAAAAAATCACGGCGGGGTAAGTTTAAAATCTACATCGGTATGAGCGCTGGTGTAGGTAAAACTTACCGTATGTTGCAGGAAGCACGGACCTTACTGAAAAACGGCATTGATGTAAAGATCGGTTACATAGAAACGCACTTCCGAAAAGAAACCCATGAGTTGCTGGAAGGATTACCCATTGTTCCACGCAGAAAACTTTTTTATAAAGGAAAAGAATTGGAAGAGTTGGATGTACAAGCGGTAATTAGTTTGCGTCCGGAAGTGGTAATCGTTGATGAATTGGCACATACCAATATTGAAGGCAGTAAAAATGAAAAGCGCTGGCAGGATGTGATGGAAATTCTGGAGGCGGGTATTAATGTCATCAGCGCTGTGAATATCCAGCACATTGAAAGTCTAAACGAAGAAGTAAAAAACATCACAGGAGTTGAGGTAAAAGAAAGGGTTCCTGATAGTGTGATCGCTCAGGCAGATGAAGTGGTAAACATCGACCTTACCGCTGATGAACTTATTGCCCGATTGAAAGAAGGGAAAATCTACGATCTGGCCAAAGTGGAAACTGCACTTAAAAACTTCTTTAAAAGTGAACATATTTTACAACTCAGGGAACTGGCATTGAAGGAAGTGGCCTCGCAGGTAGAAAGAAAAGTAGAAACGGAGATCACGAAAGTAAACGCCATTAATCACGAACGCTTTATGGCTTGCATCAGTTCGAATGAAAAAACCGCCAAAACAGTAATCCGGAAAACTGCCCGACTTGCCAATTATTACAACAGCAAATGGTTTGTATTGTATGTTCAAACGCCTGCGGAAAGTGACGACCAAATTCCGTTAGATAAACAACGACACCTCATCAATAATTTCAAGTTGGCTACTGAACTTGGCGCTGAAATCATCAAAGTGGAGCATCCCCGTATATCCAAGGCCATTATGGAGCAAGCTGAACAGAAACGAATTACCACTATTTGTATCGGCAAACCGCACCTGAACCTAATTAAAGTTATTTTAGCAACGAATGTTTTTAACGAACTGCTGAAAAAGTTATCTTCCAATGATATTGATCTTGTAATACTGAGTTAAATGAAGATTAAAACAAAATTGATGTTGAGCCTAGGATTGTTGTTTGTGATGATCATCCTACTGACTCTTGCGAGTGTTATGTATGTGAAAGAGCTCTCTAATGACACTAAGAATATTCTGGTGGCCAATTACAACACCATTGATTATTCACGCAAAATGATGGATGCCTTGAATAACGGCATTGACAATCTTGAGCAGGCAAAATTGTTTCAGGACAACTTAAACAAGCAGAGAAAAAACATTACTGAAACAGGAGAAGAAGAACTGACCAAAAACTTAAGTTTCGACTTTGAGAACCTAAAAAAATCTACTGACAACAGTACTTTGCTGCAAAAGGTGAGATCAGATATTTCCCATATCATGCTCATCAACATGCAGGCTATCCAAAGAAAAAGTGAAATCGCTGAAAAGACCTCAGGTAAAGCGGTTTTCCGGATAAGCATGATTGGTGCTTTTTGTTTCTTAATTGCCTTCGTCATGCTG
The DNA here is from genome assembly GCA_046074525.1 of Flavobacteriales bacterium. Classification (GTDB taxonomy): domain Bacteria; phylum Bacteroidota; class Bacteroidia; order Flavobacteriales_C; genus JAHEZL01. Next base: position 13,456 of record JBJTOK010000072.1, read on the forward strand.
GTGAATATTCCCGGAAATATTGCCAATCCTATCAAGGAACTCACCAATAGTATCAAGGAAATTGCTGCACAGAATTATTCCAAAAGAGTAAATTTTGAAACGCATGATGAGTTTGGCGATCTGGCTTCCGCTTTCAACACAATGGCTAAAAAACTGGACGAATACAAAGCCAGCAATCTTGAGAAACTGATGATGGAGAAAAAGCGGATTGAAACGTTGATCAATAATATGCACGACCCGGTGATTGGATTGGATGAACAATGCCGCATTCTTTTTATGAATGATGTTGCCCTGAATATTACCGCTCTAAAGGCCGAAGAAGTTTTGGGTAAGCCCGCTCAGGATATTGCAGTTAGAAATGATCTGTTGCGTTCAGTCATACAGGAACTTTTTATTCCTGCTTCAACCTTGGCTTCCAAAGCTGAACCGTTGAAGATATACGCCGACGATAAAGAGAGTTATTTTGAAAAAGAGATCATTCCAATCAAGATCATCCCGACAGGAGAAAAAGAAGAAAAGCTGATAGGGACAGTAATCATGCTGCAAAACATTACTCCATACAAAGAGCTCGACTTCGCGAAAACCAACTTTATTGCAATGGTCTCACACGAGCTGAAAACACCAATTTCATCCATTAAAATGAGTGTACATCTTTTGGAAAATGAGGAAATTGGCAGCATGAATGAAGAACAAAAACATTTACTGGATGGAATCAAAGATGATGCTGCCCGATTGCTAAAGATCACCAGTGAATTGCTCAATATGACGCAAGTAGAAAGTGGAGTAATACAACTAAGTGCTCTTCCGTCTGATGTAAAAGAAATATTGAGCTATGCTGTAAACGCCAATCATATCGCTGCTGAGCAAAAGCATATTAATCTTCAAGTCAATATTCCTGAAAGCCTTCCTAAAGTTTTAGCCGACAATGAAAAAACAGCTTGGGTAGTGACGAATTTAGTATCGAATGCAATTCGCTATTCTCATGAAAATTCAACGGTTTCTCTGCAAGCAGTAGAAGAAAATGGAAAAATAAAGCTTTCTATTAGCGACACCGGACAAGGTATTGACCCTCAGTATATCGATAAGATTTTCGACCGTTATTTCCGTGTGCCCGGCAGCAGAAAAGAAGGAACTGGTCTAGGACTTTCCATTAGTAAGGAATTTATAGAAGCACAAGGAGGTACAATAGCTGTAAAAAGTGAGTTAGGAAGAGGTAGCACCTTCATTATTATTTTACCAAGTGCTGATTCTTTTAGTTGAGAAATTAATTCCTAAAATCATACTTGGAAAATGAATTGGGACAAGCAAGTTTCAACTTTACTGGATAACAATATAAAACAACGCCCCGGCCAGGTATCCAATAAGCGCCAACCAGGAAATTTTCTTCAGATACCAGAAAAAATCAATTTTTTCCATTCCCATTGCTGCAACTCCTGCTGCCGATCCGATAATCAATGTGCTTCCACCTGTTCCTGCACAATAAGCTAAAAACTCCCAGAAATAATGATCAGGGGGATAAACTGACATATCGTACATTCCCATTGTCGCTGCCACCAGAGGAACATTATCTACAACAGCAGATAATAAGCCAATAGTAAGTACAATTAGATTGGTGTTTCCAATATTTTCATCTAATACGCTCGCAAGTTGCACAAGCTGTCCCGTTGCCTGTAATGCAGAAATTGAGATAAGAATTCCAAGAAAAAAAAGAATACTTGGCGTGTCAATTTTTCTCAATGCATGCACAATGGAAAGATTATGCTTGTCCTCTTCATCTCTTTTATGATAGAGTAATTCTGAAATTACCCATAGAACGCCCAATCCCAAAAGCATTCCCATAAAAGGAGGAAGATGGGTTGTCATCTTAAAAACAGGAACACATAGTAAAATTCCAATGCCGGAATAAAAGATGATATTTCGTTTTCTGGTATCGATTTCAGAGTTCGAAACCTCACTAGATGGAGCATTTATCTGGCCTTTAACAAAAAAAGAAACCACCAATAAGGGCGCAATCAGGCAAATTAAGCTCGGCAAAAACAACTTCGCCATTATGTTGGTGGCAGTTACCTGACCTCCTATCCATAGCATTGTAGTTGTTACATCTCCAATCGGAGACCACGCTCCTCCGGCATTAGCCGCAATTACAATCATACCGATAAAAAGCATTCTATCTTTTCTTTCAGGTAGAATTTTTCTGCAAAAAGAAACCATGACGATTGTGGTTGTAAGGTTATCCAGCACAGCCGACAAAACAAAAGTCACAAAACAAATCAGCCATAATAGAGTTCTTTTATTTTTCGTGGCAATAAGCTTCTTTATTATTTCAAAACCATCGTGCGCATCAATTAATTCTACTATGGTCATGGCTCCAAGCAGAAAAAATAATATCCCTGATATTTCACCGAGACTCTCCATCAGTTTTTCTGTTATATGATGGGTTTCCTCGCTGTTTGCAGCAGTGAAAACATATAATGTCCAACATAAAACTCCGGTAATTAAAGCGGTGGCAGCTTTATTGAGTTTTATTTGGTGTTCCAAGGCTATTGCTAAATAGCCGACTACGAAGACAATTAATATTAAAGCAAGCATAATCTCAAATATATATCAATTGACGTACAATTCGTATAAAAGCTCGTTTTACACTGGTAACATCCAGATAATCATCTTCTATTAATAAAATTGTTTTGTAATTCATTTTAAATAAAAATGATTGTTTTTGCGATTTTTCCAACTACCAATTTTTCCTTTTTTCTTATTTCAGCTTTCAGGGGAAGCAAATAGGTGTTGTGCTTGGTGTCAAACCAAATAGCGGTTTTCCATTCACTATCTCCAATTCGTGCTGTTGTTGTTAATCTACCCCATCCAGCTTCCTCAGATTTATTACATGCTCTGATTTCTTTCGACAACTTTATAGGTAATGAAATAAAATACCACCCTCCGGCACCTTGGTATTGCCAAACTTCAGAAGTAAAAGAGTATTGAATTTTCAAGACGATAGCTTTAAGCGTTAATGGTTGTACTCGATTCTTTATTGTATTTACTACGATACTCCAAAGGAGAAAGTCCGGTAACTTTTCTAAAAACATCACGAAATGCTTTCAAGTCGGAGTAACCACTTTCATACATTATTTCCTGAACAGTTTTACGAGAACTTTCCAGTTGTTTTTTTGCCGATTCAACTTTTACCCGCTGTAAGTATTCAATAGGAGTGTTGCCTGTTGCCTTAATAAATCGCCTATCGAGATTTCTGCGGCTTACCGCAAGGTTTTTTGCAAGTTTTTCAATGGAAAATTTATCGTTTGAGTTTTTTTCCAAAAATTCCTGTGCTTGTAAAACCACATCGTCGTCGTGTGATTTTTGTCCGTTGAAAACAATGTAAGGAGATTGGCTGCTGCGATCAATATCTATCTGAAAAAGCTTTGAGCTAAGAACAGCCATTTCTCTTCCATAATATTTCTCTACCAAATAAAGAATCAAGTTCATAAATGAAAATGCTCCGCCACTGGTATACAAACCATGTTCATGAGTAATTACCTGATCGGCAACTAAATTCACCTTTGGAAACATCTGTCGGAATGCCTGCGCATCATTCCAATGTATCGAACATTTTTTTCCGTCAATCAATCCTGTTGAAGCAAGAAGATAAGCCCCCGTACATAAACTCGCGATTTCGGCTCCTTCCTTATATTGTGATTCTATCCATTGCAAAATTTTCTTATTCAATTTAATATTTTGTTCAGTGTTGGTTTGTGGTAGAAATGCCGGAATGATAATAAGGTTAGTTTTCTTCACCTTTGAAATATCTTCAATTGGTGTCACCGAAAACAAACCATTATAAACATCTACTTTTTTGGAAATGCCTACCAGTTCTATTTTTTCAAAAATTGGTTTACCGCCTTTAATAGCTCTATACTTTTCCGCCTGCATGAATGCCATATAGGTGCTTATAATGGTGATTGGATTAGGTTGCCCGTCGGGTACAAGTATCGTAAGGTGTTGCATGATGTTTTTTTGTAAAAGTAGAAAATCAATTAGTCCAAATCAACCCTTTATATTGTCTATTTTACACACCTTGATTCATTACTTTAGACTATACTTTTGTAGTACGTAACCATAAAATTTTTAAAAAATGAAAAACGCTATCAACTGGTTTGAAATTCCGGTTAAAAATTTCGAGAGAGCAAAAGCTTTTTATTCTACTCTTTTAGGCGGCGAAGTTATGGCAATGCCTCATCCTGAATATAAATATGGAATGCTACCAGCCGACATGGAAAATGGCGTGGGCGGTGGAATTGTGGAAGGCCCGGGTTTTGAACCTTCAGATAAAGGGCCTTTAATTTATTTGAATGGTGGTGAAGATCTCAGCATTCCATTGGCAAAAGTTGAAAAGGCAGGAGGTAAAATACTTCTTCCAAAAACATCACTTGGACCAAATGGCTTCATGGCTCACCTAATGGATACCGAGGGAAATAAGATTGCTCTTCATTCAATGAAGTAATATCATGAGTAAACTGCAAGCAAGAAACGAAATGGTAATCAATGCGCCCATTTCAAAAGTATGGGCTCTTATTACCGATATTAATCAACTCCATAAAATAAATCCCGGTGTACTAAGTGCAACAGGAAGCATGAATCAGTTAAATGCCACAAGAACCTGTGAAATGGACAATAAAGGCAGAAAAGGAACCATGACCGAAAAATTGATTGAGCTTGTTCATGAACAGAAAATCGTTTGGGCAATTGAAAACGATACAATGGGAATGGCTAAAATGCTTAAGGATCCTCGTTTTTGTTTTTATCTCGAAAAAGAAGGAGAGAATAAAACTAAAATCATCAACGAGTCTTATTATGTTCCGGCCACCTTTGCTGCGAAAATAATGAACGCTTTAATGATGAAAAGAATGATGGGGAGAATCCAAGGACAGATATTAAACAACATCAAAAAACTAGCCGAAAGAAACTGAGTATGGGGAAGATACACAATGAAATAACTATTAATGCCAGTGCGGAAACAATATGGAATATTTTGGCCGATCCTTTAATTTTGGATCAGTATGACCCAACAGTAAAGAAATCAACTCTCATTTCAGCTGCAAAAACAGGATCGGGCGCAAAACGTAAAGTTGATATGCTGGATGGAAAAAATTGGTTTGAAGAAAAAATCACAGATTTCGAACCCAATAAATTACTAACCTATCAACTCACAGCGTGTTCATTTCCAATTCACGGACTCAAACACACTTATACTTTTGAGATAAAGGGAAACCAGACTATTGTGAAACAAGTAATGGAGTACACGGTTAAATTTGGATGGCTGGGAAGAATCATGGATGCTTTAATGATTAGAAAACAATCTGATTCAGGGATAAAAAAGTTTTTCGCCGGACTTAAACAGTTCGCAGAAAAGTAATAGTTTTAAGTATGGCATTTAATGAAATTTTAAACGATAGAATTCGTGAAGCAATTGCGGATTTACCCAATATTGAAGAAAAACATATGTTTGGCGGAACTTGTTTTATGTTGAACGGAAAGATGTGTGTGGGTGTAGTGAAAGATGAAATGATGTGTCGCATTGATCCTGTTATTTATGAAGAAGCATTGGAAAATGAAGGCTGTCGTGAAATGAAATTTACAGGCAAGGCGATGAAAGGTTACGTGTTTGTGAATGAAGATGGATTCAAAACACAAAAACAGTTCGAGTACTGGATAAATTTATGTTTGGAGTTCAATAAAAAAGCTAAAGCTGCTAAGAAAAGAAAGTCGAAATAAACTTATTCTTTACAGTAATTATACTGCCCATTATTGATTCTGTTAGTATGGCGTTGGCACGAAAATATATAACAAACTGGAAATCAAATAGTTTTGAAAATTCACCTAAATTTCCTATCTTAAAGGAGTAATTCTTTGATATTTTGAAGTTTTCAAGCAATAACAGAAGTAAACCTTAGGCTCTTTTAGGTCGGTTTATTGCAGGTTTTGTTACCCGCTTGTTACTTTAATGACTAAATCCTCCTTGAAACCCCTGATGAATAAAAGGGAATTCCAAATTCAGAAATTAGGGGTACAAAAATTTCGCAACGACGTGTTGAGGCAGATGTACCGGTTAAAGTAGTATATAATTCCCCTCCCTGGAGGGGTTAGGGGTGGGTTCTGATTATTAGCTTTTTAATATTAAATTCGCGCAATAGATATCCCTCTTATGAAGCAACTCATTCAATCCTATAAAACAGGCGAACTTGGAATTTTCGAAGTGCCTGCCCCTGTATGCGGCGACAACGGCGTGGTGATCCGCACCAAATCTTCCCTGGTTTCTGCCGGTACCGAAAAAATGATCGTCGACCTCGCCAAAAAATCCCTCATCGGAAAAGCACAGGCCCGCCCCGACCTGGTGAAACAGGTAATCACCAAGATGAAACAGGAAGGCATCAAAAACACCCTCGAAAAAGTTTTTACAAAATTAGATACGCCTATTCCGCTTGGATATTCCTGCGTGGGCGAAGTGCTTGAAGTAGGCCGCAATGTAACAGGCATCAGCGTGGGCGACCGCGTGGCTTGCGGCGGCGCGGGCTATGCCAACCACAGCGAAATCAATTATGTTCCAAGAAACCTCTTCGTAAAAGTACCCGAAAAAGTAAGCGATGAAGATGCTGCTTTTGTTACGGTGGGTGCTATTGCTTTGCAAGGAGTGCGACAAACTGCGCCTACCATTGGTGAGCGCATTGCCGTGATCGGACTCGGTTTGCTCGGACAACTCACTGTTCAGTTGCTCAAAGCCAACGGCTGTAAAGTTCTCGGCAGCGATCCCGATCCGAAGAAACAGGCTCTGGCTCTGGAACTCGGCGCCGACGCTGTATGCGGTCCGGACGAATTGTTGCAGGCTGCAAAAATTTTCAGCGACGGCAGAGGTGTGGATGCTACTGTAATTTCCGCTTCTACTTCCAGCGACCAGCCTGTTGCCGATGCCGGTGAAATCTCCCGCATGAAAGGCCGCGTGGTGATTGTAGGACTCGTAGGCATGAATATCCCGCGTGAATATTATTACAAAAAAGAATTGGAGTTGAAACTCTCTATGGCTTACGGTCCGGGACGTTACGATGCGCAATACGAAGAGCAGGGAATTGATTATCCATTCGCCCATGTGCGCTGGACGGAGCAACGCAATTTCGAAGCTTTCCTCGGACTCATCGACGAAGGAAAAATCACGCCGCAAAAATTACTCACACACCGCATCGGTTTCGATAAAGCTTTAGACGCTTACGATCTTCTCGAAGGCAAAGTAAAAGAATACTACCTCGGCATCGTACTCAAATACAACAGTGGCGCAAGCGACAGTCGCAAACCTATTGCGATGAACAACAACACTGTTGCAGCCAAAGGCATTAACGTGGGTCTCATCGGCGCCGGAAATTTCACCAAGGGTGTTATCCTTCCTAACCTCGGTAAAGCCGGCGGATTCAACCTTACCGGCGTTTGCACCGCTACAGGTGTATCGGCGCATTCTACCGGGAAAAAATACAATTTCAAGTTCATCACTACCGATGCGAATGAACTCATCCAGCACAAAGACATCAATACTATTTTCATCACTACGCGCCACAACGACCACGGCGAAAAAGTACTGCTGGCCATGAAAGAAGGAAAACACATCTTCGTGGAAAAACCACTTACGCTCGATGAAAATGAGCTGGAAACCATTCGTGTTAAATACAACAAAGCCGAGCAAAAACCAATTTTGCAAGTCGGCTACAACCGTCGTTTTTCTCCATTGGTACAACGCATGAAAACTACGCTGGGCAAATTACCGGCGTCTATCAACTACCGCGTTAACGCTGGTGTTATTCCACTCAATTCATGGATCCAGGATCCAGCTGTTGGCGGCGGACGTATCCTCGGCGAGCTCTGTCACTTTGTTGACGCTTGCTTGTTCCTCGCGGGCAGCATGCCTGTTTCTGTTTTCGCCAGCTGTGTGAAAAAAACCGATCAGTCTATTCCTGATGAAGACAACATCTCTGTGGTGTTGACTTTTGAAAACGGATCTATCGCTACTATTTCTTATACCGCATACGGAAATCCTGAATTACCGAAAGAGTTCATCGAAGTGTTTGCTCCTAACATTGCTATGCAAATGGACAACTATCGCGAGCTCACTATCTACTCCGGCTCTTCAAAAAACAAAAGCAAATCCTCTAACCAGGATAAAGGCTTCAAAGGCGAATTCGATGCTTTCGCTGAAGCAGTGAAAAGTGGAAAACCGGCTATTAGCTTTGAAGAGATTTATGCGGTGAGTAAGGTGACGTTTAAAGTGTTGGAGAGTTTGAGGAGTGGGGTTGTGGTGAGGGTGTAGGGAATAACAACAGGAAATATGATAAAGGATTTTTTCGTTTCATTTAAAGATAATTTCAAGGAAAAAACACAAAATCCTTTTCTCGGAACCTACCTAATAGTTTGGGTTATTCGTAACTGGGAGCTAGTCTATACACTATTCAACTTCGATGATGATTATACGCTAGAAAAGAAAAAAGCTTTCATCACTAAATACTACGACGAAGCTCACAACTTCATCGAAAACTTGTTCTACAATATTTTATGGACTTTCGGAGTATTAATACTTACCTACATTTTATTAAATGTATCTAGATTAATAGTTAATCTTTTCGATAAACAATTAAAACCCTGGATTTATAAAATAACCGACTCTAAATCTATAGTTCTAAAAGAGGAATATGAGCAACTAAGATCAGAGAGAGATGATTTACAAAGCCGACTGAAGAGCATAGATTAAATGAAAATTCCCCTTAGAATACTTTTTATAATCAATTTCCTTATTTTCCTTTAAGGAATGTATGCATTTAAAAATGTAAATAATCAAATTAAAAAGTAAACTCTTACGAGTACCATTAGGCCCAATAATTACCGTTGAATATATCTTGTCTTGTTTATCAGCAGAATCAACAAAATCATATTTAATATTGCCAAAGAAAGGAAAATCAGTAAGCTCGAGGCTTATTAATTTAAATCCCTTGTATTTAAATCGTTCGCTATCTATATCCATTGTTTATTCATTTCTATTAAGCATTATTTAATCATTCCCACAGTTACACTCCTCGATAAGGTTTTCTTGATAGTAATTAATAAAATCCCTTGCTGCAAGTAATGTTTTATCAAATTCAAAGTCTAAACTCATAACATATAGATCCTGATAAAAATTCGGAGACTTCAATCCTTCGAATGATTTAGTATGTACAACTTCATCTCTAAACTCTTTCAATTTCTTAATGAGTTCATATTTATGGGTGAATTCTACAACAAAGCTATTCCCTTTCGCTTGAGGCAACACCTCTTTAATTTTTTCTAAAAATCCAATGTTTCGTTGAATTTGAAATCTGTCATAAACTTCAGTCCTCTTATCCTGAATTGTTCTTTTGTATTCAAAACCATTAGGTATTGATTTGTTTATAAAGGCCTCTACAGATAGAAAAAGAAAAATCACACAATTACATACTGTCGAAAAATACCAATAGAAATCTCCATTAACTGATATGAAATTATATCCCGGAGTTGATAATTTTGAGAACAACTCTGTTCTTTTTTGTTTAAGGTCTTTGTAAAAATGTCTTGCTGTATCGAAGTAAATTACGATTGGATCAGGCTCCTGTATAAAATAAACTTTTCCATCTTTCACATACTTAAATGTCTGCACAATATGATTATCAGCCGTCAAGGCCAATGCATAATGATCAGCCATATTAGCGTTTGATATATCTGTGAGTGCCTTTTCGTCGATGGAGGCTTTACCTATTACATCCACAACATCTTCACCCACTTTCGCAGCCATTACATATTTTTTTACTAGATGCTTCATCGTTAGTTAATCCGTCTCTAAAATTACTATTCCTTTATTTTTGTTTTTCGAATATCCGATGTATTTCGTTCCTTCATCGCAAGTAAAACAAGGAAAAGAAACCAAAGGAAAATGATTTGCTTCTATGAATAATTCTTTATCTGCAATATCGCCTATCTCCTGAGCTTCTTCCCACCCTACTGAATCTACTTCAATATTATCAAAGAGATGATCAAGATTCTTCTTTGCCTCTTCTTCATATTGTATTTTTGTAATTGCATTCCGTTTTTCTAATACATACTGCTCAACAGAATCCTCCTTTACTGAATTAGGAACAAATACCGCGAATAAATCCCAGATAAAATAATTACTAGCAAAAGTGTCAGCATATATTACTAATCCTCCTGTCTTTATTATTTGCAAAACCGATTTCGACTTACCAAGTAGTCCCGAACCAACACTAATTTTAAAAGTATCCTGCTGAATACTATCTGAGAAATTTAACAACCTTACCTTTTCATATCCGCTAGGAAATTCAGCCCCTTGCAATGAGTTTCGAATCTCTTCAAAAGATTTCAGGGGGCTATCTTCGATTGATTTTTTCGCAGAAACAGCATCTTGCTCATGACACGAGAAAAAAACCAACAGTGACAATGCTATAAAGACATTTTTCATAAAGATGTTTCTTATCCAGATCAAAATTAACAATTCACCCTTCTTCTACAAGGAAATTCACCTAATTTCCAGCGATTTACATCGGAAAAACTCAGCTAAGCCACTTGGAATAGAAAAATCGCTTAGCGTGCATTTTCCTTTCATTTAAACTTTCAATTTAAAAAAAGATCATTAATCCCAACAGATAAATAAGAATCACAGGAGTAAACCAGAGAAAAGCACTATAAGTCTTTCTCCTCAATAACGGCGTATTAAATATTGTAGAAATTAAAAGCAATATTGGAAAAAACAAATAGCCATCATAAATATTTGAAAGTTTACCATAATCTCTGTCATTAAAACTAATATTCATTACTGTTTTAAATATCAAGGACTTTTCAATTTTAATCTTGCTACCATTATCTAGAACTCTATCTAATTCTACATTGATTTGAATAGACTGATTTTTTGTATCAATAAATAAACTACTAGCGTACTCTTTTCCAAACTTACCAAAGTTCCTAGTAAAGTGTTTTGTAATATAGTGACAGCGACCATATTATTTTGTTTTTAATTTTTGTTTTTTTGGTCTTCCTGCTTTTTTTAACGCAAAACTTCTTCCGCTCAATTTCTCTATCTTTTTTGTAAATTTTTCATTTCCTAAAGGACGACCTGTCCTTGTTTTACTTCTTATTTCATTTATTAAATCCTCATTCACGCCTTCCATTAAATAATCCTGCCAATCATCGATTTCTAAATAATTTCTTATTGAATCCAGTGGAATTTTACCTTTTCCTGTAATTCGCATCTTGGCACTCGTCCAATTATAACTTTCAATCTTTTTTGCCATTCTTGCTCGTAGAGGATTGAGTTCAACATATCTCAACGCTTCATATAAATGGTCATTATCCAATGCACATGAATAAAATCTGCCTTGCCACAAGTGACCGAAAACCCCTCGCTTCTTATTAAAATATTTACTGTAGGCCACATGAGTGGCATTAAATACTTGAGCCAATGTTTTTTCCGTACTCGGCTCTACTATAAAATGAACATGATTACTCATTAAACACCATGCGTATAATTTCAAATCAAAACTCTCTTTGTACATCATGAAAAATTCCAAATATTTCTCCCTATCAAAATCGTCTTCAAAAATATCCTGACGATAATTGCCTCGCTGCGTTATGTGATACGGAACGGATGGAACTACTACTCTTGCTATTCTTGGCATTGTTTTTTTTTACAAATATACAATTAATTAGGTCGCTGTCACCCTATTTAACGCAACTTAAAAATGTCGCTTAACTTAAAGTCCACTTTTTTGTCATTCAGCCATCTTTTGGGTTAAATACAGAAGAATGTAAAAACATACTGCAAGATTTCACCGAAGAAAATTCTGAATTACTCTTCGATTTATATATGTAAGCTTGTCTATCCCAGCCAGAATATATCCCAATAAAATCAATACAATTGCAATCTGCGCAATTATTCCTTCATTGATAAATTATAAATTGGCATAGCCAGCAGCGTTGAAAGAACCGCTACCAGTATTAATATGGAATAGAGTGTTGGGTTGATAACACCATACATCAATCCGATGTTGGCAATGATTAATTCCATTAGTCCTCTTGCATTCATTAAGCCGCCAATGGCTGAGGATTCTTTCCAGCTGAAACCGTTTAATTTCATTACAGAGGTTGCTATTAAATATTTACTGGCGAAGGAGTAAAATAAAATTACCAGGGTAGGGATCAAAAAATCTATTTCTCCCAGCACCAGCATGTTTGCGTTTAATCCCGAAAAAGTAAAAAACAAGGGGATTAACAATGTGATGGTTACGTCTTTTAATTTAATGCCGATATCGTTCATAAGTGGAGCATCTCTTGGTATAGTAATGCCTAAAATAAATCCGCCAAAAACAGAATACAAACCGATATAATCAGTGATTAATGCACAAAATAAAAGTGCCAGAATCACTACCGAGAATAAATTCTGCTTAGATATTTTTCCATCATTGGCCTTTTGAAACAGCCATTTTAAAAGAGGTTTTACAAGAAATCTCATTCCAAGTATGAAGATGATTCCTCCTATTAATGTATTCATTCCCGATGAGCCGTCGTTCTTTGCAGATGCGGTAACAAAAGCCAAAAAGATCCAGGAAATAACATCCTGAAAGCTTGCAGACAGGAGAGATATAGTTCCCAGTTTTGTTTGTATCAGGTTATTTTCCTGTAAGATTCTTGCCAGCATTGGAAAGGCTGTAATGGCTAATGCAGCGCCCAGAAAAATGATGAACGAAATAAGATCCGCATTTTCCCCTTTCAAAAAGTCGAAGTATTGTACAGCGCCAACTGCTCCCAGGATAAAAGGTACAATAATGATTGCTGCCGACAGGGAGAAAGATTGTTTGAATATTTTTTTAGTGAATAAATTGAAATCCATTTCCATTGCCACCAAAAACATGTAGATAGATAGTCCGATATTGCTTAATACAAAAATGTAGGGCATTAAATCTTTTCGGAAAATTTCGGCCGATAATTCAGGATAAAAATACCCGAAACAGGTTGGGCCCAATAGAACGCCTGCCAGCATTTCACCTACCACTTTGGGTTGTTTCATTAATAAAAACAGTTTGCCTACCAGCTGGGTGCTTATCAAAATGATAATAATGCTGATAAGAACAGAAACGAAAATGTCTAAATTATTTTGCATGCAGCGAATCTATATAATTAATTGATAATTCTACTGTTTTAACTGAAGGACAGTACCATAAATAAAATAAGGGACAGACCCTCCGCCTCGCCGAGGGTTCTTTTTCCCTCGGCGATCTTACCACTCCCAAAGCCTTCGGCTTTATATATTCGTGGCACAGCCACTTGAGTAGCAAAATCGCTTAGCGAAAAGAAAATGCACGCTTAGGCGCGGAGGCTTGTTTAAATACATGCTAAGCGGAACGAAGCGAACATCCTATTTTAATTAGGTCGCCGTCACTATTCCAATAAGAATAAATCCGGATAAAAAAATCACCATTTTAAGTAACGAAGAAATTCCTTCTTTACTATATTCGCAACCTTACTTTATCCTATGAAATATCCATGCACCAAGGCGCACCAAAAGCGATGAAGATAGCATGGATATACTATATGACCGTTAAAAATTAAATTATCTACATATGAAAAAAATTATTGTTGTAGTAGCGCTTGTAATTGTAGTGGTCGTTGCATCTCTCATTAGTTATGTGAAATTGGCCCTGCCCGATGTTGGTGAAGCAGAAAACATTAAAATTGAATACACGCCTGAGCGCATAGCCCGCGGCGCATATCTTGCTAACGCTGTTGCCGCTTGTATGGACTGCCACTCCACTCGCGACTGGTCGAAATTCGGTGGCCCGCTGGTGCCGGGTACCTTAGGACAAGGTGGAGAAATTTTTTCTCAGGAGTACGGTTTTCCCGGAAAATACATTTCAAAAAACATTACTCCCTTTGGAATTTCTACCTGGAGTGATGGTGAACTTTTTCGCGCCATCACAAGCGGTGTGAACAAAGATGGCAAAGCTTTATTTCCGGTAATGCCTCATCCAGCCTACGGAAAACTCGACAAAGAAGACGTCTACGACATCATTGCTTACATCAGAAGTTTGCCTTCGATTGAAAAAGTGTGTGATGAATCCGAATCAGATTTCCCGATGAACATCATCATCAATACCATCCCTAAAAAAGCTGAATTTTCAACCAGGCCAGCTAATACTGATCGCATAGCTTATGGTAAATATTTATTTACCATGGCCAGTTGCAATGAATGCCACACCAAACAGGACAAAGGTCAGCCAATAGAAGGAATGGAATTGGCAGGTGGCTTTGAATTTCCGCTATTTACAGGCGGTATAGTACGTTCGGCAAACATTACTCCCGATAAAGAAACTGGTATTGGAAACTGGGATGAGCAGTCTTTTGTTGCCCGTTTTAAATCATACTCTGATTCATCCTATGTTCCGGCGAAAATTGAAAAAGGGCAATACAATTCTGTTATGCCGTGGATGATGTATGGCCAAATGAAAGAAGACGATTTAAAAGCAATTTATGCCTACCTGCAAACGCTTAAGCCAATAAAAAATGCGGTAGTAAAGTTTAGCGTTAACTAATCACCCTGAAAAACACAGGGTTGTTCCATTAGCATTTTTCAAGGCTTTGCAGATTTCGAAGGGAAAGAAGTACTTTTCACTCCTGCTTATTCTCTACGCTCGTAATTTTATATTGCAATGCCACTGAAAATGTGTCACTGTTTAATTGCGCATATCTGTAAAGTAATGACGCTCTTAGTTCTTGTTCAGGAAGTTCGGCAAAAATGTCGGCCAATATTTCAAGATGCTGCGGACGGAATTTCTTGTCATGAATCAAAAAATGAAGCATTTCCTCGGGTGACAGGGAGAGAAGATGATATAAATCCAAATCAGCATCCGACTTCAATGCTTCGGCAGTAAAATCAATGCTCCTGGTAACATCTCCTTTTTGCTTCATGCCCAGAAGAGCGCCGAGAACATTGCCCAGCACCCGACCCAATTCTTCAATTTGCTTTTTCAATCGATCTTCTTGCATACGCAAGGAAGAGCAAAGACTGAACCATCTCAGAAAAATGCCTTAGTGGCAGTGACGACAAAAGAAATACCTGCAGATATTCCCTGATTTCTTTATGAATTAAGTTAATAAGGTGCAAAGTCAATTTAACTCTGCTGCATCTGCTGCTGAAAGGTGATCGCAATAAATTCGGCAGGGTGTGCAATCGCCACCAGCACGTTAACAATCATGTATCCGTTGAGAATATCCTGTGCGGTCATTGTGGTACCTAATCCAACCGAAACAGTGTAAGCTTCCTCAGGTTTAGCCCCTGCCAAAGCCCCCTGCTGCCATAAACCATTGAGAAAATTCTCCAGTGAGCTTTTTAAGTTAGTCCAGGTATTGGCATCATTGGCCTCAAAAACATAAGCCCGGGCAGCCAATTTGATCGATTGTTCTATCATGATCATAGTGCGTCGAACATTGATGTAACGCCAGTCCTGACTGTTCCCTTCTAAAGTACGGGCACCCCATACCAGCACTCCTTGCGTGGGAAAAGAGCGAAGGGCATTGATTGATTTTCCTGAAAGAATATCCACATTAAGTGTTTGCTGCTCCTGATCATTAATCTTCACCACCGGAGAACTAACATTCACAAGAGCTACATTTGCCGGGGCTTTCCAAACACCCTGTGCGTTGTCCACCGCAGTCATTACACCAGCCATTGCTGCAGAGGGAGGGAGACAATTCATATTTGCCCGTAAGGCATTTTGCAAGGCTGTTAAATCGCCCTCCGATTTAATACAGGCGCTGTAATCATTCACCGAAGCAACATCCACTTCACCCGACAGAACAACAGTTGTGTTGAGCCAAGGAAAATATGCAGCGCCATAGTTTAAGAACGACGATTGTACATTCTTCCTGAATTCATTTATTGCATTGTCGTAATTATTATCACGGGTGTACAGTACATCCACCAGAGCGATACAATTTTGCATCTGACCGCATAAATCAATGGCCTGTGATGCAAAAGTATAATAGTCATTTCCCAAAGCCAAAGCATCGGGAAAAACAAGCATAGTAATATCAGGCATGTCTTGAAGAACAGGAAAAATGCCAGTGAAATCGGCCAATACAGGCGTTTTTGAAAGTCGGTTCACATAAGAGTCTAAAGAAATAACATAGCACTGCCCCCCACCATTGGCATAGAACAGGCGCATGCTGTTGTACAAATACAATTCTGCCTGGGGAATAAGGTTAAAACCTTTGTTATCCAACACTACATCCGAAGCATTCACTTCTGCTGCCTGCAAATCGTATTTCATGGCCGGCTGCTTACCAAAAAACAATTCGAAATCGGGCAGTGAATTGATGGCTACCGGCTGCTTAAATAAGCTTTTTCCATTGGATTCCGCTTTTTCGGTATATCCAATAAAAACAGGAATTGATGTCGCCACTGCAACTACAGAATTCGGGAAAGCGTTGATTTCATTAATATATACACCAGGAGTTTTAAGGGCCATAGATCAGGTTTTAGATGACTAAAATTATAAAAATAAGTAAGGAACCGCTGTATATTTTTAATCTGATGAAAGAGTTTTTAAAATGCATCTGTCCATATTTAATGGAAGAACAACATCAAGCATTTCACAGTGCCTTCCTGTCCTATAGGCCACAGGGTAAAAATTAGCTACCTTTACCCCAAGAAAAAGGCAATGAAATACATCATCTTTACCGACTTTTTTATCGCATTCAATTTATTGTTGTTGTTTGCTTTTTTCTTTTTCAGAAAAAATAGCGGTCAGAGCAATAAAATCCTGGCGCTCATGATAGGTATCGCCTTTGCTACCTGTATATGCAATGGTTTTATGTACTTGCCCGGCTACCATCACTTTATTGCCCTTAACAGTTTTCTTTCGGTAATAGTGACCTTTTTCGGACCACTGATGCTGCTTTACATTGATTCTGTTTCGGGCAAGGAATACCGCTTTGAAAAAAAACAACTCTGGCACCTGCTTCCGGCGTTGCCGGCATTTTGCTTAACTGTTGTTCTTCTTTTTGCTTCTGAAGAGCGGAAAATGCAGGAGTTTGAATTGATTAAACACAGCCATTCTTTACCAACCAATATAGTATATGTTATTGTTTTAGTACAATCGATAACATACATCACCATCGCCAAAATGCGCGTCAGCAAGCTCGTGAAAACGGAGCAAGTCAACAGCATCAGGAAAATAAATATTGCATGGCTGAACTTTTTCGTGAACCAAACCATTGTGCTGAACATCGTTATCTTTTCAGGGTTTGTCATTCAATCCGTTTTTTGGCCCGACCACAATTATGTCAGTGAGCTTTTGCTTTATCCTCTGAGTGCTTTTGCCTTTTATCTGGTTATTTCCTACAAAAGCTACTCTTACCATTCTGTTTTCGATCAGAACAATTTCAATTTATTGCTGGAAGAACACAAAATCAGCATGGGCATTTCAGCAGAAACAGAAGAAAATACAGGTAAAGTGGTGGATGAAAACTCGCAATTGCAGTTACAAATGATCAAGCAGCAACTGGACACCCTGCTGCTGGTCAAAAAGATTTATACCGACCCGAATCTGACATTACAGAAATTAGCCGATGAAATAAAATGCAATAAAAACGTTTTATCACTCACCATAAACTCCCTATACGGAAAAAGTTTTTACGAACTCATTAACGGACACCGCGTGGAGGAAGCAAAAAAATTGCTGCTGGATGAGAAAAAGAAACAATACAAAATTGAAAGCATAGGCGAAATCGCCGGCTTCAATTCCAGGGCAACATTCTTCGCCATTTTCAAAAAAATGTGCAATATGACGCCTTTCCAGTTTCAAAAAATGCATGAAAAAAGAAGGACTGGCAATTGATCTCTTCGAAAAATCAAGTCGCTGAAAAGCAATAATTTGCATTTCAAAAAAGTCTGAAATTATACTTTCATACCTCCTTAATTTTGCCAACTTGACCTGAAGTGATTGCTTTGCTGCTCAATTCAAAACAGCCATGAAAAAAAACCTTCACTTTTTATTTGCTACCCTTTCATTACTGCTGACCTTTAATCATCTTAATGCTCAAAACCTAAATTACAAGGTACTGCATGATAATCCCGACCTGAGACCATGGTTAAGTGTAAACCTTGATTTATTGCAACTGGATATGGGTGTGTCAAATATCGACGGTACATCCTTTAATCTGGGAGCCTATGGCTTTTATGAACCCGTTCACAGGCTAGGGGTTAATTACAATATTAAATTTCCTTGGCTCACCTTTGGAAAAATTGCCAACAAAAACTATCCTTCCAATTTTGAACTGGACCTGGGTGGCTATTTCGGATTGATCTCTTACGAAAAGACCAAAAAAACCCAGATTGTATTGAAAAAAGAATATAAAGGTTCGACTTATTCCTCCTCCTATGACAACCGCCCAACGGAAACGGTTACCTACATTATGGTACCTGCCAGACAAAAAGTGTACATCGGGGTAAGGGCAGGTTTGAACCATAAAAATGGTCCTTTTAATTACGACACTTACCAAAACGATCCATTGTACCTTGGCGATATTGAAGAAACTGCTCTTTCAAGCTACGGAATATATGCTGGAATTTACAAGAGAAGATTACGCAACGTTTTCCTTGATGTGGAAAACTATGGTCCGCGATTCAACTCCATTGGAGACGACTTTTTCTTAGACGTGATGCTTTTTCCTTCCAACCGATTTTCTGATGTGAATAACAACAATGCTGATGTTAGTGACTTTGTAAAAACCAACACCAATGCCTCACCACTTGGCTTTAGAGTAGGTTGGATGCGTTACCAGATTGAAAAGAAAAACAGAACGGGAAAAATGTTTGGGATGTCGGGAAGATTTGAAGCAGGCTACAAACCCTACCAGGGTTGGTTCTTCAATGGAGGTATAGGACTTACCCTAATCAAAAATTACAAAAATACCGGAGATGAAACCGCGAAGTAAATATGTACTTATTTGCTTATTGCTCACCCATTGCCTGAGTGCACAAACGCTGGCCGACTTTAAATACCTCAATTACCCATATGTAAACGAATGGTATGTCGGCATTGGCATCAGCAGGTCGTCGATATCCAATCCTGCAGCGCCCTTTCCCGAAAGACACCGGCTCAACGCTATCAGCGGCACCATTGAATTAAAAAAAAGTGCCTTTGATAAAGGAGAGATGAGATACTACGGCCAGCATAAACTACTTCCCGACATGCTGGTACTCACCAAACAGGCAATTGAAATCAATACCAATGCACTCAACAGGGATGAAAACAGTTATCTGGCCAATGGTATCTTCGGCTGGCACAGCTTTACCTGGAATTTGCATTCCCCCTCCAAATATTCACTGGCCCTGGGAATAAACTTAAACGATTATTTCCTGGGATCTACGTATTATACCGATACTGTGCCGAACCATTGGGTGAGTCCCGAACCACAGGGGTATTATTTCGCCGCCGGCCCCTCCCTGCAAGCCAATTACATGCTTGGAAAATACTTCATGGCCGAATTGCTGGCAACTTATTCCATCAGTTACTGGCGGGCTGTATCCCTCAGCTACGCAACAGTAAACAACAAATACCCTAAACCTCATTTTGCCCAATTGCACGCTGAGCTATTTTCCACCTGGGGATTATTTGCCGGAATTGACTACAACTTTATCATTAATCGTGGCGATATCCCTAACAGCACCCAAAGACTTGATTTGTCATTGGGTTTCCGATTCATGATGGACAGCGATCCGAACTAAGGCTGTTTTTCACAGCTTTGGCCCACTCAACCCGCGCCATCATAATCTTTGCACCTTGTGCCTTCTGGCTTTTCCATCATCAATAAGGAACAGAGCTAAACTGATCATTCAATTTATCTGATTTCAGTTGGCTCAATAATGAAGGAGGATAAAACCATTCAGCGGGGATTGGGGTTTCGTTATACCTAAAGTAAGTTGCCAGGCTTGGAAACAAAATACACGAGAAGCAGGAAAAATAAATAGCACCTCTGTCTCTTTTATCCTACTTTTAAGTGTAAATACCCTCACATGAAAGCAAAAATTTTCCTTCTCCTTCTTTTCCTCTCCTCCATCATCAGCGCACAGGAGAACATAAGCACATTAATCTACATCGATTCTTCAGCTACCGAATCCTTTGAAAAGGTTTCCGACAGCAGTTTCCAGAAAAACTTCAAACCTGTTGAATTGCCTTATTCCACTGGTAACAATGCATTTAATTTCTGGTTGAAAGTGCGTGTCACCAATCCGGGAAAAGAAAGCATTCATACAAGACTGGTGCTTAATTCGGCTATTTATCATGATGTAAGATGCTACTATGGAAAAATTTACAGCAAAAACCGAAATGTAGGAACACGAAATAAGCACATGCACACCCCAAATATTCCAATGGAATTGGTACCTGGTGATAATGAAATATTAATTGAAGTAGTGGGAATAGGCGGGGCTTATGGAATCGATTTTAATTTTTTGGAAGAAGAGACTTTCCAGGATGAATACACAAAAAAAACTTTCGGGCTTAGCTTTTTTTACGGACTGGTTTTCATGATTCTTCTGCTCAATATATTTTACTGGATCACATTAAAAAAGAGAGCATTTTTATCCTATTCCATTTACGTATTGCTCACCATCAATTTCTATAGTGTTTCCGATGGCATGGCCTACTTAAATATTTTCGGGGACATAGGGGAATACAACCGCTATTCCTTGTTTTCAAACATCCTTATCTACTTCGGATTCTTACCTACCATGGCTTTAGATTTTATGCAACTGAGAGGAAAACAAAAATGGATTGATAACGTCGCCAATTTCTATTTAATCTGGGTGCCATTATCTATTGTAGTGGCTTGCATTTGGGACTCCAACCAGGCATATTCCCTGTATTTCAGTTATCACAACATCACCATTTTCAGTCCCATCATTTTTGTATTTATTATCATTTATAAAAGCTTTAAAGAAAAAAGTCCGCTGGCAAAAAGCTTCCTACTTGCCTTTAGTATCCTGGCCGCCGCATTTATCATCTGTTTATTTGAAAGCTACGGTGGTTCGGACTTAGGCATCGGATGGCAGATCATAAAAATAGGCTCTGCCATTGAGATCATTATTCTTTCCTTTGCGTTAGCATCAAATTTCAGAAGTACAGAATTGAGTTATAAAAAAGTGCAACAGGATTATTCCAACCTGGAATATTCGTTTTTGCGGACGCAGATGAATCCTCATTTCCTATTCAATATTTTAGGCTCTATTCAAAACAGAATACAAAAAGACGACAAAGAAGGCGCACTGGAACTGGTAAGAAATTTCTCCGGAATGGTACGACAGGTGGTAGATTCCAGCGAGGAAGAATTCATTCCCCTGAAACAGGAAATTACCTTCCTGAAAAATTACAGCAGTCTGCAAGGAAAAAATTATGGTGATCGCTTCTCTCTGGTCATCAATATTGATCCTGCCATCGATATAGAAAATTATTCTATTCCAAACATGGTACTTCAACCCTTTGTGGAAAATGCCTTTGTACATGCTTTCCCATCCGTAACCGACAGAAAATTAACTTTAGAAATCACATTCAAAAAAGAAAATAATAATTTGATCTGTTTCATCAAAGACAACGGACAAGGCCTGATCCAGCGCTCGGAGCAATTGGATAAAAAATCAATTGGTATCAAAAACACGCGTGAGCGACTGGAAAAATTAAGCAAGAAATTCAATCAGGATTTCAGCATCACTATTACTAACCGAAAGAATGAACAAGGCACAGTTGCTGAGTTGCATTTGCCTTTTGAAATAGATTAATGATGAAAAAACTATTGCTATTATTTACATCTCTTGCATTACTCTCCTGCAATAAAAATAAAATGGAAGATTGTTGAATTCAACGCGGTCATTCGTATTAATCAGAGTGGATTGTAATAGCGTACCTCCTCACAATGGATGGCATGATTTTTAGAAAAAAACTTCGTACAGCTGAAATGCTTTTCGCCCACAACGAATAAGCCGAAAAGAAAAATAAACTGAAAAGTATTTCTCCACTGTGATATGCTATTTCTTATTCAAATCCAGCGCTTCCGCCATTCCTGGCAACAACTTATTTTCCGAATCCATGATACCAAACCACACCTGCCACGAAATATCCATTTCCTGAAAAATCTCGCCCATGGTTTTGAAATAAGCATTCAGATCTTCCAATTTTGCTGATTTGGTATAAGCACCCCACTCGTTGCAGATGAGCGGCACCTGATTGTCGTAAGCCCAGTTTTTTACCTTTGCCAAGCGGTTTTTAATGAATTGCTTATTCCCTTCCTGATAGTATTTATTCAAGTTGTCTTTTATCCATTGCGGTGTTCCGTCAACAACACCAAAATCGCGGTACTCCGTGGACCAGCGTTCTGGTGAATATGGAAAAGGAATTCCTTTCATGCTTCCCATATTGGCCCAGGCTGCCCCCTGATGAGAGAAGACAAAAGGATCATACATGTGAAAAGAGTAAATCACGTATTTGTCTTTCAAAGGTTTGTTTTTAATGAGTTCATCCAGACTGTACCATTTCGTATCTCCAAAAATAACGGGACGCGTTTTATCTACCGTTCGAATGGAATCAATCATCATTTGAGCGAGTAAAGTCCAATCGGCCTGATCGATGTATTCCCCTTCCGGTAAACTCAAGCATGGTTCGTTGGTGAGCTCAAAGAAAAGATCTTCACGTTTTTCTGTGATGAAATGTGTAGCGATTACGCGCCATAAAGAAGCCAGAGCAGCCCTGAATTTAGGATCTTTCGACGCGGTGCGGTTGTATGTACCGTCGTAAGCATGATAATCAATGGTGAGAGATAAGCCATAACGCTTCGTCCACACATTCATCGAATCGAGCAGCGCATACAACATTGGTTCAATTTCTATTTTCTTTTGCGTGCCGTTTAAAACATTGAGTCGATCAACAACATACAAATCGAAATCAATTGGGAAGCGGATACCGAGCAAACCTTGATCGGCTTGCAGTTTAATAGTTGCCTCGTTGTATTTCCAATCCTTGGTGTTAGCTGATTTAATTTTTTCTGCTTCGGCCCAGCTCGCAAGATTCATTCCTTTGGTAAGATATTTTTTCGAGAGCTCATTCAACGGGCTGTTCACGTTGCCCTTCACCGCTGCAGGAGCGGGAATTTCTGCCGGACGAATAACCATATTGTTTTGTTTTTCATATCGGATTTCTTTGACAAAACGAATGTTATCTATTTCAAAACTACCTGAAGTCTTATTGGCGCTCCACACGAGTTTGATGGAATTATCCAGATTAAGGATTTCCTTTTTTCCCCACCCTGCCTGCATCAACACCGCGAAATCGATAGTCACCAAAGTCCAGTCGGCACTTGCTGCTACGGGCATTGCGTAATAATCGTAATCTTTTACTTCCTCTGTTTCAACGCGCAGTTCATGCGCCACACCTTTGTGCCAATAGCTTATTCCGGCAAACATAGAAGGATTTACATCCGCCGTTTTTGCCACCGTGGTGCCAACAGCATAATATGGATCCCATGGATAATTTCCTTTGTCCAAAACAACATCGAGGTGCAGCATGCCTGTGGATTCATAACCACCTGTGGTAACAAAGCCCCGCTGCCAGGAATCCTGCGTTACGGTACTTTTACCACCTCCCTGATTGTCATTGAAACTATACCAGTATCCACCTAAAACGGTTTGTGTATTTCCGTCTTCAAAATCTTCAATCAATACGGCTTGCTGTGCGTTTGAATTGAGTGAAAAACAAAAGAGGATGAGGGGTATTAGATTAAATTTTTTCATAGTAGATGTGCTTAATGGTCTGCCTAAATGTAAGAAAAATCACCCACTACGTCATTGCGAAATTTTTGTACTCAAAAATGAAGCAATCTCCCTGAATGGCACCCATAGTAAAGGCAAAAAGTGAGAGGAGATTGCTTCATTTTTGAGTACGAAAATTTCGCAACGACGTACTGGGTGAAGGAGGATCACAATGTTTGGCCTCTGTAGAGGCCAGGGGTAGGTTATCATTGAAAGTTTTATTTTTGTAAGTTTGGTAAAAGCATGAAATTATGAGCGCAGCAACCTTTTGCATATTGTTAGTGATCGGGCTGGTGGCCGGATTATTCAGTGGAATGATAGGTATTGGCGGGGGAATTGTAATTGTTCCGGCGCTGGTGTATTTTCTTGGGATGAATCAGCACATGGCGCAGGGAACTAGTTTGGCGATGATGCTTTTACCTGTTGGGATTTTGGGGGTGATGAATTATTACAACAAAGGCGCGCTTGACGTAAAGGCCGCATTGTTGCTGGCTATTCCTTTCGTGGTGGGTGCTTTTGTGGGATCAAAATTTATTTTGAACCTGGATGCTTCTATAGCGAAAAAAATATTTGCCGGGGTGATGATGGTGGTGGCAGTGAAGATGATGTTTTTTGATAAGTAATAATAGCGTTAAGTATAGGACGATAGGTCCTTCGAAGGGCAATTATATACTTGTTTAACCTAACTTAATTTTAACCACAGAGGCGCGGAGCCTGCGCAGAGTTCACGGAGTTGTTTTTTAAAGATCTCGGAGCGCTTAACGCGAACAGAGTTCACAGAGGGTTGTACTCGAGTATAGGGCTCTGTGAACTCCAATGTTAAGTTGTATTCTCTGCGACCAAAATCAACTCCGTGAACTCTGCGCAGGCTCCGCGCCTCTGTGGTTAAAGAAGTATATAATTGCCCTTCGAAGGACCTATCGTCCTATACATCCTTTACACTCCCAAAACCTCCTTCAGCTTTGCATATCCTGTTCTGCTCAAAGGAACTTTAGCGCCGTTTTTCAGGAGAGCTATATGTGTTGATCCATCGGAAGGTTCCACTTTGGTGATTTGCTGAAGCTGCACGATAAAGGAGCGGTGCACACGCAGGAATTCCTTTGGATCGAGCACTTGCTCAAAGTGCGACATGGTTTTCTTTTTCAGCTGGTAATTGTCCTTGGTGAAAATTTTCACGTAGTCGTCATACGCCTCGATGTATAAAATATCCTGCACAGGGATGATGCGGATGTTGCTGCCGTTTTTCACCACCACGCGGTGTTGCTCCTCGGGTTGTTGCGGTAATTTATCCAGCTGGATTTTGTTTTCGGCATTTTGTGTGCGGTGCTGCATCCACTTGTGAATGGCTTTATCGAAACGCTCCTTGCCAAAAGGTTTGAGGAGATAATCAATCGCATGCGCTTCAAAGGCCTTGATGGCATATTCATCAAAAGCGGTAGTAAAAATCACGGATGGAGCCGGATCTACGAGTTCAAGCATTTCGAAGCCATTTATTTTTGGCATCTGCACATCAAGAAAAATCAAATCGGGTTGATGTTGCTGAATGGCTTTTACACCTTCAAAGCCATCGTTGCATTCCTGCACCAGGTCTATCTCGGGATGGTATTGCAGATATTCCTTAATAATGCTGCGGGCCAAAGGCTCGTCGTCGATGATGATGGCTTTTATCATAAGGTTTGCGGTATTTTAACAGAAGTGATGAAAGTATTGTTGTGTTTTTGTGTGCTGAGTAAATCGTTGCGGGCGTAAAGCAGATACAATCTGCGTTGTACAGAATTGAGTCCGAAACCAATGCCCTGTTTTGGTTTTGAAGTTTCCTGGTCGAAAGGATTTTCGATGCGTATGTTGAGCATTTTTTCTTCTGCTTTTGTGATGATTTTAATGGTCACTTCACCGGTGGTATCATAGAGTCCGAATTTGATGGCATTTTCTACAATAGGTTGCAGTAAGAGTGCCGGTAGCTTCATGTCCATGCTGTTTTCGTCGCAATCAATTTGTGTAAGCAAGCGATGTCCGAAACGCACTTTTTCTATTTCGAGATAAAGTTTAAGATGCTGTAATTCTTCCTTGAGAGCAACGAGTTGGTTTTCATCTTTTTTGAGTGTGCCGCGCAAAAAGTCGGAGAGCTGGTAAATCATTTTTCTTGCTTCTTCCGGACGCGTTCCCACCAGCGCGCTGATGGAGTTCAAGCTATTGAACAAAAAATGTGGTTGTATCTGCATGCGTAAAGCAGAGAGTTCGGCTTCACGCAATAATTTCGCTGCATCGTTTTTCCGGTTTTTGCTTTCCACTTCTTCCTTCATCTGACGAACAAGCCAGGAGATGACCGCCATGAATGAAATCATGAGGAAGGCAAATACAAAGCGCACCGGCATTGATTTTTTGAGGAAGGCGAGATATTCGGCATCATTGAAGAAAACCTGTTCCAAACTAAATTCTATCGCCAGCGTGCAAATGATGGTGAGGGCAAAGCCCCATATAAAACGGAACCAGCGGTTTTGTTTATTGGGATTGTAAAAGCGTGCGGTAATTTCGGTGGTATAACCGCAGAGGGTTAGTAGTACATTGGAGATAAAGGAATCCATGAAAGCTTCGTACCAAGGCAAGCCGAGTGTATGCAACACGAACGTTTGCACTAAAATCCAAATGATCCACCACGCACCGTACGTGAGGATCATTCGTTGGTAGGATATATAGACCGGACTCAAAGAAAGTGCTTTTGCCTAAAATTAATAACTCTTTATTTCAATTCCCCCGAAAACGATACTTCCTTTCAGAACCAGGATTTTATCATCGTCGCTCACCACATTGTTTTGTGTATAGCGTTTGTCTTCCATTCCGGCCATGATGGTTTCAAGTTCCGACTGGATTTTCCAGTGCGGAGGAACAATCAGCTTGATGCCGCCAAACACTTGTGAGATCTGTATTTCTGCTTTTTGCTGAATATCAGCCTGACTCAGATTGATTTCAGCGCCGCCGAAAACAATTTCGATATCGCCACCCTTAAAATCTTTGGAAATAATGTTCTTTTTTACTCCGCTGAAAATGATACGGGCATTGACATAATCTTCAGGGGAAGCACTTTCTTCACTGTATTGGAAGCGTTTATTGTTTTCTCCTTTCCAGCCCTCATATTGTTTCCAGCGGCGGTGGTGTTTCCAGTGATCATTATGCCAGGCTCCTGGTTTGCATCTTTTTCGTGGTTTGAACACAATAAACAATCCGATGATGATAATGGCCAGTGGCCAAAGATATTTAGTTACTTCAGTGCCCGGGACAAAGTCCTGACAAATCAGGAACACAGTACCTACAACTATGAAAGGCACCCAGAAAAAGCGGCGGAAACCATGTTTTACCAGGGCATGCAAACCAATTGCCACCAGCAATGTCTTCCAGGTAAAAACCCAGTCGGGAATCATAACACCCATCTCTCTTGCAAGGAACAAGCTCCCCGCAGTGATTACGAGAAGGCCTCCACTGATTCTTCCCCTCTTATGGGATTTTTCCCACTCCTGATAGTAGGTATCCATTTCCTTCTCTTCGTTCTTTATTTCTTCTGCTGTCATTTTTTTCAGTTTGATATGAAGCAAATGTAGGGTAGAAGGGAGGGGTGTGCAATAGCTATTAGGTGAGCCGACGTTCACCGGCGGCGAATGGGATGGTGATGAAGTGTAGGAGGTTTTGTAGAGACGGAAGATTTTCCGTCTCTCATTAGGGATGTATTATCGCTGGGACGGACAATCTTCCGTCTCTACAAAAGAAAAAATATGCGCACAGGATGACAAAATGACTTGATTTTTCCTTTTCAAAAAGGGAAAAAGACTTGACATTTTCCTAAAAAATCCATGGACAATATCAGGACAGTGGTAAATCGCCCTGTTTTTCCAACTTTTTCCGCCTTAAATTAAAGGCAGTAAACTTTAACCAACCCAAAATTATGAAGCAACAACTTTTACCAAGACTGTCCGTTTTTGCCCTTTTCTTTTTGCTCTCCATAGCCGAGATTTCCGCCCAGCTCCCTTGTAAGGTGCTGGTGGGCTACTGGCAAAATTCGTGGGGAACATATATCCGGCTCAAGGATATCAATAGCAATTATAATGTCATCTGCCTCTCCTTCCTTGAAGCGGATAAAAACAGTAATTCTACCGACAATGTGGTGAGTGATCTTGAATTTACCCCCTGGTCGGCTTCTGACGCTAACATTGTAAACAACCTCAAAACCGATATCGTTACTCTTCAGAACCAGGGGAAGATTGTGTTGATGAGTATTGGCGGTGCATCGGGATCTTTTAAACTGAACTCTACCAACGATAAAAATACTTTTGTATCCAAGGTGAAATCGGCTATTCAGGCCTATGGCGTGAATGGCATCGATATCGACCTGGAGCAGCCCACTTATCTCGACCAAACAGGAACGATTTCGGCGCCTTCTGCTCATATCTCTTATGTAATACAAGGCATTCAGGAGTTGCTTACCTGGTACCAGACAACCTATGGCAAAAAGATGATCCTGACCATGGCGCCTGAATGTGTTTATACTACCGGCGGACTCTCTACTTACCAGGTAGGCGAAGGCGTGCCTTATCTTGCTATTATTGAAGCTTTACGTAACGATATCGACCTGCTGATGGTGCAATTGTACAACGCCTATGAAAGCAATGGCTTGAATGGTGTGACTTATAGCGATGGTACTGCCGATTTTATTGTGAGTCAGACGGAGGCCCTCATTCGTGGATTTACCTGCAAAAGCGGCAAAGGAGTTTATTCAGGGTTGCCAGCCAGCAAGATAGCGGTAGCTTTGCCGGCTACTTCTGCTTCGGCGGGAAGCGGCTATGTTTCTACGGCAGTGGCGAAGTCGGCGGTGAAATACCTGATGGGCACCGGAACAAAACCGGGCAGCTATACTTTGGTACAGTCGGGAGGATATCCTGACCTGGCCGGGATGATGACCTGGTCGATCAATGAAGACAAGGACAATGGCTATGCTTATGCGCTCAACTATAATTCGATTTTTGGTACCTCATCAACGAATTGCACAGTATCATCCGCTGAGTTGCAGGGAGAAGATACTTTTGAATTTTATCCTAATCCGGCGAAATCACAAGTGACTTTTTTTAATGATGGTAGACAGGCCGTGGTGAATATTTACAATGCCATGGGGCAGGCAGTACTGCAGCAAAGTCTTGCGCAAGGCTCTAATGTTGTGGATATTTCTATGCTGTCGACAGGTTTATATATAGTAAACTTTGGCGGGGAGAACAAGAAGATGATGGTAGAGTAATATTCTTAATTGAATAGATCCCGAACTTGTTACATTGTTGTCCGGGGAAAATTTGTCATGTTTTAAAATCAATGGACAAAGTGAAGTGATTGGAAGATTGTGTTGAGTATTTGGGTAGTAAATCGGGATTGTTAAGAAATACAAAGAGGTCGATGTAATTCATTAAATGGAGT
>JBJTOK010000073.1:0-1226 GCA_046074525.1 Flavobacteriales bacterium
CATTGTTGTCCGGTTAAAAAGAGAGGTTGATAGTTTCCTATCAACCTCGGCATGATATATTTGAGTCACCACAACCAAAATATAATCATGCATAAAGATAGTTATTTTACCGGACAGCCGGTCTTCACCCAGTTACTAAAATTAGTTGATCGTTCAGGAGTAAATCTCTTGTCTCGTCAGGGGAATCAAGATAAATACTACAAAAGTTTTGATACCCATTCACACTTAGTAACGATGCTATATTGTGCTCTAAATAAATGTACGAGCAGCCGTGAAGTGGTGAGTGGTTTGAAGGCCTGTCACAACAAGCTTATGCACCTGGGGATGATCAAGGCCCCTGGCAAAAGTACCCTGTGTGATGCCAACAAGAAAAGATCGTATGACGTGTTTGGAAAAATTTATGAATCACTTCTGAAAAAGTATGCCCATTTTTTACCGGACAGCCGATGTGTCAAGAAAGAAGAAAAGCTATATATCGTTGATTCTACAACCATTAGTTTGTTTCAGGAAATATTGAAGGCTCCCAGTATGGGCAAGCATAACGGACAAAGAAAAGGAGGAATAAAAGTACACACCTTGCTTAGTGCTACACATGATGTTCCTGTAAAGCTTAGCTTTACTGCTGCCAGAGACAATGACATGACCTTTCTCCAGCAAATTGAGCTGGAACCAGGCTCTTTTATAGCCTTCGACAAGGGATATGTTGACTACGCTCAATACCAAAGGTTTTCCGATCAGAATATTTCCTTTGTCACCAGACAAAGAAAAGGGGCTAAATACACTGTTTTACAATCCAATTCTGTAAGTCAGGACAGCAAAAACAAAGGGGTGTTAAAGGATCAGATAATTCTTTTAGGATGCCCTTCTCATGCTAAGAAAATCAAACTCAAAGCAAGACTCGTTTCATTTTTTGACAATGCATCAGGTAGACTTTTTGAATTCCTCACCAATAATTTTTCTCTCCTGCCAGAGCACATTGCTGAAACCTACAGAAAACGCTGGCAAATCGAATTGCTCTTCAAGAGAATTAAACAAAATTTTCCGCTTAAATACTTTCTGGGTGACAATGAAAACGCTATTAAAATCCAAATCTGGGTCGCATTTATTGCTGACTTACTTATTAAAATTATACAGTCTCAATCTAAAAGAAAGTGGGCCTTCGCTAACCTCAGATCCATTATAAGACTCCATTTAATGAATTACATCGACCTCTTTGTATTTCTTAA
>JBJTOK010000074.1:0-8055 GCA_046074525.1 Flavobacteriales bacterium
TCCTGAGGGTACTCCCGAAGGACCTATCGACCTTTGGTCAAAATGAATTACTTATTAATATACTCAATCACCTCATGAGTAATATTCATTGCCGAATCAGCATATAATGTAGTGTTCAGAGGGAGGATGTATTTGTATTCGTGCTCCTTGCCGAAAGCTTGTATTTTCTTGTTCATTTCTTCCATCACCACTTTGTTGTAAGCTTCCGTAGAATCCTGAATGGCTTTGTTGGCTAATTCCAGTCTCCAGTAAAGGTGGTTTTTCTTTTCCTTCATCTCATTGATGTAATCGGCTTCCTGGATTTTGCTGTTTTGCATTTCAGCCTTCAGGTTTTCCAGCTCGTTGGTGATGTTGTTGATTTCTGGTTGTTTCTTGTTTTTAAATGCGAACAGCTTCTCATCCAAAGCTTTTTTCAGGTTCATCTTTTCAATGACATGGGTAGTGTTTACATAACCCGTCTTTTCTTCCGTTCCGGAAGTCTGACAAGCAGCAAAAAGCAAAATAGGAGCGAATTTTAGCAGAGGGCGCATATACAAAAGATTTTATCCAATAAATTTAATGCAATTTTAATCAGATTCGCACGACATTCAGCTAAAATTAGTAATTTTCCTGCCCTATGGCTGCAAATACTTTTGGAGAAATATTCAGGATAACAACATTTGGAGAATCTCACGGAATAGCGCTTGGCGGCGTTATCGACGGCTGTCCGGCCGGACTCGAAATCGATATGAAATTCATTCAGAGTGAATTGGACAGGAGGAAACCCGGACAATCGAAAATCGTTACTCAAAGAAAAGAACCCGATACGGTAGAATTCCTTTCGGGCATTTTTGAAGGTAAATCCACCGGTGTGCCCATCGGCTTTATTATCAGGAACGACAACCAGCGATCAAAGGACTATGATCATATAAAAAATTCTTTCCGTCCGTCCCACGCCGATTTTACCTATGATGCCAAATACGGTAACCGCGATTACCGGGGTGGTGGAAGAAGCTCGGCACGTGAAACTGTTGCCCGTGTGGTGGCTGGTGCCATTGCTAAGCTCTTGCTGAAGAAGCAGGGCGTGAATATCCAGGCTTATGTTTCGCAGGTAGGAAAGTTAAAGCTCGAAAAAAACTACACTCAACTCAATCTAAAGAAAACAGAAAGCAATATCGTACGTTGTCCTGATGCAACAATGGCTGAAAAGATGATAACGTTAATTGACTCTGTTAGAAAAAAGGGCGACACCATAGGTGGGGTCGTAAGCGCTGTAGCTACCGGTGTTCCGGTGGGCTGGGGTGAACCAGTGTTTGATAAGCTGCATGCCGATTTGGGCAAAGCCATGCTGGGCATCAATGCCGTGAAAGGCTTTGAGTACGGATCTGGCTTTGAAGGCGTGTCTCTCAAAGGCAGTGAACACAACGATGCGTTCTATGCTTCCAAAGGAAAAATAAAAACCAAGACCAACCATTCCGGTGGTATACAAGGCGGCATCTCCAACGGCGAAGATATTTTCTTCTCGGTGGCTTTCAAGCCGGTGGCTACCATCATGCAGGATCAGGAGTCGGTCGACAAAAGTGGCAAAAAAGCTATTGTGACTGGCAAGGGCAGGCATGATCCTTGTGTTCTTCCGCGTGCAGTACCAATCGTGGAAGCAATGGCTGCACTTGTTTTAGTGGATCATTATTTAAGAGCTCGTACTAACCGAATTTAATATCTTATTATGTTGAAGAAAATCCTTATCGGACTCCTCATAACCGTGGTGTTATTGATTGGAGCGCTAATCGCTATTCCTTTCTTTTTTAAAGACGAAATCGTGGCAAAAGTCAAGGAAATTGCCAATGAAGAATTGAATGCTACAGTGGATTTTGGCGATTTCGACTTGTCAATTATTTCCACTTTCCCCGATTTCCTTTTTGAGATTCATGATGTGAAAATCATTGGTAAAGGTGCTTTCGATAAAGACACTATTGTTTATGCTAAAGAATTGAACCTCGAACTCGATTTGAATTCTGTGATCGATGGAGATCAATACAAAATTAATTCTTTTAGTGCCGACGGACTTGTGCTCAATGCTCTTTGGACGAAGGACAACGCCTTCAGTCTGGATTTGATGAAGCCTTCCGATGAGAAGGA
Organism: Flavobacteriales bacterium; assembly: GCA_046074525.1. Lineage (GTDB taxonomy): Bacteria > Bacteroidota > Bacteroidia > Flavobacteriales_C > JAHEZL01. The sequence goes on from JBJTOK010000074.1 coordinate 2,119, forward strand.
TACCGCCACCACCGAAGCTGCCGATACAAGTGTTTTCAAACTCGATGTGGAAGAATACTCGCTCACCAACGCACGCATCGTGTATGATGATCCAACTATTCCTTACCGTATGGAGCTCATCAATATGGACCATTCGGGAAAATACGAACTCATCGGCGATGAGCACATCATGAAAACCACAACGGATATGGATGAACTGTCGGTTATTTTTGATGGTACCGCCTACATGAATAAAGTGAAATCGAATATTGTTGCCGATGTGGTGATGGATCTTGCGAAATGGAAATTCACTTTCAAGGAAAATGTATTCAAGTTCAACAATCTTACGCTCGGACTCGACGGCTGGCTCACTATGCCGGATGAAGGTTTTGGAATGGATTTGAAATTTAAGCAAAGTAATGCCGACTTTAAGGATCTTTTCTCTATGATTCCTTCCGATTACCAAGCGGATCTGGCCGATGTGAAAACCACAGGAAAGTTTGAATTCAATGGTTTCATGAAAGGGATGTTTATTGGTGAGAAAGATATTTATCCTGCTTTCGGACTCAATCTGAAAGTGCAAGACGCCAGCTTCCAGTATCCTGATTTACCTAAGTCTGTTAAAAATATCCAGATCGATCTCAAAGTAGAAAACCCGGATGGAAATCTTGATCATACCGCTACCGACCTCAATAAATTCCATGCTGAATTGGGGGGCTATCCTTTGGATATGACAATGAAGGTGCGCACTCCGATTTCTGATCCTTTCCTCGCCGGAAACATCAAGGCTCAAATCAAACTCGATATCCTTGGCGAAGTAATGCCGCTCGACAAAGGTGAAGAATACCATGGTAACGTGAAAGCCGATATCAGTCTGAAAGGAAATTACTCTTCCATCGAGAAAGAAGAATATGAAAAATTTGAAGCCAGCGGTAACCTGGATATGACCGACCTGATTTACAAAACTGCTGATATGCCGACGGTAAACATATCCAAAGCGAATCTGCATTTTACTCCGCAGGCCCTCGATCTGACTGCCTTTGAAAGCAAGATCGGCAACAGCGATTTGAGTGCGAACGGGAAAATTGAAAACTATCTTGGCTATGTAATGAAAGACGAAACAGTGAAAGGGGCGTTCAGTATTTCCTCACAGTATTTTGATGTAAACCAGTTCATGAGTGATGATACCACCACGGCTACTACTGCAGCTGCTGCTGAGCCTGAAGATACTGCTTCTTCAGGGGCGATTGAATTGCCGAAGAATGTGGATTTCGTGCTTACTTCCGATTTGAAAAAAATCAAGTACGATACTTATGAAATCCAGAATTTCGCGGGTCAGCTCCTCATGAAGGAAGGTGTTTTGAAATTCGTTAACAACACTTTCAAATTGCTGGATGCCGATTTCAAATTGTCGGGACAATACCATGCGCTCAATCCGCAAAAGCCATATTCCAACCTGCAGTTCGAAATCAAGAACATGGATATTCCAAAGGCTTACGCCAATTTCAATACCATCAAGAAACTTGCGCCCATATGCGAGAACACTGAAGGTAAGCTGAACATGGGCCTTGATGTGGAAACTTATTTCACTTCTGCAATGGATGTGGATTACAACAGCATCACCGGAAAAGGGAATCTCTTTATCCAGAATGCAAAAATCAAAGAATCCAAGTTCACACAAGGATTACGTGATGTGATCAAGAGTGATAAGTTCAATTCCTTTGAGCTGAAGGATCTCAAGATTTATTTCTTCATTACCAACGGAAAAGTAAGCGTTGAGCCTTTTGATATCAAAATGAGCAAGTCGAAAGCAAAGGTGAGCGGCTGGAATTCTGTGGATATGAAAATGGATTATACCATGGCTACCAGCATCCACAAAGATGAATTCGGTGGCGCTGCCAATCAGCAGGCGCAACAGCTTGTTGCTATGCTCAACCAGAAAACCGGTGCGGCTGTCACTGTCCCAGAATTCATCAACGCCGATATTAAAATCACTGGCGATGTAACAAATCCTAAATTCAGTATTCATCCGAAGGGCGCAAGCGGCGATGCCGGAAAAAGTGTTGCCGACCAGGCCAAGGCTGAACTGGAAAAACGCGCCAGGGAAGAGGCTGAAAAACTGAAGCAGAAAGCGGAAGATGAAGCCCGTAAAAAAGCGGAGGAACTTAAACAGCAAGGGGAAGCCGAACTGCAGAAACAAAAGCAGGCGGCTGAACAAAAGCTGAAAGAGGAAGCGGATAAAGCCAAGAAAGAGGCTGAACAAAAATTGAAACAACAAGGCGAACAAAAAGCAAAAGATGCATTGAAAAAATTCGGATTTTAAATGAGAGTACTGATATTAACGGGCGTATTATTCCTTTCTTCCATCACCATTGCGTTGGGACAAGGGAACTGTGATCATAAACCAGCAAAGAAAATTCAGAAAAAATACGAGCAGGTGCTCGAGCTGACGGCGAAGGGGCAAAAACCGGAGGCGGTTACCCTCGCCAAGGAAATCATTGCGCTCGATCCTGAATTTGTGAATCCTTATCATTTTCTGGCGCGACATTATTACAAGCTCCTCTTTCCAGAGGAAATGAATGCAGGTGTGGCCATTAAGGACAACCTGGAAAAATCATATAAGGAGAAAGCGAAATTCTATTTTGAAGAATCGTACCGTGTTTGTCCGAATTTCGACGGCCACCTCGCTAGTTTCTACCTCGGTACCATGAGTCACATGGAGAAAGATTATGCGAAGGCTGAACAATATTTCAAATTTTATCTGGATAAGGAAGGTGAAGTTTTGGATGAAAGGGGCAAAACGGCAAAGAGATTATATACCGAAAGCAAAGCCATTCAGGATCTTCTAAAAAATCCAGTTCCTTACGATCCGCAATTGGTAAAAGGGGTAAATACGAATGACGATGAATATGTACCGATGTTGTCGCCCGATAATGAACAGTTGTATTTTACCCGACAAATGGTAGGCTCCCGAGATGTTACAAAGTTAAGTGGTGCAGGCAACGACAACCATGAATATTTTTCAGTGGCGACTAAACTCACTGTGGATTCTTTCAGCACTGGTATGCCCTTACCAGCTCCTTTCAACGATTTTCTCGGACAGGTGAATGGTGAGGATGTATGGGGGCAAGGTGCCGCCTGCATCACTCCCGATAATAAAAGGATGTACATTACTGTAATTACCAAAACCCAGCTTCGCGATGCACCAACACCTAATGGCAGTATTTACTATACCGATCTGGTAAATGGCAGCTGGACACCGCTGAAGAGCATCGGCAAAAACATCAACGATGAAGCGGGTAATCCAACCTGGGAAGGTCAGCCAACGATTTCTTCCGACGGGAATATGATTATTTTTTCCAGTATTCGTGAAAGCTGCATGAGCTACGAGATTCCAGGAGGTGACCGATTGAGCATGGATCTGTTCATGATTAAGAGAAATAAAGATGGTTCGTGGACGGCACCAAAGAGTTTGGGCGATGTCATCAATACCAAGGGCCAGGAAAAAACGCCTTTCCTCCATACCGATAGCCGCACTTTGTACTTCAGTTCCAACGGTCATCCGGGGATGGGCGGCACCGATATTTTTTACACGCGAATGGATGAGTATGGCAACTGGATGACTCCTGTTAATTTGGGTAGTCCGATCAATACACCTGTTGATGATCACGGTTTCATGGTGAGCCTCGATGGTAAATATGGTTTCCTTTCCTCTGGTAAAAAAGGTGCTGAAGGGGGCTTGCAAATCATTCATTTCCCTTTGTATCCGCAAGCCCGTCCCGAAAATGTTTCATTAATAAAAGGCAGGCTCACCGATGAAAAGGGAGTCGCCTTGAAAGATGGGAAAATAGAAATTAAAAATACCAAAACCGGTCAGGTGACCGAAGGTATAGTTGATAAGAAAACCGGTGAATATATAGTAGCAGTAACTACTCCCGATCCGGCAAGGGCAAAGGCAGAAAACAGGAAAGTAATTCTTACCGTGGAGGGGCAGAAGGTGGAAGCTGATTTCGGTAGCCACGTGGAAAAAGTAAATGGTAAAGAAAAGGTGATTGCACCGGGAGCAAAGGTTGATTCTATTAAGGGCCAGCAAGTGATAATTCCTGCCGAGCACAAGAAAGTGGTCGTGAATGGTGAGGAGAAAATAGTCCCAATTGCCAACGAAGAAAAATTGCCGGAAGGTGAATTTGTAATTACCGCAAAGGCTGAAGGCCGAGCCTTCTCCAGTAAAATCCTTGAAGTGGATCCTTCCAAGCCATCTAAAATCATACGTAGTTCGGCCGTGACGGTGGAGCCACTGGAAGTGAAAAAACCAATCCGACTCAACGATATTGTATTCGGTAACGACTCCTATGAGCTTACCCGCAAATCGAAACTCATCCTTGATCAGTTGTACGATTTCTTAATTGCGAATCCTAAAATTGATATCGCCATTCACGGTCACACCGATAACGTGGGCGACGATGCGAAAAACCTTACGCTCTCCAAAAACAGGGCAAAAGCCTGCATGGAATATTTAGTGTCAAAAGGCATTTCCGCCAAGCGCCTGTCGTCTGAAGGTTATGGTGAAACAAAACCTAAGGCTGCAAATACTACCGAAGAAGGTAAAGCTGCCAACAGAAGGGTGGAGTTTTTAATATTGAAGATGTGATTTCTTAAGATTGATTCAGTATAGGGGCGAAATGAAGAAAAGAGCAATGTAGTTGATTTGATTATAATCACTGATGCTCTTGATACAAATCATGTCGTATTTCCATGATTATATTAATATTTGGCAGTGTTCTAAAAAAGTGTGGGATTTAAAAAATTAATGAGGATTCTTGTTGGTTATAAATATCTTGGGATACGAGGTCAGATTTAACAATGTGCACTGCGACAGTATTTGGTAAAGGGTAATCTTTTCTATAATGTGCAATAATTTTTTCTTTTAGTCTATTGGGGTTTGGAGTTTTATCGGTGGTTTTATCACCTGTTTTTCCAACTGTTGATTCTCCATTAATAATAACTTGAAATGTTGTGATGAAGTAATTCATATTGTGGGGATTTGATGTCTAAATATACAGAAGAGAAGTATCGGGTCCAAGTATTATGATTGTTGATTTGGTAATACTTTTTGGGTGTATACTTCCTGCATAAATTTATGAATGAACTCACCAAATTTGACGGTGCCGATAGTAAAAGTAATGTTGTTGGAGCCGTTATTATGGTCATGGAACGTTATAGCATCATTCGCAACAATATAGTTTGCATGAGCTACTGCATTACGAAGTCGCCTGCATAAGGCTTGAGGTGTAGAATTATTATTGTTATCCTGTTGGGTAATTGTAAAATCTGAGATGTCAATATTTTGATAATCTATGTTGTTGAGTTCAGATTCTTTAGGATAAACAAATAGCATATAAGACGCCATCATAAGTAATCCTGTATTGAATAGCCTTTCACCTCCGTATATTGGCGCCATTTTTTCACCCCATAGTTCCAAAAGGGTTTTGTTTTTATTTGTGGCATCATTACAAGCATCAGTCCAATCAATGATAAGTAATGCCTGATTAATTAGATTCCAATCGGTTTGTTTTTGCATTTTTATTATTGTTGGTGATATTTATAGTTATGAATTCAATACAATACAATTTCTATAAGGTACTGCATTTTTTTGCATTTAAACTTGGCATTACCCAACAGCATTTTCAAAATTGGATATGTGATATTTCGGAAATCCGCTTATTAAAAAAGGAAAAAGAATCAGGAAAGAATTAATGAGCTGAAATATCATTATTAAAATTCTTGTTGAAGTCTTCTTTTTCTTTGTGTTTTAAAAGTGTGTATTTCGGTCACTACTATGCCACTGATTTCGGAGTGGAGTATGCCAGTAATTTCGGAATGAACTATGCCAAAAAGAAAAAAAATAAAGATTTCTTTTTGGAACAAGTGGCGTAAATCAGACCGTTTCGGTCAGGA
>JBJTOK010000075.1:0-2998 GCA_046074525.1 Flavobacteriales bacterium
TGCCCCGAACATTGCTTAATTCAACTGCTTTTTGTTTGAATTCCTTGCTGTAATTTTTTCTTTCTTTTTTCATTTGATTAAGGTATTAATTGTTTGACAATTTGACCTTAACTTCGTGTCCATTCAAATGTAGTAAGTTCAATGAACCTATCGATAACAGCAACAGTAAGATGACTATTGGCCGGATTTTTATCCTTAAAAGTTTTCATCTTCTGCATACCTTCTTTAGGCAACATTAAATTAGCAAAATAATTGCCCAGCAATCCACTGCGAAATTCTTCCTTAAAAACCGTATTTGATTTTTCTATTTCCTTCCTGATTTCCGGCAGATAATAATCGCCATACAAATTCAAATGTTCAATGCACTCCAGGATACTCCAGCTATCAGCATCCTTTTTCATATTCAGCACTTTACTATCCAGCAATCGCAATTGCTGTGCTGTTGCAATATTCATGTTGGTTCTTTGCTTCAAATCCTCTAACAATGCCATTGAATTGAAAACCATATTTTTTTCTACAATGATAGTACGTTCTCCATTTGTAATTCTTGATTGAACTCAAGATTTTTTGATGCGCGATAAAGTCTCGGGAGTCATGCGAAGATACGAAGCAATGTACTTGTGTGGCACCTCCTGAAACACTTGCGGACTCCTTTCTTTCACACGACGGTAGCGCTCGGCCGGAGAATAAGTCAGCAAATCAATTTCTCTTTCCAACTGCTGTAAGACTAACTGTTCCAGAATATTTTTCCAAAGCGTAGCATAAAACGCATCGCTTTCCATCAGGGCCATAAATTCTTTCTTCGGCATTATTCTCACTGTGCTTTTCTTCAATGCCTGAATGCACAAAGGAGAAGGTTTTCCAGACAAAAAAGAATCTAACGCTGTGATCAATGAATTTTTGTAGGCAAAGCGAATTGTATGCCCATCACTCTCATCTTCAATGAAAATGCGCAAACTACCGCTTTCAACAAAGTAAATATTAAGATCGGCGCTTCCCTTCACTTTCAGAAATTCATTCCTTTTGATCACCTGCTTTTTCTTCCAGGCAGGATGATGCAACAATTGCTCGTATAGCTGCTGAATAGGATTCATAATTAAAGATAAATAAGATCCTGAAAACAAATTCAAATTGTGGTACCTTAGTCTTCAATATGAAATACGAATCGAAATACAATGATCCTAAAAGCAATGATGCTGTACGTGCGAAAAAGCATCTGGGACAGCATTTTTTAAAAGACGAAAGTGTTTCAAAAGCCATTGCTGATGCATTGATATTTCACATAGGCTATAATAACGTTCTTGAAATCGGACCGGGAATGGGCGTTTTAACGAAATACCTCATCGAAAATCCCGGCATAAAAAATTTCAAGGTTGTTGAAATTGATAAGGAATCAGTCGCTTATCTTCAGCAGAATTATCCTTCATTACAAATCATCGATGCCGATTTTTTGCGACAGGATTTAAAAGAAATTTTTACTGAACCTTTCGCTGTCATCGGCAATTTTCCATACAACATTTCTACAGAAATACTTTTTAAAATTCTCGATTATCGTGATCATGTCCCTGAAGTAGTTGGCATGTTCCAGAAGGAAGTTGCAGAACGCATTGCCGCAAAACCAGGTGGTAAAACCTACGGTATCACCAGTGTTTTGCTGCAGGCATTTTACAACATTGAATATCTATTCACTGTGGAACCCGAAGTTTTCAATCCGCCACCCAAAGTGAAATCAGGCGTTATCCGCATGAAAAGAAATCAGCGCGAAAAATTACCTTGCGATGAAGCCATGTTTTTCAAAGTAGTGAAGACTGCTTTCAACCAAAGAAGAAAAACGCTGAACAATGCTTTGAAGTCGCTGGAGTTGAATATTCCCGAGCAATTCAAAACATTGCGCGCAGAGGTATTGAGTGTGGAAGATTATATTCAGATTGTTCTCGCCAACGTTTAATCCACTTTTGACATTACGCAACGGAAGCCGAGATTTGGCTTACTTTTTAATTCATTTAAACTATCTCTTGAAGAAGACCCTTTATAAACTCTTGTTTTCCCTTTATTATAAACTGGAATAGATACCCCTCCATATTCTGAGCGAATAGAACGATAATATGAAACCGGAAACCTTCTCGCTAAAATTGGTTGACCATTCTCTTCTTCACCAATAATTGTAAAATACATTTTTTCTAAACTGTCTTTTTCCAGGCATTCTGCGTCGACACACTTTGTGTAAGCCTCGACAGGTATTAAGTTATAATTATCAAAAGCATTTCTTCTCCCTTTATTTTGTGTCGAATAAAGATCATAAACCCACTCATTTATGTTGTTGTCAAAACCAAAAGAAGCATCTGTATTTTTCATTTTGGTCATCCCACTAAGAAGTTTTTTTCTGTCGGGATAAAAATAGTTCGTCCATTGATTTATATAGTATTCATCACTTTGTAAATATTGATAATAATTCGGGATCTCGTCAAAATCAATCATTGCCAATTTTTCTTTTGCATAATTCCATTCATCTTCACTGGGCAACCTAAAGGCAGGCCATAATATTTTATCCTCCCATTTTTCCTGATCAAATTTATCCCAAATCTTTTTCGATTTAGCCTCATAATGGGGTGTATTAGCCCTTGGAAGTTGGTCAAAATCTTTTCTTTCTCCTACATATTGCTTGCCCCAATATGCTGCCGTATTAAAATTATCTTCATCCTCTTGATAAGGGTTGACTTTCAAACAGTTCTCTTTTATCAAAATATATTCGTTCAATCTATCCGTCTTCCACTCGCAATAATGCACAGCTTGCAACCAGCTTACTCCTATAACAGGATAGTAATTAAAAGCAGGATGCCTGAAATAGTTATTAATTAATTCAAGTTGCTATTTTATAAAGTTGTTTAATTGTAAGGCAAAAATAAAAAGCATCAACTTCATTAAGAAGCCATTGATAGTAACAGCATGAATGGCTCTTGGAAATAACTTTTTAATATCGCTGATAGCTGTTTCAACT
>JBJTOK010000076.1:0-15991 GCA_046074525.1 Flavobacteriales bacterium
CTTTGATGTAATCCACCATTCTTTTTCTTCAAAAATAAAACTACGCCAAGAATTGTTTTTGATATATTTATCCAAGGATATAAAACCAGACTGTTGATATGAACGGAATTTATAGTGAGGTTTTTTCACAGACTGACGTTAGCGGTAATTTAATATGAGAAAGACTGACAAGTCTATACACAACATTTGCGTTGCTTCAATCAAGAGAAGCACCATAAAACCGTACGATTTCAAATGGACAAAGTTTTACGAATCAAATTTCGACTTCCCTTATGTCGGACTTCAAATCGACTTGAAAGAGGATGAACTCCTAATTTGTTCAACAGTAATTGATACTGACAACTTTTCCATTCTGACAACAAAGCAGCTTATCACCAAGCAGGACGGACAGCTAACAAGTGGGGATTTAGAGGGTGCAACTGACAAAGAATATGGGGACTTTAAGGGCAAAAGGGACAAGTCATTAACATTTGGACAAGTTCATCTGAAAACTGGAATCGACTTGAAGTATTTTATTGAGACGGGTAAGGCGTCAATGATTATGATACACGGAGTGCGGACGTTAATAAGAACCCAATAAATGACAGACACCCAAGTTGAGAATGTGACAAGAGTTTGGAATAGAAAGAATGGAGAATAAACTACCGCTAACAACGTATATAAAACATGCCGGCACAGCGGATTAATTTATTAATTTGGTGTGCAAAACCGTTAGCGGTCGGTTTAGAATGACAGAACAGAAATAAGAAATGACATTTTTATATACGGCAAGAGGTACATACGACAGAACTTATGACGAAGACGGAATGTCTTGGGACAAATACATTGAATGGTCTAAATTGACACATTTAACCGAACTTGTTTCGCTGGACGGAATGTTAAATGAGATTTTGGTTGAGCCAGATTATGACAATGCAGACGATTGGATCTTTATTCATACCGTAGAACAATATCAAACAGGCTTTTTTACGACACTTGACTTTGTATTCAAACGTCTAAAAGCAAAAAGCAAGTTTAACCTTTTGACAGTTGTGTTAGAGCCAGACCAAGACTGCAAGAATATAAACGTTGAAGATTATGAATTTATCGGTTATGATTTATTAGACCAAGATTTCAGCATCAGTGCTTTGACAAATTGTGGCGGTTTTGACGAAACATTTTTGCCAGCAGACATAAATGACAAAGGACTTATTGACGGCTTCACAAAAGCATATGAAATTAAAAAACGACTTTTAGAAAACAATCCTGAAGAACACCACGCAGACACAAACGTAATTGCTGTATGGCGACACAAAACAATTGGACGATGACACAAACTGATACGAACAAAGAAAGCCGAACGGCTAACAGACGTTTCGCTCAATGGCGGATGACCTGGTTAATGAACATTCTACCTCGCATCAACTTTTATGGTGTATTGAAAGTTTTGTGCTCCGAAATCTGCCACTGCGCCAAGCGCCAAAACGTTACCAGTAACCCTAAGAGAACAGAATACAACAAAAAAAACAATAATATATGGCAAAATTTTTAGATACAACTGGTGTTTCTTATCATCTTCAACAACTCATTAACAAGGCAAATGAAAAGCTAGTTTTAATAAGCCCGTACTTAAAAATCAATGACAGAATCAAGCAATCGCTTGAAGACAAGAATAGATTGAAAATTGACATTAGAGTTGTATATGGTAAAAATGAGCTACAACCTGAAGAAAATAACTGGCTTAAATCAATGACAAGTATTCGTTCTAGTTTTTGCAAAGACCTGCACGCTAAATGTTATTTGAACGAAAATGAAGCGATTATCACTTCAATGAATTTGTACGAGTTCTCTCAAGTAAATAACAACGAAATGGGAATTTATATTGAGAAGAGTAGCGACCCCGACTTATATAAAGACATTTACGATGAAGCTCAAAGGCTGATTAGAGTGAGTGATGAGATAATCGTTTCAGTAGAAAAGGCACCTACAAAAGAAAAGCAACCTGAAAAAATTGAAACAAAGATAAAAACAGAGAAAAAATTGGATTCAAAGGAGGTTGGTTTTTGTATTAGGACAGGTGTTTCAATTCCTTTCAATGTAGAAAAGCCAATGAGCTATGACGCATTTAAGTCGTGGAGCAAATACAGCGACCCTGATTATGCGGAAAAATTTTGCCACTTCTCAGGCGAACCATCAAACGGTGAAACAAGCGTAAGCAGACCGATACTTAAAAAGAACTGGAAAAAAGCGAAAGAAATATTTGACCTATGACACGAATGACAATAAGGGCTACTGGTAACATTGTGTAGTATCCATGCCGGGGGATGTGGTATATGAACCTTTTCTGCTTTTTACTACCTTTAGTCTTAATGGATAGTGGTGTGCTTTTAAATCCGGCAAGGCTACTACACTAACCGTTATAGGCTATTTTAAAACGACACAATGAAACAATATTTAACGACATTATTTTTGGTTTTAGTAGGACTAAACGTTTTTGGACAGAACGCAGACGAATTAAATCAACAAGCAAAGAATTTTTTAGAAACTCAACAGTTTGACAAAGCTGTTCCGTTAATCAAACAATCGGCAGAATTAGGAAATGCCGAAGCTCAATATAATTTAGGTTATTGTTTTCAAGCAGGAGTTGTAGTTGAAAAAAATCAGAAAAGAGCAATTGAATGGTATCTAAAATCTGCCGACCAAGGGTTTAATGATGCACTTTATCAATTGATGATGGCTTATGGCAATGGAGACGGTGTTGAACAAGACCCTAAAAAAGCATTTTCTTACGCTCTAAAATGTGCTGAAAATAATGACGGAACTTGTATGTGGAATGTTGTCAATTGTTACTATACAGGAATGGGTATTGAGAAAAGCATTGACAAAATGCTTGAATGGGCAGTTCGACTTAGCAAATTGGAAAATCCCGAAAATCTTGCAAAAAGCGGTTACATCACTTCGACAAGATTACAACTCGCCTATATGTATAGAGACGGAAAAGACATTAAGCAAGACTTTTTTAAAAGCTACTTGTGGTTTTTAATTTACAACGAGTTTAAAGTAGACTTTTCCATTTCACAACAGCAACAAGTCATAAAAGAAATTCAAGACTTGGAAAATAAACTGACAACCGAACAGAAATCAAACGGAAAAAAAGAAGCAGAAAAGCTATTGGGACGACCATTAAAAAACTTTGATAACTTATATAAAACAGACTTATAAAAACAGCCTATAACACGGGTTTTGCGTCAGGCGGGCTGACGTGCAAACTTGGAGCTTTGTGCTTCTATTCAAGTGTAGTGCTGGTTGACAGTTTTGTGCTCCGAAACCCGCCCGAACGCAAACCCCCAAAACGTTATAGCCAATGGTAGACGACCGGTTTCTACAAAAATCGCCCAACCCAACTCAAACTTAAAATCCAAGGCAAATCATTTTGACATAAGGACATAAATTATAGTTTTGTAAGTGACCTGCTAGCAAATAAAATACTAAATAATGCACAAAACACTATATCAACAAAAATAAAGGAATTGAATGGTAACGTAAATTTAGCATATAACATTACAATAAGCATCGCCAACCATCCACCAAAGTTTGCATGTATAGCTAATTTCTGTGCATCTTCACTTTTAATTTTATAACCTGATAATCCTAAAACAACATAAGCAACACATAATGCACCGGTGCATCTTAGAAATAGTAATCCATTTTCATCTGTAGTAATTCCGTGAACTTGGATAAAATAAGTTGGCAATGCCAGTAAGACAATTGCATAAAAAGCACTAGCGACACCGCTGCATAATAATAGTGTATTTGATCTCATAATTTTTATTTTTTTAATGTTATTTACTTTGATAAGGTATAAATCCTTTATAGCCAAGAATCTTTGCAAACTTACCTACAACTTTTGCCATAAATTTTTGCATGAAAATGGGTGGGCCAACAACAAATAGTTCTCCGTAATATTCATGTAACAGAGCCGCAAATTGTAAGGGATTTTTGGGCAGCCCATCTTTATTCCCTCCTCCCTTCTGCGCAATTGCATATATAGTTTCTAAACAATATTCGGTTTTCAATGCCGGACGTAATTCAACACAAGTAACTACTTCTTCGTCTGGACTTGGATTCCAAAAACGATGAAAAGAATTTGGTTTCACCGTATAACTATCACCTGTATTCAAAATAATTTCTTTTCCATTATCGTTTAGTCCTAATTTTCCTTTAATAACAGTAAATGATTCGCTTTGCAAAGGATGATAATGCAATGGCGTTCCTTTTGCACCGGGCGAACACCAGAGCTCAGCCTTTAGATATTCGCCTTTTGTTTCTTCTGCAGTAACTAAGAATTTAACTTTATCTCCAATGATAGGATTAATAATAGTTTGATTTGTTTTTGCCATTTTACTTTTTTTAAAATTAATTATCAATTAGGTCAATGACCCAAAATTACAATATTTTTTGAAAACATAGTACAATGACCTAAAAATATTTTAACTTTACTTCAATAATGAGCAATAGAAAGGAAGAAATATTAGAAACAGCACTTAACCTTTTTAATGAAAGAGGGATAGATGATGTGACCACAAGAGATATAGCAAAAACTCTCAAAATTGGCTTAGGAAATCTTACGTACTACTTTCCAACTAAAAAGGACATCGTTTTCGCCCTAATACAAGAGTTGGGAAAAGCCGTTGACAAAGCGCTTTCGAATCAAAAGAACACTGGTGTGAATGTTTTAGTTAGTCAGTTTCATCAGATAGAGATTGTATTTAAAACACATTTTAAATATAAGTTTATCATGCACAAACGATATGGTGAAATAATATGTATGTTTCCCGATGTTCAGCAATTCGTTCGAGATTTTTTAAAAATAAGATTTGATACTTGGGAAGAATTACATAAACAAATGGTAAAGGAAAAATTAGCTAAAAAGGAATTGATTGACGAATCACATGCTATTTCTTACATGCTTAATATACTAGCCTTATATTGGCATCAGGAATTCTTAATATATTTCCCAGAATTAACAGACAAACAGAAAACTGAAAAAGCTCTGGCAATATACTTTCAGACTTACAAACCATACTTGACAAAAAAAGGAATTGATGTATTAAAACCATTTTTGAAAAAATTAGACCATTATTAATGCGGATTATAAACTATAAATTAATAACCACTGGCTATAACAGCACCTACCCAAAAGGCGGGGTTTCGTGCTTCGCGGAATGTTTTGTGGTAGCTGAAAGTTCAGTGCTCCGAATGAAGTTTAGTAGTAAAAAGCCCGCCCTTCGGGTAGCTGCAAACCGTTAGCCGCAAATTGATCCATTTCAAATACTCTTTTTGATCAATCTTATCTTCCTCGAATTTCATAGAGGCTTGCTCCAGCTCTCTTAATGAGGTCCAGGGCGGAGCAGCCATACTCTTATCATCGTTTAAAAAACTTCCTTCCTGGCTTAGCTTAAACCGCAACGCACCCATGCGATGCCCATCATATACTCCCAGCAAATAATCGGATTCAAGTAATTTTTTTGAAGGACGACCTTCTTTCCTGGCCATTGCAGCTTCCCGTCTATCCATTAAAACACGTCCCCATCTATCCGGACAAGAATCGAGAAATGCGCCAAAATTTATTTTTTCATCCCGTGGATAATACCGCCCCGAATAGTGTTGTAAGTCGGGATCAATCCTATGAGTAAAATCAGAACTCAACCATTCTTTAGTATACTCAAAAGAAAAAACTTCTTTCCCCTTTGCTGGTGTTGCCGTGAGAGTTCCCATGAGCACCGGCTTATCAAAACCTTCCCAATGAGCAAACACTAATATGTCTTTTTTCTCACTCATTCTATTTCTTTTTAGGAGCGCGTTCCTTTAGCGTTAAGTTGGCATCCTGTAGTTTTCTTCCCAAAACATCATCCGCCGCCACTTTTAAAAGATCCTTCTCCAGCCCCAATACAAATAAGATTTGGCAATATATTCCCATGGCAACGCTAGAAGCACCGTTTTCTACATGCCATAAAGTAGCCCGGCTAACACCTGCTCTTTCCGAGACTTGTGCAGCACTAAGCTTTCTTCTTAATCGCGCTAGCTTTATATTTTCTCCAAGCTCCTTCAGAACTTTATCAGAAGAAGGCATCAACAAAACCTTTCTAACCCCCATAATGTTTATATTTTTAAACAAATATAAATATTTTGTTTAAATTAGTAAACATTTGTAAAGATTTTAATCTAGCCTATCTTTTCTTAAATCCACTACAACACACTTGCAATCTTCTCTCCCATGTGCAAATAAGTCTCAATATTTTTTTTGGTATTTTGAATCAAATCTTCATCAATTTTAAAATGCTTTGTATCAAAAAGCAGCACTACAGTTGAACCTCCAAATGCAAAATACCCCATTTCTTGTCCTTTCTCTACTATAGTATTGGGCTCAAACGTGGAGTTCAAACTGCCCACCATGGTTGCTCCTACGGGAATCAACAATATTTCGCCATGTGCTTCAGTAGTTAAGGTGCACAACTCCTTTTTATTTTTACAAAAAACCTTTGTAAAACTTGTTTGTAAGGCGATGGGCGACACCGAATAATACGAGCCATTAATTTTTTTCGATTCCGAGGCTCGCCCCCTGAAAGGAAAATGATATCGGTGATAGTCGTTAGGTGCCAAGCGAACAATGATCATTGCCGAGTTCTCATGCTTTGCAAATAAAGCATCGTCATTTAAAAATTCTTGGAGTGTAAATTTTTTTCCTTTAACAAAGAAGCTATTTACTTCTGATATTTTTTCGAATGCCAACACCCTGCCATCACCCGGAGACACCAGGCCTTCTCCAATTTTACGCGCACCCGGTTTTAACTCACGATAAAAGAAATCATTGAACGACTGAAACTCATTGATGCTTTTCTTTGATTCATTCATATTGATATTTAATGAGCTGACAAAGTCAGGTATTTTCTCTACCGACTTCTTGCTACTCATCATTTTGCCGTATCTTTTGGTAATTGCCTTTTGCTTCGCAATTGGCAGAATTGCCATTTTACCAAAAGTATTTCCATACAGAAACTTCAACAATCCTTCTGCCGGTGGATTTTCTTTTTCAATCTTACCTGTTGCTCTTACAATATATTGTATGTCCATATCTTCCTTTTTAACTCAATTAGAAATGCGCCCTAGCGCTGACGGAGTAAAAATACAAAATGCAAATCATACACTTTCATGAACATATTTTTTCTTAATAAGAACTTATGGAATAATCACAAACAACACTATTATACATCTGCTACTTTAATTATATTTACAACAAATTAAAGTGCCTTGTCCACCTCAAAAGAACACATAAAAAACCTCGTTGATATCTGCTATGAAAAGGGATTTCGGCACATTGTGATTTCCCCGGGATCGCGCAATGCACCACTCACCATCGCTTTCAGCAGGCACAAAAAAATCAACTGCCTTTCCATTATTGACGAAAGATCGGCTGCTTTTTTTGCTTTGGGCATGGCCCAGCAGCTGGGTGAACCTGTCGCCATTGTGTGTACCAGCGGAACAGCCGCACTCAATTATGCGCCGGCCATTGCAGAAGCTTTTTACCAAAAAGTGCCTTTAATCGTGCTCACTGCCGACAGGCCTATGGAATGGATCGATCAGGTAGATGGCCAAACCATCCGCCAGCAAAATATTTTCAGCAATTACATTAAAAAAAGTTTCCAGCTGCCGCAGGAACCGTCGCATGCCGATGATTTCTGGTATTCATCGCGCATTGTTTCCGAGGCCATTGAAACGGCTAAGTTTCCGGAATTCGGCCCGATACACATCAACATTCCGCTGCGCGAGCCTTTGTACAAAACTCAGGAATATCCGGAGAAAAGCTACAAAACTTTTGAAACCGTTACCACTCAGTTATCCCTACCCGCCAACGTGGTGAAGGAATTGAGCAAAGAATGGGAAAAGGCAAAGAAGATCCTCATCATTACCGGGCTTCTCAAGCCAAACGAAAAGATCAATGCCAGCTTAAATAAAATTGCCGGGCAAAATAAGGTGGTCGTACTCACAGAAACTACCTCCAATCTCTTTGGTGAAAACTTCAACCGCAGCATCGATCGCCTCATCATCAGCATTGAAGATGAAGGTCCGGCCGAATTCGTGCCTGATTTATTGATCACCATCGGCGGACCGATTGTATCGGCACGCGTAAAGACTTTCTTCCGTAAAAACCAGCCAAAAAAACACTGGCATATCAATGCTTCCAACGACTACGTGGACACGTTCAAATGCCTCACCCGCATTATCCCCGTAGCACCAGAGCAGATTCTGCCGCATTTTGAAAAGGCCACTGCTACAAATTCCGATTACCGTGAACTGTGGATCAGCAAAGACAAAAAGCTTTTTGGTATTTTCAGGAAGTTCCTGGATAAAATTCCTTTTTGCGATTTGAAGGCCTTCGATGTTATTTTGAATGCCGTGCCGAAAAAAACCGATGTGCAATTGTCGAACAGCACACCGGTGCGCTATTCCAACCTCTTCAACATTTTTGCAAAACGCAACTTGTTTGGTTACAGCAATCGTGGCACCAGCGGCATTGACGGAACCATCAGCACTGCAGCCGGTGCGGCTTATGCTTCCAAAAAGTTAACTACCGTGATCACTGGTGATCTTTCGTTTTTTTATGATTCCAATGCGCTAATGAACCAGCATTTGCCAGGGAATCTGCGCATCATCATCATCAACAACGGCGGCGGCAATATTTTCAGGATCATTGATGGTCCGGGACAAACCGCCGAGCTCGAACAATTCTTTGAAACCAAGCACAACTGGTCGGCAGAATTTATCGCCAAAGCTTTCGGTGTTGACTTTCATCTCTGCACAGACGAAAGCAACCTGCAAAAAACATTGGAAAAAATTTACGCTCCAGCCTATAAAAAATGCTGCGTAGTAGAAATAAAAACAAAGGGCGATCTCAATTCAGAGATCCTTTTGCAATACTTTGATTATCTCAAACAAAACTAATATGGCAACAAGAAACTGGACCTCTATTAAGGACTACGAAGACATCAAATTTGAATTCTTCGAAGGCATCGCAAAAATCACCATTAACCGTCCGCAGGTATACAACGCTTTCCGTCCCGAAACCAATATTGAAATGCTGGAAGCCATGGATATTTGCCGTGAGCGCACCGATATTAACGTTGTGGTTTTCACCGGCGAAGGCGACAAAGCGTTTTGTTCGGGTGGTGATCAAAATGTAAAAGGAATTGGCGGCTACATCAGCGAAGATGGAACTCCGCGATTGAACGTATTGGACTTGCATAAAAAAATACGCTCTCTCCCTAAACCGGTCATTGCAATGGTGAATGGTTATGCGATTGGCGGCGGCCACGTGTTGCATGTGGTTTGTGATTTAACGATTGCATCCGACAATGCACGTTTCGGACAAACGGGGCCGAAAGTAGGCAGCTTTGACGGTGGATTTGGTTCATCTTATTTAGCGCGCCACGTCGGACAAAAGAAGGCGCGTGAAATATGGTTCCTTTGTGAGCAATACACTGCGCAAGAAGCTTTAGATATGGGCATGGTGAACAAAGTTGTTCCGCTGGCCGAGCTGGAAGACACTACTGTTGAATGGTGCAAAACCATCATGAAAAGAAGTCCGCTCGCCCTGCGCATGATCAAGATGTCGCTCAACGCCGAACTCGACGGTCAGCATGGTATCATGGAACTGGCCGGAAATGCCACCCTCCTCTACTACCTCACCGAAGAAGCTCAGGAAGGGAAAAAAGCTTTCCTCGAAAAACGCGATCCTGATTTCCAGAAATATCCTAAGTTTCCTTGATGAGCACGCTGCCGAAAATAAGTCTCGTTACGCCTTCTTACAACCAGGGTCAGTACATTGAACAAACCATTCAATCCGTACTGAATCAGAATTATCCTAACCTGGAATACATCATTATCGACGGCGGCAGTACCGATAAAACGGTAAACATCATTAAGAAATACGACAAACAAATTACTTACTGGGTTTCCGAAAAAGACCGCGGTCAAAGTCACGCCATCAACAAAGGCATTGAAAAATGCAGCGGTGTTTTGTTCAATTGGATCAATTCCGATGATTATCTGGAACCTGGAGCACTGCATAAAATTGCGGAAACCTATCTTGCTACAAAAGCAGATATTATTATTGGGACTACTAAAATTGAAAATGTAACAACTGGCGAGAAAAGCGAATTCATTACCAAAGAATTTGCTTCGCTAGGCAAAACCATTTCGCGTATCAACTTCTGGCAGCCTTCGGTATATGTACTCTTGGATGATGTCATCAAAGTTGGAAAAACCACGGAAGCACTACATTATGGTATGGACACCGAAATGTACATCAAGATATTATTGATGAAAGGCCATAAAAATGTGAAAGTACTTCCCGAAGTTTTTTCGCATTACCGTATTCACGAAAGTTCCAAGACCGGTTCTTTACTGGATAAGTTTCATGGCGATACCTCTTCTGTTTTTTACCAGCTTTCCCTCGCTACGGGCAACAAAAAAAATGCAGAGAAGATCAGCTCTATCATTGCAAAAAACCAGATTGTAAAAAATTACACTATTCATCTGCCTTTCAAATACAGCAAAAAAGAAGCAGATGCAGCCTGCGAAAATAAAGTATACAACTTTTTAAATTTCCTTTATCACGACAAGAGTACTTCTAATAAAGAACTTCAGCATTTGGCTGCAGATATGGATACTTCTCTTCTGGAACCAACTGACGAACTAATTGCTAAAAAAATTGCAATGCGCATGAAATGGTTACCCTGGCTACGAACTTTAAAATTGAAATAATATGAAAAAAAATGTCTTCCTCCTTCTGATGATAAGTACTGTTGTACTTATATTAACTGGTTGTCCGGTAAGTATTAGTTATGCTCTCGACGAGCCGGGAAAAAACAGTATCGATAAAAATTTGCTGGGCACTTGGGTATGCGACACCTGCTCCACTTTCAAGAAAGTTGAGGTAAAAGAAGGGACAGAAAAAAATTCTTACGATATCACTGTGCTGGAAAAAGGAGATTCATATACTGCGGAGGGAAGTTCTTTCACAAGCTATGTCACGACCATTGGCGACTATACCTTTTTGTACAATCTTGAGAAAGGCACAACAGCTACCTATTATACTTACTGCTATAAAATGGACGGCACGAAAAAGGTCACACTTTCTGATATTGGCCTTTTAGTTGGCGGCACAGCAGCTGTAACAAGTACAGAAACTTACAGACAGGAAGTAAGTGCTTCTATGAGTAATCCTAGATTTCTCAGCTCACCTCAAACTTTTGTGAAACAATAATACCATGTTGAAACACTGGCTCAAAGCTTTCCGACTGCGAACATTGCCACTGGCGCTTTCCTGTATTATATTGGGAAGTACACTGGCCATGGCTGATGGATTTTTTTCCACTTCGGTTTTTGTATTGGCAGTGATCACTACCATCTTTTTACAGATTTTATCGAATCTGTCAAATGATTATGGAGATAGCGTACACGGCGCAGACAATGCAGAAAGGGTTGGTCCTGCAAGGACTGTACAATCAGGAGCAATTACCCGTCAGCAAATGAAAAAAGCAATGATACTCTTTGTGGTATTGTCGCTGATTTCCGGAATCGCTTTAGTATATGAAGGCACGAAAGATATAGACCTCGGTTATGGTTTATTCTTTATTTTGTTGGGGATAGTTGCAATTGCAGCGGCCATTAAATATACTGCAGGAAAAAACCCTTATGGTTATCGTGGCTTAGGCGATTTGTTTGTGTTTTTGTTTTTCGGTATTGTTGGTGTTACCGGAACGTATTATTTGCACAACCATGAACTCAACAGCACTATACTTCTTCCTGCTGCTGCCATTGGTTTCCTAAGTACAGCTGTGCTCAATCTCAATAATATGCGCGACCGCATTTCTGATGAAAAAGCAGGAAAAAGAACATTGGTCGTTTATCTAGGGAAAGACCGAGCAAAATACTATCACTTATTTTTACTGAGTGCTGCAAACATTTGTGCTATCGCTTTTGTATTGACACGTTACCAGCATCCAAAACAATTACTTTTCCTGGCCATATTGCCTATTCATTTCATGAATCTGAAAAAAGTTTTTTCCTCTAATAATCCGGCGGCATTAGATCCCGAATTGAAAAAAATTGCGCTTTCTACCTTACTATTCTCTATTTTACTGGGAAGTGGAAATCTATAAGATATGCTGAAAGCACAGTATTTTCCTTATGAACTTCAATTTAAAAAAGCGAGTGGGACCTCAAGAGGAGTGCTTACGCATAAAAAAATATGGATCATAAAATTGTGGGATAGCGATCATCCTGCAGTTTACGGCCTGGGAGAATGCAACCCTCTGGTGGGATTAAGCATTGACGATCGCCCGGATTTCGAGGAAAAATTAAAAGAAATCTGTGCTTCAATCCATCAAACATCTGAAGAAAAACTGTTGAATTTTCCATCAATTCGCTTCGCTTTGGAAACGGCAAAGAAAGATTTGTTGAATGGAGGAAAAAGAATTTTATTCGACAATGAATTTTCAAGAGGAAACAAAAGCATTACAATGAATGGCTTAATATGGATGGGCGACGAATCGTCGATGCAACAGCAAATCGAAGAAAAAATCAGACAGGGATTCCGATGCATCAAATTGAAAATCGGAGCACTCGATTTTGATCAGGAATTGAGGATTATTCAATCTATCCGAGAAAAATTATCTGCTTCGGAAATAGAAATCCGTGTAGACGCCAATGGCGCATTTTCTTTGAAAGACGCAGCTTTCAAACTGGATAAGCTGGCGAAATTCAATCTTCATTCCATAGAACAACCCATCCGGCAGGGACAGGAAAAAGAGATGGCTGAATTGTGTAAAAAAACACCAATACCTATTGCATTGGATGAAGAATTGATAGTGCATCAAGACAAACATGCTAAACAGCAACTGCTCAGCTATATTCAACCTCAATTCATTATACTTAAGCCGAGTTTGCTTGGCGGTTGGAAGGCATGCCAAGAATGGATCGATTCCGCTAACAATAACAAAATTGGCTGGTGGATCACCTCTGCACTGGAATCGAATATTGGATTAAACGCTATTGCACAATGGACTTACGATTTTCAGCCCAATTTTCCCCAAGGATTGGGAACCGGACAGTTGTATACTAACAATTTTGAGTCGGGACTGGAAATACAATCAGACCAACTATTCTATCGGAACGAAAAGTTGATAAACGTCAATTTTTTTGAATAAAATCAGTGTTTTTTGCAAAAAAATGGTCGGAAACGTTAATTTTTTTGCAAAAAATTTAATTTTTCTTGCTTTTACTATTAAAATCTGCTTATATTTGTTCTACAATATTCTTATCCAACATCCAGAATTTTGTTTAGTTAGGCGATAAAGAGCCGGCTCCCCGCCGGCTCTTTTGATTTTCTATCTTTTGCTAAATAATGGATATATTCAAAAGGTTCTACTTTCAAAAATCCCAACAAAAAAATTACAATTAGATTAATTCCAAAATCCCCACTTAAGTCCAAGCTTAAAGGTAAGGTCAGTCATAGGATAATAAGGCAGCATTTCATAATTGCCACCACTAAAAGGGGCGTTGAAATGATCAGCCTTAAAAAAAATACGGGTTGGTCCCACTTTCAGCGCGGCATAAAAATCCAGAAAAGGATAATTTCCTGAACTGAAAGAATTTTGTATATAATAATCCCTCAGCGAAGGATCATAAGCATAAGTCTTATATGAAGTAAAATAAGTCATTAGGAAACCCACTTCAGCATGGATGGCTTTGTAGTTAATAAGAAAAGTCAACTCCTGACGAGCCATGAATTCAGGCATTAATATAACAGATGATGAAGAATTTTGATAGCGTAGATAAGTTCGTGATCTAATCCATCTATATTGCATTGTCTTGAACATTGCAGCATAATAAGTATGGATCATAGAATTATTCTGCATGAGCTTGGCACTTTCATCAAAATAAATATATCCCTTAACCCCCTGGTAACCGGCATCCAAGGTAAATTTCCACTTTGATGAAGAGAAAGATCCGGATAAATCATAAGTTGAATTGTGCTGAAAATTGTTTGTCCAATTGTGCAGATTAGTATAACTATTGGAAAAATCATCAAAGTAAGAAGATTGCTGATTAGCATATGCAGCTCGGCATTGAAGAATACCTCCAGAAGAAACTCTTAATGAAGCAATCAAAGATGACTTTATATCTCCACTTCTTCTTCCATAGATTCCATATTGTGCAAAAGCCTTTATAAATGCACTATCTGCAATACTACTTATAAAATCCATTTCGGCGAAACCAGCATTCATTTCATGGATATTATTCCATTGCTGTCTCCATCCAAATTTGAGAAAAGGAAGGATATTTTCCTTTCTTCTGCCGAAAGCTAAACCAAAATAATTATCAATGCGACTTAAATTCATGGAATCATTGACAATCGTCCCCGTATCCAAACTCTGCATATAGCCACTCTTGATGTCATTAGTATCCGTACTGAAAAGAATATAACTTGAAAAAAGGCTGATCTCATTAAACAAACCAGTATAAATGCTTTTTGATGTAGGCACTGAATCAGGGGCGCCAGCAAAAAACAAGTAATTCTTCCAGGAAATACCGCGATGTGATAAGGTATTTGAAGTATTGCTTAAGGCTGTAGTAAATAATTGCCGGTTCGACTGACTGGCACCTGCCCTGAATAAAGAATCAGATTTCGTTGTCAATCCACCATTCTCGGTGGCAAGCAACTTATTGAATACCAAATTAAAATAGGAAGAGAATTTTTTATTACTGGATGTAAAATCCATCGCCACATAAAACATGGCACCTCTTGCTTTCTGAAATTGATACTCTCCTCCGGAAGAAATGGCCTGATACATCAATGACAAACCCAGATTTTTATTGAGTTGCTGTGCATGCAGCCCTCCTGGAAAATGCTCTGTAGTCAGTCCTTGGGTATAAAAAAATTCAGTATAAGGTCTCTTGGTTTTGAAATAGCGTACAGAATCAGAGGTGATCATGTAGGCATTGTAAGACCTGAAGATACTTTCAGAAGGACGGTTGTAGCGGAAAGTCAGTGGAACAAAAGCCAAACCAATATTTCCTGTATTGTAAGCAAAATTGGTAAAAGAAGAAGTTGGACGATAGAAATATAAATTACTTAAAGAAGTATCCAGTTGTTTTTGCAGGGAAATGTCCTGGTCATTAAAAAAACGGATGTAAAGAGAATCGTCGGAAACCTGGGAATGGAGTAACGAAAAAGAGAAAAGAAAGATAAAAGAAGATAGGATCTGAACCTTTTTCACAATTTTCTGATGAAATATAAATATAAAAAAAAAGCTTCACCAGTAATAAAACTGATGAAGCTTTAAAGATCGGCAACGACCTACTCTCCCAGATGTAACTCTAGTACCATCGGCGCAGGTGGGCTTAACTTCTCTGTTCGGAATGGGAAGAGGTGAACACCACCGCAAAAGTCACCGTAATTCTTGAATATCTTAATAAAAAACATATTTATCGAAAGGAATGTAAAAAACTTTAAAGTTATTGCGCCGATATAAAGTCACGAATAATTAGTACTGCTCAACTTTGATGTTACCACCTTTACATTTGCAGCCTATCAACCTAGTCATCTTCTAGGATTCTTAAGGGAAATCTCATCTTGAGGTGAGTTTCATGCTTAGATGCTTTCAGCGTTTATCTCAACCGAACATAGCTACCCTGCGATGCACTTTTCAGCACAACAGGTACACCAGAGGTTCGTCCAACTCGGTCCTCTCGTACTAGAGTCAGGTCCTCTCAAATTTCCTACGCCCGCATCAGATAGGGACCGAACTGTCTCACGACGTTCTGAACCCAGCTCGCGTGCCACTTTAATCGGCGAACAGCCGAACCCTTGGGACCTTCTCCAGCCCCAGGATGTGACGAGCCGACATCGAGGTGCCAAACCCCCCCGTCGATGTGAGCTCTTGGG
>JBJTOK010000077.1:0-46479 GCA_046074525.1 Flavobacteriales bacterium
ATGATTTTGGTTCCTTTACAGTATGAACTTTGATGCCTTTTTAGGTGGTCAGTTTGCGCCGACCAAGGGTGGTCAATTTAAACCGGCACGCACTGGTCAGTTTAAACCGGCCAACGGTGGTCAATTTGACCGACGCATACACTCTTACTTACGAAATAGTTAAAACCAATAAATGGGCGCGTCATAATCCTGTTGGTAATGCTTCGTATAATATTTCACTTTTCGTAATGATTACATTGCTATCATTATGCTTTGCGCTAAACGTTAGTGAGATATCAATGATTTTGCTGATTTGTCTTTCAATTATATTATCCGTTGCCACAAATGCGTATTTAAAAAGGCGCTATAATAGACCTGAGTCGCTTGAGAAAATTCAGGCATTATTTAAGAGTAAGGGAGAGCGTTATTGGAAGAACTTAATGCCGGTATATTGGGGTATTCAATTTTTAAATCTGATTTTCTTCCTTTATTCAATCAGTCACTTCTCTTAAAAGGACGAGGGGTAATTCTTTGATGAAAAGGGGAGTCTGAAAAGCGTTTTTCCACCACACAATACTATAGCACAATTGTCTTTTCCAATCTAAAGATTTTTTTGAAATGGATAATTAAGATGTTGATTTCGTGATGCTTGAATTTCCTCTTGCCTCATTTATCCCATAACAAAATCATCCCCTCGGACGGGTTTACTATCAATCCGGACTCCTTTTAATCGCCTCCAGTAACATTATGCTTTACTTTGGGGTAAGAGGTCATTAACCATAATAGAAACTTACATCATCTCTATCTTATTAAATGAAAAAGAGTTTAATCAAAACTTTAGTCCCGATGCTCATCGCCGTCAGCGCACAGACGGCCTTCGGTACCGATAGCTTGTCTGTCAGCGGTCGCGCTGCCGGTAAGCCGGTAAGTACCTATCAGCCATCGGCCCTGCTTAAGAAGTATTTATCTTCTTTAACAACTGCCGATAACGGTGATAGCATTAAAAAAGGGTATCAGCCTTTCACTAATATAGGCTTGTCGGGTTATGTGCGACCTTACTTCCAGTACCGCGTAATGGATGCTGTGCGTCCGGGAATGGTAAATAATTCCACGCAAAGTCTGGCTGTTAACGGTTACGAAATCAACAATCAGCAGGCTGCAGGTTACCAGGAGCCTTTTCTCTTATTGCGTTTAGAAGGTAAGCCTACCAGCCGGGTTAGCTTTAAAGTAGAGTATGCTTTTGATAACCAACTGGATGGAGTTAGCCGTATTTTCAATGCTCAACCTATTGACGGTATTGTTACTCCTTATTCAAGAAGGGTGAGCATTTACCGTTTAATGCAGTTTCAGGCCAATGCCGTTACCAAGTACGGAACCTTTAATGTTATTGCCGGTGGTGGTGTAAACTGGTACCGACTTAGTCCTTTCACCTTGTGGAACTATGAGTACCGCGATGACATGTTTGAGCGCTATCCGTGGGAACCTGAAAATCATGCCATGACACGTTACAACAGTTTTTATGCTGTACAGAATGTTGCCCGTGATGCCCGTTGGGGAAATACAGGTACGCAAGGTTTTATCCTTGAAGCGAAGAGTTTACCAATGGGCTTCGGTGCGGTGGTACTGTATGGTAAAACCGATAATAGCGGTGGTTTCCAGTCGTACCTCAGTCAAACTCCTAAAAACATGTTTTCGGGAAGAATTGACAAAGGTTTGGGTAACCATAAAATAGGAGTGAACTACTTCACGCAGTTCGGTTACTATGATCCTACAGCCCTTTACAAAATCAACCAAAATATTGCTACTGCCGATGCGCGTATCAACCTCGATCACGTGAAGATATTCACTGAGCTGGGAATGGGTCGCTATGTTGAAAATGGGTCGCTTACTTCAACGGCTTATTATACTTACTTCGGTAAAGTATCATCAGGAGATACAGTAGTTTCTTTCAACAACAACTGGGCACCAACGGCGAGTATACAGCTCGACTTTGATAAGGATGCTACTTTTATCCCGCTTACTTTAAATGCTTATTATGTGAGCAAGAGCGTGGTGAATATTAACAGTCAGATTGCCAATACCTCCAACACCCACGCCCAGGGAACACCTGCCAACGTGAACTCTCCATACGACAACACTACTTTAAGAGGCGTGGTGACCGATATCGGACAGATGGCCAACAACCGTATGGGAGGTAGTTTGAAACACGAAAATACTTACGGTGGACTGAAAGTGATGGTGGCTACCAGCGTGACACAGGAAATTGAAAATCTTTACAAAACATACAGCGAGGCACCTTACAGCATGCCTAACAACACTGCTACTTTCAAAGGGTATGTGCAGTCGTTCAACAGCATTTCCTTCCAGCACCGCGCTAACCAGTTTGCCCGTTCGCGTTTCGGATTTTACCAGAACGATCTCGGTCCGTATAACCGCGTGATCAACATGTACAGAAGATCTTTTGAAACCATTGCCATCACCGATACAGGTGCTGCCGGAATGGCTTATAGAAAAGGGTACAACTCTCTCGACTTAAACCTTAAATACAAAGTGCCTGTATTTCAAAGAGATCTGATCGTATCGAGTTATTCAAATTATGCCTCTGTTCAGGATCATGCTTCTGCAGTTCCTTTGTTCAGCAGCAAAGCTTTCCTCCGTTATTTCTACACTGAATTCAATGCCTTTTATGCCCTGCATCCTAAGCTGA
The DNA here is from genome assembly GCA_046074525.1 of Flavobacteriales bacterium. GTDB lineage: Bacteria > Bacteroidota > Bacteroidia > Flavobacteriales_C > JAHEZL01. The sequence goes on from JBJTOK010000077.1 coordinate 2,687, forward strand.
CACTTACTGCTTTCATTAGCATGGAAAGGGCTTTGGGTAACAACAGAACAGTATTGGCTGATGCCGATGGTGAACTGATTAAGGATGCTACTACAGGTATCCCGGTAGCAAGAGCCGATGGAAAACCTATCGACCAGATCGGTCACGGCTATGGTATCGGTTTCGATTACGACTTTGCGAAACGCGCGGGTTTCTACGTTCGTCACCGCTGGTTCGATCACAAAGACTATAATTTTACCAAAGATAAATTCTATGGCCAAGAAACTTCAGTTGAATTCAAAATCTTCTTCTAATAATATGAGCACTAAAATGAAATATCTTTTATCCCTTGCCACCCTGTTGATACTGGGAAGCAAATCCGCAAGCGCGCAGGTTCTTTATTTTAACGGACTTGGCAGAGCCATCGTGACCAATGATGATTTCCGCGGGAACGTCAATTTTAACGACAACAAAACGCCGCGTAAGGCTACAGGTGGTTATTCCCTGTTCGACCTCGGTGTGAATGTTCAGCCATCAGAATACCTGAGAGCTGCCGCCTCACTCCGCGCGAGAAATGCCTTTGGTGGTTTTTATGGTGATGGTAGCATGATCAACTTCCGCCAGATTAAACTCGATGGTATCATCTCTAAAAAGGTGAAGTATGAGATTGGTGATATCGACCTGCAATTGACGCCTTACACCTTGTTCAATAGCTATGAGTCGTACTACGATCATGAAGCTGAAATCTTCGCGCAACGCAGAAAGATTGTTTACTATGAAAACTTCAATAATGGTAACAAATGGCGTTTACAGGGTGCCAACATCAATGCTACTTTGGTTTTCGATAAAGGCATTGAGAAGATAGGTATCCAGGCTTTTGCCACCCGAATTGCACGTGCCAACTACTTCAATAATATTATCCCTGATCGTATTCAGTATGGTGGTCGAATTGACATGCTGCAAAGCAAGCATTTCTCAGCAGGTTTGAATTATATCGCACTTAGCGACCTGGCAGGAACTTCTCCTTCTCCGGCTGTGGTGCTGGATAACCAGGTAGCAACAGGTGATTTCAAATTCAACTTTGATGTGAGCAACATTACTTTGTCGCTCTATGGTGAAGGTGGTGGATCTGATTACACTTATACTTCCTCGGATTCAACAAGAAACAAACAGGATTATTTCTATGATGCGGGAATCAGTGCTTCTTACAAGCCCTACAAATTGAAAGTGTTCGCCAGCTACAGAAACGTAGGTGCCGATTTCAACTCTCCGGGTGCACAAACAAGAAGATATTTTGATAACGCTACCAGCGCTCTTTTCCCTACTTACAGTGTGAACGGTGTTTCCATGAACAGAACATCAAGTTTACTCGACAGGTACGCTGATGAAAGTGATGTGAGAAATGCAACGATCACCGATACTTTGCTGCAGTACAACCCAATGTACAACAACATTACTCCTTATGGTTTGGCAACACCAAACCGCCAGGGAATAAGTGTTGGTGCGTCGTTGGGTGATGATGAAAAAATCATTAAAGCGGATGTGGCAGTGAACATGCTCTCTGAGCTTCGTCCTGAAATCAACAACGGGTCAAGGAAATACATGGGCATCAAAGGTGGTTTCAACTTCAATGTGCACAAACTGGCGCAATGGGAAAAAATGCTTGTGATCTCTGCCGGTGTTAACTACGAAAACACTAAAAGGGATCTGGCGCCGAATACCATCAACCTTAGTTCAACAACCATCGATGCAGGTATCGTGGTGGAGGCTTTGAAAAGCTTTGATGTGTTGTTGGGCTACAAAATGATGACAGCTAAAGGCAATGAGTTTTACTCTTCAAGAAACTCTTTCAACCAGGTGGTGACAAACCCTGTTACTGTAATGAACTTTGGTTATAACCAGAGTGTTTTTGCAGCGGGTCTCCGATTGAGACACAGCAAAAATGCCTTTACTACTTTACAGTACCACGCGTTGAACGTAAAAGATTCTATCAACAAGAATGCTGAAGGCAACGATACTAAGTATACCATCAATCAGATATTTATCAACTATACGCTGATTTTCTAATCATGAACCAACGTATATTAAATAGCAAGATTATGAAAGATCATTATAAACTGCTGCTCCTGGTTTCTGTTATCTCCTTTGCATTTTCCTGCAAAAGAGTGACTGATCCAATCGGACCGGAATACAAAATCCCATCGGCCGACTTTGCAATGCTTGCTCCTTTTGCAGCTGTAAATCCGTCGGTGAACTTCTCCATCAATGAATCAGAGGTGTTTACCGCTGAGTTCTCCGAAGAAGTAACCTGGAAAATTACGCTGAAAGGTTTGAGCTCCGGCGCAACGAAATCTTACAACGGCTTTTCTAAAAAGCTGGATGCATCAAATAACCTGTGGACTGGAAAACATGAAGGATTGTATTTCTTCAGAAGTGGTGAGAAGGTGTTGGCTTCACTAACCTTCCTCGGATCAGACATATTGTTTACTGATACAGTGGATATCGTTTACGCCAGAAGCTGGGATATCCCTGGTAAAATTGTAACTGCCCTTACTTTGGAAAAAGCGGCTTACTCTCCTGAATACCAGTTTTACGACGGTCCGGCGGATTATTTCCCGACTTACAAAGTGACCAATCCATTTAAAGGTGGTGTGTTAAGCGACATGTCGACTGCCGACAACAACCGCATTGAAGCTTTACTGAGAGATACTGAGGGTGATGTTATTCCTACCGAAATTGCAGGTAGCATCGAAGGTGATAAATTGTATCGCCTCGCCGGACAGGATGGTATTTACACTGGTACTGGTTATTCCGATTATTTTATCGGTGGTACTGGTTTGGCGAAAGGTCCTTATGGCCTCGATTCAGTGGCGTCTAATGTATACTTCAATATTTACGTGTACGGATTGGGTGATCCTAATACCAAGTTTGTGATGAACTTCGGTGAAGATGATAACAAGAACGGTGCTTTTGATGAAGGTAACCAATCGGAAAACTATGCTGTGAAAGAAGATGAATACACTTATGGTATCCCGGTAACGTGGACAGGCTGGAAGCTCGTGTCGGTGAAATACAGCGATCTTGTGCTGTCGGCCGACGGCGCTAAAGCTATCAATGGTAACAAGAAACTGGAGCCACACAAACTGAAAAAACTGGGCTTTGTACTGTTGTCGCTGTCGAAAGGCGGAAAAGCTTCGGTGCGTTTCGACTTCGGTGTTTTCACTATGGGCAAGCCATTTAATCCAAACGAATAAAAACTTTTAAGTGCTTAGCAGAATGACTAAACTGTTTAAAATATCAATCGTGCTGACGGTACTGGCATCCCAGTCCTGTGTGCACTTTGCAAAACCTGAGCTGGATCATTCTGCACAGATTGCAGAATACCAGGAGCCTGAGAAAGGCGTTCCAGCCCTCGATTTCAACAAGGGGGTAATTGATGACTTCAGCGGTGAATTGTACAGCTGGTGGTCGGGGAACGATATTTATCTTTCCCGAAAGGCCGATACTTTCAAGGTGGTAATCAAGAATGTAGGATCAATGTATGTTCCTTTCGGAAGGGAAATCACCGGTTTGGATTTCTCCAAAAACAACGCGATTCGCGTAAGGATGCGTGCCGAAGGAAAAGTTTCTCCGGTGGTGCGATTGGATGTAAAAGACAATCTCGGAAGAACCACCAATGCTTCGGCTACTCAGGTGAAAGTGCCCATCAATCAGGGTTACCAGGATTTTTATTTCAGCTATAAAGACAAGTGGAAACAGGCCTGGCCCGACAATCAGATTGTTGACCAGACTTTGGTTTCGAGCGTGATGTTCTTTGTGAATCCGGGAATGTCCGACTGGACCGGTACTTTGTATATCGATGAAATTGTCGCCTTTGATGTAAACGCTATTCCTAAGAAGGAAGGTGGGGCAGGAGGAATGATAGATAACTTTGAAGATGATCCTTCTATGGCCTGGTGGACGGGTAGCAGCAAGATCGCTATGGAAAAGGTGCAAGACAAGGACATCTGTAAAATCACTTCAGATGGTGCCGGTGCCAACTACGAAACTTTCGGAAGATCATTCGACCAGATTGATTTCACCAAGGCGCCTATCATCCGCATTAAGGCGAGAGCTGAAAATGCTGCAGGTTTCGATAATCCGAAGATCCGCTTTGCCATCAAGGACAAGGAGGGCTTCGTGGCCAACGAGTTCAACATGTCGGAAACCATTGAAGCCGGAACTGAATTCAAGAACTACTATTACAATTTTACAGGCAAATATTCGCAGACATATCCGGATAACCATACTGTAAATCCGAAAGAGATTGAGGCGATGGTATTGTTCATCAATTCGGGTGGTCCGGCTTATAACGGGGTAATTTACATTGAGGAAATTGAAGTGATTACACTGCAACGCTACGAAGAGCTTAAAAAACAGAAATAGTGGCATTCTTTGTGGAAGCTTTAAATGTGAGTTTTGAGAAAAAATTAAAAAACAAGTGATTTATGATTTCAAGAATTCTGACAGTGGTGATGGTTTGTCAATTGTTCGTTCAAGCGGCTTTTGCGCAAACCGAGGCAGACAAGATACGTTTGAACCAGGTGGGGTTTTATACCAATGGTCCGAAAATAGCCATCATTATTTCTAAAACGGCTACTACTTTTCATCTGATTGATGAGGTAAGCAATTCATCGGTTTTTACCGGCGAGCTTACTAAGCCTGAAGTATGGCCTTATTCGGAAGATACCTGCAGCAAAGCCATCTTCACCAAATTCAATAAGCCAGGGAAGTATCACCTGGAAGTACCAGGAGTAGGGAAGTCGCATTCCTTTGCTATCTCCCAGCATGTGGGACTGGAAGCAGCGAAGGCTTCCCTGAAAATGTATTATTATCAAAGAGCATCCACAGCTTTGCCTGAGCAATATGCAGGTAAATTTCAAAGACCGCTCGGGCATCCTGATGATAAGGTGATTATTCACCCATCAGCAGCAACGGCAACACGCCCTGCAGGCTCAATTATCAGCAGTCCGGGTGGCTGGTACGATGCCGGTGACTACAACAAATACATCGTTAACTCAGGGATAAGTACTTATACCCTCATGTCGGCTTACGAGAATTTCCCTTCATTCTTCGACACCCTGAAGATGAATATTCCTGAAAGCGGCAATAAAATTCCTGATTTGCTGGATGAGGTGCTTTACAATCTCCGCTGGATGCTTACCATGCAGGATGAGGATGGTGGATTGTACCACAAGCTGACCAATCCGAATTTTGATGGTTATGTAATGCCTGATAAAGCTGTTGAACCTCGTTATGTAGTAATGAAAACCACTGCGGCTTCCCTGGATTTCGCAGCGGTTACTGCACAGGCTTACCGCGTGTTCAAGAAATTTAATAAGCAGTTGCCGGGGTTGGCTGACTCATGTTTAGCGGCTTCTTTGAGAGCCTGGGAATGGGCTAAGAAAAATCCGGAAGTGAAGTACAACCAGGGCAAAATGAATTCCAGTTTCAACCCCGATGTAGTAACAGGTGCATACGATGATAACAATTTGAAGGATGAATTTCAATGGGCGGCCATTGAGTTGTATATCGCTACTGGAAAATACAGCTTCTATACGGAAATGAATCTCCAGTTTACTTTGAATAACGCCTTCGGATTGCCGAACTGGCAAAATGTAAATACGCTTGGATTGTACAGCCTCATTGCCAACAGAAGCAATTTGGAAGGCATGGATCCTGCAGAAATTGAAATGGTAAAGGAGAAAGTGATCAAGATGGCGGATGAATACAGAAAAAGTGCTGCGAAATCAGCTTATGGTGTGCCGATGGGGGTAACTGCTTCCGATTTTAACTGGGGAAGTAATTCCGGTAACGGTAACCAGGGGGTTATGCTTTTGCAGGCTTATTCCATCACAGGTGAAAAATCATATTTGTATGCAGCAATGTCTTCTCTGGATTACTATCTGGGAAGAAACGGTACATCGTATAGCTTCGTTACTGGTTTTGGTGGTAAAGCCACTATGCACCCACACTGCCGACCTTCGGAAGCGGACGGTATTAAAGAACCGATTCCGGGCTTTGTTGCCGGCGGACCGAATCCGGGTATGGAAGACAATGCCAATTGCGGTGGAAAGTACGAGTTTAAATTACCTGCTACAGCTTATCTGGATGATGTGTGCAGCTATGCAAGTAATGAAATTGCCATCAACTGGAATGCTCCTTTCTTATATATCGCTTTTGCGGTAGAGGCTTTGGGAGGAAAGTAGAAAAATTGTATTGACATGAAAGCGACCTTATCATAAGATGAGGTCGCTTTTTTGTTTGAACCTCGATTTTGGTATGGTTGCGTGGAAGACCAGAGCTTAGGTCTCCACTCAACCATTTTTTCTTCCGGACACAAAAAATATTTCTCTTTCTTAAAAGTTCATTAAACAGTAGCATGCAGGAGTACAGCATGTTATTCTTGAAAACATTTCGGGAAAATAAGTTGCTTTTTGGAGGCAACTGTTAACTTTGCGTTACGTTTTGTGATATAAAAGAGTCAAAATGGAGATACAATCCAGCGTAGAACATGCCAATGCTTTAGACCAGGTGACGGATTGGTTGAAGAAAGAAGATTATTCGATGGAAAGCATGAATGAGATTGATATGGTGATTTGTGCCATTGAAAAGTACTCAGGTATGCCTCTTCCAGCGCGAAGCTTCATTATGTCGAAGGTCTTCACCCGCAGCCTCGCTTCCTAATTGTATTTTATACTTTCCTTAAATTTCTGGTAGGCTTCCAGGTCTTCCGGTTTTACTCCTCCAGGTTTTACTCCCGGGTTCGATAAAAAGAAAATAAGATTGTTTAAATCCTGAGCCAGTCTCCTGTTTTTTGCTGTTTTTGCATTGTCATTCTCTTCATAAAGTTTTGGAAGAATAACTGTTGAATCTTCGCCCTCTAAGGCTTGTAGGATTTTTTTTAAACTCTCGGTCATCAATAATAGTGATTAGGTCAATTCCAAGATAGCCAAAAAAATGGAAAAGCCGACTTCCTCACCGCGAAAATTTTCGTGTCTGCAGAGATGAGCAAAAGGATTGCTTCGAATTTTCGAGTACGAAAATTCCTCGCAATGCCGGACGAATGAGAATTCGGATTTACTTAGATGTGGTTTGTGCTGTCGATCCGCCACTTAAACCAAGCTCAACAGTATAGCGACCGCACTTCTGCACCATTAATCGGGTGCTCTGTTCGAGGCCCAGCTCTCCTGCTTTTTTCAAGTCTTTACAGGCATCCAGTGTGTACATGAAGCGCGCTTTGGAAAGTGCACGGTTGTAATAAACAATGGCCTGGTTAGGTTCTATGGAAAGGGCTTTGTTGTAGTCTTTAATCGCCTGTACATGTAATCCGAGTTCGGCGTAATAAGCCCCTCTGTTCATATAGGCGCTAAGGTCGGTAGAATCTTCTTTAATCTGATTGTCGAAAAAGGCAATGGCAGCTTCACGTTTTTTGCGTTCTACTTCGGAAAGTTCGGTATTGAAATACTTGTCCACCGACATGCTCACGTGAGTATCCATCATTTTAAAGCTGGAGGAATCGGTCTTTGTAGCAGCTGTGTCGGCCTTGTAAGGCTCGCGTTCTCTTAAATACACCTGTGCTGAGGCGGAAGTTATTACCAGGAAAAATGCAAGAGTAAAGAGTGCTTTCATGTGGGCATTGGTACGTTCGCTCTGACTGTAATGTTCCACTAAAATAGAATAGAAATTGTTTTTATTTCAACACCATTGAAAATTTTTAGAAAATAGATTCCATTTTCCTGCAGCGGGAAGGCTTCATTGAGTATAATGCTGTTGGATGCCGGATTACTCATGGTATATAGCGTTCGGCCCAATACGTCGTGCAATTCAATTTTTACATTTTCCATGTTGCTGCTTTCAATAAACAGGGTTGAATTTTTATCGAGGGGATTAGGGTAAACACTGGCAGAAAAAGAAGGATCCTGCTGGTCGCTGATCCCTACATTGCCATGAAAGAATTTAATGTTATCAAGATATAGCTTATTGCCGCCCCTGGCTTCTGCAAGTATTTTGAACCTGAAGTTGGGATTGCCTGCAAAAGCATCAAAATTCAATACCAGGCTATTCCATTCGGAGGAAGCAGGAATGAAGTTTACGCTGGAAGGTTCCTTGGTTTTGAGGTAGTTGGCGTTCTTACTTGTTTTGATGGCCCAGTTCGTGCCGCAGTCGGTAGAGTAATATACTTTCAGGACATCGTTATTGTTTGAATTCATTTGCGCGTAAGCGAAGTCGAAAGATAAATTGATTGGTGTTGTAGTGCTGCTTAAATCGAAGTTAGGACTTACCAAACTATGACTACAATCCGTCTCGGTATGCAAATCAACGGAGAGGGAAGAATAACCGTCGGTTTTTGCGAGAGTATTACGTGTATAGGTAACAGTGCCCGGCGAACTGATGTGAAAGTTGCTGCTGGAATCGGATGTGAATACCGGGAAATTCGGATCCTCAAAGCTTTCGCTGAAATAAACGGTTCGTGAGGTATTGTCGGTATAGGTTTCTATGTAATCAGTTCTTTCCAGTGAATCAGCACCATGAGCGTTCCATACTTTAAGTTTCACCTTGAACTGACCGGTATTGTTGTAAGTCACCACCGGATTTTTTGAAGTGGAGGAGGAAGGCGTTCCTCCTTCGAAGGTCCATTGCCAGTAGCGGTTGCTACTTAAGCTATCGCCATAGGAATTATCGTGAAAAACAGTGGTGTCACCTGTACAAAAAAGTTTTCGTCCTGCATAAAATTCTGCTTTTGGAGCGCATTCATGAACAATAGCGCCATTGTTGGTTCCTGTAGCGATAAGGTTATTGGCATCCCACAGTCCGGCACGGTAGCCGATGTTGGAGGTAACGGCATTGATCATTCGTGTTTTTTGTCCTTCGGTAAACATATATGGACAGCTGCTGTAATCCATGAAATTCTGCACATTGGAAAGCACGCCGCAGGAGATTAAACTGGTGTTGCAGGTTCCTGAACTTCCTGCGTTGTTGGGGGTGTCAGTAACCCCGTCGTCTTCACCACAGGCAGCCTGTGATCCTGCCGCAGTATATACTCCCCAGGTATGATATAATCCAAGATAATGCCCTGTTTCGTGGGTCAGGGTTGCTTTGGCGATGGGCGATCCGTAAGAAGTGCCTATGCTACCAAACTGGCGGTTAATAACGATGCTACCTTCCTTTTCGGAGGAAGGGGCAGTGCCTGGCAGATAGGAATATCCACCTACTGAGTTACCTCCCGACTCGAGGTAATCGACTACCCATACATTATAGTATTTCTTGGTGTCCCAGTGAATAAGCGATTTTGCTGCAGCGCCATCTCCTGCGCTGGTGCGGTAGGAGAAAGTACGGGTGATACCATTGGTGCAATTGCCGTTAGGATCAATAGTGGCCAATCGGAATTCGATACCGATATCAGCCATAATGGGTTTAAAGGCGCTCACGACCAATATGCTGTCGGCGTTGCGTTTTTGGAAATCTTCGTTGAGGATGCGGATGGCATCTTTCACCTGATCGTCGGAAATATTGGAAGCACCATTGTCGTGGATGATATGCACCACTATAGGAATAATATAGTTGATTTGTCCACCCAGCACCTGATTACCGGGAGTGTGATTCTCCATTTGTGCGAGGAATTTTTGCAGCGCTATTTTTTTAGAGGGATCGTCCTCGATGGCTTTTTTCATTGCGGCGTCAAATCCGCATCCCGACTGGGCTTGCGATTTTCCTGCAATCAATAGCAACAGGGCGGTAAACAGAATTCCGGCTTTTTTGAGTTTTTTCATTTTCATTATTAACGAGGTCAATAAAAATACGTAAAGTCCGGCAATCCGTTGCTTTTAATTTTTCAATAAATTTTTGCTCAGGTCCCGCAGTCCGGGGAAAAGCAGATGGAAATCGAAATTGATTTCTTCATAGTATTCTTGCAATGTCAGAGAAGCTTTATCCAGATTCGATTCGAAACGGGTGCGTTGTGCCATCTGACAAAGAATGTTGTGCAATCCTTCTACCGAAGAGTACATGTTCAGCCAGTCGTATTGTATAATGTAGTTGGCCAGCTCGCGTCCTTTGCCGGGCAGTTGGTTTTTATATTGAGTTAAAGAGGCATAAAAACCTGCCGTGAATGTTTTTAGGTTTTGGGCATGGAAATCCTGGAAGTGTGAGGCCAGGAAGTGATCATAAAAAACATCTGCGGCCACCGGTGCATATTTCTTGAGAGATGGACGCAGCAGCTGCACCGTGTTTTTAAAGGCATGATGCTGATCAGTAAAAGAATCGATGGCGTGATGGGGTTCAATTCCCTTCTGCATTTTAGGGGATAGTAAACCACGTTCTTTAGGGAGTATGCTATCGGCAATAAAATTACCGATAGCCACTTCAGGATCAGGACCTGAGAGCACTATATGGGCTAAAAAGTTCATGCCTCTCAAAAGTAGGATAAGCAGGGGACGAAATCAAATAAATGTAGGTATGCTTTTTTTGCTGATGTAGGAACTACAGTTGTTTAATATCAGGGGATCAGAAACGTTAAGGTTTTATTATTAGTTCAGGGTAAATTTTTTGTTAAAAATGTGTCTTTCTAAGATTAAAATTTATATTTTAGTCGGAGAGGTATTTACAACGCTGACCAAAACAACGAATGATTATTTAACCTAGACAACTATGTCAATGACTACATTGGTAATAGAAGCAACAGATCAGACCCCAAAGGTTGCTTTTTACGCAGATCACGGCAATTTTAGTATCGTAGGTAAATCATTGCCTGAAAGTGGTGAAACTTTTTATCAGCCTATTTTGGAGTGGTTGGACAAGGGCCTCGGAAAATCGGCCAATGTTTTAAATTTTGAATTCAGTTTGGAACAACTCAATCTTTCTTCTTCAAAGATGTTGTTGTTTATCCTCTATAAATTAAAAGAACAAAAGGAAGCGGGCAAACAGGTATCTGTTTGGTGGTACCACGGTGATGAAGGATCTGATATCCTTGAAGTAGGTGAGGATTATGAATTCATGGTGGATATTCCTTTTCGTTTCAAAACGGGATATTTGACCCTGCACAGGGAATTATTTGTTGCTTAAACAGCTATTTAAATCTTAGTTCTTATCTTCGCTTCTTAATCAAGAAGTGTAAAATCGTATGATGAAAAATGTAATAATTGGCCTGCAGGTGGTGATACTCATTGCTGTGGGTGTTTTGTTTTACAGGTCCTATAGTCAAGAAAGCAGCAGCGAGACTGCAGCCGTAAAAACAGAAAGTGCTGATACTGTTGAGGAATTGGAAGTGCCGGTTAAGGAAGCAGTGCTTCCGGCGGAAATAGGAGCGAACGATTTAGTGGTATATTACGACAGCGACAAGTTGATTGAAAAATCCAAATACATCAAGCGTTTACAGGATGGTATGAACGCGCAGTTGGCGAACTATGAAAAAACAATCCGACAGGAGCAGTATGAATACAGTATGTGGGTATCCAGACAACGGGAGTTGATTGAAAAGAAGCTGATGAGTCAGGCCGAAATGACCAAAACACAGATGGATGACCAGGAGAAGCAGGCCACATTGGAACAACACGCCGAAGAAGCCGAGAAAGCCTGTCAGAAAATACAGGACGACGCCATCGACAGCATGCAGAAATCCATCAAGAAGGCGATTAAGGCCCTTAACAAGGATAAGAAGATCAAATACGTACTGATCTCCACCAAGATCCTGAAGTATTTTGTTCCTACCGATGAGGCCGTTGATATTACTGATGCTATTGCGGCGCAACTCGACAATACCAACAAGAAATAAAAAATGTTTGTTGCTCAGGAAAAAATAAAGTCAAACATTGCCGAGTATGTTTTGTACATGTGGCATGTGGAAGATAGAATCCGCGCTTATCATTTTGACATTACCGACATTGAAAAAAATATAGTGGAGCCATCAGGATTGAGCATGGTACAGAAGATCCAGCTCAAAAACTGGTACCTGGAGCTGATAGATAAAATGCGCAAGTCGCGCCTCGATAAAAAAGGTCATCTGGAAGAGGTGAATGATAAAATTGCGGAGCTTACTCTATTACACACTACATTATTGCAGGCTATCAAAGACAAGGAATACATTGCTTTGTATGAAAGTGCCAAACCCGAAATTGAAGAACTCAAAAAACGTTCAGAAATAAAATTGCTGGAAGAAAATCCCGACGGTGAGAAAAAATCCACGATAGTTAAAAACGATGTGGTTGCCTGTTTCAATGGTTTGTATGGCTTATGGTTGCTTCGTTTACAGAAAAAAAAGGTGAGTGCGGAAACAACAGAGGCCATGAAAAAAATCTCTGCAATGATGGCCAATCTCAGTGCAAAATATCACAGCATGATGAGTGGAAATTAATTGTCTTTTCCGTATCTTAAAGCAATGAAGAGGGTTTTATTATTCAGTAGTTTTCTGTTAGCGATCTCATGGTCGGCTAGTGCACAAGTCACCGAAATTCTGGCGTCGGATACGGCGTTTGCCAGGAAGTTCAAGGTGGATGAATATTTCAATATTGATCTTACTCCGGAGCAGCGCCAGAAATACAAAGATGAAATTGAACAGCTTACCTTATACATTAATCAGCAGCCGCAGGACTATGCAGCTTTCATCAACCGTGGTGCTTATTTTTCCTATCTCGGTTTTTACGTAAATGCCATCAAGGATTACGATGTAGCTATCGCTTTGAAAAACGATGTGCCCGAAGTATACTACAACAGAGGAATCGCCAAAGCAAGGTTTTTATATACTTATGACAGTTGTAAAGACATTTACAAAGCCAAAGAGCTCGGATTGACACAAGCAGTTACTTCTTTTGAAAACAATTGTAAGCGCTATACAAATTTGCTGGTGAAGCAGTAGGAATTGATTAGTTATTCAATTATTGATTTTATCCCCGATTGATTGATTAATTTCCCCTTGAGGTCGTTTATCAATGTGCATGATTCGATGAGAACAGTAATTTTATAATTCTGTATAAGTGATAGCAATTAATTTTTCATTTGAATCCGAGCATTTCATGTAATCCCTTTTCTAAGGTGATGACCCAGATTAAGGCAAGACAAGGATTTACGTGCGTGAGCCGCAATGCTTGCGGCTGAAGTGTAGTCTTGAAATCCATTTCATAGCCGCAAGCATTGCGGCTACCTCAAAAAAAATGGTCGGAATTTCTTCCGACCATCACTGATGGCATCGCCATCCTTTTTTCTTTTTTGTTGAGTTCAATCAGATCTTCGTGAAATACCTGAAATCCTGATTGTTTTTAATATTCTTCAACGATTCAAAAATCAGTTTAATCACATTTTCCACATCTTCCTGATGAGCTGATTCTACCGTAGTGTGCATGTACTTCAACGGAATAGAAATCAATGCTGAAGGAACACCGCCGTTCGAATAAGCAAAGGCATCGGTATCGGTTCCTGTTGAACGCGATGCAGCCAATCTCTGGAAAGGAATTTTTTTGTCTTCAGCTGTGTTTTTGATGAGCTTGAGTAAGTTGTTGTGCACAGCCGGACCAGTGGTTAAAACCGGACCTTTACCGCAACGCGTGTCGCCCTGTTCCTTGATGTTGATGAGCGGAGTTCCTGTGTCGTGACAAACATCGGTAACAATGGCTACGTTCGGTTTGATACTTTCAGTAATCATTTCTGCACCACGCAATCCTACTTCTTCCTGAACAGCGTTAACAACATACAATGCAAAAGGTAATTTTACTTTTTGTGTATGCAGCAATCGCGCTACTTCAGCAATGATGAAACCACCGAGGCGGTTATCCAATGCGCGACCAACAAAGTATTTATTGTTGAGCAGTATGAATTGGTCTTGGTAAGTAATTACATCACCCACACGAATGCCCAATTTCTCTACTTCTTCCTTTGATTCGGCGCCGCAATCCAGCCAGATGTTAGTGGTCTTTGGTGTTTCTTCTTTTCCGTCGAGACGGGTGTGAATCGCCGGCCAGCCGAACACTGCAGGTACAATGCCTTTTTCTGTGTGGATGTTCACACGCATGGAAGGAGCGATCTGGTGATCGGATCCGCCATTTCTGCGAACATAAATGAATCCGTCTTTCGCGATGTAATGAACGAACCAGGAAATTTCGTCGGCGTGGGCTTCGATCACTACTTTATATTTTGCAGTAGGATTGATGATACCTGCCACCGATCCGTAATTGTCAATCGTGTATTCGTTGATGTAAGGCTTGATGTATTTCAGCCACAGTTTCTGTCCCTCTGCTTCAAAGCCTGTAGGAGATGGGTTGTTGAGATATGCTTCAAGAAAAGCTAATGATTCTTTTGTTAAAATGGATTTTGCTTTCGCTTCTTTTTTTGCCTTTGCCATAGAATTGGTTTTTAGCAAAAATAACGATATAAGGATAAGAGGAAAGTTTTTTGTGAAATATTAAATCGGAATTATCGAGACAAGGATAAAATACCTTTGTAAGTAAAAGCTTTCCCGTTGAAGAGAGTGCCTTTTACTTCATATCGGTAAGAGCCGCTTGGTACCGGGTGACCTTCGAACTCGCCATTCCACGGGTTATCGAGAGAAGTACTTTCAAACAATTTTTCATTGTTCATCGATGTTATGGTGAACTTAATTGTTTTCACGCCTTTGCCAATCGGTGCCCAGGTATCGAACTGTCCGTCTTTATTAGGTGTAAAAGAAACAGGTACTGCTTCAATGGCCGACGGGCAGGTGTAAATGCTTATGTTGTGAACGATGCTGTCAGGCCCCTTAAAAGCCTTAAGCCGGAAAGATCCTACCTGTGCAATTTTTAGATACATGCCGGTAGAAATCCTGATGAATTCCGAGTTCTTGTTCTTCCACATCCAGTGAAGTGAATCAGTGAATTTTCCTGAATAAATCAGCTTAAGATCATTGTTCTCAAAATAGCAGGTGCTAATGCCTATTTCGCTTAAAGTATCACTGAGGAAATATTCCTGCGTTTCGGGCTGGAAGTTGGGATCGTCAGTGATGAGCGCTTCATTTTGTTCCCGGGAGGAGCAAGAGGCCAGCACCGACAGCAGTACCAAGGAGCAATATGTTAGCAGTTGTTTCATTATTGTGCCAGTCCGGATGATTTAGAAGAAGGTTCAATCAGGTATCTTACGCCAGCAGTAATAAATCCTCTATTGCTCTCATCTATATATAAAGACTCTTTATCAGCGCTGATTCCCCAGCTGAGGTGCAAACGCAACTGATCCTTGATATTGCAACCCATGGTTATTGCAGCGTAATTGGAGTTTTCGAAAGAGGCTCCTGTAAACCATTGGTTATTGTAAGAGAATATCAATCCACCAGTGTACAAAGCTTTCAGGGAAGAAATTCTTTTACCATAGATAGTAGTGGTGAATTTTTTGGTGAAAGGAATATTCACGCCCGCGATGGCTGAGCTTCCTAATTGCAGATCAGGTTTTTTAGTAAGGGTAACCTGAAAGAGGTTGTCGAGAGTTACACCTGCAAACACCAAAGGATGGTTCAGCCAAACACCCGCTTTGTAATTGATGTAGCGTTCAGGATTGTTTACCGATTCATCGTTGGCAACCAGCATAGCTCCATTATCCGTGTTTTCCCAGAAGTTGAGGTTGTTTGTATTTAATGCATTGTTGCAATAAGTAGCACCTATACCGCCACGAACCTGCGTGAATTTGTTGATGGCATGAGTATATGATAAGCTGAGATTGATGTTGTCGGATTGCCAGTCGTTGTTGTGTATTCTCTGATAGTATCCTCCAACACCGATGTTTTTATTTCTGAATGGTGCGGCATCTGCTGACAGGAACATATGAGCTGGTTCCAAAAGATGAAATTCCTTGGCGTTGTTGCTTCTGTCAATAATTCTGTTTTCCCACGGACTATTATACATGAATTTTACAGCGGTCTTCTGATCAATACCGGCAATGGCTGGTTGTTCCCAGATATTGGCCAGTACTGATGAAGGTAAGCTCGAAGGCAGTGTAGCATATTTAAAAATCTGTCCGCTCCAGTCGGCGTCAACCGTTGTAGTCGCTAAAGTATCTACGCCCTGCGCTGCTTCAAATACAAAATCCTTGTTAACGATAGTCAGCTCACGCAGTGCAATTTTACCGGTATGCGAAGCTACATTCAGTGTGGAGTTTTCGCTGGAGTTATTGTTGTTCACTGCAACCACTTCTCCCAATGCAGTTCCTTCTTCATTATAAGAATGCTGCACAGAAGCATTTGCAGAATTTTTGTTCTTCCTGTTTTTCTTTTTGCTGTGTGCTATGTTGCTTTCTTTGCTTTTTACTGAAGGTTCAACAAGAGCTTCTTTTGAGGACGTAGTAGTGTTTTCAGCGCTGGCAGAAAGCTCAGTCGTATTGTTGTAAGAAGTATTTTGCTGCTGCTCATTTTTAGCAACATTTTGTTTAGCATCAGAAACACCTGAGTTTTCAGCTGTTGAATTTTCCTTATTGTCGCTCAGTGCAGCATAAGCCAGCCAGCCCATCAACAACATGGCAGCACTGGCGGCAGCATATTTCCAGTTAAAGAAAGCCGGTTTTTTGCCCGAAGCATCGAGCATAGCTTCCATTTGCTCCCAATGCTTGGCATTGTAAGGAGTTTCGGCAGCATTGAAAATATCCCTGACTTTTTTATCAAAGCCGGAAGAAGAATTGATTTTGTTGCTGATGCTTTCCCAGTGACTTTCATTGTAAGTCACTTCGGCATCAGCGAATTTATCCTGAATGGATTTTTCAAATGGTGTAGACTGGGCTTCGTTCAGTTTTTGCTCAAACTGTTCCCAGGCACCGGCAGGGGGAGTAACAGCTGCCGACTCAAAAATATCTTTTGCCTTCTCCTCAAAAGGAGAAGACGCCGGACTCTGGTTCAATCGCTCCTTCATCTGTTCCCAATGCTCAGGGTTGAAGGGGATGTCAGCTCCGTCGAAGATGTTTTTGATATCGTCGTTAAAATCTGCCATTATTATCTTTTGCCTGCTACGGCAATTTTATCACTCAATAGTTTTTTCAAATTCATTTTTGCCTTCGAGAGGTTGGATTTCGATGTGCCCACACTGATGTTGAGTGCATCGGCAATCTCCTGGTGTGAAAACCCGTCGACTACATACATATTAAACACCTGGCGGTAGGCCGGTGACAAATCCTGCACGCACACCAACAACTCTTCGTAGCCTATGTTGTTCAAAATAGCATCACTTTCATCTTCTTCCTCACTAACCGTATCCGAATGGCGCTCGTTGAGCTCCACCATACTGTTGTTCACCTTGTTTTTGCGGATATGATCAATGGCTGTATTTACCATGATCCGGCGTATCCACCCCTCAAAAGAACCTTTATCACCGTATTTGCTGATGTTATTAAAAACCTTGATAAAAGCCTCCTGGAAAATATCCAGCGCCTCATCATTGTCCTTAGCATATCGTCTGCAAACCACCATCATCTTGCCGTAATAAGCCTCATACAGGCGTTGCTGAGAGCGTCGGTCACCCTCAATACAACCACGGATGATGATAGTATTGTCTTTTAAAATCCCCATTAAATACAGCTTATAATTATTGACGGACCTCTATTGAAAGGGTTGCCTGCGGCTCCTTAAAAAAGATTTTTTCACGGCTCTAATCTATTAAAATGTTTCCATCTTCGCCACTTTTGGCTTTTGCTCTTTAACTTTTTACTTTTAGTCTTTATGAAACCCAGCTTAATTATAACCAACGACGGGTCGCATTCGCTGCGGGTGGAGGAACTCAATGAGACTTATCACTCCATCCATGGGGCCTTGCAGGAGGCCCGGCATGTTTTCCTCAAGGAGGGCTTTTACCAGACTGAGGAGGAGGTGTCCATCCTGGAAATCGGATTTGGGACCGGACTCAATGCTTTTATTACCATGCTGGAGGCGCATAAAACTGTTCGGAAGGTAAATTATACGGGCATTGAAAAATTTCCCGTTTCCACCGACATGATACAGGCCCTCAACTACGGTCAGCTGCTGGGTGAACCCGAGTGGTTTGATGAACTGCATCTCCTCAACTGGGAAATGGCGGTTCCCGTATCCGATTATTTTACCCTTACCAAGTTACAGGGGGATATCGCCACCATTGATTTTGCGCCGGCTTTCCATATCATTTATTTCGATGCCTTTGCTCCCGATAAACAGCCCGAAATGTGGAGTAAAAAAGTGTTTGCTAAGATGCATGAGGCCTTACTGCCAGGCGGAATTTTGGTGACTTATTGCGCCAAAGGCCAGGTGAAAAGGGATTTGAAGGAAGTGGGTTTTCAGGTGGAAAGCGTGCCCGGCCCCCCGGGAAAACGAGAAATGATAAGAGCCAGGAAAAATGGATAATCTGCCCGATATATGGAATTTGCGTGTGTACGGTCTGCTGATCTGCGACGGCAAGGTGTTGCTTACCGATGAAGTCCGCAATGGCATGCAAATGACTAAATTTCCCGGTGGCGGAATGGAATTCGGTGAATCTTTTACCAGCTGCCTCCAGCGCGAATTCATGGAGGAAATGCAACAAGAAATAAAAGTAAACGAACTGTTTTACCACAACGATTTCCTGCAGATTTCAGCCTTCAATCCGCGTGAACAACTCATCAGTTTTTATTACAAGGTGACTTTGGTGGGCAGCCCTCGTTTTGATTGTGTTGAAAAACCTTTTACCTTCAAAGAAGGCGAAATACAGTGTTTCAGGTGGGCAGACCTCAAGCAACTAAAACCCGAAGATCTTACATTTCCTATCGATAAAATTGTAGCTCAAAAGTTAGCTGACTTATGAAGAAACTTTCTCCCTTGCTATTATTGGTGATTTTCATTGCGTCCTGCGCACCCAGTCGGCACGTTGTTCCGCTGGCAAGAAAGGAACACGCAGTGAGTGTTAATTTAGGCGGACCGCTCATCAATTATTCAGGATTGGTCATTCCTGTGCCTTTCACCAGCGTGAATTATGCCTATGGCTGGAAGAAAAACACTACGGTTTTTGGATCATTGCATCCAACGGCACTGGCTTATGGTGTCGGACAAGTGGAACTCGGACTTGTACACCGCATTCATTATTTCGAGGGAAGTAAATTGGGTTTGACAACCTCGCCGGTACTCAATTTTATGATTGACAGATGGGAATGGAATCCCCGATTGTATCCACAGGTAGATTTTAATTTGTACTGGAATTTTGCAGGGGATGTCGCGCATCACTGCGATTGTCCGGGCGACAAAGCTACATCTGCCTTTGCTTACGTGGGAGTGAGTAACTGGATTGATTTACATAAAACAAGAGCCAATGGTGAACCTCAGCCGCAAAACTGGTTCCTGATTCCGCAACTGGGAATCAATGCCGGATCACGATCATGGAGATACAGTCTGGAATTGAAATACATGGGCCTCTTCACCCGCAACGATAATGTTGTGGTAAGCTATTACAATCCACTTTCCACAACAGGAACCATAGGTGTTTATGCATCAGTTTATAAAATATTCGGAGTAAAATGAGAATTCTGCTTTTCACAGCGCTGGTGCTATTACTGCAATCCTGTTTGCGACTGGATTCCAATATGTACGACAACGAAAAAATCACGGCTTACCGCTGGGATCAATATCCGGGACAAACGGATTTTCTGCTCACTACCAATTACAATATTCCTGCAGCGAATATGCATGAACTCGATTTGTATTCGGAAGATACTGTGACGGGTAAAACTTATAAGATAAAAGCCTTGTATGTGGGCGATTTCGCGAAGATGAATACCGATACCGTGATTTTGTATTGTCATGGCAATAAGCAGCACATGGATTTTTACTGGCCGCGCACAAAGCTTTTGGCGAATGTTGGTGGCAACAGCAGATTTGCAGTGATGACATTGGATTACCGCGGTTACGGCTTATCGGAAGGTGAACCAACTGAAGAGGGGATGTACCAGGATGTTACTGCTGCACTGGAATGGCTGCGGAGTAAAGGCTTTACGAACAACCGCGTGGTGATGTACGGTTTCAGTCTGGGTGGCGCTTCCGCAACTAAATTAATTGCAACGCCCCGCAGTGCGCTCGTGCCTTGTAAACTCATTCTGGAAAATCCTTTTGCGTCGGTTGATCTCATGGTGCAGGATGCTGCACAGCTGGCCATGCCGGCTTCTTATTACACTGATTTAAAATTGAATGTTGCCGAAGAAATCAAAAAAGTACAGCAGCCTTTTATGTTGCTGGAAAGTGAAAACGACAAGTTTTTAAAACCCGAATCGCATGGCTATGTGGTGTATAAAAATTACGCGGGAAGCTATTCTGAAAAACATACTGTGCCCGATGCCGATCACAGTACTTTACAGGTAAAATGGGGCATGGGCAATTATTGCGAAGCGGTGGAGGCATTTATTTTGAAATGATATGAAGGCTTTTTACACTATAGGATTACTGGTTTTATCCAACACGTTCATGACTTTCGCATGGTACGGTCATCTTAAATTCAGGGAGATGAAATGGTTTGAAAACCTGGGTTTGATGGGCATTATTCTGGTGAGCTGGGGTATTGCTTTTTTTGAATATTGCTTTCAGGTTCCCGCCAATCGTATAGGCTACAAAGGCAACGACGGACCTTATTCTTTGATGGAGCTCAAGGTCATCCAGGAAGTAATAACCCTCGTGATCTTCATGATTTTTTCTTTGCTCGTTTTTAAAAATGAAAGCTTCAGGATGAACCATGTGATTGGTTGTGTTTTTTTGGTGCTGGCGGTGTATTTTATTTTTAAGAAGTGAAAAAACAACGTAAGAAATACAACTTCACTTCAATTGATCAACCGCCTAAAGGTGTGCACTTGAAAGGTGGAGGAAGTAAAATTCAGCTTACTTGTTCTACTTTTAATTTTTCCCTGGTTTTTGTGTGGATCGTAATTTTTGCGATATCAGTTTTTGCTGCATATTACCTTTTTACCATTTTCATTTTTTTATCGCTTGCAGCCTTGTACTTCATGTTGGTGAATGCACTGGGACAGCTGGTAGTGGTGATTCATGAAGACTTGCTCATCGTGAATGAAAAAAGTCTTTTCTCCAATTCGGGTTTTGATATCAGGTTATCGTCTGTTGCCTCAGTTAAAATCCACAACCGGATAGAAACAATAAAAGTTGGTAAGCTATCACGACCTCAATCTTATCTGCATGAAGAAATAAGAATACAATCTGTAAAAGGGTATAACTATGCATTTGGAAATGGTATGAATAGTGAAGGGTTGTGGTTTTTACTTTTCGTGATTGAAGAAAAGATGAAGAAGCAGAATCTCCGTTGCGCTTAGGCATCTTTTGCTTAGCGAAGTAGGGATGGTTGCGTGTGCTTCCATTCTCAAGTGAATCATGATTCAGACAAAGGATTTATTTCACCTCCGTAATCTTAAATTCAACCCTTCTGTTCAGCTGTCGTCCTTCCGGATTATCACTGCCGTCTTTATTGGTGTTGGGAGTAACAGGTTCTGTTTCACCGAAACCACGGGCTTTCATGCGTGTGCCATCAATACCGTTAATTGTGAGTTGCTCCACTACGGCACGGGCACGGTCAACGGAGAGTCGGAGGTTATAGTTGTCGTCTCCTTTGTTGTCGGTATGTCCCGATATTTCCACTTTTATGTTTGGATTATCCTGCATGATTTTGATGAGGTTTTTGATTTCTACATTCGACAGCGGACGCAAAGTCGCCTTATCAAAATCGAAGAAAATGTTGTTCAGCGTTATTTTTGAACCCACGGCAATCGGACAAAGGGCGATTTCTTCTTTCAATTCAAAATACTGCGATTGCTTAGGAATATCCATGTTTTCCGAATGGAATAAATGTCCGGCAGCACTATAAGTGATATTGTAATTTCGGCCTGGGGTAAGGATGAACAGGAACTGACCGGTTTTGCTGTTCGGGCGATACACGCCCACTACTTTTTCTGTGGCGTTATCGGTTACCGTGATGGTGATGTTTTTATTGGATTCTTCAAGGCAGGCTACATTTCCCTGCACTACCGTTATAGGGGTTTGTTTAGCGTCCAGGAAAGTTGCCGTATAATTGTCTTTTTCACCCACGCCATCGCTGCGGAAAGAAGAAAAATAAGAAGTACGTCCATCCGGACTAACTACATAAAATACATCGTCATCAGGAGTATTGAGCGGATAGCCGACATTGGTAGGTTTAGCCCATTTTCCATCGTCACCCAGATAGGTCATGAAAATATCGAATCCGCCCATAGTCCCATTGCCATTGGAGCTGAAAAACAAGGTCACGCCATCGGGGTGGATAAAGGGCGCATCTTCATCGTAAGCTGTGTTCACATCGGGTCCGAGGTTGGTGGCTTTTCCCCAGTCGCCATCTTCATTGCGATGGCTGACATATATATCCCTTCCGCCATAGCCTCCCGGACGGTTGCTGATGAAATAAAGTGTGCTTCCATCAGCTGAAATAAAGCCGCTGGGCTCCCAGTATTTGGTGTTGACATTGTCGTTGAGTTTCACGGGAGTCGACCATGTTTCACCGTTTAAAGAAGTGGAGTAGATGTTGCCGTCACCATCGTCATCCTTGTAAATCAAAATCATTTTTCCGTCGGGAGAAAGTCCTACCGTAGCTTCATGCTGTCCGGTATTGATAGGCGCACCAATGTTGCGTGCCGGCGACCAGTCGGTTGCGGTTTTGTTGCTGATGTAAATGTCTTCAAAATAATTGCCCACTTCATCTTTTATTGTGTCGTTAGGACGTGGTCGGCGTGAAGTGAACAGCAGTATTTTCTGATCGGCCGAAAGTACAGGAGAGTAGTCGGGAAAGCTTGAATTAACGCTTGCTCCCAGGTTTTGTGTTTTTACATTCACAGGATGTACGAGAAGGATTTGTCCGGTCCGGCACATTTCAATTTTCCTGTTGGTTTCGTCGATGATATCCTGATTACCGCCTTTGTGTTCGTTCAGCAGAACAAGGTATTTTTCATATTCCCTTATGGCCAGTTCAAACTGATAGTTGAGGTGATAAGCATCTCCCAGGTATTTATATGTAATGAGTGGTGCTTTCTTTTCTTTGAAGGAACTGCCTTTATAATTATCGGAAGTGGAAGTTGCGGCCTTTTTAAAATAAGGAATGGCTTTCGCCCTGTTTTTCCGTGAGCTGTGGTAAATCAATCCTATTTTGAATGCCAGGTTCATATTGGACGTGTCCTGCTGATACAGCTTAAGAAAAACCGGCAGTGCTTCCATATAACCCTCCTTGGCTATGGGTGATTGGGCCCTTTCGGCCTCAGAAATTTCCAGGAAAATGGCTTCAGCACGGTTGAATTCGTCCTCAGCATTTGGCATATCTTTTTGCGCATTAACCTGAGTAATGCATAACAAACAGAAAATTGAAAGCAGGCGGAATGGTTTCATAGGACTATAGTTTAATCGATACAGTAAAAAAGCATTCCATGGGGAGGGTTCCCATTATTAATCTCGGCTTAATATATACTTAATCTATCCTCACTACTTTCAGAATATTACTAGAGGATTATGATACGACTAAAAGAAGAACAACTGGATCTTGGCTGGACTTATGATGATCTGCAGATGAGAGTGGCGCATCAGAAAGTAGCCAATCAAAATCAGGAATTAATTAAAGCCAATATTTTTGCAGGAAGAATACAACAAAGCATCCTGCCAAAAAAATACCATTTTGACCGGCTTGAACTTGACGCCTTTTTATATTATCAGCCCAAGAACTATGTGAGTGGTGATTTCTACTGGCTGGCGCAGAAGGATGGTTGTATTTATGTTGCTCTTGGAGATTGCACCGGTCACGGTCCGGCCGGCGGATTACTGTCGGTATTGGGCATCAGTTTACTCAATCATATCGTGCTTAATAAAGGATTGACTTCCCTTCGCGACATTATTACCGAAATGGATGCAAAACTGATTACTACCTTTCCTTCATCCAATTCAAAACCTACCAACAATGATTGGATGGATCTGGCGATTGTAAAAATTGATCCTCAACAGCATCTGGTGCATTATGTTTGTGCCAATTCAAAAATGGTAATTCTCAATGGCAATGACACTGTTATCTGTCAGGGCGTAAAATATCCTGTCGGTGGCTGGCAAATTGAGCCGACAAGGGATTTTCATGAAAATGTCTTGAGTTATAATAAAGGAGATCTCATTTATCTTTTTTCTGATGGTTTCAAGGATCAGATAGGTTCGCGCGACAATAAGAAGTTTGGATCTCCCTGCTTTTACAAAATATTACAGTCTCTTAGTGAATTGCATATGTATCAACAGGAGCAGGTGCTCGACGACGTTTTCAGGAAATGGAAAGGGTTGAATGAACAAACGGATGATGTGGCGGTAGTGGGGTTGAAGTTGTAATAACGAATTCCAGGGAAAGCAACTAGCCTTATACGCTATGAAAAGGGGGCGTATTATTACCGGAAAACATGGATGAGTATTTATCAATACTTTGGGGGTGAAAAACATTAATAGAATACAAATAGTGATTTATGAAAAAGACTTTGATTTTAATCATTTTTGAGATTCTCTTTACGAGTTGTTCAGATGATCCTAAGTTTACGGTGTTAAAGGTAAAAGATGCAAAAAAAGGATATGAACTTCATTGGTACTATTATAGTTATCTAACAAGTCTATCTCCTGATCATGTGGATCTTGTTAACTCGAATGGCGATGAGTTTTTGATATTCAAGGGGTTACAAATGACAGATGTGAAATTCAAATCAAATGATACTATTGAGATTGAAATAAATAAAGAATGTGATAGCTGCATTATGGATATTAAAAATAAAGTTGAAGGTTATATTGTAATTACTAAGCAAACGGGAAAATGGGATAACTTAGGTGAAAGAAGGCGTGAAAGGGAAAGATTTCATCAAGATTCTCTAAAAAATGGATTGTTAGATTCTATTCCTGATTCAAAGTCAGAATAGGAACAGCGACTGAAATAAATTTCTATTTTTAAGGCTGAATTTGTCCTTGCTAAATAAAATACCATGAAGTACTTTTTCCTGTTTGCACTTTTTATTCTTAATGCATTTCCTGTCTTTTCGCAAAAGGAAGTTTTGTCGGTACTCGACTATGCTTCTACTATGGAAAAGCAGACTATTATGGCTCAACCTATGGATACGACAGTCAAACTGGAGTATTTCCTTTTTCTCACTAAACGCTGCAATCCCGAATACACTGCCGATGTGAAAAAGTGGTTCAGCGATATCATCCTTGAATTGAAAAAAAAGAAGATAGAGAAGAAGAGCAACAAGCAGAAAATTGCCATGATACAGAAAATGGTGAATAAAAAATGTTTGCTCAAATACAGTTATTACGCCGAATTCCATGAGATATACGAAGCCGGTGTTTTCAATTGTGTAACGGGAAGTGTTTTGTTTGCATTGATTTTTGATGAGTTTCATATTCCTTATGAGGTGCTGTATTCGCCTATCCACGTTTACTTAATGGCTTATCCGTCCACTGAGAAATTTGTGGTGGAAGCTACTGCAAAGAGTGATGAAGTGATGGTGTATTCAAAAACTTTTAAAGAAGAATATATCCAAATGCTTGCCGACAGGAAAACAATTTCGGTAGCTCAGCGCGCGAAATATTCAGTGGACGAACTTTTTTCAAAACATTATCTCAACGAAACCAGGATCAACCTATGGAAGCTGATTGGTGTGCATTATCTCAATTATGGTATCCAGCTGTCTTCTTCCGATGATTATTTAAAAATTTTTTCGGCAGCATATAAGGCGTCGCTCTTTAATCAAGATGAAAAAACGGAATATTTATTAATGAACTATCTGGAAAGGATAGATGATAAAATTCCGACTTCCGCTTACTCTGCCATATTGCTGTCGGTACGCAAACAATATTCCTACAATCCTTTAATAGGGGAAATTGCTCACCATTATTATTACAATCGTTTGTATCACATGTATGAGGAAGGGAAGGCCGATAGCCTGATTCAAAAAACTGTTTTGGAAGCGAAGGAGGTGATTGCTGATTCAGCTTTGCTGAATGATGTATTGTTCAACGAGCGTTTATGGGCATTTGATTATGCTGATGAATGGGAGATAGAGGAGAGATTTGATATTGC
This sequence comes from Flavobacteriales bacterium, assembly GCA_046074525.1. GTDB lineage: Bacteria > Bacteroidota > Bacteroidia > Flavobacteriales_C > JAHEZL01. Next base: position 28,747 of record JBJTOK010000077.1, read on the forward strand.
GAAGCAGGCTTTTAAGTTCAATCCCGAACATACCAAGCTTAAAAAACAATTGGGTTTGCTTTTCTTCAGTCAGATATCAAATTATGAGTCTCCTGAAGATATGCAGACTGCACTCAATGAATTTGTCAATGAGTTTCCTCAGATGAAGGATAACGAAAGCATCAAGATGGCTTCGATTCTTGCGGAATTGGCTATTGTTGATGAGTTGTACGGAAAGAGGAAGATAAAGGAAGCAAATAGCCGCTTTCTTGAGCTTGAGCCGAAGCTCCACGAAATAAAAATTGAAGAGACCTTACTGGAGTTTGCTGTTGCGAATGTATATGGAGATTTTGTATCGTGGAATGTACGAGAGGGAAATCTTAAATTGGCTGCCGCCATTCTCGACAAAGGGATTGAGCTGTTGCCTGATTCTTATGATTTCCGCACTAGAAGAAAGAGTTTAAGGGATAAGGGGTTTTGATCTTCGTGAGTAAAATTTAGTCCGTAATTTGAAATTTAGCGCAGCGTAGTTTTGAAACTACAGAGATGGAAATCCCTCTTGCCAATACACCTCACCGCCTTTGTTTAAAGGGAGAGCGCGAAGGCGGTGAGGTGTATTGGCAAGAGGGATTTCCAATCGTTAATTCTTCTCGATAGTCATCAACGCATTTACTTTACCTCTCAGTCTGCTGTATTTTTTTCTTGGCACTTCTTCAACTAGTTCATTCAATTTTTGGTAAGCTTCTTTTAAGTCATTAGGTATATCTCCTTTGTAGGCGATCTTAAGGAAAGAAAATCCGTTGTAGGGAATATTGCTTTCTTGCGGCAGGAAATGTATTTGATTAAGTGTGCCATTGGCTTTGAAGGCTGTTGAGAACTCTTTTTTTCTCATGGCGGTAAGCTGTTTTGTTTTTTGTTCAATTACCCTATTGTCTATGATATTTGCACACTTTTCCTGGATGGTGAATGCCAGCAGGTTTTTAGGATTGCGATCAAGGAAATACACAAAAGAAGAGTCTTTTACCGACATTTTATTTATGGTAATGGAGTCGTCTTCACTGATGTGTTTTTTTCCATGCATGGCCATGAAGTATTTTTTCTTTGCTTCAAAAAACAGGATGTATTCCTTCTCTTTTTCTTCATACAGGAATGGAGTGACAGAAATTTGGGAGCCTTTATTTTCTTTCAGGAAGTTGGCCAGTTTCTGGGTGTATTTCTCTTGTTTCGGATTCAGGTAAGGTTGTCGTAAAGGCCACTGTATGGCATGTGATTTCTCAATTTCATTTTCTACATTTTCCACGTAAATGGAGTAGGGCATGGTAGGGGGCTTGATGAAAATGTTTTTCACCAGGTCGCGCAGCACATCCCACAACTGGAAATGCGGATCGTTAAGGTTGCCCCTGACAGGGATTTCATAGTCGATAACATTTCCGTTTTCCCGCACAAAGGCCACGATTAAAGGCATTGGCAGCCATTTAGCATCTTCCTTTTTTATTTTTTTGGTGAGGCGTGGATCCAGCAACAGCAAATGATTTTCGCTTTGAATTTCGCCGTTGCACACCTTCCATTGCGATTTAAACTGGATGGTTCCGCGATCCATCGGATAGGAGGTGTAGGTGATTAAGTAAGGATTGAACAGCGCTGCCGGAATTTTTTTTATCGTGCAGGAAAGATCAAAATCGTCACTTTGCTTGGGATTCATGCGCACATTGATGGTGGCAGTTCCGTAGGGCTGGAAGGTTGCCGAGCAAACTGCATTCACCCATTTGTTGTTTTTTGAAATGGAATCGGAAAGAAAATTCAGCGGATAAATACCCATCGAAAATTTTTCGGAGAGCGAGTAATCATTGAAGCGCAAATCGCCCCTGTAAATAGACAAGCGATTGATTTTATAATCGGTTTTGAAAAAATTTTTCGCGAGAATTTTTACGTAGTCCGCAATTTCCAGAATAAGGTTGAAACGCTGGGGATTACTGTTGACGGCTTTTACGTTGGCTCCTTTTTCCCCGAAGATGCGTTGGATATTGTCGAGATAATCGTAGCGCTCATATTTTAAAAAAGGGTGGAGGAGCATCAGTGAATCAAAAAAGTATTTGTTGTTTTTAGGATTCAGTTCCTTGATCTGCAACACTATTTTTTCGGCAGACACATAGTCTTCCGCTTTGTCTTTGCCGAAGTGAAGATCGTTGAGCGCAAGATAGCCGCTGGCTTTGATATCTCGTGCGTCTTCAAAGGATCCGCTGGCTGCAATTTTAGCATCCAGGTTGGCCGAGAAATGACCGTAATTACTGAGGTCTTTAAGATATTGATCAATGATTTGCAGATCGAATTTTTTTGCTTCCGCAGAAAAAAGGTAGTCCTTATTTTTGATGTTTATGTTGAAATAACCAGACATAGTGCCTTTGTCTTTTCCCGATGAAAAAGAAAACAGAGTATTGATGCTGTCGACATTCCAGCGTTTTCCATCACTTTCAATATTGATGTCGGTGATGGAATAGTGAAGAGGTACTAGTGGATCAACATACAGCAGTTCGCTTTCATTGATTTCTATATCCAGAATATTAAGGTGCACCGGTGCTTTTGTGGGATCATCATCGCTAGAAAATTTTTCTATCAGATCATTGAAATTGAATTTCTTGTTGTCCTGCACAATTTTTCCTTTCAGTCCATCCACCACAAGATATTCGATTTCGTAGGTTCCCGACAGTAGTTTATTCCAGCTGAAATTGGCGCTTAGTCCTTCAATGTACAGGAAAATGCTATTGCTTCCTTTTTCGTGAATTTCAACATCATTCAAGTGGACATAGCCCGTGAAGGGGTTAACATAAGCCCAGTCGGCAGTGATTTCCCTGCCGGTGTATTTTTCATCGTATTTCTCCACCAGGTATTTGGCAATGGGAGAGATAAACACAATTGCAAGCACAACAAGCAGAAGGACAATACCTAGTACAATGAATGCTATTTTCTTTATTTTACCGGATATCTTCATTGGATGGGGATGTCAATTCTTTTTTTGTCGCTGATGATTTTTCCCTGCGCATCAAAAAGAAGAATGGTATCGTCCACTGCAACTTCATAAGTGATAATGCCTGAAAGAGATTTTATTTTGAGTGCTTCTATGATTTGGTATTCGGGATAATGTATGGCGGCGTAAGAGCTGATGGGCTGTGGTAATCCGCCTACTGATACAAGAACGGCAGTGTGTATTGCTTTTCCTTTCGTCGAATAAAGCACACGGCGCTGTATGGATTTTTCGTTGTATTGGGCTTCAAAATCGTTACCTTTTTTCACCCATTTTACTTTTTCAACAGTGGGATATTCTTTCTTGAAAGTGCTTTCCACTATGCTGGGTAAGCCTTTTGAATTGGTGGTGGCTTTGGTTTTATTGGCGTTCTTCTTCTGGGCTTCGGCCTGAAAACAAAGCACAAACAGCAGGAAAAACAATAAGGGTTTCATGACGAAAAAGGTTTATTCAAAAAGAATAAACAGTTTTCATGCCTGTAAGATGTGGGGAAAATTTTACACTTTTTTATTAAGTGCCTTCTTTTCAAAAGAAGCAAAGACTTACTTTTTCATCAAGGAAAAAGTAAAATTATCCTCTTTTCAATCGGGTAAGCAAATCTTTCTGGATGTCCATCCAGTCGTCATAAAGGTGAGAACCTTCGTACATTTCCTTGAGTTCTGAGCCGCGGGTGATTTTGTTGAGGCCGTCGATGGCTTTTTTCACCAGGGCTTCGTCGGCTTTGAGTTTATTTTCTTTGATCCAGTCTTCCAGATTTTCGGGGATGTCATCGGAAGGATCTTCTTTGATTGCTGCAATAATTTCGGCTGCGGCCAGGAAGCAACAGCAGGTCATCATATCGGTTTCTGATGCTTTGAAGTTTTTAAGAAAAGTATCTATTTCTTTGGCAACGTCACCTGCCTTTCCTTTTTCCACCAGTTCGTCTACCCATTCCTGAGCTGAATCATTTTCGAAGTTGCTTATTCCCCAAGCCATAATTAAAATTTTAGTTGTTCTGTTTTATCGTTTGATTGACGAATTTAGATGTACGAATTTTGATTGTGAAAAATCTGGAGTCGTCAATCCTAAATTATTTTTTTCAAAATTTCCATCGCTGCCTCCGGAATTTTTGTCCCCGGACCGAATATACCAAGCACGCCGCTTTTAAACAAAAAATTATAGTCTTGTTTTGGTATCACGCCACCGATGATTACATAAATATCTTCGCGTCCTTTTTTCTTCAGTTCGGCCAGTACTTCGGGTACCAATGTTTTGTGTCCTGCAGCCAGCGAAGAAATTCCTATAAGGTGCACATCGTTCTCAATGGCTTGTTTCACGCATTCTTCGGGTGTTTGGAACAACTGCCCGAGATCCACATCAAATCCCAGATCGGCAAAAGCAGCAGCAATCACCTTCGCCCCGCGGTCGTGGCCGTCCTGACCGAGTTTTGAAATCAATATACGTGGTTGTCGTCCATGTTTATCAGCAAATTCCTTTACAGTAGCTTTCACTGCATTGAATTCATTTTTGTTATGGTATCCTGAACCGTACACGCCTGAAGTTAAATTGGTTTTGGGTTGATAGCGCTGGTAAACTTTTTCCAGAGCGCTGGAAATCTCTCCTAAAGTAGCTCTTTTACGGGTCGCATCAACGCACAGTTCCAAAAGGTTTGCATTTTCTTTTTGTGCTGCTTCGGTGATCTGGAGAAGTATGTTGTTAACGGCTTCTTCATTGCGTTCCGACTTGATTTTCTGCAATCTGTCAATTTGATTTTGCCGAACTTTATCGTTATCGATTTGCAGGATATCGAACTCATAAAATTCATTGGTAGTGTAGTTGTTGAGTCCTACAATAGTTTCTTCATTGCTGTCGATAGCCGCCTGTCTCCGCGCAGCAGCTTCCTCAATCATCTTTTGCGGAATACCGGCGTCGATAGCCTTGGTCATACCGCCGATGGCTTCAATTTCATCGATGATTTTGGTGGCCTCGGCTATCATTTTTTGTGTGAGTTCCTCCAGGTAAATGCTTCCACCGAAAGGATCAATTGCTTTACAGATATCGCTTTCGTTTTGCAGGATGAGCTGCGTATTGCGGGCGATGCGTGCTGAAAAATCGGTAGGCAGTGCGATGGCTTCGTCGAAGGAGTTGGTGTGCAGCGATTGTGTACCGCCCAGCACAGCGGCCAATGCTTCAATGGTTGTGCGTGCAATATTGTTGTAGGGATCCTGCTCGGTAAGACTCCATCCTGAAGTCTGACAATGCGTGCGAAGTGGCAGTGATTTTTCATTTTGCGCGCCCATCTTTTTCATGAGTTGCGACCACAGTACTCTTCCTGCACGGAGTTTGGCTACTTCATGAAACAGGTTCATACCTATGCCCCAGAAGAAGGAAAGTCGCGGCGCGAAATCATCAATTTTTAATCCTGACTTTATGCCTGTCTTCACGTACTCTACGCCATCAGCAAGAGTTAATGCGAGTTCCAAAGTGGTGTCGGCACCGGCTTCCTGCATATGGTAACCCGAAATACTGATGGAATTGAACTTCGGCATTTTGGCTGCAGTGAACTGGAAAATATCTTTCACGATGCGCATCGAAGGAACAGGCGGATAAATGAAAGTGTTGCGCACCATGAACTCCTTGAGGATGTCGTTTTGTATGGTTCCTGACAGCTGCTCAGGCTTAACGCCCTGCTCTTCTGCGGCTACGATGTAAAAAGCCATAATGGGCAAAACAGCTCCGTTCATGGTCATTGATACCGATACGTCGGCGAGTGGAATGTCCTTGAAAAGGATCTTCATGTCTTCCACCGAATCGATGGCAACACCAGCCATTCCTACATCTCCTTTTACGCGTACGTGATCCGAATCATAACCGCGGTGGGTGGGTAAATCGAAGGCTACCGACAAGCCTTTTTGTCCGGCAGCCAGATTTTTCCTGTAAAATTCATTGGATGCTTCAGCAGTGGAAAATCCTGCGTATTGCCTGATGGTCCAGGGGCGCTGCGTGTACATACTGGCATAAGGTCCTCTTAAATAATCGGGATTTCCTGCTGAACCCAAGGAGTTGTCTTCTGATGTTTTCAATGGAACATCAACATGTTCCCTGATCATTGCTGCTGTAAGTTCATCAATGAAGAATGAGCCTTTGAGTGCATCCTGTATTTTCGCTAATCGCGATTCTTCTTTCAACAAGAGCAATATATTGTTTGAAATCCTTTGTGGTTTTGCATCGCTGCTGCCATCAAAGGCCGGGAGGAAAATTTTATCGGCACCACCCAGCACAAAAGTGAGTGCCTGTATGCTTTGACGGATTAAATTCTCAGGTTCATTTTTTGTGAAATGGCTGGCATCACTGATGCAAAATAGCTTTGGATAATTTTTGTGACCGGGAAATTTCGTCTCCACAGCATTTTCTACCAGGAAGCGTAAAGCCTTTAGCTTTGCGGTTTCCAGAAGCAACTGCGTTCCGCCGGAGATCCTGATTTCAATGTCGGAAACTTCTGCTGCGGAAATGTCATTCAAAATCTTAGAAAGCTGTTTCAGTACTTCAGCAATTTGTTCACGAACAGGAAGGGTGCTAATGGCACTGATGGTGAATTTTGCAGCCTTTCCGGGATCATCACTTTCCCATGCAGACACAGATAAATTAAAATTGTGTTTGGAAGATGATTGGGCAGGAACCGTAAAACCCTCAACGGTATAGAATATTTGGGTTTTGTCGGCCATAGAATTTTATTGTTTTTCAATGACTACAAACAAGTCTTCATCGTCCTTTTTCATTCTGAATTTCTCGCGCGCAAATTTGTCGAGAAACGTAGAATCATTAAGGTTTTTCAGTAATAACTTGTTTTTTTCTATTTCGAATTTGTAGTGTTCACTTTTCTCACGAAGTTCCTGTTTTTGTTCTTCGAGCTCATGGTGAAAAAGCAGATTGTTCTGATCGAAAAAAGACACCCAGATCACAAATACGAAGGAAATCACAAAGTATTTGTTCTTGAAAAGAGTAATTATTTTTTCGCGTGGAATTTTCATTAGTATCTGTTTTCTTTCAAGGTCTGATGGAATATTCGATATAGCTTGGTGTTGTTCTGAATAATGAATATTTCATGTATTAAAGATAAACGGAAAGCTGTTTTGCTTCAAGTTTAAGGCAAAGGGATTATAAACAAGATGATGTTGGTTGTTAGAACTGTACAGCCAGCGCGCCGGTAATGCCGAAGCGCGGAGCATCAGGATTATCAAGGTTGGTCAAGCGCCACAGTGCATCGATGCGCAATACTTTAAAGATGTTTTCCACTCCAAATCCAACCTCAAGATACGGATCTTTCAATGCCGACATTCCCGCAGGTAATTTGGTGTTGGTTTCGTTTTCGTTGGTGAGGGTACCGTAAACCCCTCTGGCGAAAATCAATTCGCGGAATTCCAGTTTCCTGAACAATGGCACCTTGTTGAAAATGGCGCCATTAAAGTGGTGCGTAACCATGGCCTGCGCATACTGATCACTCACAAATTCAAAAGGATTCATGAGGTTGAAAGCCTCTTTGTCGAAGTAATAAGAGTTATTTCCGTAATGAATATTCAAGAGTGCATAAGGTACGGTACCCCAAGTTTTTCCGATTTCAGAAACTATGTCCATGTAGCCCAGGGGCCCCATATACCAACGGTCCTGGAATTTTATTTTTGCTTTCTGGTATGCGTAACCAGAGCCTAATGTGCCTTTGAATGAACTTTCGAAAGAGTAAGTGATAATTGGTGATTTTGTAGAAAGACTCACCCTGCGGAAACCGTCTTCCACAATTTTTTCGCGACTGGCAAAGCGCCCCGATAATACGATAGTGGAGGTGCTGATATTATTGAGGTAAGTGCCATTGCTCTTCTCAAAAAAGAGGGTGCCTATCGGACTGATCGTTGAATGCGCGAAGGTAATGCGGTTGTTGATTCCCTTTACCCATTCTTTTTCGAAGTAAGTGGCATAGCGCTCTACATTCATGTATTTAGGCATTACACGGCGTGTGATGGAGGAGAGGATATTGTCGGGAAGAAAGGCATCCGGACTAGAATTTAGCACGCGCAAATCATTACTGAAATCAATCGCTGCGTACATCCTTGGTACCATGTGGAAATAATAGGTGATTATGCTGGAGTACTTAATACGGTGGTCGGTGGTACCATATGCTACATAGCCCTGCCAGCGAATTTTTTTGTGAAACTTTGGAGTAGTCGAACCTCCTACTCTAAAACGATTTCCTTCAAGTGCATTGAAGCTGTAAGTGGTGTAATACGGACCGTATTCAAATTTTCCGAGTGGATAAAATCCAGAGATGATCATGCGCGAAAAAGCCTTGATTCTTTTGGCATATTTGGTATTCATCACGCTGTCGATATTCTGGTAAATTTCTTTTTCGTTGGAAGAAAGCGGTTCGGGACGGTTTTTGTTCCAGTACGCAGTATCCCTTTGCAGGGCTAGTGAATCACTCAGGTACAATTTCTTGTTGGTGCTATAAAAATCATCATCATGGTGTTGATCAAATTTATACTCACTGTATTGTGTTTTCTTGAGTCCGTAAAATCCTACTTTGTTATTTTGAAGATTGAGTTCAATAAGGATTTCTTCTTTCATGGGCATCCACGCATCGTTCACGGGTGCGTACTCCCTTTGGAAAGACAGGCGTTTTACGAGGTTGATATTGGCATCTTTCGACATGGTCATGTCGAATTTAGTCAAGCTGTAACTGGCGCTGTCGATCCACAAAGTCCCATAAAAAGTGAGTTCACTCGATCTTCGCGGAAAGAAATATATTTTATAGGTTTTCCTGTCGTTGATGTACAATGAATCATTGAGGAAATATTTGTAGGAGAGTCCGGAAGTAACTGCCAGCGGACTGATAAAATCCTTTTGGAAGGCGTTGATGTAGTCATCGTAAATATTGTAATCGAGATAAAGATTTCCCGAAAATTCGGCCATGCTCATATTATCGATTCCCGAAATTTTGTTGGCTTCAATGATTTCCTTTTCGCGGCGCGGATTGTTTTTGTAGTAGGTGCGTGAATAGCTCTCCGAAAATAGAATGGGTACGCTGGGCTTATCGAAAGTCACGGAATCAATGCTGTTGAAAATAAAGCCGATGGGTTTCAGCGCAGCATTATCGGCGAAGGAGGTATCAACATTATTGATATTGCATTGCACTCGGTTATAAACACGGCACTCGAACTGATCGAGATTTTCGTAATTGTTTTTCTTTTTGTTTTCAATGGCTTTGTCGATGATGGCTTCGGCCACCAGATCCTTTTTCTTTTTTTTCTTTTTCTTGATTTCTATGGTCTTTATTTCGCTCTCCTTCTTTTTCAGTACGATGGTAAAGTTATCGTTGGAAGAGGAAAAGAAAATTCTTTTTGGCTCATAACCGGCCATACTGATCAGCAGCGTATCGGGTGCAGCGGTGGCGATAAAAAATTTACCTTCTTCGTTACAGGCTGTTCCGTATTTTTTTTGGATGAGAAAAAGATTGGCGTAGGGAATGCCTAGTTTGGTTTCACTGTCTTTTACGATTCCCGACAGCACGATTTGAGAGATAGCCAAATGAAAAGAAAAAGTACAAAGCAGGAGCAAAGTGTATCTTAGTTTCATTTGCATATTTTTTTTCATCAGAGTGCTAAAATAGAAAATCAGTCCGGCTTTTGTTTTTTGAATTTATGAGAAAGATCTACTACATAATTGAAACTGAAAGTAACATACTGCCGCTGGTAATCAAGCGCATATTCGTTGGCATAGCCAAGCTGCAGATTGACTTGCGGAACCACCTGGTAACCCAGTGAAGCAGTAAGCCGGTAGCGATCGAAAGGACTGTCCTCAAAATGCTGGAAGATTTCATTTTCCACGTCGATAAACCAGGTATTTCTTCCGATTTCCTTTTTATTCAAAGGAAAGGTAGCTTTTAAAGCCAGCCGGTTTCGGAATTTAATGGTATTCATTTCCATGAGTCGTTGTTCCGACCGAAGGCGGAGTTCCCAGCGGACTCTTTTTATTTTTTTGTGGTAGCTGAATTGTTCCCAGGCTCTTCTTTCGGAAGAATAAGTGCGGATAACTTCGTCTATTGGAGCGTTATTGGATATGAGGGTGTAGCCTCCTCCGAAATAGTAGGTGGAATCGATGTTGTAGAAGAGTGCGCCTCTGATGAGTAGTTGTTCGTTGCTGGGGAGTAGCTCATAATTCCTGTACCGTCTCTCGATGTAAAAGTGCCAGCGATCGCTGAGTTTGGTATTGCCATAAAAAAGCAACCAGCTGCCTAAACTTTTTTCATTGTATTCCTGCGCCTGGCTCTTGGAGAACGGGAGCAGAGCGATAATGGTGGTAAATAAGATGAATTTTTTCATAAATAAATACCTTAAAAGCTCTGCTGTTTCCAGCGGAGCTTTGCTAACAATAAGTTTTACTAGTAATTCTTTAATGTGATGAGCTCTTTGACGAGGCCATTGCCCACATCATATACCCAGCCATGAAGCGAAGGAGTTTGTTTCTTTTTCCAGGCAGACTGGATAGTGGCTGTTTTTTCAAGATCCTGAACACCTTCAATGACATTTACTTCAACAAAACGTCGGAAGCGGTCATTTTCATTCGGAATGGCATCGAGCTCAATTTTATTGAAACGGTAGATGTCTTTGATATGGTGCACCCAGTTGTCCACAAGTCCGTACTGATTGTTTGTCATAGCTGCCTGCACTCCACCACAACCATAATGGCCGCATACGATAACGTGTTTCACCTCCAGTATGGATACTGCATAATCAAGTACGCTAAGCATGTTCATATCTGTATGAATGACCATATTGGCAATGTTACGGTGAACAAAAACCTCACCCGGGTGGGCACCAACGATTTCGTTAGCTGGTACACGACTGTCGGCACAACCTATCCATAAAACTGGTGGTTTCTGTCCTTTGGCGAGTCGGGAAAAAAATTCGGCATCTTCACCGAGTTTTTCGGCTACCCATTTTTTATTGTTTTCTAATAGTGACTGATAAAAGCTGTCCATTTTGTCCATTTTTTAAAATTAATGTAAATCTTGCTGTATTCCCAATTCCGGGATATTTTCTAATGTAAGAGAAATACTTTTTTCTCGGGCTTGTTTCTTGAAACTGTAAATCATTTCCAGTACGTCATAGTCGATACTATGTGAATTTGATCCGTCAATAATGACTTTGCTGTGAGAAGGCAATTCATTGAGTTTGGAAAATAAGGCCGCCTTGTTGAGGAAGGACACATGTTCGCTTAGTTTGATCTTGATTTTTTTGTGCTGATTGGGTTCTTGGGAAGAAATGTAAACGATTCTGTATTTCTCTTTTACTATGATGTAAAGTTTTGAAAGATTGGTTTTAAGAATGAATAAGAGTCCGACGGCCAATCCAATTCCGATTCCTATCAACAAATCGCTGAAAAGTATCGCTATAACAGTCACCAGGAAAGGAATAAACTGATCCCAACCCAATTTGTATTGTGAAACAAAGAGGGAGGTCTTCGCCAGTTTATAGCCTATCAGGATAAGGATGGCGGCCAGGGCAGCCAGAGGAATCTGGTTGAGGATAGGAGACAGTACGAGTGCCGCCATCAGCAGCAGGATACCGTGGATGATTGCCGATGTTTTTGTTTTCGCCCCTGCTGAAATGTTGGCCGAGCTACGCACTATTACGGCCGTAAGTGGCAATCCGCCTATCAGGCCCGAAAAAATATTTCCGGCGCCTTGAGCCATGAGCTCCCTATTTTGCGGACTTTTCCTGTTGAGAGGATCAAGCTTGTCGGCTGCTTCCAAACTGAGTAAGCTTTCCAAACTTGCTACGATGGCGATAGTAACACCAACAATATATACATCTAAATTACCAAGAGCCGAAAAATCGGGAAAGGTGAACAACTTTTTAAACCCTTCCATGTCATTAAAGAATGGCAACTGCACCAAATGATTGCCTGAAATGATGAGTTCAGGAAAGAAAGATTTATAGAGCACATTGATTAGTGTAGCGGCTATTACTGCCAGCAAGGCACTGGGGATTTGTTTTAAAACCTTGTTGTGCTGAATGGCTTTGCTGTTCCATACAATCAGGATAGCAAAAGCCACGGCCCCTGCCATGAGTCCCCCCCAATGCACTTGTTCTATGGCTTCGAGCAAATAACTGAAAGTGGTATTCCCGTCACTTTGCACAAATTCCTCCTCACCGAAGGCGTCTTTGTCCACGCCAAGCAAATGGGGTGTTTGTTTCAAAATAAGCAGAATGCCAATAGCCGCCAGCATGCCTTTAATCACGCTTGAAGGAATGTAAAGGCTTAGGATACCGGCCTTCACTAAGCCGAATATAAGTTGCAGTACTCCTGCAAGTACCACTGCAACAAGAAAGATTTCAAAGCTGCCCAGATCCTTAATGGCTGGTACTACAATAGCGATGAGGCCCGCAGCCGGTCCGCTCACACTAGTATGCGAACCGCTGAGGGAGCCTATCACCAGACCACCAATAATTCCGGCGATGATTCCCGAAAATAAAGGTGCTCCCGACGCGAGGGCGATTCCGAGGCAAAGGGGTAGTGCCACGAGAAAAACAACCAGTCCCGACGGGATATCGTTTTTTATATGTGCTAAATTTTTCATTGAATTTTTTATGTTTTTCCGTACCGGGGTAGTGAAAGTCAGACAATACTTTACAAAAGGTTCCTGATGGATGCCTTATTAACTGAGAGAAGTATTGTGCTTAGGGGGAGGAGTGAAGGTTTCAAAAAAACCTGTAGGGAGATTGCTGTGTTTGAGGTGTCTTTGCAGGGTAGTGATGCTGTATTGAGCCTGATCCGACAAGCGGAGGATTTGTTGAACTACTTTACTTTCGTCTTCGGAATTAACTTCTTTTTCTTTTTCCTGGTCATCTTCCGAAGAATCATCTTCCTGACTCCCGTCAGCCTGCCAGCTCAATTCTTTTTTTGTTTTTTCACTGAACTTGCATGCAATATCCAGTGAAATCTGCAAGATAAAAACACTGCAGAAAACGAGAGCCAATGCGCGAAGTGCAATATGTTGAGAAACGATGTTCACGCTTTAAATATAGGAAATAAAATGGATTATCTTTTGAAAGTATAAAAGCTTCGGTATATAGTTATAGAATGGTTGCGGGTGCTTATATACTTTAATTAACCAAGCTTTCAAATTTAATACCACAGAGGGGCACAGATCAACGGAGTTGTTTTCGTTATCCTAGACCGCAGAGGGCTTAACGCCTGCAGAGATCACTGAGCCCACTGCACGCTACACCTCTGTGATCTCTGTAGGAGTTAAGTCCTCCGGGTTCTCTAAATAATAAGCTCTGTGACCTCTGCGCCCTTTGGTTATTTTTTGGTTATTATATTAGATAGTTGCCCCTCCGGGAGATTTGATATTAAGAGGAGAAGCGCAGCTTCGGTCTTCTAAGCACACGCAACCATTCTTGCAAATGGATCATCAAGGTTTTTCCGGCAGCGGCATCCAGTGGGATACTTCCTGGAAAAAATGATTGCTGAGTCCCTCTCCACTCCAGAAATGATCGCTGCTGCTGTTTTTGTGACGGGGCTTGTGTGCGCCGTAAAAATTCTTGTTGAAGCGTAGCATCTTAACCGGATGAAAAGTTTTTTCGGTAGGATCTCCCGGTACAGGTACCCAATTGTCGGGAAGGTAAGCCAGTATCAGCTGGTCGTTTTCAGGAAGCTGTTCCTCAATTTTGATCCATTTCATTTACTGCATCTTGTTTTACCAATTTATGCTTTCTATTGTAAACGGGCAAAAACATGAAGGAAAGTCCGCCCGCAACGATATTTGTCAATGTCATCATGAACAGGGCAATGATAGAGTAAATAAAGGCATTTGGTTCGCTAACGCCATAGAGGACAAGAGTGAAAGTTACCATAAGGTTCCAGGTTCCGATTCCGCCGGCAGAAGGAATAATCATTCCCAGGCTACCCATCATCAGTGCGGCAAAAGCCACGGTAAAGCCTAGTCCGCGTGTGTGCTCATAGGAGAAAAAGGAAATATAAAGTACACCGAAATACATTACCCAGATGAGTACGGTATGGAAAAGGAAAGTCCATTTTCGTTTGATGTGCTTGGTGCTCTTAATGCCTTCCCACATGTCCAGCAGGAACTTGCCTACTTTTTTTCCAATGGTGGTTCTTTGTAGCCTTTCACGGAAGATGTACAGCATAATTATGAAACCGATGCCTATGGCCATAAACAAAATGATGATAGGCCAGAGATCAATTTTTTCTCCAAGGTTTTTCTGCACGTCGGGACGAAGGAAATACATTTTAATGAAGTCGAGCTGACTCAAGAACAGGATGACCATCATGATGGCAAAAGAAATAAAATCAACTACCCTTTCCACCAGCACGGTACCGATCAGTTTTGTTACTGGTATTTTCTCATATCGGTATAGAATGGTACAGCGCGTGATTTCACCGAGTCGGGCAATCACCGAATTGAATAGGTACATGATATTGATGCTCAGGAAGGTATTCACCAATCGTGGTTTGTAGCCCATGGGCTCCACAATGGTTTGCCAGCGCACGGCGCGTGAGTAGTTGCTGATCATGGAAAAGATGAAGGCGATGATGTACCACTTCATATTCATGTTGCCTATTTCTTCCCATAAATTGATAGGCCTCCAGGCTTTTACTTTGTAGGAGAGGTTAAGCGGAGCCACCTTTGCGCTGTGATTGTCACTATATATATAGGTGGGTTTCCAGGAAAGATTTACAGTATCAATAGTTTCGAAATAATTGCCGTCTTCGGAGCGCTCGATCGTAAAGAAATCACTTTTCACTGCAGCGGTGTCCAGCCACGATAAAACATTCTTATTGTTATTTATACTGCGGCTTACTTTTATTTCGCTGAAGTTTTTACCGTCCTTATTCTGCTGGTACAAATAATACATCAATGCCAGTCCTATTCCTAGGAAGAACGCGTATTTTAATGTATTTATAATTTTGGCTTTCAAAAGTTTTCTTTGTGCAAAGGTGCTAAAAAAAGACTAATTAATAACCAAATATCTCTTCAAGGGTCAACACTTTCACTTCTCCCTGCGTTTTCAGCCATTTTATATCGAGTTTGCTGGTGTTGGTAAGGATAATAAGAGCAAATTTCCTGTTGCGCAGGTAATCGGCCTGGAAGGCTTGAACATCCTTAAACTGAAGAGTGTTGAGTGCCTTATACAGATCGGCCCTGCGATCGTAATCATAGCCCAGCCTCATATTGTTGCGGTAGTTCGTAAACACCGATCCCTTGATGATACGCCCGGTTTCTATATCCTGGCGAATGGATGTAATAGCAGCCTGCCATGCATTTTCAGAGTAAGGAAGGTTTTTGATGAGGGAATCCATTGCCGGTAAGGCATCTTTCATTTTATCGGCCTGGGTGCCCAGGTTGGCCCAGAAAGTATAAGGTTCTTCCTTGTAATAAGGCTCGTTGTAAGAGCCACCCACCGAATAGGCAAGGGCCTTGGCTTCCCTGATTTGCTGGAAAGTGACAGACGACATGTCGCCACCAAAATACTGGTTGAAAAGCGCTATCACAGGAGCATAAGAAGGATCAAAATTTTTGCCCCTGGTGTAAATACCAATGTTGGCCTGTTGCATATCATAATCCACG
Source organism: Flavobacteriales bacterium (assembly GCA_046074525.1). Classification (GTDB taxonomy): domain Bacteria; phylum Bacteroidota; class Bacteroidia; order Flavobacteriales_C; genus JAHEZL01. The sequence continues at coordinate 44,376 of JBJTOK010000077.1, forward strand.
ATGTAGATTTCATTTTTTTCCATTTCCCTTTTTGGGTATATTTTCTTGTCGGGAGCGTTATTTAGTGTAGAAGGCATAAGGCTGTTCAATTGCATCTGGAAATCGGTGCTGGCCATCGGACCGTAATAATTTATCTGACTTTGGGTGTTCCAGATTTTAGCGATTTCTGCCAGCAGCTGCGCTGAACTAAGTTCCTTGATTTGCCTAGTGCTGAGCTTATTCAGGAAAGGAGAATTTTTGCCGTACATGGCGTAGCTGGCCATGGCTTTCCACAATATTACATCTTTGGATAATTTATCGTCGGCCCTTTGCTTGAAGATTTTCATTTTCATTTTTTCCAGGGCTTCTTCATCGGCCTTTGCATTATTGAAAATGCTTTTCAGTAAGGCCATCGCCTGAGGCGCGTTTTCGGCGAGTCCGCTAATGTTAATGCTTGTTTCGTGCTGACCAACATTGAAACTGTATTCGCAAGCCAGTTTGTAAAACTCCTGGTGGATATCGGCATTGGAAAATTTGTCTGTGCCTAGCAAATCCAGATAATCGAAAGCAGTTTCCAGCATTGGATTTTCATAGGATCCGAAATTGTAGATGATGGAAGCAGAGAAGAGTCCGTTGCTGGTATTTTGCTTGTACCATAGCTCACTTCCGTTGTTGTTTTTCAAAATCTGGAATTCCTGTTTGTAATCAACAAATACCGGTTTTATAGCTGCCGGCACCGATTTAAGTAAATTGGTTCCGAACTCAGAGGAATTTTCTCTGTTGATTTGTATCGCTGTGATGGCAGGCTTTTGAACCTTTGCGCTTCCTTTTTCTTTGGCGATTCTTTTGTAGATGAGCACACAGTTTTTTTCGGAGTAGTACTGCTTGCAAAATGCCACGATATCGTCCTTGGTGATTTTTTCGATTTCGCTGATTTCGTTGACTACCTTTTCGTAAGGAACCTTGCTGTTAAAGCCCGACAGCATGATGTCGGCCCTTCCTTCGGCGCTCTCATTGTTTTTAATGGCCTGGTATTTCAGGTTTTTGATGATAGCATCGGTGAGCCAGTCTTCAAATTCTCCTTTTTGCAGTTTCTTGATTTGCTCAAAGAACAAGTCCCGTACTTCCTCCAGCGACTGATTTTGCGTTGGCATTCCCAAAAAGAGGTGGGCTGCATAATCGTTTTGTTTAACGAGATAAGTCTGGGCCTGCGCTACTTTCTGCTGCTGGTTAAGGTTGATGTCGATGAGTCCTGCGTAAGCATTGTTAAGTATCTGGTCGACCATCGTTAACATGTGCGATTCCTTAGTGTAAGGCTGTGCGTTGAAGCGGTAGCCAAGGATCATTATTTCGGCATCGGCGCCATATACATTTTCAATGCGGGGTTCAGTGATAGGGGCTTCAGGCTCGCAGCTGAATTCAGGGAAAGGCTTGGCTTTCAACTGCCCCATGGTTTTATCAACCATCACGATGGCGGAGTCCATATCGAAATCGCCGGCCATGATCACCGCCATGTTATTAGGGACGTAGTAGCGATTGTAAAATTCCTTGATTTTGGTGATCGACGGATTTTTGAGGTGTTCTATAGTTCCCAATCCGGTTTGAGTACCATAGGGATGTTTCATGAAAAGGTTGGTGAGTGCCGCCTGGTAAGCCGAGCGTATATCATTATCGAGCGCGCGGTTTTTCTCTTCGTACACTGCTTCAAGCTCGGTATGGAAAATGCGGAAGACGGGATAGAGGAATCTTTCACTTTCAATCTTCAGCCAGTTTTCCAGTTGGTTGGCAGGGATGTCGTTAACGTAAGTAGTATGATCGGCAGTGGTGAAAGCATTGGTTTCCTTGGCGCCGATTTGCGCGGTGAGCCGGTCGTATTCGTTGGCTACGGCATAACCTGATGCAGCGTAGCTTAAACTGTCAATAATATGATAAATGTTTTTTCTTTTCAGTGAATCGGTGGTTTGTCGGTAGGTTTCAAACTGTTGTTCAATTTGAAACCTACCGACAAACCACCGATTCACTGAAAAGAAAAAACATTTATCATATTATTGACAGTTTAAGCTACGCTGCATCAGGTTATGCCGTAGCCTCGAATACGACCGGCTCACCGCGCAAATCGGCGCCA
>JBJTOK010000078.1:0-14144 GCA_046074525.1 Flavobacteriales bacterium
TAACTATCTTTATGCATGATTATATTTTGGTTGTGGTGACTCAAATATATCATGCCGAGGTTGATAGGAAACTATCAACCTCTCTTTTTAACCGGACAACAATGAAACAAGTTCAGGATGACAGACGTGTTAAGTAATTTCAAGAAGCAGATGACAAGGAGATTGCTTCATTTTTGAGTACAAAAAAAATCAATAATCTTAAAGGTTATAAAATCGCAAAACTCAAATTTGAGATAGAAATAGACAGACTAATCACTAAAGAAATTGTCATTTTATGCTGCGGAGATACTGATAAAGCACCTCATTTATGGAGCGGAACTTAAGGTTTCGAACACTTATGGGCGAAGCCTCTATCATAGTAAGACCGCTTAGGCAAAGAAAAAGCCTAAGCGGAGCGACGCGGGGGAAAAATTCAGCGATACCCTTTTACTCTGTGATATTATAAATATATATCTGCGACGAAGTAGCGATTGCCAACTTATTATTGCGTATTGCTATCCTGCAATTGCCTCCATATAATTCGCTATAATTTAAGCCTGTTTTAACAATGCCAAGAATATTTCCGGTTGCTGACATAATAGTAATTTCATCGGGATTGGAACTGCTTATCCAATACTCGCCGTTTCGCTCTGCAATTCCTAAATCAAAAACCGACATGGTGTAGTCATTGTTAGGCGTTTTGCCTTTTGATACTGTTCCTCCTGCATTATTTATCTTCTCAAAATCATGAAAGTTCCAAAGGATGAGGAAGCCGTCACTTACTTTGACTATATCCGACAAATAACCTGACGAACTGCTGAGCTGCATTGTTTTTGTTTTTAATCCTGTTGTAATATCAAAAGAGGCTAACTGTCCGGCAAACGCCTTCATTTGCACCCAGATCTTAGTGTCGTCAAAGGCAATTCCTGAGGGAGCTGCTTCAAAATCCTCAATGGCTATGGTGTCTAAATATTTATCGGCAACATAATCATAATTGACTACCTTGCCATGGCCTTCGTATTTGCCGTTGACATAACCTTCGTCGTTGTAATATAAAATCCAAAGGTTGTCATTGTTATCCCAATCTATCCCTTTAATAGGCATTGCGCCTGCAAAATTTGTTTGCAGGTTGATTTTGTAATGGGCGGTAAATTGAGTGCTGTCCCAGGCCGGAGTCACCACTTTTACAATATTACTTCCCGACAGTTGATCATGTTCATCGTAAACATATACGCGAAAAACATAAGTTCCTTTCGGACTAATCGTTCCTCCTGCATCCATATAATTTTGAGAAGTAATAGTGTAAGTGGTATCGCTTTTTGAAGTTGTTGCATGAACCAATGTTCCGGTTTCATTACTTAAATCACTTTCGTTGTTACTGTAACCAATATACAATCTGTATTCTTTAAAGCTAGTGCCTCCAAACTTCGACCAATTGAGCGTTATGGAAGTTGGCGTTGTTTTGGATGATGATTCATATAAAATAACCGATGCTGGTACAATGGGTTCTTTGTCGCAGGAAAAAAAACAAAGAATCAATGTCATAAATGAAAAGGTCGGGAGTGACTTCATGTCGGATTTGTTTAAGTTTAGGTATGTGTTAAAATAGGAAATAGCACAGAAATTAAAAAATAAATCTGCCAATGATGGGCAGCACCTATTTATGAAGGCGGGAAAAAGCAAAATGACTTATTTAACATTTTCACGAATGAACAGGTAACTCATTAATCCTCCAACACCAACTTATTATATACCACACTTTCCTTGGTCCTAATCACTACAACATAAGTCCCGCTATTCAAATGCTCCAGCGATAGATTCACTTGCGTACTTCCCTCAGCAAAATTTTCGTGATACACTTTCTTTCCCATCAAATCATACACTTCCACTTTTCCTTTTTCGCTGCTGTTGAGCTCAACTGTAATTTCGCCCGATGAAGGATTAGGGTAGAGGAGGGATGAAGGTTGTTCGGGGTTTTCGATGCCCGTTGTGCTGCTCCATGAAACACGTTTCACTCCGCCCCAGCTGGAACAAAAAGGAATGCACAGCGGAATAAAAATATAACCGAGATAAATTTTATCGTGGTATTTGCCAAGACCCCAAGTGCCCTGATTGTTATCAACTCCGCCAAATATCGCCACCGAATCGGGGAGAGAAGGATTGACAACACTCACTACATTGAGGTCGCTTTTGCCTGTCGACATAAAAATGAGCTTCGACGCTTTGTCGTATTGAATTTCATTGGCGTGGCCTCTACTGCTAAACCAATTGGCTGTTCCCCATTGGTTCCACCAGCCCACCATTTTAATGTTGGAAGGTTGACGGATGCTGAGGATTTCCATCCCCGCATAATCCACTGCGATGTACGCCAGAGAATCATCAAGCACAATGTTGTTGTAAGCACGTGGTTTTCCGTTCAGGGCCGGATTGGAATACTGACCGATTTGTACCGGATTGAGTTTGTTAGTGGCGTCGATGATCCGCAGTCCGCTAGCATCGTAGCACAAATAAATAGTGTCGTTGCGCACTTCCATTCCACGGGCATTGTACTTCGCCTTATCGGGATTTGCATCGGGATAATTGATGTCGGGAACGATAGTCGATTTGTAAACGATGTTGTTTTTGTCGGTCACATCAAAGATGATGAGTCCGTCGCCCATCGCACCAAAATAAGCGTAGTTGCCTTCCACCTTCACAAGGCCGCCGCCGGTTTTTGCGCCCGAATATTTTTTCCAGATGTCGGTGACTACAGCAGCAGAAGGTGTACTGATGTCCACGATGGCCATGCCTGGGTATTCGCCGGAACTGAAGGAATTGCCCAACGAGAGATACAAATAATTTCCACTTTGGCTAACGCTCATCACGTCGAGGGTGTCGAGCTCATTTTTAGTAATCGTCTTGATTTTAGATGGCGTTCCGCTGATGTCGTAAATGATGAGCCCCTGCGTTTTTCCGGCAACATACATATAATCTCTGCCTTGCTGATCGGGCTCGATCGTCATGGCCATATTAGCGAAAGTAAAGGGAACTTCCCAATCCAGGTTTAAGCTCACCTGCGGACTCTGGGCTTTCACTCCCATCAAAGAAAGAAGACAAACAACGAGTACTGAATTTTTCATGGATATTTATTTTTGCCGCGACTGGTGCATGCTTCGTATCCGACCGTAAACGCGGTCGTAATCCGGGCATTTCCTCGCCAGTACGTTTTGGGTTTTAATCATCAACCGACCGTTATCCTTGTTGTTTTCATCCATCTTCTTGCCTTGCTCACCACTGTTGTAGCTTTCTATAATAGCGTCTTTGTTCTTTAATAAAGCTTCGGAGAGACAGGCGTTGAAAGCTGCGTTGAGTTTGGTGGAAGTGGCGGTGGAATCGGTTTTTATTTTTTGTAGGCAGATGCAGGCCGTATCGGCAATCACATCTTCTATATTGATTTGGGCTTGTAGTCCGGCAGATAAAAATATAGCTGTAAAAAGCAGGAATAATTTTTTCATGATAGTAGTTGTTTGAACTAAAATACTAAAAACACACCAGAAATCAGAGGGGGCTTTGTATTCTATCCGCCCCGATCGTCATTGCGAAATTTTTGTACTCAAAAATAAAGCAACCTCCTCGTCCTTTCCTCTTCTTTTAAAAGAAGCAAAGACTTACTTTTTTGTCTTGAAACAAAAAAGTAAGCAAAAAAATTCAAGAGCCAGGATATGCTTCGGCCCGCCTCGGCAAAAACGCTTTGCCTCCGTTCCTCCGGCCGCGCTTTTTGCCTCACCTCAAGCGCTGGCCCGCATCCTGGCAGGGGCCCCCACACGAAGTTAGCTGCCTACACTGGAAATTTTTCCCTCTGATAATATATATAATTCCCTATTTTTATCCGAAATATTATAACCAATGACATTAATAAAATCAATTTCAGGAATACGAGGAACCATAGGTGGTCCGGCGGGAGAAGGATTAACTCCATTAGACACAGTTAAGTTTGCCAGTGCTTACGGCAGCTGGGTGAAAACCGTCAGCGGAAAAAATAAGGTAAAAGTAGTGTTGGGAAGGGATGCGCGTATTTCCGGACCGATGATTAAAAATATAGTAGTGGCCACTTTGCAGGGAATGGGCGTGGATGTAATCGATCTCGATTTATCCACCACGCCAACGGTTGAAGTAGCTGTAGTGGATTTGAAGGCTGATGGCGGAATTATCCTTACTGCATCCCATAATCCTAAACAATGGAATGCCTTGAAATTACTCAACAATAAAGGAGAATTTATCTCAGGTGAAGACGGGTTGAAGATCCTCGAACTCGCCGAAAAAGAAGATTTTTCCTATGCCGATGTGGACAGCTTGGGTAAAATCACCAAACACGAAGGAGGCTATATCCAGGAGCATATCCAGCAAATTTTGGCGCTGCCTTATGTAGATATCGCAGCCATCAAAAAGGCGAAGTTTAAAGTGGTGGTAGATGCCGTGAATTCTACTGGAGGGATTGCTGTTCCTTATTTGTTGAAAGCCTTGGGCGTTGCCGAAATTGTAGAATTGTACTGCGATCCTACCGGTCATTTCCCTCACAATCCAGAGCCTTTGCCTGAACACCTCACTGAGATTTCAGGGGTCATCAAATCACAGAAAGCCCATGTGGGTATTGTTGTAGATCCGGATGTGGATCGCCTTGCGATGGTATGTGAAGATGGTTCTATGTTTGGTGAGGAGTATACCCTGGTGGCAGTTGCCGACTATGTACTGAGTCAGAAAAAAGGAAATACAGTGTCTAATTTGTCTTCTTCACGAGCGCTGCGCGACGTTACCGAAAAACACGGTGGAAGCTATGCTGCTGCTGCAGTAGGTGAAGTGAACGTAGTAACAAAGATGAAAGACACCAAAGCGGTGATTGGCGGTGAAGGCAATGGCGGCGTTATTTTACCGGAGTTGCATTACGGTCGCGATGCATTGGCTGGAATCGCGTTGTTCCTTACGCACCTCGCGAAGAGCGGCAAAACCTGCTCGGAGCTGAAAGCTTCTTTCCCTTTCTATTACATTTCTAAAAATAAAATTGAGCTCACTCCGGATATCAATGTAGATTTGATTCTGGAGAAAATGGCCAAAAAATATGCTCATGAAAACATCAGTACCATTGATGGTGTGAAAATCGATTTCACTAAGGAATGGGTACATCTGCGAAAATCCAATACGGAACCGATTATCCGTATTTATTCCGAAAGTGCTTCTAAAGAAACTGCCGACGGATTGGCCAACAAAATCATTGATGATATTAAAGCGCTTATATAAATGAGGGTTTATTTCGATAATGCTGCCACCACGCCCGTTGCTGAAGAAGTGATGCAGGAGGTTATTGACGTGATGCGCAATCATTACGGAAATCCTTCGTCGATTCACCAGCAGGGGAGGGATGCCCGCTCTTTGGTGGAATTGTCGAGAAAGAAAATCGCGTCGTGTATTGGCGCCCAGTCTTCGGAAATTGTATTTACTGCCGGCGGCAGCGAGGCCGATAATTTGGCTATACATGCTGCTGTGCACGATTTGGGTGTGAAATGCATCATCTCTTCTGCGCTGGAGCATTCGGCGGTTTACAACACAATCCGGAATCTGAAAGATGTTGAAGTGCTGTATGTGAGTTTCAATAAACAAGGTGAAATAGATTTACAACACCTGGAAGAATTACTTTCTTCTGCAAAGGAAAAAGTACTGGTGGCCCTCATGCATGTGAACAACGAAGTGGGAAGTATACTGTCGCTGGAAAAAGTAAGTGCTTTGTGTGTTCAGTACAACGCGTTGTTTTTTTCGGATACGGTGCAAAGTATCGGTCATCTACCGATCAATCTTGCTTCTGTGAAAATCGATTTCATTTCCTGTTCTGCGCATAAGCTGCACGGACTCAAGGGCAGCGGATTTCTTTACGTTAACAAGAAGAATAAAATAAAAGCACAAATCATTGGCGGCGGACAGGAACGTGACCTTCGCGGCGGAACCGAGAATGTGATGGGGATTGCGTCTCTTTCCAAAGCTTTAACTATGAGTTGTGAGCGCATGGAGCAGGATGGGCAGAAAGTAAAAGAGCTGAAAGATTATTTTTATCAATCATTACAAAGCATTGCCGGAATCAGCATCAACGGCTCTTCTGATAATTCATCACCTTATATCCTGAATATTTCCCTCCCTAAAAAAGCATCGTCTTCCATGTTGTTGTTTAACCTCGATATTGAAGGTGTAGCTGTTTCGGGAGGAAGTGCCTGTTCGTCGGGAAGTCTTTTGGGTTCAAGGGTTTTGAGAGAATTGGGCGTTGATGCTGAAGAGCCTGCAGTTCGTTTTTCTTTCAGCAGATACAATACGAAAGAGGAAGTGGATTTCGTTGTGCAAATATTAAAAAAGATGTACGCTTGAAATGCCCAAGCACTGTTGCATATCAAGGGAGATGAAGATGGTATGGGCATTCCATATGACCATTGAAAATGAAATTAAATGCATATGAAAATAACCTTCCTCGGCACCGGAACCTCGCAGGGAATGCCTGTTATCGCATGTGAATGTGAGGTGTGTGCTTCTGCTGATCCGAAGGACAATCGACTTCGTGTGTCGGTGATGATAGAGGAGAAGGATAAGTTGATTGTGATTGATGCCGGGCCGGACTTCCGTCAGCAGCTCCTGCGCGAAAAGGTGAAAAAGCTTACTGCTATTGTATTTACACACGAGCATAAAGATCATATTGCCGGATTGGATGATGTGCGTGCTTTCAATTTCATCACTAAAAAACCTGCGGAGGTTTATGCTACAGCACAGGTTCAGGAAGCCTTGAAAAAAGAATTTCATTATGTTTTTTCGGGGATTGATTATCCGGGCATTCCGCAAGTGCATTTGAATACCATTGAGAACAAACCTTTCGATATAGAAGGCATCACATTCACACCGATTTCTGTGTTGCATTTCCGCTTGCCGGTGCTGGGTTTCCGTGTTGGCGATTTTACTTATATCACCGATGCGAATTACATTTCTGAGGAAGAACTGGAAAAGGTGAAAGGTTCAAAAGTACTGGTGTTGAACGCGCTCCGTCGCGAGCCGCATATTTCCCATTTCAATCTGGAAGAGGCAATAGCCCTGATCCAGAAAATCAAACCTGAAAAGGCTTATCTCACGCATATCAGTCACCTGCTGGGTTTTCACCAAGAAGTGATGATGGAACTTCCTGAGGGGATTGAGTTGGCGTATGATGGGTTGAGCTTTGAATTAGAGTGAGGGTGAGTTTTGAGTGTGTTTTCAAATCTCAATACCGTGCTCCGCGAAGTTGAAAACTTCGCGGAGGGGCGCAACCACTCTCAATACTCATTCTCGCTCTGATTCTACTTCCCTCGTCCCTGCATTACAATCAGCAGGGTATGTATAATGATTTTGAAATCCACCAGCAACGAGCGGTTTTCGAGATAGATAAGATCGAATTTAAGTCGGTCGATCATTTGATCCACATTTTCGGCATAACCATATCTCACCTGTCCCCAGGAAGTAATGCCGGGTTTTACGCGCTCCAGATAATGATAGTGAGGGGCACGCTGAACAATTTGATCGATAAAGAATTTCCTTTCGGGACGCGGACCAACCACCGACATATCACCTTTGATTACATTCCAGAATTGCGGCAATTCATCCAGTCGGGTTTTGCGCAGGAACAAGCCTATTTTGGTAATGCGAGGATCATTGCTTTTAGAGAGGGCTGGACCGTTAACTTCGGCATCGGTTACCATTGTGCGGAATTTAATAATGTTAAAAGGTACACCATTCAAGCCTATTCTTTCCTGTAGAAAGAAAACCGGACCTTTTGAACTGGCTTTCACTGCAATGGCAATGGCGAGGTAAATAGGGGATCCCAGCACCAACACCAACACCGAAAACCAAAAATCGAAAAGGCGTTTCACGCTCTTTTGCCACTCGGGCATCACATCCGGAGAAACCTCAATGAGGGCGGCACCGAGGATGGAGTTCATCTTCACCGAACCAAGAAGAATATCCTTCACATCGGGAATGGTTTTGATGGTGATGTTTCGGCCTTCCAGCTGGGCGATAATGTCATTTATTTTTTCCTGTTCATTGGTTTCAATGGCGATGATGACTTCTTCAATGCTCTGGTTAATGATGATCTCCTTGAGATTAACGATAGACCCCAAATGCGGAATGAATTCCTCCATCAGGAAAGGTTTGCCACCACCGTTAATATTGACGAAGCCAAGGATTTTGTGTCCCATGGATTTAGGCATTTTTTCCAGTTCGTTGTAAATTTGCACTGCCTTTTTATCGCTGCCGATGATGAGGGTTTTAAAGCCTATGATGCGGTTGTGGATCTTGATGGCTGATTGCGTGGTAATGATGAAGCGGCTGCAGGCGGTGAGCAGGAAATGAATTAAAAAGAGGGCAGTAATGGCTTTGTAATAAATATTGTAGGAGTGCTGGTAATCGTTGATCAGCAGAGTGAAGAAAATGATAATCACTCCAAAAACAGTGATGAGCAGGGTTTGACCGCTTTCCTTCAATCTCGATTTGCGGTAAACGTTGCTGTACTGTCCCTGCAAAAGATAGAGGCAGAACCAGAAAAAAGGAATAACGAGCAAACCGGCATGCAGTTTAGGGTCGTGCAGTATTTCCTCTGTAAGGTAGTCGCTGCGGTCTAGATTTTTTTTCCGGTAAATGAAGAAGGCTCCCCATGCAATTGTCGCCATCAGCCAATCGCTAATGATATATTTGAGAGCTTGTTTACGGGAATTCATTTCTGGCTGATGATCTTGAGGTTGTCTACGCGTAGTTTTGATTCTTCATTGCTAAGATGATGAATTTGGCAATAAATTTCAAATTTTCCTTGCAAGGCATAGGATCCGAGTGCAGTACTGAGGTCGATATAAATCTTGTTCCATTTCAGGTTAGTCGACTTCAGTTGAATGATGGGAGTAATGATTTTACTTCCTGATACATAGTTGATTACTCCGATAGTTGTTTCGTGACTGCAGGCGTAATTCATTTCCAGGAAGGTAGCTTTTGTAGCTGCAGGAATGTCCAAATCGAGCGATGTTTTTAAAAAGAGATCGGTATGGCTGGCATCCGTGCTGACTTCCCCCATGCCATCGCCTTCAAATACATCGGGACTGCCTTTTACCAGATACATCGACGTGTCGGAACCTTCATCCTTAGAGAAGGGCATGCTGTTGCCCTCGAAATCGAAATTCCATAAAAAGTGAAGGGAATCCACATAGGAAACAATAGGGGTGAGTATGTGTTTCCCGCCGTTGAGGGCAAGGGTGCTGTCGTACCACTGATAAAATAAATAGCGTTCACGGATGCTTGATTGTCCGGTATTTTTTATCCCTGCCGCTATGCTGATTTTCACGTTGCCCGTTTTGCTCACCGGCACTTCGCAGGGCAGCTCAAAAGCGCCCAGCAGCTGGTTATCCACATAAATCCATGCATCGGAAATTTTGCTGCTGTTGCTGCCTTCTTTATTGTAAGAGGTACTGAGTTTTATCTCATCGATTTTAATGTAGGAAGGTTGTGCTGCTTCGGGCTTGCACGACAAGAGTTGAAGGGCAGCAAGCACGAAAAATATGGGGTTGATCTTCAACATTGAAGTAAAGTTAGTCAAAAACTTAGGCGACCCGCGTAATTTTATTAGATTTGCTTTTTAGCGAAAATTGTATGAAAAAGATATTCTTTGCTTTGAGTGCCGCTGTTGTGATGGCTTCCTGTGGAGGTGATACCGCTGCTGATGCAGGAACCGCTGTTAAAAAGGACACCATTGTTCCTCAGGTTTGTACTTATTCCTACGATTCTTCGGCAACGGAGATCGGCTTCGGGGCTTTTAAGTTCACGGAGAAAAAAGAGGTTAAAGGTTCTTTTCTTTCTTTTGACGTAACGGGGACTAAAGAGTCTGATACTTTATTGAATGTGTTTTCGGCAGCTAAGTTTACGGTAAGTGTTGCAAGTGTTAGCACTGGCGATATCAGCAGGGATTACAAGATCAAAACCAATTTCTTCGGAACCATGGATAGCACAACCCTGATGACAGGATGGGTGAAGTCGGTGGATACCGATTCTTCCAGAGTAATTGTAGCCTTTAAAATCAATAACGTTGAGAAAGACCTGGTGTTGAACTACACAGTCAGCGGCGATGAGCTGGAACTGAAAGGTTCGCTGAGCCTTCTCGACTATAAAGCACAAAAATCAGTAGACGCCCTTAATAAGGCCTGCAAGGATTTGCACAAAGGAACCGACGGTGTTTCAAAAACATGGAGCGATGTGAACATTTACATCAAAACCAAACTCAAAAACAGTTGTAAGTAATCAGGAATATAAAACAGAATAGATATGTCAGTATTAGTAAACAAAAACTCAAAAGTAATAGTGCAGGGCTTCACAGGAAGTGAAGGAACTTTCCATGCCGGACAAATGATTGAATACGGAACCAACGTGGTTGGTGGTGTTACTCCTGGTAAAGGTGGACAAAAGCACCTGGATCGTCCGGTGTTCAATACCGTGGCCGATGCTGTTAAAGCTACAGGAGCCGATGTTACTATCATCTTTGTGCCGCCGGCTTTTGCTGCCGATGCTATTATGGAAGCTGCTGAAGCTGGAATTAAAGTGATTGTAACTATCACTGAAGGTATTCCGGTGAGCGACATGGTGAAAGTAAAAGATTATATCAAGGATAGAAGCTGCACACTGGTTGGTCCGAACTGTCCGGGCGTAATCACTGCAGGCGAAGCTAAAGTAGGTATCATGCCGGGCTTCATCTTCAAGAAAGGTAAAGTTGGTATCGTTTCTAAATCAGGAACCCTGACTTACGAAGCTGCCGACCAGATTGTTAAAGCGGGATTGGGTATTACTACAGCTATCGGAATCGGTGGCGACCCTATCATCGGAACTACTACTCTGGCTGCCGTTAAATTATTGATGGCGGATAAAGAAACTGAAGGTATTGTAATGATTGGTGAGATTGGTGGTAATCTTGAAGCTCTGGCTGCTGAATGGATCAAGGCTAACGGTACAAAACCGGTAGTAGGTTTCATCGCCGGGGAAACTGCTCCTAAAGGAAGAACAATGGGCCACGCCGGTGCTATTGTTGGTGGTGAAAATGACACTGCTGAAGCAAAGAAAAGAATTTTGAGAGCAAGCGGTATCCGCGTTGTGGATTCTCCTGCTGAAATCGGTAAGGCTATCGCTGAAGAAATGGCGAAGATTACTGCTTAATAAGCAGAATAGATAAATGGAAAAGCGCTGGTGAAAACCAGCGCTTTTTGTTTTGGGAATAATAAATAACCACGTCTGCCTTACTCTTTCCTTACTCCTTGTCCTTATTTGGTCGTCTTATCCCCAGTACGTCGTTGCGAAATTTTTGTACCCAAAAATGAAGCAATCTCATCATGATTTTTCTCGCGTGTGTCAAAACTTGTTTCAGGATCTTCTGTTTTAACCAAACAAAACTTTATCTTGTATTCAACGTACTGAGCTACTGTTAACAATACATGAGTGATTTCTATGAGTATTCATCCCAATGCAGGAAAATTACCTGAAGCGCATAAACTGGTTAATATACCCCGTCTGATTAGTGCTTATTATTCCAATGTCCCTGATCCATCTATCCGTGAACACCGCGTTGCCTTTGGTACTTCCGGGCACAGGGGTTCTTCTCTGAAAAACGGATTCAATGAAAGGCATATCCTCGCTATTTGTCAGGCGGTATGCATGTATCGTGCAAAAGAGAAAATCAACGGTCCGCTATTTATCGGTATAGATACGCATGCCCTGTCCACTCCGGCTTTTATTACTACTGTAGAAGTGATGGCAGGCAATGGCATGAACATAATGATCTCAAAAAACGATGAATATACGCCAACACCGGCGGTTTCGCAGGCGATACTGATGTACAATAAAGGCCGCAAGGACGGACTCGCCGATGGCATCGTTATCACGCCTTCGCACAATCCTCCCGATGATGGCGGATTCAAGTACAATCCTCCGCATGGCGGACCAGCTGGTTCAGATATCACTTCGTGGATTGAGACGGCAGCCAATGAATTTCTGGAAAATAATTTGAGAGGAGTAGTTCGTATTCCTTATGAAAAGGCTCTTAAAGCTGCTACTACTCATCGCTACGATTATATAGCTAATTACGTCAGCGATCTCGCTAACGTCATTGATTTTGATATTTTGCGCAACTCCGGCATCTCTATGGGTGTTGATCCTATGGGCGGTGCAGGAGTGGATTATTGGGGAGCGATTGCCGATAATTATCGCCTTAACCTAACAGTAGTCAATGAAGTGGTTGATCCGACTTTCCGCTTTATGACCCTCGACTGGGACGGGAAAATCCGTATGGATCCGTCTTCAGCTTACGCGATGCAGGGCCTCATTGGCATGAAGGATCAATTTGATATTTCCTTTGGCTGTGATACCGATCACGACCGTCATGGCATAGTGACTAAAAGCACCGGCCTGATGCAACCCAATCATTATCTGGCAGTGTGTATTGATTATCTTTTCCGAAATCGTTCAGGGTGGAATCCTGCGGCTACAGTGGGAAAAACACTCGTAAGCTCTTTAATGATAGATCGTGTGACGACCAAGCTAGGTCGCAAAGTGTATGAAGTGCCTGTTGGTTTCAAATGGTTTGTGGACGGACTCATAGATGGTTCTCTCGGTTTTGTGGGTGAGGAAAGTGCCGGTGCTTCTTTCCTCAGAAAGGATGGGGGAGTGTGGACTACCGATAAAGACGGATTGATTCCTGCTTTGTTATCTGCTGAAATTACTGCCCGCACAGGAAAAGATCCTGGTGAACATTATCAGGCGCTTACTAAAGAATTCGGTGCTCCCGTTTACGACAGGATTGATGCTGCGGCAACTCCCGAGCAAAAAGAAAAACTCTCGAAATTATCTCCCGAACAAATAGTGTTTACTGAATTAGCTGGTGAAAAAATCACTGCTATGCTCACTAATGCACCGGGTAACAATGCTTCAGTTGGCGGCTTAAAGGTGGTAACTGAAAACGGTTGGTTTGCCGCCCGACCGTCGGGAACGGAGAACATTTATAAAATTTACGCCGAGAGCTTTAAGGGTAAGGATCATTTGCAGCTGATTCAAAAAGAAGCGCAGATATTGGTGAGTGATGCGGTGAAATAGTTGGAGTGCTTTTTCCCACAGATTTCACAGATCAACACGAATTTTTCTCGCGTATGTCATCCTTGCGAAGGAAGGATGACACACGTGAGAAAGCACTCCATCTTGATCTATGTAATCTGTGGGGAAAAGCGAGCAACTACTTATAAAACTCCTCCATCATCTTTTCCATTTCCTCTCTGCTCAAATCAGGAAATATTTTGCCGCCTTTGGCCAGGGAAACCTTGCCGGTTTCTTCTGAAACTGAAACAGCAAGGCAGTCGGAAGATTCTGTAATACCAATTGCAGCGCGGTGGCGCATACCGTAATGTGCAGGAAGATCTTCCTGTTCGGTTACAGGTAAAACACAACGCGCAGCCTTGATCTTATTGCCTTCAAGTATAACAGCCCCATCGTGCAAGGGAGAATTTTTAAAGAAAATGTTTTCTATGAGTCGGGCACTCATCGCTGCATCAATTTTATCGCCTGTACTTTCGTAAAAGCTGAGATCGCTCTGGTTGGCCATAACGATCAGCGCGCCCGTTTTTGTTTTGGCAAGATTGTAAGCCGCCTGAATAATCGGACGAACTTCCTTTTTATCGCTTTCAGGGGTTTTCAGTAATTTATTGAAGAGCACTGTTCTTCCCGAAAAACTTTTGGTACCGAGGTAAATCAGGAATTTTCGTATTTCCTGCTGAAATACTACTACCAGTACAATCACACCCACGTTAATGAATTGCCCGATAATCTTGCTGAGCTGCTTCATCTTCATGGCATCCACCAGTTCCCAAAGGATGTAGATGGCGAGCATACCAATGAAAATATTGATGGCAACGGTGCCTTTTACAATTTTGTAAAGTTGATAGAATAAAATAGCCACCAGCAGGATGTCGAGGACATCAATGAAACGCAATTGTATGAAAAGCGGGTGAAGCATAAATTGTATTCAAGTTTAAGATTTAAAGTTGGAAGGTGCAAACACATAGTTCTTCATTGCGATGAGTGTACCCGCGACGAAGCAACCTCAAAATAAT
>JBJTOK010000079.1:0-122166 GCA_046074525.1 Flavobacteriales bacterium
CGGATGAGCGTGTTTATATGCGTTCACTCGCTACGCGCCAGGCGAATTTATCGGTGTCGCCTTTTGTGAAGGATGTGTTACAGGTATTGAAGGCTCAGGATTTTGACTTAATCTTATTGGAAACTTCAGGCATAGGGCAATCCGATACCGAGATCACGCATTACGCCGATGTGAGTCTGTATGTGATGACACCTGAGTTTGGCGCGCCGAGCCAGCTGGAGAAAATTGATATGCTTGATTTCGCGGATGTGGTAGCACTCAATAAATTCGATAAAAAAGGCGGACTCGATGCTTTGCGTGATGTGAGAAAACAATTTCAGCGCAATCAGGGATTGTGGCAGCAAGCAGTGGAGAGAATGCCGGTAATTGGCACTGTGGCATCACGATTCAATGATGAAGGAACCAACGAACTCTACAGTAAAATTGTAAAAGAACTCAATAATAAAGGAGCGCAGTTTAAAGCTTCAACTTTTGCGTCGCACACCGATATGCCGGCTGTGATTCCATCCAAACGCATACGTTACTTGTCAGAAATTTCTGAGACGATAAGGAACTACAACAGCGAAGCGGAAAAACAGGCGGAGCTGGCCAATCAGTTGTACGGTTTGCAGAAGGCTATGGAGCTGCTGAAGAACAAAGATCTTCAATTGAAATACAATGAGCTGAAACAACAACTGGTCAAAGAAAATCAGCAGATATTAGATCAGTGGCAGCAAAAAAAATCGGCATATAAAAAAGACGAGTTTGTGTATTCCGTGCGTGGCAAAGACATCAGGGTACCTTTGTACGCGCAATCGCTTTCACAAAATAAAATCCCGAAGGTAGCATTGCCCCGCTTTGAAGCCTGGGGCGATATCCTGCGCTGGTCGCTGCAGGAAAATGTACCTGGGGAATTTCCTTATACAGCAGGATTGTTTCCTTTCAAGCGCAGTGGTGAGGATCCTACACGTATGTTTGCCGGTGAAGGTTCTCCGGAGCGCACCAACAAGCGCTTTCATTATGTAAGTGCTGATATGGCCGCCAAGCGCTTGTCGACGGCTTTTGATTCGGTAACCCTTTATGGTCGAGATCCCGGCTATCGCCCTGATATCTATGGGAAGGTGGGAAATTCGGGAGTTTCAGTTTGCTCCTTAGATGATATAAAGAAAGTTTATTCAGGCTTTGATTTGTGTAGTCCAGGTACTTCAGTGAGCATGACGATCAATGGTCCAGCACCAATTGTTCTGGCCTTCTTTTTAAATGCAGCCATTGATCAGCAGTGTGAGAAGTATATTGAAAGCAAGAAAATGAAAGTATCTGCTTCAAAGGTGAAATACCACGGCGGATTGCCAAAGGGTAATAATGGACTTGGTTTGAAATTGCTTGGTATTACCGGCGACCAGATTTTGCCAAAGGAAGTGTACCATAAAATAAAGGCCGAAACCCTGCAGCAGGTGCGAGGTACGGTGCAGGCCGATATCTTAAAGGAAGACCAGGCGCAAAACACCTGCGTTTTTTCTACCGGTTTCGCCCTCAAGATGATGGGCGATGTGCAGGAATATTTCATCCGCAATCAGGTGCAGAATTATTATTCTGTATCGGTTTCAGGTTATCACATAGCCGAAGCTGGTGCTAACCCTGTGACGCAGCTGGCTTTTACCCTGGCGAATGGCTTTACTTATGTGGAGTATTATTTGAGTCGGGGCATGAACATCAATGATTTTGGTGGTAATCTCAGCTTTTTCTTTTCCAACGGACTGGATCCCGAATATGCAGTCATTGGTCGCGTTGCCCGCCGCATTTGGGCCAAGGCCATGAAGCTAAAGTATGGCGCCAGTGAAAAGGCACAGATGCTGAAATACCATATTCAAACATCGGGTCGCTCGTTGCATGCCCAGGAAATTGATTTTAACGATATTCGTACCACTTTACAGGCTTTGTATGCTATTTACGACAATTGTAACTCCTTGCATACCAATGCTTACGATGAGGCTATCACTACGCCAACCGAGGAGTCGGTGCGTCGTGCCCTGGCCATACAAATGATCATTAACAAGGAGCTCGGTTTGGCCGTCAACGAAAATCCGCTTCAGGGTTCCTTTATTGTAGAAGAGCTGACCGATTTGGTTGAAGAGGCTGTTCTGGCCGAATTCGATCGCATCACTGAGAGAGGAGGAGTACTCGGCGCTATGGAAACCATGTACCAGCGTTCTAAAATACAGGAAGAATCCATGTATTATGAAGGGTTAAAGCACAGCGGACAAATTCCTATAGTGGGAGTGAATACCTTCCTGTCCTCCAAAGGTTCACCTACGATTTTACCAAAAGAGATCATCCGCGCCGAGACGAAGGAGAAAGAAAACCAGATCACTAATCTCAGGAATTTGCATAAAACGCAAAAGACTGCTGCAGTTAAAGCCATCAGAGAAGTGAAAGAAGCGGTTTTAAAAGGAGAGAATGTCTTTGAAATCCTTATGGACGCTGCAAAAGTATGTTCTTTGGGGCAGTTGACAGACGCTTTGTTGGAGGTAGGTGGGCAGTACCGCAGGAGTATGTGATTTCCCAAAGATCTCACAGATTTTCTCAGATCTTCTGTGGGAATCTGTGAAATCTGTGGGAAAAGAAGGAAATATTTTCACAAAGTATTGTGTAATAAAATCTTTCTTCCTAAATTCGCCGTCCGAAAAAAGTTAAACCATGGCAAAAAAAGGCAACAGGATCCAGGTGATTTTAGAGTGCACTGAGCATAAAGCGACAGGGCAGAAGGGGACTTCACGCTACATCACCACCAAAAACAGAAAAAACACTCCTGATAGAATTGAATTGAAAAAATACAATCCTATCCTGAAGAAATATACAGTACATAAAGAAATTAAATAAGTAAGTCATGGCTAAGAAAACGGTAGCAAGCTTTAAAGATAAATCAGCAAGCAAATCCTTAACTAAGGTGATCAGAGCGGTTAAATCACCTAAAACAGGTGCTTATTCTTTCAAGGAAGAAATGGTGCCTAACGAAAAGGTTAATGATTTCCTGGCAGGAAAGTAATTTCCCGCGCAATGCATTTATAAAGCTTCTGTCCGCAGGACGGGAGCTTTTTTATTTTTCAGCTCAGAGCAAAACAAAGTAAAACAGCAAAATGGGTTTATTCGATTTTTTTTCAAAAGAGAAGAAGCAAAAGCTGGATGAAGGCTTATCCAAAACCAAGGAAAGTGTATTTTCCAAGCTGGCACGTGCTATTGTGGGAAAATCGACAGTCGATAGCGAAGTCCTCGATAACTTGGAAGAAGTGCTCATCACTTCCGACGTAGGTGTAGAAACCACGCTCAAAATCATCAAAAGAATAGAAGATCGCGTTTCAAAGAATAAATACATGAGTACTTCTGAACTCAACGGTATTTTGCGCGAAGAAATAGCATTCCTTCTGGAGGAGAACAACTCTTCCGACGGAGGTGGATTTGAAGGTGCTTTACCTTCGAAACCTCATGTGGTAATGGTGGTGGGGGTGAATGGTGTGGGCAAAACCACATCTATTGGAAAACTCGCTTACCAATACAAAAAAGCAGGAAGAAAGGTGATGTTGGGTGCGGCGGATACTTTCCGTGCTGCAGCCGTAGATCAGTTGAAAATCTGGTCGAAACGCGCTGATGTGGCCATCGTTGAACAAGGCATGAATGCCGATCCTGCGGCAGTGGCTTTTGATACTTTGCAATCGGCAAAGGCGAAAGATATCGATGTGGTGATTATTGATACGGCCGGACGTTTGCACAACAAGGTGAACCTCATGAATGAGCTAACTAAAATCAAGAAAGTAATGGAAAAGGTAGTGCCTGGCGCGCCGCACGAAGTGCTGTTGGTGCTGGATGGTTCTACCGGACAGAATGCCATTGAACAGGCCAAGCAGTTTACTGCTGCTACGGATGTAACAGCTATGGCCTTGACTAAACTCGATGGTACGGCTAAAGGTGGTGTAGTCATTGGTATTTCCGATCAGTTCAAAATTCCGGTGAAGTATATTGGCATAGGCGAAGGCATGGAAGATCTGCAGGTTTTCCGACGTAAAGAATTTGTTGATTCTCTTTTTGGATAGTGTATGAAGACGAAAACCCTGAAGAAAAATAAGGTCAATGTAGTGACGCTCGGATGTTCCAAAAACATCTTCGATTCGGAAGTACTGATGGGGCAATTGAAAGCCAATAATTTTGAGGTGGAACATGAGTCGACCAAGAAAGATGCAGCTATTTTAATTATTAATACCTGCGGATTTATCGATAATGCCAAACAACAATCCATTGATACGATTCTCAACGCCGTTGAAGCCAAAGAGAAAGGGTTGGTTGAAAAGGTATACGTTACCGGATGTTTGAGCGAGCGTTACAAACCTGATCTTGAAAAAGAAATTCCCAATGTGGATGAGTATTTCGGTACCCGCGATTTGCCGCGTTTGCTGAAAACATTGAAAGCCGATTACAAGCATGAACTTGTTGGTGAGCGATTGTTGACCACACCGAACCATTATGCTTACTTAAAAATATCTGAAGGTTGCGATCGTCCCTGTTCTTTCTGCGCAATTCCACTGATGCGCGGCGGACACAAATCCACGCCTATTGAAGAACTCGTAGCGCAAACAAAAACTTTGGCTGCCAAAGGAGTGAAAGAAATCATGCTCATCGCGCAGGATCTTACTTATTATGGTTTGGATATCTACAAAAAAAGAAATTTATCCGATTTGCTGAAGCATATTTCCGATGTGGAGGGGATTGACTGGATTCGTCTGCATTACGCATTTCCACATGGTTTTCCTATGGATGTTCTTGATGTGATGAACGAAAGGAGCAACATTTGTAAATACCTTGATATGCCTTTGCAGCATATTTCTGATCCGGTGCTGAAATCCATGCGTCGAGGTACCACTAAAGCAAAAACCAATGCTTTGCTGGAAGATATCCGCGCTAAGGTTCCCGGAATCTCATTGAGAACAACTTTGATTGTTGGATATCCCGGGGAAACACAAAAAGATTTTGAAGTAATGAGGGATTGGGTGGCTGAGCAAAAATTCGATCGCTTAGGCGCGTTCACATACTCTCATGAAGAAAATACGCATGCGCACCAATACAACGACGATGTTCCTGCTGAAGTAAAACAGCAGCGTGCAGAGGAAATTATGGATGTGCAATCTTCTATTTCTTTCGATAAAAACCAGTCGAAAATTGGCAGCACAATGAAAGTGCTTTTTGATCGCAAGGAAGGTGGCAATTACTACGGTCGCACCGAATTTGATTCTCCTGAAGTAGACAATGAAGTGATTGTTTCAGCAAAAGACAATTATGTGCGTATCGGTGATTTTGCGAACGTGAAAATTGAAGGTGCTGATTTCTTTGATCTCACAGGAAAAATCGCTGAATAAGTGGTTCGTTGTTCCGAAATAGCGCTTGATCAAACCAATCTGGTTCCTGCAATTGTAAAGGATTTACTGAAAGAGGAAGGGCTGAATTTTTCCAAAACAACAAACAGGAAATTATTGGTTGAACGTTTGCGGGAGCAGTATAAAAACTTCAGGAAAGAAGAGGCGGTGGAAAACAATATCGCTGCTTTACTCAACGAAAATACATTTACGGTTACTACCGGTCATCAGCTTTGTTTGTTTGGCGGACCGGCGTATTTCATATATAAGATTATCTCCACGATCAGGGCTTGTGAGCTCTATTCGCAAAAATATCCCGCCCAGAAATTTGTTCCTGTTTTTTGGCTCGCTTCCGAGGATCACGATTTTGAAGAAGTGAATCATTTGTATTTGTTCAACAAAAAGATAGAGTGGAACAAGGAAGCTAAAGGTGCTGTAGGTCGAATAGGTACTGATGATTTGGAGGAAGTTTTTTCGCAAATCAAAGCATTAATTCCTTCTGCTGATTTATCTTTTTTTGCAAATGCATTCAATGAAAAAAATCTTTCTCTCTTTACGAAAAGCTGGTTGAATCAGCTTTTTGGAAAGTATGGGTTAGTTGTTATTGATGCCGATGACAAAGAATTTAAACAAAGTTTTGCATCTGTAATTGAAAAGGAATTCAAGGAAAAAACCGGACAAACAGAAGTCGGGAAAACCAATGCGATATTGCAGGAAAAGTACAAAGTACAGGTGAATCCGCGTGAGATCAATTTCTTTTTCCTTGATGAAAATATTCGTGAAAGATTTCAGGAAAATGACGGTCGAAATTGGGAGAAGCTGTTGAAAGAAAATCCGGAAAAATTCAGTCCTAACGTGATTTATCGTCCCCTTTACCAGGAATTTATTTTGCCAAATGTAGCCTACGTTGGCGGACCGAATGAACTGGCCTACTGGCTGCAATTAAAGAGTCTTTTCGCTGTGCATAACATTCCTTATCCGCAACTGATTTTACGGGATTCCTTTTTGTTTATCACTGCCGGGCAGCGAAAAATAATGCAGGCATTAGGATTGGACCTAGCATCTTTGTTTCAATCTGCCGAGCAATTGAAAGCGCAATACATTCAAAGTAAAACGGATCTGGATGAAGCGACCTATCAAAAGCAAATTGATAACGTTTATTTGCTTATAAGGAATGAGGCTTTGAAGGTGGATGGTTCTCTGGAAGGTATGGTAGATGCTGAAAGGGCAAAATCTTTGAAATCTTTGGAAGGATTAATGTCGCGTATTAAAAAAGCAGAGAAATCACGTCGCCAGATAGATTTAAATAAAATTGAGAAAGTGAAAAATCAACTTTTTCCTGAAGGTGTTTTCCAGGAAAGGAGAGTCAGCTTTTTAGAGTTTTATGCAAAAGATCCAAGCTATATCGATCTGCTGCTGAAAAAAGCTAACCCGTTCAATTCCTGTTTAAAAGTTTTGGAAGAAGAACTAATATAAATTTCCCCATTTTCCCAATCGTGCTATTTTTGCAAAAAACAACTTTATGATAAAACAAATTATTCCTTTCGCTCTCGCTATAGCTTTCTTCTCTTGTGCCGGACAACAGGAGAAAAATGAAGAAGGTACCAATGCCTTTAAGCCGCTGACCGATACTATTCCTTTGGTAAATGTTACCGATAAAGTTTCTTATGTGCTCGGTGCTAATTCAGGAATTGGATTGAAGAGAGAAGGATTTGGTGATGTTGATATCAATGAATTTTTAAAAGGAGTAACTGCCGCGGTAAAAAATGAAAGTCCGAAAATCACCAAGGAACAGGCCAATAACCTGGTGAATGAATACCTGAAGAACAAAGCAGGATTCACCAAGAAAGCGGAATTGAGTTATGCTTACGGACTCACGATGGGCATGGGCTACGCGCAGTATGGTGATATGAGTGCTCTCGACCTGGATAAGTACAAAAAAGGAATGCAGCATGGTTTGTTTGAGGACGATTTGCAACTGGATTACCGCTCTGCTAATAATTTGCTTACCGAATACAAAACAGAAAAAGGAAAAGAAGCAGGTGCTCTTTTTCTTGAGAAAAATAAAACGCAGCCAGGTGTAATTACATTGCCAAGTGGGTTACAGTATAAGGTGATTGAAATGGGCCGCGGACCGAAACCGAAAGCTACCGATAACGTGAAAGTGAATTACAGGGGAACACTCATTGATGGTAAGGAATTTGACTCTTCCTATAAAAGAAAAGAACCTATTTCCTTTAATCTGCAAGGTGTAATCAGAGGCTGGACGGAAGGATTGCAGCTCATGCCTGTAGGATCAAAATTCCAGTTTTATATTCCTTATGACCTGGCTTACGGCGAACAGTCGCAAAATATGATTCCGGCTTATTCTACTCTTATTTTCGATGTTGAACTTTTGGATATCAATAAATAATGGAGGGGAAGCTGAATATTGCTGAAGATTTTGAATACATCAGGAACCAGGTGAACTACCTGGATAATTTTTCCAAAAAAGTAAACGAGGAGTGCAAGGATTATTTTGGCTTTAAAAATTACTGGACAGGTATTCCGCAGGATGCCCCAATTTATCCGCATATCGATAAATGGATGGTGAACTACAAGAAGCTGGTGAATCACATCCACAGTCAGGTTTATGAAGCTGAAATCATGGAGTTGGTCAATGCCATTAATGAGATACCATTTATCCGACCAACAATCAGCGCTGATGATGTGAAGAATTTTTCCATGGCGAAAAAGATTTTGTATTTCACAGTTGTCCCTTACCGCTGGTATTACAATGGTGGTAAGGTGAAGCAGGTGAAAGCAAAGTTAAAGGAGTTTGCACAGGCGGTGGAAACCGCGAAGAAATTAGTCATCAGGTTAGAACAACATTATTTTTATTCTTAAATTCCCTTTTTGATTACCCCTCAAAATGAGAATCGTTTTTATTTCTGATACCCACAATCAGCACAGCAGACTTACCTTGCCCGAGGGCGATATGGTAATTCATGCTGGTGATATTTCTGGTAACGGGAGTGAAAGAGAGGTAGCGGATTTTTTAAAATGGTTCTCTGCTTTGCCTCATAAGCACAAGGTTTTTATTGCAGGAAATCACGATTTTTTTATTCAGGAGAATGAAGGGAAATTCCGATCTATACTACCTTCCAACCTCATTTATCTGGAAGATGAACTGGTGGAAATTGAAGGAGTAAAAATTTATGGAAGTCCATGGACTCCCACATTCATGGATTGGGCTTTTATGAAGGATCCCGGAGAGGAAATGAAGAAGAAGTGGGACCTTATTCCCGATAAGGTGGATATTTTGCTGACTCATGGTCCGGCTTATGGCACTTTGGATGCGATTTATTCCGGATTAGCAGTGGGTTGTACCGAGCTGGCCGACGCAATTCAACGAGTAAAACCTAAATACTTTCTTTTTGGCCATATTCACGAAGGCTTTGGCAGTCGTGCAAAAGGTGCGACCCAATACATTAATGGAGCAATTCTCGACGAGAAATACATCTTGTGTAATGAGCCGGTTGTTTTTGATTTGTAAAATTCTTTTTGCCATTTAATTCCTGCTTCCGTCATTACGGGAAATTTTCGAGCCCGAAAATTCGAGTCAATCTTTTTATCCTTGTGTAAGTGTTTGATTTTTAGATGTTTGTTTTGTTTTTCTCTTTTTTTGGAAGAATGGCTTAGCATTTTTTACAAAAATTCATCCCGGAATTTGATATAAACACCGATATGCTTACCTTTGCCCTTCCTCTGCCCTGGTGGCGAAATTGGTAGACGTACCATCTTGAGGGGGTGGCGCTCGTAAGAGCATAAGAGTTCGAGTCTCTTCCAGGGCACAAAAGCCAGGCTTTTAAAAGTCTGGCTTTTTTGTTTCAATGTAAACCCAATTCAATTTTTCACGGAGGTGATGGTGGAATTTTCATTACAATAGGCTACATAGAGCATAAGGCCTCTTCATTTAACCGAAAACTTCTGTTCGAGCTTATCAATAAGGATAGTGAAATCTCCGGCCTCAGTAATCCATTCGTTCTTATTGTTTACGAAGGCAAGGTCATTCGGATGAATAATAAAACTCACCACGGTGCTTTCGCCGGCTTTTAAGTTCACTTTAGCAAAGCCTCGCAGTCGTTTGTTCGATGGAGTGATGCTGGCATATTCATCGCGGATGTACAGCTGAACCACTTCTTTGCCTTCACGCAATCCGGTATTTTTTACTTTAACAGTGATTTTGATACTGTCGTTCATTGAAATGCTGGATTTGTCGATGCTTAAATCGCTGTATTCAAAAGTGGTGTAGCTCAATCCCGAGCCGAATGTGAATTGCGGCTGGATGGCATTAAAGCCGAATTTATAGTCGCGGGTTTCTGATTTTTTGTAATCGTAAGTGGTAAGTGATCCAGTGTGTCGCGGGTAAGTGAAGGGCAATCTTCCACTGGGGTTTACATCTCCGAAAAGAATGTCGGCGAGTGCTCTTCCGCCTTCATTTCCCGGATGATAAGCCATCACGATCGCATCCACCAACGGTTCAATTTCGGAGATGATGCGTGGGCGGTTTTCGGCCAGTACAAGGATGATGGGTTTTCCTGTTTTGGCCAATTCTTTAACCAGATTCAACTGCGCTTTTTCCATGGTTAAATCTTCAATATCGCCTGGTTTTTCGGCCGATGGTTTTTCTCCGAGGCACACAATAATGAAATTAGCGTTTTGAGCTTCTTTTACAGCTTTTCCGGTATTTACATCGCTGTCATAAGAAGTACCCTGTACGAAAATTACTTTGTCACTGCCGATTTCATTTTGAATGGCTTGTACTATTGTTTTTTTATCGGTGGGATTGTATTTGTCGTCAACTCCCTGCCATGTATGTGTCCACGCACCATTCAGAGGATTTAATGAATTGGCAGCAACACCGCAAACCAATGTTTTTTTATCTTTTGGTAATGGGAGAATGTTGTTTTTGTTTTTCAGCAGGGTGATGCTTTCTAGTGCTGCCTGGAAATTTTGTTGGGCAAATTCTGCCGATCCGAATTTCGGATAGTTTTTCATTTCATAGTAAGGATGTTCGAAGAGTCCGAGCATGAATTTTACGCGCAAAATTCTTCTTACTGCATCATCAATCCGGCTCATGGGAACTTTTTCTTCTTTCACCAGTTCGATGAGCAATTTGCAGAAAGATACATCCTGCGGAGTCATACTCATATCGATACCGGCGTTGATGGCCAGGGCGATGGCATCTTTATATGTAGGTGCTACTTTGTGCACGCTGTGAAGCATAATAATGTCTTCCCAATCGGTCACTGCAAAGCCCTGGAAGTTCAATTCCTGTTTTAAAATTTCTGTGAGGATGTGATAATCGGCATGCACCGGTGTTCCGTTAATTTCGGTGGAGTTGATCATCACAGTCATCGCTCCGTTTTTAATGGCTTCGGCAAAGGGAACTAAATAATATTCACGCAATAATCTTTCGGGCATAAGTATAGGTGTTCTGTCTTTTCCGGAAGCAGGCTGACTGTAGCCTACAAAATGTTTGAGACAGGCTGCTACTTTTTCGGGATCATTGAAATTATTGCCCTGATAACCTTTGATAGCGGCATTTCCCATTTGCGTGGCCAGATAAGGATCTTCACCATAAGTTTCAAAGAAACGCGACCAAAGAGGTTGTCGACCCAAGTCGAGTACAGGAGAAAAATTCCACGGAATAGCAGAAGCGCGCACTTCATACGCACAAACAGAGGTTCCTTTTTCTACGAGAGAAGGATTCCAAGTTGCAGCCATTCCCAATTCCTGAGGGAAGAGTGTGGATCCTTGTGTAAAGGTAGCTCCGTGTATCGCATCAATTCCGTAAAGAACAGGAATTTTCATTCGTGTTTTTTCGGCAGCTGTTTTCTGAATACTGCTGATGATGGTATACCAGTTTTCCCTGCTTAAGGTATGAGATCCTGTATTCAGTATGGAACCTACATGGTAGCGCAATAAAACCGAATCGAGTTTTACGGAATCGATTTCCATGGTTTTAGCATCTTCGGCACTTTTTTTACAAACCATATCGAGGGTGAGCTGCGTCATTTGTCCCACTTTTTCTTCGAGGGACATTTCCGATAATAAGCGGGTGATTTTCTCTTCGGTGTCGTTTTGCTGAGCCTGTAATACAGAGAGTGATAAGCAAAGCAGCGACAGGGATATGGTTTTGAGATTCATGACAAATTATGGTTGATAAGGTTTGTTGAAAGTAAATACAGGATGATCAAAAGCAACTGACACAGGATTGGTGTAAGGCGCAGTTTGATCGGAAAGCAATACAAAAGATACACTGGTCAGCTTATTTGGTTTAGCATCTCCGGTAACGTTGGCATCGGGAATCAAATCGTTGTAATTGTAGCTGAGTAATTTCCATCCATACCAATCGGGACGAATGCTGATACCTCTTGCGTTTACACCATTTTCTGAGAAGTTTATCTGCAACCAGGTATCAGAAGGACCTTTGCCATACACCATGATATTGAAGTAAACGCGGTTCGCATCAGGGTATAAAGGGAAGTAAGTGCCATAATCCTCATCGGCATATTTAGCACTGATGGTCATGTAATTCACATATGGATTGTTTTGCCATGGTGTTCCCGACATATAGAAAAATTTTCCGCCGTCGGCCAGGATATTGTCTGTGTAAACATTGTTGGTAATGCTTACAGGAGGCCAGTCGCGTGGCCATTCGGTATTGCTTTTCAGTGTAGCGAAATCAGTCACCAGTACACTTCCCGCATCATGATTCACCATACCGGTAGTGAAAAGCGTAGTGGTAAAAGTATCGGTAGTGTGTTTGAAAGTGAGTTGTGCAGTCACTGTTTCTTTCTGGAAAGAAGGAGCGTCATCGGCATAGCCTGTCCATCGTGAATTCGACGCATCAATCGTTTTTGAAATACCTTTGATGGTTTTCACAGCAGTGCTTGTATTTCCTTTAAGAGTAATCTGCCATTCGGTTTCATTTTCAAATTCGGCAGTGAAATACTGTTCTTCGTTTTTTGAAAAATCTACTGATGCTGCTTTTTTATCGAAGCCTGAAAGCACAGTCACCGGACCGGAGATGGTTGACAAATCGGGTCCTAAGTTTTCCTTTGAGCAGCTCCATCCGAATAAGAGAACGGAGCTAATGCCCAATGATATTAAAATTGATTTTTTCATAGTATATAATTTTAATAAGTCATGCTGAACATTACTACCACCTGATTGATAGAGTAAGTATTGGCCGCAGTTTTATTATCTGTGTAGTTGAAGATATGGTCCTGTAAAGTGAGGTAAGTTTTTTCGCTGAAGCGGTATTTTAATCCCACTGCAATTAAGCTTTGTTTCAAATCAACATTGATAGGGTTGAAGGTGGTAATGTCATTGAATTTGTTTCTTACCGCCATTGATTCGTTACCTTGTGCGAGTAGCATTTTGTAGCCGGCGAGCAAGCTCAGTTTCTTGAAAGTTTCCACTTCCAGTCCGAGATCCACCATGTTGTTCATCAGACTCACATAAGTTGTAGTATCGCCGCCTCTGTTGGTAGATTCAAATTTGTAACCAGTATTCACAATCAATCTTTTTTTCCATCCGAGGAATTTATTGATGTGGAAATCAACACCACCTTTTACCACGATGAAAGAGCGAAGTTGTGCGGAACCTTCACCTACTACTTCCGAAAGGAAAGCAGCATCAACATCGGCTATGATGCGTTGCAGTGAGTCGCTGCATTGCAGGTTGATGTTAGCGCCGGTACGGTTAGGTGTAGCTTTTCCGTAAGGTTGTGCATTGCCGTAAATTGGATTGTAAGCCATGAGTGTAGTTACAATTCCGGCATTGTATAAAGCAGGATCTCTCACCAGGTCGAAGATGGAAATGCCACGGGAGATAAGGTTTGTTACATCATTTCCATAGTTGGAAAAAGTAGTAGGTGTATTTGTGTAATTCACTCGTTTGCTTTGTGCTGCCGAGCTGAAGAAATTAGGATCAACATAAGAATAGTTGGCACTGATAATGGTGTTGGCATTCTTCAGTTTCAGTTGCAATCCGGCATCGAAGAAAGCCCCCATTTTGGTGTCTACATTATATCCTTTGAAGCTGTATTGCGAGAAACCACCTTCGGCCATTAATTTCAGTTTCATTTTATTGTTGGCAAACAGTGCCGCTTCCACTTCAGCAGAACCTACAGGATTGCTTGTAGTCAAACTGTCGATGATAGTATTGGTTCCTACTTCATAAAGATCGAGGTAGTTGAAAGCCAGTTTTAATTTGCTGCTTTGCGTTACCGTAATCTTACCTCCTGCGTGGAAGGCCGAAGGAAACTGGGCATAGCTGGCTCTGTTTCTGAGGAAGAAACCATCAATGCGAATGGTATCAAATAAAGATTTGTCGAACGCAAAAGAAAAATTAGTGTGCGCTCCCTGCTGCCACCATGCATTGCCGCGGTTGCTGAAGTTTTCATAATTTGTGTAATCGTTGCGCAAATCGCGGAATATGCTTCCTTCGTTCACAGAACCTTCTGCGTTGTTGTTGAAGAAAGTATAAGGAGTGAGCTGCATATATAAATCTCCTACCTGATAATTAAAAGCTCTTCCAACAATGCCTTTTACATAAAGTTGTCGCAATGTTGCCTGGGCACCGGCAGTATAGAAGCCATTGAAATTATTGTTGAAACGCACGATGGCCTGTATCTCAGTTCTTTTGTCGGGATTAACATTGATACCCAAATCGAGTAACACATTTCCTTTATTGGTATGGTCGGGATTAACGGTATCGGCTGCTCCCAGCGTATTGGTTTGTTGCAATGCCCTTGAATAGGCATTGAATTTTATTTTGTCATCCTGTGCGTTCATCAATTGAACGCCGATGAGCATTAAGCCGGCTAAGAGCGCTTTCTTATTCATTTTATGTAGATATGAAGTTTGCATATAGAAGAAGTTTAGAACATTATTTTTAATTCAACAGTACCTTCTGTTCCCGAGAATTTTTCTGCGGCGAAGTTGTGATCGATGAAAGAGAAATATCTTTCTCTGAAGTAAAGTGTGGCCTGGTTGGAGAGTGTCAAATCGAAACCAGCTCCGATGGCCTGTCCTACCTGATCTCTTGGTAAACCTGATGTAATATCCAAATCAGTGTCTCCGTTGCATTTGATCACTTCTAGTCCGCCATAAAGCGTCAGAACGAAATTTTTATGCAGTTGGTAGTACACATCTATTTCATGGTAATAGCCTCTGATGTAGGCACTGTAATCAAATTTTGTAAAGGCCGAAAAATCTTTCTGTACCGAGTTGAGTGAAGTAAGATAGTTGATGTACAAATCTTTCCTGAACAGCGAACTTTTGAATTTTACCTGGAAATCGAAAGAGTTGAAATAACGGGTATAAATCAAAGAAGAATCGGCATTGATATCGGTAAGATTTACTTTTTCGTAAGCTCCGCGATAGAAAGTGTGCACTCTTTTGTTTGGTCCGAAACCACCGGCGAGAGGGAATACCCCTGGCAATCTCGACCAAAGAAGGCCGTTGATTCTGTGACTGTAGTTCAGTGTAGTAGCATTGGCAATGTTTTCCATTTCAGCAGAAATCTGTGTCCCGGTGGACACCATAAATTTCCATACTTTGAAATTGGTGTTGATGGCAGCACCTCTGCGGTTGTTGGCTAAATCGCCTACATTGTCCATTCCCGGACCGAAAGGGGTGAGTACTCCTTGCGCTCCTGCTTGTGAATAAGGACCGCTGTTGACCTGACTAACAGTGGTATTGTTAAAACTGGCTACGTTGCTGGTAAAACTTTTTCCGATTTGGAAATAACGCAAATCAATAGGAATGAAAGTGTATTTTTTTGGAATGTTTACATCCAGTAAAATTCCTTCGCTCCAGTTTTCAGGGCTAGTCGGACTCATATATCTTCCCATACCTACTTCACCGCTCAGAGCAATATCTTTGATTTTAAGTGCAAATTCCGAAGTGAAAATATTCCACTGCATGTTGTAAGAAGAGTTGACACTGTCGGTGCGCGCAAATGAATTAAATGTATTTAAGCTCACATAGTTTTCCTTTTTCAGGTTTCTCTTAAGTCGCACACCGAGATTTTGTGCCGGACGCACTTCGATTTCCCGGCTGATGCCACCGTTGATAGCAGTGTGTCCGTAAAAAATATCAAAGTTGGTTTTCAGTTTCTTGATGAAGCCATTCATCATAAATCCTTTAAAGGCTTGAGATCCGAAACGGGCATCCTGGTTGATGCTTCCTTTATAATAATAAGAAGCATAACGCGATTTGATATTTCCTGATGGATCCCATGGGCGGCGTTCATAAATGCTATAGCGGTTGTAACCTACGTTGGAACCAAAGGTGAACGGAGTAAGGCGCATCCATTCAATACCACCGGCTACAATATTGAAATTTCCATGTTTATTGGTGGTGCCGCCGCGCAAAACAGCAGAGAAAAAAGGACCAACATTTCCGTTGCTGCCCATAGCCGGACCGCGGTAAAGGGTAAACGGACTTCCCAGTATAACTTCGGTACCAAAGCTGGTACCCGGTGCAGGAGATCCGCCCACATAAAGAAATAACACAGGATCATAATAGCCGTCACCCACACTGTTTACATGTTTTGCGTCAGTAGGCTGATACAGTTGTTGCATTTCCCTGTTGTAGAAAAAACCTCTGTAGTAACCACCTGTGTTGAGACCGCTCAGAAAGTTGTTCAATAAACTTTTGGATACCGGCGCAGTGATTTCGTCGGAAGTATTTTCTCTCACGAGAGAATTTCTCTGAATATCCCAGGATGCAGAATCCCTGTCTGTTTGTGCATGTACAGTGCCGAGGCAACATGCAAAAAGCAGGGGAAGAAAGTGTTTTTTATGAAGAGTAAGATTCATTATTTCCAATGTTTATTAAGGTTTATAATTTTTTAAACACGCGTACATAGTCCACATACATGTACTTCGGGAAAAGAGTGTTTTCATCAGGAGGCCCAGGCCAGTCGCCACCCACAGCGAGGTTTAGTATCATGTGAAAATTCTGGTCGAAAGGCCAATGCTTTCCATCGAGGTCTCCCGGTTTTTTAGTAGAGTAGAGGACATCGTCCACGTACCATCTTATTTCATTCGGTTCCCATTCTACAGAGAAAACATGGAAGGCAGTAGACAAATCTCCTTGCGAGAGTTCGGTGGTGTCGCCTACGTGTTTGTTTTTAGGCCAGGGCTCACCAAAGTGAATGGTACCGTATACCGTTTTAGGCTGGTGGCCGATGGATTCCATGATGTCAATTTCACCACTCTGCGGCCATGAACCGTACACATAATCGGTAGGCAGCATCCATATGGCAGGCCATGTTCCTCTTTGCACAGGCACTTTAGCCCGGATGTCGAAACGCCCGTAAGTCCAGTCGGCTTTGTTCTTCGTACGCATTCTCGCCGAAGTGTAAAACTTGCCTTTGTAGTTTTGTTTAATGGCCTTGATGACCAGATATTTATTGTTGTTGATGTAAGAGTTGTTGCGTGAATCGGTATAGTACTGCTGCTCATTATTTCCACCTCCGTCGCCGTTTACTTCATGACTCCATTTACTGGTGTCGATTTTAGGAGCGCTGAATTCATCGCTCCAGATGAGTTTCCAGCCAGTTCTTGATTCCGGCGATTTGTAACCGTTGTCGGTGGTGGTGGTATTGTCGACAATCACCACTTCCGATGCAGGTTGGTAGAGGTCGGGTAAATCGACCAGACTTACCTGCGAGCACTTGCTGAAAAGCAGTGCTGATGAGGCAAGGATAGTGAATAAGTAAATGTTCTTTTTGATATACATGTTAGTTGGATTATGGTGGTTGTTTATTTTTTGATGAAGCGGATTTCATCGAAGTAAATCGTACCTACAGGAAGTACCATATACAACATGGTGTTTACTCTTTTGAAATCGTGGCCTTTTAAGCTGATGCTGAATTTTTTCCATTCGGTATCCACCTCCAGGTAGCTGTCGCTCACTTTGTCTTCAGGCGAACCTCCACCACCTACACCAATGTCTTGCAGCAGGTAGGGGCCATCACCAGTTTCTTCAGCACGCGCGTAAAATTCCAGTGTGTTGTAGGCAGAAAGATCAGGTAGTTTAGCATCGTCCTTCAATGCTACATTCCATGAACCGGTGTATTGAATATGCAAACCTCTCCAGCTTTCTTTGTTGGTGGTAACGATTTTTACACAGTTTTCACCTTTGTAAGGCTTGTCTTTGCAGACACTTTCAATTTTCATGCTTTCACCATTTTTTTCTCCCATGAATCCTGTGGGAATACCGTGAATCCAGTTGTCGGAGAAAACATAATAAGGTTCAACTTCCCCTTCGATGAAGGATATGGAAAGAACGGCGAGTGCCAAGACTGCTGCTGTTTTTAAAATTGTTCGGATGTGCATCATATACCTTTTTTATTTTTTTTTATGGGCTATTGAATCAAAGGTAGGCGGGGTGTCTTCTTTGAATGTGTGACAATCGTTCGGAAAGAGTACAAAATCATCCGTAGGATTTGTTCGCTGATCTTTTAGTGAAATTGAAGAAGGGAAATGTTTTTTTTTGATTCGTACGATAATGAACTCTTTGTGAATGATTTTGTTCCCTTGTATTGCTCTCTGTGATTTACTTTTGTGAAGAGTAGTAAATTTCATAGTGCTGTAATAAAAACATCTGTTGCGTACAGGTGTAGAGGTTAACCAGAACGCTAGTTTAAGTTGATTCTGTCCCGTGCTTTAGAGGGAAAGCACGGGATTTTTTTGTTTTATAATTTTCTTAGTGAATTTTTTTTCTCGCGCATGTCATCCTTCGGGAGTACCCTCGGGATGACATACGCGGGGAGAGACAGGGAAAATGTTAGCTAGTACAAACGAAGACTTTTTCTGTACAAATCAATCCCTATCTGCGCGCAGAGCGGTCCTACCTTAGCTCTATAATGCCAAACCCAACAACTATGAATAAGATTATAAAACTGACAACACTGGCGCTGATTACAGCTGTGTTTTCATCCTGTACAAAGGATCCGATTTTAGCTGCCGATCAAAATAAAAAAACCGAGACCACTACCACTTCAACTGCAAGCGATGGTGAGCTTTATCTTGAAGAGCAACTGTATCCGCTCAATGGATTTATGGGGTCGAATAATGGTCAGAGCATGACCATTGATCACCTTTGCACAGAAAACCCTCATTCAGGAAAACATTGTTTGTCGATTACTTTCGACGGTAGTGAATCGTGGAGCGGGAATGTAATGTTTGCTTCTACACCATGGAAGTCGAATATTGGAAAAGATCTCTCCGGATATAAAAGACTCACCTTCTGGACACGCTGTAATCAAAAGGGTTTGGGTAACGGACAAATCCACATGGGGATGAAAACCAACGGCAATGATTTTTACGGACAGTTTTTCAATTACACCAGTACCGAGTGGAGAAAAATTACCATCACACTTCCTGGAACAGTGAACAGTACACTCATCAATTATCTTTTTGAATATTCACAGAATGCACCCGTAGCAGGATCAACTATTTACCTGGATGATATCCGTTACGAGAAATAGTTTTCTTTCCTAACCCGTGTCCCGAGGGATTCGTCCGAAAGGAGAATCCCTCTTCTTTTTAGATGAAAATTAAAACACAATCAATATGAAGTATAGAAATTTAGGAAAAACAAACAGAAGCGTAAGTGCCATGGGCTATGGCATGTGGGGTTTGGCCGGCTGGACCGGCAGTGATGAAAAAGAAGTGAACAAAGCTTTGGATAAAGCAGTGGAAATGGGCTGTAATTTTTTTGATACCGCGTGGGATTACGGCGCAGGAAAAAGTGAGCAGATGCTGGCCGAACTCATCAAAAGAAATCGCGGAAGTCAATTGATTGCCGCTACAAAAATTCCACCGATGAATAAAAAGTGGCCGCCTGTCAAAGGATCTTCTATTGAAGAAGTTTTTCCTGTTCATCACATCATGGAATATACAGAGAAGAGTTTAAAAAATTTGCAGACCGACGCTATTGACCTTCTGCATTTTCATGTGTGGGAAGATGAATGGTCGAAGCGTGATGAATGGAAAATGGCTGTGTTAAAATTAAAGCAGGAAGGAAAAGTAAAATCTTTTGGGATCAGTGTTAACCGCTGGGAGCCATCGAATTGTTTGCAGGCTCTGGAAAGCAGATTGATTGATGTGGTACAGGTGATTTATAATATTTTCGATCAGTCTCCCGAAGATGAACTTTTCCCTTATTGTCTTGAAAATAATATCGGCGTAATTGCCCGTGTTCCTTTTGATGAAGGTTCGCTGACAGGAGGTCTGACAAAAACTACCGTGTGGCCCGAAGGCGACTGGCGCAATATTTATTTCTGTAAGGAAAATTTAGTGCCGACTGTAGATAGGGTAGAGGCACTCAAAAAAGTTGTTCATGAGGGAATGACATTGCCCGAGTTGAATTTGAAATTCATTTTGAATCATCCTGCGGTGTCCACCATTATTCCGGGAATGAGGAAGGTGCAGCATGTAGAAGAGAACATGAATGCTGTAAAGGGAAAGTTGTTGTCGTTAGAAATGATGCAGCATCTAAAACAATACCGCTGGGATAGACAACCGACGGTGTGGTCGTGTTAACTTTTAAACCATAAAGGGCACAGAGATCACAGAGTTATCGTGCGCAAAGAAAACAGCTTAAAGCTGCAAGCTCTGTGTTCAAATCGGTCTCTGCGATCTCTGTGCCTTGTGGTTAAGTAAGAAGTTAATCCATCTTCACTATTCTCAATGTCTTCACCTGATCGGCATATTGCGCCTGCACAATATAAGTGCCCTGTGCCAAATCTTCACCTATGTTAATCGTTTCATTGGTTTTTACATTGTGTTGCTGTGCCACTGACCCGTTGAGGTTGAAAATCGTTAACTGCACAGATGAGTTCAATGAATGCTCGAAGGTCAATGAAATTCTTTCACTAAACGGATTAGGGAAAGCATTGATTTGCGCATTGCTTATTTCATTAATACCAACATTGCAATTTTGTTTTGCAACAGTGATGGCTTTGCTTACTGTGTTACCAACGCAGAGGAGAGAACTTGTTTCTACTACCGACACATTCCCGCTGATGGTGTCAAAATCCACTGTAATGTTTTTGGTGCCTTGTCCGGAAGCAATTGTTGCCCCTGATGGCACTGTCCAGTTGAAGGTTGATCCGCTCATTCCAGTTACCGAATAAGCCACGCCTTTTTTATTGTAGCACACAGTAGTGTTGCCGGTGATAGCTGAAGTAGCAGGTGTTCCTTCTATCTTCAGGTTATCGAAATAATAAGTGTGATTGGTGAAAGAATTGGAGTTGAACAGTATTTGTATTTTATCCACGTCGCTTCCTTTCAAGGCACCATCAGGTGAAGACACCCATTTGAAGGTCAGTTTTGTCCAGGTGTTGGGAGCGCCCGTTGTAGCAGTATATTGGCTGTGTCGACCGTAAGGCCATCCTTTGGAAAGATCGGCTACTTTGTCAAATTCGATGGTGATCGTGGTTCCCTGCGGTGCCGAAGTTTTAACGTCCATGGTAAACTGACGGATTCCTTTTCGGAAATCATCGGGATCGGCTACCAGGAATTTTGTAAATCCGAGAATATCGTATTGCGATCCGCTATTGCGGGTGTATGATGCGCAGTAATCGGAAGAGTTACTTCCACCTTTTGCTGAGTTGGTAATTGGGGCATTTAAAGAGCCATCTGATGAAGCACCGCTGAGGTAACGGTTATTTTCGAAATCGTCCATGATGATGGAGCAACTTTTGTCGATTGCTGTAACGCTCAGTTTTGCAGTTGTCATGCTACAGCCGGATGGCGTGATATCGCAGGAAATATCTCCTTTGAGTGCCGAATTGTATTTTACACTGATGGATTTTGTTCCTTGTCCGCTCTCAATTGAAGCACCGCTTGGGACAGTCCAGTTGTAAGTAGCATTCGCACCAGCATCGCTGGCAGTATAGGTTTGCGTGTCGTTGGTGAAGTTGAGTTCTTTACCTCCTACATATAAATAGCTGCCCGAAGTGTATACGCGAACATAATCTACGTACATTGAAACCGGATAATCGGAACTAACAGGAGTAGCGTTGCCGGTGTAAGTTCCACCAACGGCAAGATTGAGAATGATATAAAACGGACTGTCATCAAAAGTCCAGTCGGAAGCAGTAGCACCTTTGCCTGCAATGGTAGCAGGTGTAATAGTTTTTGTTACTACCCCGTCAACAGAAAATTTTATTTCCTGAGGCGCCCAGTCGATGGCATAAATATGATAATCGGCCGACCAGTCGGTACCGGTATTGTAATCATTGTACACATATTGGTGATTGCCACAAGGTGTACAATAGAAGTGAACTGTTTGTGATGCTTTTTTTGGATTCTTGTTTTGTGTTTCCAGAATATCAATTTCTCCACTTTGAGGCCAGTTGTTGTTGTCGGAAAGCATCCAGAATGCCGGCCATACTGCCGATGCAGAAGGTACTTTTATACGGGCTTCATAATGTCCGTATTTCCACGAATGCTTCTGGTAGGTATATATTTTCCCTGAAGTATAGTCGCTGCCTGAGCTTTGGTAATTTTTTTGATATCTGGCTGTAAGCACCAGATTTCCTCCGGTGACATTTACATTGTTGATACTTGATGTGTAGAACTGTTTTTCATTATTACCGAATCCGCAGCCGGAAGATCCGCCGCAGCCATTGCCGGTAACGACAGTCCAGTTATTGGTGTTAATGGCGGTGCTGTCAAATTCATCTGACCACACAAGTGTACTGCATTGTGCGGATGCTGAATTGCAAATAGCTGTTAGGGGTATAGCCAGCGTTAATAGTTTTTTTAGGGATGTAAGGGGTAGTTTTAATGCCATGATTTGTTTACTGTATTTGGTTTACAAAAGTTATTAAATTTTGCCTTAGCGCTTCTACAAGATAGAAATTATTACGTTGGGTTGCCGGGTTCGGTTTTTTGCGATTCAGGTGCTAAAATCGTTCGTAGTTTTTTTGTCTGGCTTTATTGTCGAGGCCTGTATGACGAATAGTAAAATTCGCTGAGTACTATTTTGCGCCTTTATTTGTACAATTTTAGCCCTCTTTTTCTTCGATAAACGAATATTATTGTGTGTGCGGTAACGCTTTTGAGTCTTTTTCCTGTTGGAAGAGGAGAGGTAGTTTTATTTAATATAATATTTATGAGGATTTTAAAAATCACTTTTGTTTTGTTGTGGCTTTCCACAACTTTGTTTTCACAGAGCACCAATCTGATTACCAACATCGATAACCGTCAGGTGCAAAACCTTAACGGGAAATGGAAAATCATTATCGATCCTTATGAAAATGGATTTTACAATTACAGGTATGAGGAAAGTCCGACCGGTTATTTTAAAAATGAAAAACCGAAAACTCCTTCGGATTTAATAGAATACAATTTCGATGCGTCGGATGAATTGTATGTACCGAGCGACTGGAACTCGCAAATGCAGGAGTTGAAATGGTATGAAGGAACAATATGGTACAAGCGCTCTTTTGATTATAAGAAAACCCCGGGAAAAAGAGTATTTGTTTACCTCGGTGCAGTAAATTATAAAGCGCATGTTTACCTCAATGGAAAAAAGCTGGGTGAACACACAGGAGGATTTACACCTTTTAATTTTGAAGTAACCGATCTGATCAAAGAGAAAGACAATTTCCTGGTGATCAAAGCCGACAACAAAAGAGCCAAAGATGCGGTGCCTACCTTGAATACTGATTGGTGGAACTATGGTGGCGTAACGCGTGATGTGAAGATTGTAGAGGTAAATACCACTTTTATTCAGGACACTTATATACAACTGGCTAAAGGCAGTTTGAACCAGATTTCAGGATGGGTAAAACTGAATGGCGACAACAAAGCAAAAAAAATCCGCGTGAGCATTCCTGAAGCAAAGTGGAGTGCAGATGTTACTACTAACGATGAAGGTGTGGCTGTGATCAGCGGTGATGCAAAACTCAGTTTGTGGTCACCCGAAAACCCGAAATTGTATCAGGTGCTGGTGATTGCCGGTCAGGATACTTTAACAGATCAGATTGGTTTCCGTTGTGTTGAAACAAAGGATCACGATATTTTACTGAATAAAAAGTCAGTTTTACTGAAAGGAGTTTGCATTCATGAAGAAGTACCCACACGTGGCGGAAGGGCTTACAGTATGGAAGATGCGCAATTGCTTTTGGGCTGGGCAAAATCTTTGGGTTGCAATTATGTTCGACTGGCGCATTATCCGCACAATGAAAATATGACGCGCCTGGCTGATAAAATGGGATTGATGGTTTGGTCGGAAATTCCGGTGTACTGGACTATTGAGTGGAGCAATCCCTTGGTGCTGGAAAATGCGGAAAAGCAATTGACGGAAATGGTGCTGCGCGATAAGAATAAAGCGTCGGTAGTAATCTGGTCGATGGCTAATGAAACACCATTAAGCGCAGCACGCCTGACTTTCCTGAAAAATTTAATTGAAACCACGCGTCAGTTGGATAATACACGCTTGATTTCAGCAGCACTTGAAGTACACAATTCAAATAAAAATACGATGATGATTGATGATCCGCTGGGCGAATATCTGGATGTATTGGGATGTAACGAATACATAGGATGGTACGGCGACAGAAAACCTGAAGAGTGCGATTCCATTTCATGGACCACCAAGTACAACAAGCCTCTGGTGATCAGTGAAACCGGGGCCGATGCAGCTTATGGTTTTCATGGCGCAACCGATCAGCGTTTTACCGAAGAATACCAGGCCAATTATTTTCAGCATCAATTGCTGATGTTGGGCAGGATAGATTTCCTAAGAGGAATTTCTCCGTGGGTATTGGCCGATTTCCGTTCGCCGCGTCGTCCTTTGTCGAATGTTCAGGATTTCTGGAACAGGAAGGGATTGATTTCGGAGCATGGTGAAAAGAAGAAAGCATTTTTTGTGGTGAAGAACTTTTATGAGAATTGGAAGTTGAAGTAGAAGTGTTTTTTAACCACAGAGACACCGAGATCACAGAGTTCATACTGTCACAGAGTTTACAGCTTAACGCTGGAGATCACAGAGTCCCACACTCTGTGATCTCCAGCGTTAAGCTGTTTTCTTTGCGCGCGATACCTCTGTGACCTCTGTGCCCTGTGGTTGAAAATTGAACTTCCCGTACAAATTTATCCCTCCCTTTTTCTTTCGTACATTTTTTCCTTTCCAACCAGAACAATTCCACCCTTATTTCCGGATAATTATCCCCCTGGTGAGGAATAATTTTATGCCTTTTCCGGATGATTCAATCCCCTTTCGCGAATGATGTGAAAGTAATTTTGAAGTAAGCCCCGCTATGTTGCAGGGTAGGTTTATAAATCTAATTCAAACTAAATCACATGAAAAACAAATCATCAGCGAAAAGAAAGTATGGAGGAGTACTGCAAGTATGCTCCATGCGCAGTCTTTTCCTTGCAGCATTATTGACGCTGCTGGGAGGAGTGTCGGCAAATTTGTTGGCGCAATTGCCAACAGGTTTTGTGGCTAGAAAATTAACCACTAACAACATTAAAGAATGTGTGAAGATTGAACATGCACCTGATGGCCGGATTTTTATGGCCGAGAGAAGTGGTGCACTCAAAGTGTTGAAAGATGGAGTAGTGACAACCATCACTACAGTGAATACAACAACTGCTGATGAGCAGGGCTTTTTAGGAATGGCTCTTCATTCAAGTTTTGCTCAAAATGGTAAGTTGTATGTGTATTATACTTCTGCTGATAAAACCAAACATTATTTAGATGTTATTGTTTTAGATGCAGCAAGCCAGATAGTTTCAAATACACGTTTAATGGAATTCGATCCGATTTTGGCTGGATACCACAACGGTGGAGCTATGGTGTTTAAAAACGGATATTTGTATTTGTGTATTGGCGAAAGTAATACACAACAACAAGCTCAGTTGTTAGATACTTATCGTGGTAAAGTATTGCGTTTGCTGGATGACGGACAACCAGCGCCGGGTAACCCATATTACAACGTTGCAGGAGCTAGCCGACAGAAACAAAGTATCTGGGCCATTGGTATGCGTAATCCATGGTCGATGAGTATGGATCCTGTTTCAGGAAAATTATTTGTT
Organism: Flavobacteriales bacterium; assembly: GCA_046074525.1. Lineage (GTDB taxonomy): Bacteria > Bacteroidota > Bacteroidia > Flavobacteriales_C > JAHEZL01. Next base: position 25,504 of record JBJTOK010000079.1, read on the forward strand.
GGTAACGTTGGTGGAGGTTACGAAGAAATTAATGATGTAACTACTCCTGATCCGGCAAAAAATTACGATTATGGTTGGGGTACTGCTGGTCAATCCGGACCAGGGCAATCATCTGGTACAATCTTGCCAGCTTTTTGCTACAACAAAACCAACTGGTATACACCAACTGCTAATGGTGCTTGGAATGCCCCAAGCTCGTGTGCCATAACAACAGCATTGTTTTTTAATCCCGCCAACACCAATTATCCGAATGAATACAAAAACAAATTTTATTTCGGCGACTGGTGTCATGATTGGCTGCGAAGCATTGATCCAAATAATCCATCGGCAGGTTTTCAGGAACCATTTTTATCAAGTGCTTTACACAGGATCTTAGGATTAAGTGTGGGTATTGATGGCAACATCTATTACAGTGAGTACGCCGGGACAGGAAACATCTGGAGGCTCGAATATACTTTATCTAATACACCGATTGTTGTCAACCAGCCAACCAGTCAAACGATTTATGCTCAGGATGCGGTATCCTTTAGTGTTTCAGCATCAGGAACCGGACCGTTGAGCTACAAATGGCAAAAAAATGGAGTGGATATTCCAGGAGCAACTTCAAGTACATATACTATAGGTTCAGCTGCTGTTTCTGATGGAGGAAATTACAAAGCAATTGTATACAATGCATATGGTGAAGCAATAAGCAGCGAAGCTGTTTTAACGGTTAAGCCTTACAATGCAATTCCTGTTGCGGATATCATCACACCATTATCAAGTAACACAGCAAGTGTATTGGATGTGATCAACTATTCAGGAGATGCTACTGATGCAGAAGATGGAACTTTACCGGCATCAGCTTTTGAATGGGAAGTACGTGTTTTCCATAAAGATTGCGGAGCATGTGAGCACTGGCATCCTGGTCCTGCAGCAACGGACGGCGTGAAATCAGGATCTTTCATCGCAGATAACGGAGGTGAGACTTCTGCCAACGTTTGGTTCCGTTTGATTTTAAGAGTGACCGATTCAGAAGGAAGGGTAGGGATTGATTCAGTAGATCTGCAACCAAACAAAGTGGTGTTAACTGTGAACAGCAACCGACCTGGTTTACAGGTGGCCATTGGATCTTCTTCAAACACGCCATATACAAAAACACAAGTAGTGAATAATGCTACCAACATGACAGCCATTTCTCCGCAAACTTTTGGTGATACAGTATATACTTTTAGTTCATGGGATCACGGTGGGCCAGCTTCACAAAACTTCCGTGTACCAAATGTAAACACAACTTACAAAGCTAATTTTATTGGAACTTATGTTCCAAATACCAACATCGCGCTCAATAAAAAGGCGTATTCCACTTCCAACCAGAATGCAGGAAACAACGCTTCCAAAGCAGTGGATGGTGTTGCCAACAGCCGTTGGGAAAGTCAGTTCGCCGATCCGCAGGCCCTTGTGGTAAATTTAGGCGCGGTGTACAACATCACCCGCGTGAAAATTACTTGGGAAAATGCGAAAGCGAAAAACTACGAGTTGCAGACTTCTAACGACTCTATCAACTGGACACCCATCAAGTCGGTGAGCGATAACGCAACAGACATCAATGAATGGAGTAACCTGGCTGGCACAGGTAAATTCATTCGTATGTATGGAACTCAAAGAACCACTGCTTATGGCTATTCTATTTATGAGTTTGAAGTGTTTGGTGCTTTGGCTCCGGGAGGCAACCTTGATCCTGCAGTAAGCATCACTGCTCCGGCGAACAACGCTTCTTTTGCTGCTCCAGCAGCCATCAACATCACAGCCAATGCATCCGATGCAGATGGTACTGTGAGCAAAGTTGATTTCTACAATGGAACTACATTGCTGGGTACCGACAACACTGCTCCTTATGCTTTTCCATGGAACAATGTTGCTGCGGGTACTTATACTATTTCTGCCAAGGCAACCGATAACGGAGGTGCGGTAGCTACTTCTTCTATTGCTGTTACAGTAACAGGAGCAAGCAGCAACAGCAACATCGCACTCGGCAAATACACATCGGCTTCCACAGTGTTGAACGGCAGTGGGAATACTGCTCTCAAAGCAACCGATGGCATCGCTGATTCCCGCTGGGAAAGTGAGTTCGCTGATCCGCAGTGGATCATGGTGAACCTTGGCGCCAAGTATGACATCAGCCAGGTGAAAATCAAATGGGAAAATGCAATGGCGAAAACTTACATGCTGCAAACTTCCAATGATTCTATCAACTGGACAGATGTTAAACAAGTGAACGACAATGCTGCTGAATTGAATGACCACACAGGTTTAACGGCTTCCGGTAAGTATGTTCGCATTTATGGAACAGAAAGAACAACAGGTTACGGTTACTCTATCTTCGAGCTGGAAGTATACGGAACTCCTTCTGCTGTGACCAATGCGAATCCAACAGTAAGCTTGACAGCACCTGTGAACAATGCTTCGTTTACTGCTCCGGCCAGCATTTCTATCTCGGCTAATGCTGTCGATGCTGATGGCACTGTAAGCAAAGTTGATTTTTACAATGGTGCTACTTTGCTGGGCACCGATAATACTGCGCCTTACACTTATACCTGGAGCAATGTGGCTGCCGGAACTTATGCGATCACAGCAAAAGCCACCGACAATCAAAATGCAACTACCACTTCAGCTGCAGTGAATGTAACAGTGAATGCCGTCAGTGGAACCAACCTTGCACTGAGCAAAATCATCTGGTCTTCTTCCAATGAAAATGGAGGCACACCTGCAACAGGCGCTAACGACGGCGTAGCGAATACAAGATGGTCATCCAAATTCGCCGATCCGCAGTGGATCACTGTTGACCTCGGTGCTTCATACGACATCAACCGCGTAAAAATTACCTGGGAAAATGCGAAAGCAAAAGATTACCAAATTCGTATGTCGAATGACACGATCAACTGGACTACTGTTAAACCAGTTTCTGGTAATACGGCTACAGTGAATGATCACACCGGATTGACAGGCTCTGGTCGCTACTTGAGAATTTACGGTACAGCAAGAACAACTGCTTACGGTTATTCCATCTTTGAACTGGAAGCGTACGGTACATTGGCAGGTGTGAGCAATACTGCTCCAACAGTGAGCCTGACTTCACCAGCCAACAACGCCACGTTTACTTCACCAGCCAGCATCTCTATCGCGGCTACTGCTGCCGATGCTGATGGAACAGTAAGTAAAGTTGATTTCTATAATGGTGCTACTTTGCTGGGAACAGCAACTGTTGCTCCTTATACTTTCAGCTGGAACAATGTTGCTGCAGGAACTTATACCATCACCGCACAAGCTACCGATAACCAAAACGCAGTAACAACATCTGCTGCAGTTAATATTACGGTGAATACGCCTGCGAATGTTGCTCCGACTGTGAGTTTGACTTCACCTTCGAACAACGCTGTGTTTACTTCGCCGGCTGCTATCTCCATTGCAGCCAACGCTGCCGATGCTGACGGAACTGTAAGTAAAGTGGATTTCTACAATGGCGCTACTTTACTGGGTACCGATAACACTGCTCCTTATACTTTCACCTGGAGTAATGTAGGGACCGGAACTTATGCTATCACCGCAAAGGCGACCGATAATTCCAATGCAGAAACAACATCTGCTGCTGTAAATGTAACAGTGAATGCTGCTACCAATGTAAATTTGGCTTTGAGTAAACTCACCTGGGCTTCTTCTATTGAGAATGGTGGTACACAAGCTTACAAAGCAACAGATGGTGTAGCCAATTCAAGATGGTCGTCAAAATTTGCGGATCCACAATGGATCACTGTTGACCTTGGTGCTGTTTACGATATCAACCGTGTGAAAATTACCTGGGAAAATGCGAAAGGTAAAAATTACCAGGTGTTGGTTTCCAACGACACTGTAAACTGGACGTCTGCAAAAACAGTAACTGGTAACACAGCGTTGGTGAATGATCACACTGGTTTAACTTCTACCGGTCGCTATGTTAGAATTTACGGTACTGCCAGAACAACAGGTTACGGTTATTCTATTTTCGAACTGGAAGTTTATGGAACCTTGTCTCCTGCTCCTGCGCCAATGGCTGCTGAAGAAACAACAACTACTGTTGTGGATTTGATTTCAGTAAAAGAAGGAGTAGTGACTTATCCGAATCCTTTCAGCAATGAACTTACAGTGATTGCGCTTTTCCAAACTCCTTCCATGGTTAATCTGCTCATCGTAGATGTGAAAGGTTCCGTGGTAGTCGATAGGGATTATGAAAACACCAGCGGTCACTTTGAAAATAAAATCAACGTGGAGAATTTACCAGCCGGACAATATGTGCTGAAATTATTTTCGGGTAACGAAGTGTTTACTCAAAAATTAGTGAAGTACTAAGAGGTTCAGTAATGTGAATTTTTAGAAACGTTTTATCATAAGATAGCCCCTCTTTGCAGAGGGGCTATTTTTTTTTATCCCTCTTGCGAGGCTTTATTTTACAGGTATTTCAGGATTGTGTGAATGATATTGTACTGTTTGTGAATAATTGAATGCCACTTTTTTTGACCCCATGAGAACGATTGTGCTCCTGTTTGCGAATGATTTGTTCCAGTTGTACGACATCTGCGAACGTAGCTTTGTGGGGAAGATTCTCGTGAGTCATTGTTTTCCGCATAAACACGACCCAAGAGAATGGGTATAGTAAATAACTAAAAACTAAAAGAATGAAAAACAAATCATCCACAAAAAGAAAGTATGGAGGAACACTGCAAGTGTGCTCTATGCGTAGTCTTTTCCTTGTGTCGCTATTGATGCTGCTGGGAGGAGTATCCCAAAGTTTGTTTGCACAATTGCCGGAAGGCTTTGTGAAAAACAAATTAACCAACAACAACATCGCCGATGCAGTAAAAATGGAACACGCTGCTGACGGCAGAATTTTTATTGCCGAACTGGGAGGTAAAATTAAAGTGCTGCAAAACGGTGTGGTATCACTTGTGCATAGTGTTGCCACCAATACCAATGATGAGCAGGGTTTGTTAGGTATTGCTCTTCATACCAATTTTGCCACCAATGGTAAATTGTATTTGTATTACACCGCTCCCGACAAATCAAAACATTTTTTGGATGTGATTGTTGTGGATGGCGATAACCAGGTAGTGTCATCCACCCGTGTTATGGAATTTGATCCTATATTATTCGGCTACCATAACGGTGGTGCAATGCTGTTTAAAAACGGTTATTTGTATTTGTGTATCGGCGAAAGTAATGCTCCGCAGTACGCTAATGATCTTACTACTTACCGTGGTAAAATTTTGCGTTTGCTGGATGACGGTCAGCCTGCGCCTGGCAACCCTTACTACGATACTCCGGGCGCCAACCGCCAGCAAAAAAGCATCTGGGCAACAGGAATGCGTAATCCATGGTCGATGAGTATGGATCCTACCACCCAAAAAATATATGTGGGTAACGTAGGTGGAACTTACGAAGAGATCAACGATGTAACAGCTCCCGATGCTGCGAGAAATTACAATTACGGTTGGGCGGCTTCCGGTAAATCCGGATCGGAACAGGATGCCAATACTATCCTTCCTGTGTTTTGTTATAGCGGCGCAGAGGCGATTCAAAAATGGCAGTCGCCCACTACACAAGGCGACTGGATACAAGGCTCCTGTGCAATCACTACGGGAACATTTTTCAATCCTGCCATCACCAATTATCCGGCGGAATACAGAAACAGATTTTATTTTTCCGACTGGTGTCAGCTATGGATCAGAAGCATCAATCCTGCGAATACCACCACGGGTTTTCAAACCAATTTTGCTGATCAGGGTTTCAACAGAATTTTGGGGTTGAGCACAGGTATCGACGGAAACCTCTATTACATTGAGCATGCAGGCGGAGGAAATATTTACCGACTGGAATACACCTTGTCTAATCAGCCTGTCATCGTAAACAATCCATCTTCTCAAACGGTGTATGCCCAGGATGCAGTTTCTTTTTCGGTAGCTTCATCAGGTGCCAATCCTAAGTCTTATCAATGGCAAAAAAACGGTACTAATATTTCAGGTGCAACAGCGAGCACTTATGCTATCTCTTCTGCAGCAGAAGCCAATGCAGGAAATTACAGAGTAATTGTGAGCAACAGCTATGGTGCTGATACCAGTGATGCAGCGGTGTTGACCGTATTGCCTTACAATGCTATTCCGGTAGCGCACATCACATCACCTGCTTCTACAGTAACGGCAAGTGTTTTGGATGTGGTGAACTATTCAGGAACAGGATCAGATGCCGAAGATGGAATATTGCCGGCTTCTGCATTCAATTGGGAAGTGCGTGTTTTCCACAAAGATTGCGGAACCTGTGAGCACTGGCATCCTGGTCCGAATGCACCCGACGGTGTGACTTCAGGATCTTTCACAGCCGACAACGGAGGAGAATCTTCTTCCAACGTTTGGTTTCGTTTGATTTTAAGAGTAACGGATTCAGAGGGAAGAGTGGGGACGGATTCAGTAGATCTTCAACCCAACAAAGTGGTATTGACTGTGAACAGCAGCAAACCAGGTTTGCAGGTGGTGATCGGATCTTCTTCCATTACGCCCTACAACAAAACACAGGTAGTGAACAATGCCATTAATATTACTGCTATCACACCGCAAACTATTGGTGATACAGTGTATACCTTCAGTTCATGGGATCATGGTGGAGTGGCTTCACAAAGCATCCGAGTGCCTAATGTGAACACTACTTACAAAGCTAATTTTACTGCTGCTTACGTAAGCAACACCAATCATGCTTTGAATAAAATTGCCGGTTCATCATCTAATCAGGGTGGCAATACTGCTAATAAAGCGGTAGATGGAGATTTCAATTCCCGCTGGGAAAGTCAGTCTTCCGATCCGCAATTCCTGGTGGTGAATTTAGGTGCAGTTTACGACATCAATCGCGTGAAAATTTACTGGGAAAATGCAAAAGCGAAAAATTATCTGGTGGAAACTTCTATGGACTCTGTGGTGTGGGATAAGATGAAAGAGGTGACCGATAATGCAACGGATATCAATGAGTGGAGCAACTTATCTGGTACAGGAAAGTACGTTAGAATTTTCGGAACGGAAAGAACAACCAACTACGGCTATTCAATTTTTGAATTGCAGGTATTTGGTGCTTTGCATCAGGGAGGTTCTAATACTTTGCCTACAGTGAGCATCACTGCGCCATCCAACAATGCCAATTTTTCAACACCAGCCGAAATCAATATTACAGCCAATGCTGCCGATGCAGACGGTACTGTAAGCAAGGTTGATTTTTACAATGGTGCTACTTTGCTTGGAACCGATAACACTGCTCCTTATGCGTATACCTGGAGCAATGTTGCTGCGGGAACTTATACCATCACAGCAAAAGCAACCGATAATCAGAATGCAGTAAAGACTTCTTCTGCTGTGACTGTAGTAGTAGGTGCGGTAGCGACTAACGTAGCGCTGAACAAAACTACTTATGTGTCTTCTTCTTTGGGAGGAAATTCCAAAGCGAATGCAGTAGATGGTAACTTGAATTCCCGCTGGGAAAGTGCTTTCTCTGATCCGCAATACATCACTGTGGATCTCGGTGCTGTTTACGACATCAGTCGCGTACACATCGTGTGGGAAAATGCGAAAGCGAAGAACTACCGTGTTCTGGCTTCTAACGATACATTGAGCTGGCCGGATACTTTGAAAACAGTGGTGAACAACACGCAGGACGACAACAACTGGACTGGTTTGTCATCCAGCCGCCGCTTTGTTAGAATTTACGGAACAGAAAGAACGACGAACTATGGCTATTCTATTTTTGAACTGGAAGTTTATGGCGTGCCTGCATCCGGCGGAAATGCGAATCCGACAGTAAGCTTGACCGCTCCGGCAAACAACGCTTCGTTCAATGCTCCGGCTACTATCAATATCACCGCCAACGCAGCTGATTCGGATGGTACAATAAGCAAAGTGGATTTCTACAATGGTACTACCTTATTGGGAACCGACAACGCTGCACCTTATGCTTACACCTGGACTGGCGTTGCTGCCGGGACTTATGCGATCACGGCAAAAGCTACCGACAACCAGAATGCAGTAACTACTTCTTCTGCGGTGAATGTTACCGTGAGCTCACCAAACACTGTGAACCTGGCGTTGAACAAACCAACTTACTCTTCTTCGGATGAAAATGCCGGCACCCCTGCAAGCAACGCAACCGATGGGAATGGCAACTCCCGCTGGTCGAGTGAGTTTTCTGATCCACAACACCTCATTGTGAATTTAGGCGCTGTGTATGACATCAGCCGAATTAAAATCAATTGGGAAAATGCAAAAGCGAAGAAGTACAATTTGCTGGTATCGGTAGATAGCTTGGTTTGGGACACTGTGAAAACAGTAAATAACAATGAACAAAATGAGAATGACTGGACAGTGAGCGGCACTGGTCAATACGTGAAAATGTATGGCACCGAAAGAACCACTCCTTACGGTTATTCTATTTTTGAATTAGAAGTGTATGGCGCTGCTGCCAATGCGCAGCCAACTGTGAGTATCACATCCCCTGCTAACAACGCCGGTTTCCTTTCTCCTGCAACGATCAGCATTACAGCTAATGCAGGGGATGCCGACGGAAGTGTGAGTCAGGTTGATTTCTACAACGGCGCTACTTTGCTGGGCAGCGACAATACTGCTCCATATTCTTATACCTGGACCAACGTTGCTGTTGGATCATATGCCATCACAGCTAAGGCTACCGATAACAACGGTGCAGTGACAACGTCATCTGCCGTAAATTTTACGGTAAGTGTACCTGTTAACCTTGCGCTGAACAAGCCAACGTATTCTTCCACTGATGAGAATGGCGGAACCCCTGCAGCTAGCGCTACCGACGGTAATGCGAACTCAAGATGGTCGAGTGAGTTTTCTGATCCGCAATACCTCATCGTGAATTTAGGCACTGTGTACGATATCAGCCGCATTAAAATCAACTGGGAAAATGCAAAAGCGAAGAAATACGATTTGCTGGTGTCTGTTGACAGCTTGAGCTGGGATACCTTGAAAACAGTACTCAACAACACCCAGAACAACAATGACTGGACGGTGAGTGGTACAGGAAAATACGTGAAAATGTATGGTGCTGAAAGAACTACGCCTTATGGTTATTCCATCTTCGAATTCGAAGTGTACGGAACCGAACATCAGGAGGTAGGAGGTTCTAACACAAATCCAACAGTGAGCATTACATCTCCTTCTAATGGTGCAATCTTCACTGCTCCGGCAAGCATCACTATCACAGCGAATGCTGCCGATAGCGATGGAAGCGTAAGCAAAGTAGATTTCTACAACGGTACTACTTTATTGGGTACCGATAATACTGCACCTTATTCTTACACCTGGAACAACGTGGCTGTAGGTAACTACGCTATTGTTGCCAAGGCTACAGATGACCAGAATGCAGTGAATGCTTCTTCAATTGTGAATGTAGTGGTGAATTCTCCTAATACTGTTAACCTTGCGCTGAACAAGCCAACCTATTCTTCTACGGATGAGAATGGCGGAAACCTGGCAGTAAATGCTACCGATGGTAACAACAACTCCCGCTGGTCGAGTCAGTTTGCTGATCCGCAACACCTAACGGACATAACTATGGCTTCAATTTCAGCAATTGTAAATACGGTTTGTACTTTGATGGAAGCAATGGAGTGGGAATTATGTTCACCGACATGAAGATCACCGGCTGTGAATACGGTGTGTATGCAGCAGCAAATACAGGCGGTGTTCTGCAGTTGTATAAATGGAATATTTCGGCCACCGATGCTGCTATTTTTTCCGATAAAACTTCAGGCACTAAAATACTTTTGCAGGAATCCGCCATCGCTTCAGGAAAAGTGCAATTGCAAGGTGGAACCTTGCTTGCTACTGATAACGATTTCAATAACACGGCGCCGCAAATCCAGTTTGAATACAACTCCCGAGGTAACCTCACCGGCAATCGTTTTAAAAATGCAGTAAACATTTCCGAAAAATCTGTTTTCCTCAACCAGATTGATCACACTCCGGTAAGCTCTATTAAACTTCCTGCGTATTATGAATTTATACCGCAATCGAAAAAACCTTCACGTAATGTAATGTACAATGTGTTGAATTATGGTGTTACTGCGGGAACCCGCGATGCTATTCCTGCAGGAGATGCAACAACAGGAATTCAAAATGCACTCAATCAGGCGAAGAATGATGGTGGTGGAATTGTTTATCTTCCGCCGGGGCATTACAGAATCAATGGTTCTCTCACGATTCCCACAGGTGTGGAATTAAAAGGTTCGGTGGATATAGGGGAGTTCCCTTTGGGGCCTGGATCCATCCTTGAAATTTATGGAAACAAAGGAAATGAAAATGGAGCTTCTCCTGTGATTTTACAGCAGGGTAGCGGTTTACGTGGTGTGGTGTTCAATTATCCCGACCAGGTTTTTTGTACTGTACTTCCCAATGCGGTGTTGAAATTTCCTTATTCGGTTCAGGTGCAAGGCAGTGATGCCTATATCGTAAATGTTGGATTCCGTGCAGCTTACAAAGCAGTAGATTTATTTTCCTACAAAAGTGATCGCTTCTATCTCGATTTCCTTACGGGACATGTATTCAATGAAGGTGCTAAAGTGGGCGCCGCCTCTGCTGATGGTATAATCGCAAATATGCAGTTCAATACCATCGCTTACAACTGCGGTGATGAATCGAAATTTGGCGGATGGCCTAATTCGCTTCGCTCGCCATGTTCGGGTGATGCTACTAAAAATCCTTACGACTACAACGCTAAATATCTCGACTTCCTTATCGTGGGCAATGCGCCGGATATCATGCTGTACAACGATTTTAATTATGATGCGAATCATGGCTTGATTTTGCAGGATGGTGCTTCGGGAACTGCCATCGGTTTAGGTTTGGATGGCGATCGTACCGGAATTTTAGTGGATGGAAATGCCAATTTCTCTTTCATCAATACACAGGATGTATCTCTTAATTATGATGCCTTGGGAGGTGAACAATCCAGCTATCTGAAAACGACTTCCAACTTCAATGCTGGTTCCATTAATCTCTTCAGTTGCGATTATTGGGGACAAGCTACCAGCAGTGGTATTGTGATGGATGGCGCAGGAACAGTGAATCTGCAATCATCAAATTTTGAGAGTCCCGGCAGCCAGTCTTTTGCCCAAGTCAATAACGGAACGTTGAATATCAACAACTCGGTAGTGAACCCAAAAGATCCTCTGGTGAACGGTACGCATCTGTCGGGTGTTAATATCGTGGGTTCCGATGTAACTCCTTATACCATCAATACGAACTTGCTTGGCAATTACGATAACAATATAGGCACCGCAAAACCTTCGCCAACCAGTTCTCTCAGCAGGACAGGTTGGATTGCTACATCGTCAAGGAATGTTAATTCGGGACGTGTTGCTCAAAATGGAATTGATGGAGATGCTAATACCAGCTGGAGCAGTGGCTGGCAAAACGATGGCGCAGCCATCTGGTACCAGGTAGATATGCTTGTGCCGCAGACTTTCAATGAAGTGATTCTGGATTACAGCGGAAGTCCGAACGACGGTCCTGCATCTTATACTTTCTCAGTATCCAATGATGGCGTTAACTGGACGCAGGTAGCCTCCGGCACAGGAAATAATATGATGACCATTATTTCCTTTCCTGAAACTACAGCACGTTATATCCGCATGGATAAGCCTGCCAATGCAAGTAAAGCCAATTTCCTGGCGATTCATGAATTGTATGTATTCAATGTAAAAGCTGCCGCAGGCAATCTGGTGGCGGTGCCGATGAAAAATCCCTTGTACCACCAGTTCACATCGCCATTGTATGGTTCTGCGGGAACAGGAAATATGTACACTGCCGATCCTTCTGCACACGTATGGGCCGATGGTCGTTTGTATGTTTATGCATCACACGATATGGAGCCAGCACAAGGGTGCGATAGAATGGATCGCTATCATGTTTTCTCTACCGATGATATGACCAACTGGGTAGATCATGGTGAAATTCTCAGCGCGAGTCAGGTTTCCTGGGGGCGCGCTGAAGGTGGTTTCATGTGGGCACCTGATTGCGCATACAATCCGGCCAATCAGACTTACTATTTTTATTATCCTCATCCAAGCGGTACCGATTGGGGTGCTACCTGGAAAATAGGCGTGGCTACTTCTAAGGAACCTGCAGCTAATTTTACCGATCAGGGCTATATCACAGGAATGTCATCTCTCATTGATCCTTGCGTTTTTGTCGACGATGACGGTCAGCCTTATATTTATCAGGGTGGCGGTGGAACCTGTATGGGGGGTAAACTCGATAAAAATGACTGGACCAAATTGGATGGCGCCATGCAGCCTATGACGGGTTTGGTCGATTTTCACGAAGCTACATGGGTACACAAATACAATGGAAAATATTATTTGTCGCACGCCGATAACCACGGCGTTGATGGCAATCAGCTGAAATATGCTGTGAGCAACAGTCCGCTCGGACCATGGACCGACATGGGTGTGCTGATGTACGCCACGGGTTGCGATACGCATCATGGTTCAATTGTGGAATACAAAGGTCAGTGGTGGTCTTTCTATCACACCAGCAATTTCTCAGGCGAATACAACCTGCGTTCGGTATGTGCAGATAAGCTTTACTACAATAATGATGGTAGCATTCAACCAGTAAACAACTGGGGTACTGCTTTCAAGAGCAATGTGGTGGCGGTTACCAACAACACTACAGATGTTGCTCTCACTGTGGAAGCCGAGGATTTCAATAATGGTGGTTCACATTATGGTTACTGGGATAAAACCGATGCCAATTCAGGAGGCAATAATTCCCGTTCAGGAGAAGGAGTGGATATTGAAACCCGTGGTAATGTGGTGGATATAGGATGGATTGAGAATGGCGAATGGTTGAGGTATACGGTGAATGTTACCAAGGCAGGCTTGTACGATATCGATTTCACTGTGGCTGCAGGCAATACGGGAGGAAAATTCCATTTGAGCGTGAATGGCACTAATTTATCGGGCGACCTAACTGTTCCTAATACAGGAGATTGGGGGAATTGGACTACTGTTACGGCTCTCAATATTCCTTTGCAGGCGGGCGAGCAGTACATTGATTTGCGTTTCAATGGCGGATTCAATCTGGATAAGTTTCAGTTCCGCAAATCAGCACCATACCAGGGCACGGCGTATAATGGTCCGCACAACGTTCCCGGAACTTTTGAAGCCGAAGATTATGACAATGGTGGAACAGGAGTGGCTTATTATGACAGCGATGTCGCCAACAACAGCGGTGCTTACAGAACAACAGAAGGCGTAGATCTGGAAACCTCCAACGGTAGTACGCACATCAGCTGGTCGAATAGTGGTGAGTGGACCAAGTACACTATTGTTGTGGCTACTGATGGCACTTATGAAGTGCAGATTCCTGTGTCTACGGGCAATGGCGCAGCAGGGACCTTGTCGCTCACTTTCGATGATGTGTATACTGTACCTGTCGCCAGCATCAATACCGGCAACTGGAACACCTATCAATCACTTACGATCAAAGACATTCAGCTTACGGCCGGAACGCACGTAATGAAGCTGAATATTGGCGGAAACATCAATGTAGATCAATTCACTTTTACGAAAAGCATTACCACAGCAATGCCGGAAGCGACTGCGCAGCATCACATCAGCATTTATCCTAACCCTTCGGCCGATGGTATTTTTAATATCAAAGCCACGCAGCAGGGGCAGCTGATCATCAGTGATGTGGCAGGCAAAATGGTGCTGAGCGAAATAGTGGCTGAGCCGGGAAACATTGATTTGTCGGGCCGTGCGTCGGGTATTTATATTGCTACGTTTATTACCGGAGAGCAGACTTACAGGTTTAAGCTGATGGTGAATAAATAATCTATTGTTATTGAGAGTGTGAGGGCTTGTTCCTCACACATTCTCAGGTTTTTTTCCTAATTTGGTAATCAGTCTGTTTGGTGTTTTGTTGAACCTTTTTTATTGAGGATCGTTACACTCAGCAGCTACGAAATGGCGTAAAAGCGCCATTGGATTAAATTCAAAATCTGATTTGTGAAATATAAGTTTTTATTGATTTGTTGTTTCGCCTTTACTTTCGTGGCCTTTGCCAGTGAAGACGAAGATACCATGTATGTCCAGCTGGACAGTCTTTTGGAACAAAAACCACAACTTGTAAAAGATAAGCAACAGCGTATTCAATCGCTGGCCCGTATGTTGTTCGATAGCGAGCGCCGAAAAGACGTGCAGAGCCAATTTCAATTTTGCGCCAAGCTTTTTGAAGAATACAAATCCTTCCAGTACGATTCGGCTTTTAAGTACACCGACCGTATGCTTAAGCTTGCCTACGTCCTCAATGATCCCGCGAAAATCAACAACGCAAAAGTCAATTTTAGTTTTATTTTCCTTTCATCTGGGATGTTTAAGGAAGCCCTGGATACTTTGTCTACAGTTGATGCGATGGCGCTGCCTGTAGCGGAAAGAATCAATTTCTATAAAGTTTTTGCCCGCACTTATTTTGATCTTTCGGATTTCTCGCAAAGTCAGCAATACAGTCAGTCTTATAATAATAAAGGCGATGAGTATGTCACCCGTGCTCTCGATCTTTCGGAGAAAGCGTCGGCAGAGTACCTTTTCCTTAAGGCTTGGAAATACATGCGTATCCGCAACATTGAAATGGCCATTAAAACCTACCAGAAGCTTCTCTTGTATTATAATCTCACCCAACACGAATATGCTATTGTAACTTCCAGTTTGAGCTTCATGTACATGCTCGATAACAACCAGGAGAAGCACAAGGAATTCCTGATTAAAGCTGCCATTGCGGATATCCGGGGATGTGTGTTTGAAACAGTGGCATTGCGCAATCTTGCGGAAATTGTATACAAGGAAGGGAATTATGAGCGTGCTTACCGCTACATCAAAATTGCCAATGATGATGCTTATGCCTATGGCGCAAAATTCCGCCAGGTGCAGGTGGCTTATCTCCTGCCGATGATAGAAGCTGCCCAAATGAATGAAGTGGAAAGCAAAAGAAGAAATCTCATCGTTTTCGCGCTCTTTGCGAGTTTAGTGAGCGTATTGATCTTTATTTTGTACTTCATAGTTTACCGCAACAACATTAAACTTAAACTGGCTAAACAAAGTTTGGTGGAGTCACATGTGCATTTACAGGTACTCAATAATACCCTTCAGGATGCCAATAAAATCAAGGAGGAATATATCGGTCACTTCTTCACAGCGATTTCAGACTACATAGATAAATTGGATAAACTCAAGAATTCCATCGACAGGAAAATTACGCAAAACAGGACTGATCAGATACGTGATGTGGTGAAGCAAATTAATCTTAAGGCGGAAAGGGAGGAACTATATGGTAATTTCGATAGGATTTTCCTCAAAATATTTCCTGATTTCATCCCTAAATTCAATAGCTTCCTCAATGAAGATGCAAAATATGTAATTGAGGAGAATGCCCCGTTGCCGCCTGAATTGAGAATTTTTGCTCTGATTCGTTTAGGGATCAATGACAATGAGAAAATTGCGCAGTTTTTAGGATATTCCATCAATACGATTTATACCTATAAAACGAGATTGAAGAACAAAACCATTGTCCCTAATGAAAAGCTGGAAGTGCGGGTGATGGAAATCAAAGCGAATTGAATCTGTTTGAACTTGATTCACTTGATTTAAGGATTAAAAGACGGATTAGTAAATATCCTTTCGTCCTTAAATCAAGTGAATCAAGGTTCAGACAAATACTATACCCTCTTCAAATCAGCGATCGTTTGCACGGGATTTTTTGCGGCAAAAACAGCATTACCTGCCACCAGCACATCGGCACCACATTCCACCAATTGTTTGTAGTTGTTGAGTCCAACTCCTCCATCTATTTCAATAAGGGCTTTGCTTCCTGATATTGAGATAAGTTGCTTGAGTTTTTTGATTTTCTGGTAAGTGTGCTCAATGAATTTCTGTCCGCCAAAACCAGGGTTTACCGACATCAGCAAAACAACATCAATATCAGTGATCACATTTTCCAGAAGCTCTACATTCGTATGTGGATTGAGTGCCACGCCTGCTTTCATGCCTTCTGCTTTAATAGCCTGAATGCTGCGGTGTAAGTGCGGACAGGCTTCATAATGTACAGTAAGGATATCAGCGCCTGCTTTTTTGAAGGTGCTGATATATCTGTCGGGATTGATGATCATTAAATGCACATCCAAAGTTTTCTTTGCATGTTTTTTTATGGCTTCCAAAACAGGAAAACCGAAAGAGATATTGGGTACAAATTCTCCATCCATCACATCGATATGAAACCAGTCGCCGGCGCTGTTGTTTACCATTTCAACGTCTCTTTGAAGGTTAGCGAAATCTGCCGCTAGGATGGAAGGAGCTATAAGATGAGCCATGAGTTTTTTTTCAAAGTTAAAAAGAAGTTCAATGTTCGATAATCGATGTTCAAACTTTTTGATAAATAAAAAAGCCGCGGTTGATCCGCGGCTTTTTTTAGAAAAGTAGGGGCTTTTGTTACCCTAAATATTTAACAAGTATGTTGCTTCTAGAAGTATGCTTGAGTCGGCGCAGGGCTTTCTCTTTGATTTGTCGCACTCTCTCCCTGGTCAAATCGAATTTTTCGCCGATTTCTTCCAGTGTTAGCGACTGGTTATCAGTTCCCAAGCCGAAGTACAGTACAATCACATCTGCTTCGCGTGGAGTAAGTGTATCCAGGGTTCTCTTGATTTCTTCCTTGAGTGAAGCATCAATAAGGTCGCTGTCGGGACGCTTGCTGTCTTCGCTGGTCATTAAATCATACATATTACCGGCATCTTCACCCTCCTGCAAAGGGGCGTCCATTGAGACGTGGCGGGAATTGCTTTTCAGTGATTCTCTCACTTCGTCCACCGGGAGATCCAGTGCAATCGCTATTTCATCAGCTGATGGCTCTCTTTCAAATTCCTGCTCCAACTGGGAGAAGGTTTTGTTGATCTTATTGATAGCGCCAATTTTATTCAGCGGTAATCGCACGATACGAGCCTGTTCGGCTAAAGCCTGCAGTATAGACTGACGGATCCACCATACGGCGTAAGAAATGAATTTAAAGCCTCTCGTTTCGTCGAAACGCTGAGCTGCTTTAATCAATCCTAAATTGCCTTCGTTGATCAAATCCGGAAGAGTTAATCCCTGGTTTTGGTATTGTTTGGAAACCGATACCACAAATCGGAGATTGGCACGTGTTAATTTTTCCAAAGCTGCGGCGTCGCCGGCTTTAATTTTTTTAGCGAGTTCAACTTCCTGCTCGGCGGTGATAAGTCCCTCCTTGCTGATTTCATGGAGATACTTGTCGAGAGAAATGGTTTCTCTGTTGGTAACCTGTTTGCTTATCTTAAGTTGTCTCATGTATATTTGGTGTTAAAATATTTGTAATTCGTGGAGCAAAACTGTCTGTTTATCGAAACGCAAAGAAAGGTATTAGAGTTTCGGTAAAATGAAATTTATTTCCTTAGTTTTAAACAAAAGTCTTTCATGAAGCATATCGTTTTATTAGGAGCCGGTCGGAGTAGCTCGGTTTTACTGGAATATCTCAAGGAGCATGCCATCGGCATGTTGTTGAAAATTAGTGTTGCAGATATCTCATTAAACCATGCAAAGGACATAGTAAAAAATCATTCCTCATTCAGTTTCCATGATTTGCAAAAAACACCTGCTGTAAAGGAAGAACTCATCAGCCAGGCAGATATTGTGCTTTCCATGCTACCTGCAAGTCTGCATATTGAAGTAGCCAAGCTGTGTTTACAGTATAAAAAACACCTTGTAACGGCTTCTTATGTTTCGCCTGAAATGAAGGCGATGGAAGAAGAAGTAAAAAATGCCGGATTGATCTTTATGAATGAAGCCGGATTGGATCCAGGATTAGACCACATGTCGGCAATGAAAATTATCGATCATCTTCGTGATGAAGGAGCGCTGTTGCACGGATTTGAATCTTTTTGCGGCGGACTCATCGCACCCGAAAGCGATGATAATCCGTGGCGATATAAATTTACATGGAATCCACGAAATGTAGTGGTGGCCGGACAAGGCGGTGCTGCCATGTTTTTACAGGAAGGAACTTACAAATACATTCCTTACCACAAATTATTCCGACGCACCGAAGTCATCAATATTGAAGGTTATGGGAAATTTGAAGGTTATGCGAATCGTGATTCATTGAAGTATATAGATATCTACGGCTTACAAGGTATAAAAACTATTTTCCGCGGAACGCTGCGCCGACTGGGCTTTTGCCGTGCCTGGGATCTTTTTGTTCAATTGGGCATGACCGACGATAGTTATCGTATTCCTGATTCCGATAAGATGACGCACCGGCAGTTCATCAATTTATTTCTCGCCTATAACAAACACGATTCCGTGGAGCTTAAGCTGAAGCATTACCTGAAGCTGGAGCAGGATGATGTGGATATTTGGGAAAAGCTGGAGTATACGGGCATTTTCAGCAATGAGAAAATCGGATTGAAAAATGCAACGCCTGCACAAATTCTTCAGCATATTTTAGAAAAGAAGTGGAAGTTGAATCACAACGATAAGGACATGATCATCATGTTTCATCGTTTCAACTATAAACTCAACAACGAAATGAAGGAACTTCATTCTTACCTCGTTGTGGAAGGAGAAGATGAAAACAACACAGCCATGGCCAAAACAGTTGGCTTGCCAGTGGGTATCATCGCAAAAATGATTTTGAATGATGAAATCAAAAGCCGCGGAGTGCTCGTTGCTGTGCAAAAAGAAGTGTACGATCCTGTGCTGGAGGAACTGAAAAAATACAACATTAATTTTATTGAGAAGCAGGCTATCTGATCAGGTTCAGGTGTGTGAATTGCTGCACTTTTTGTTTCTTGTCGGTATTGGGAGACAAGCCTTCGTACTCGTAGTACACCACGTATACTCCTATCGGAGCACCATTGCCATCCCAGCCTTTGGAAGGATCGGTAGTTTCAAACACCAGTTCTCCCCAGCGATTGAAAATGCTTAGTCGCATGATATAAATTGATTCTCCCTGTACCGCGAAAACATCGTTGATTCCATCTCCGTTGGGTGAGAAGGCATTCGGTAAATAAAAAAAGGTGGGATAACAATAATCCTTGATGTTTACACTGTCGCTAACACTGCAGTTTTTTCCATTGGATAATGTAAGGTTATAAGTTCCTTCACCGTGAATGGAAATCATATCGGTTTTTTCTCCTGTCGACCACGTGTAATTCAATGCATTTCCGGCGTGCAAATCGTAAGAAGACACGAAAGCAAAACACAGTGTGGTATCGCTTTCCAGTGTAGATACAGGAATGCCCAAAGGGGAAAGTTTAATAGTGTCATTGTCGGTGCAGCCAAAACCATTGTCAACGTTTACGGTGTATGTCCCGGCATTGGTAACGTATGTGCTGGCAGTTGTAGCGCCATTCGACCAGCTGAATTGGTAATTCGATGGTAAATCGGTTTTTAATAAATTACTGTCGCCGGGACAAATATTTTTATCAGCACCCAAATCCACTGATATGGAAGGATGTACTACCACAACCACACTGTCTTCACTGAAACAAACTGATTTGAAGGAAATATCATCCATGGCAAAGTCGTTGCCCTGACCTTCGGTGTTCTGGTTCACCACACATATTTCTGCGGAGGTAGCGACGCCTGAGTTCCACAATTCATAAAACTGGTACCACTGGCAGGTGTTTTCCGAGGCACGGAATGGATCGCCCAATAACTGATTATTAATGGAGAATTGCAATAAGGCCGGATTTTCATCGAGGACGGAAGTGATCCAGGTGGTGAACTGATAATCGGTGTTGGGATTTACAGGAACCGTCTGGCACCACACCTTCACTCCGGCAACAGTTGCAGCATCCATGATCATCATGTTGCCCGATCCGCCGGTATGATCGGAACAGGCATCCCATCCAGGCCAGTATATATTGGTAACGTTATTCACGCAATAATTGCCTTGCTCCAAACTCCCCGGAGAGCAATCTACTCCATACTGACTGGTGAAGCCCATATCGCCCTGCTCAAAATTTCCATTGACGATGCTTTCAACAGGGTAGAGGTAGCGGTTCAATACATGGTATTCGGTAGTACTTGTGGGAGAGGCCACAGGACTCGCGGAGGTAGAGTCGCTCAGGTTGGTTTTCGGCGACCAGCTCATTGCATACTTGGTTCCGAGAGCTTGCAGAGTAACGGATTTTCCTGAGCAAATTTCCAAAGTGTCGGGAACAATGTTAACGGAGCAATTGATCTGTGCATACAGCATCAGTGAAGGAAAGAGGAGGAGAAGTAAAACTATATTTTTCAATTTGCCCATTTCAAAACTTCAGATAAAAATCCTTTGTAAGCTCCCTGTACGCGGGGGAAAATTCATTGTGATTCATTTCAATTACCAATTCATTTTCGAATCGTTGTGCCTGTGCCTGCCTGGTGATTTCTACCAGTATTCGTTTTGGGGGATTGCTAGCTTTAGGTTTAACTAATGTAAGTTTTTTTATTGATAAATGCATGCCGGAAGTGAGGGCTTCAATTTCTGCTAAACCTTCAAAGGGATAGATGAGGCAGAGCTTTCCGTCGGGTTGTAAAATATTACTCGCTTGTTCCACTAATTTTTCCAATCCGAGAAAAATACTGTGTCTTGCCGTATTTCTTGAAGGATCAGTACTCAGCGATGAATTGGAAAAATAGGGTGGATTGCTGATGATGAGATCAAATTTTTCTTCGCTTATGAAATCAGAGAAGTCGATATGCTGCAAATGGAGTCTGTCCTTCCAAGGCGATAAATTGAAATTGATTTCAGTTTGCCTGAAAGCATTTTCATCGATATCTATGGCCTGAATTTTTGCAAAAGAATTTCTCTGCGCCATCATCAGTGCAATTACGCCGCTGCCTGTTCCCACATCTAAAATATTTTTGCAACCGGTAACATTAGCCCATGCGCCCAGCAACACACCATCCACGCCAATTTTCATGGAACATAAGTCGTGGTGCACTAAAAATTGTTTGAAGCGGAAGGGTTCGTATTTCGGCTTTGAGCTACTCATTCAAATCCAAAAGGGCTGATGGTACATCAATGTGCAATTCTTTTTTTTCTTCATCAATGCCTTCAATGAATTCTTCAACAAGGGGAATCAGGATTTCTTTTTTGTTGAGAGTCACTGTGATAAGGGTTTGTGCTGTTTGGTCGTTTACATCGGAAATATCACCGATGTAGCCTTTTTCCTTATCGAAAACCTTGTAGGATAAAATATCCTTCGGATTCCATTCTTCTTCCAGTTCAGGGAAATCGGCGGTGTTCAGGTACATTTTGAATTTCAAAAGTCCTGCAGCTTCTTTATCGGTATTGACGCCTTCAAATTTAATCACGCCTTTTTCTTCGTTCAGTGAAACCCGCTCCACTTTATATTCGGCCAGGTGTTTGCCTATCAGGAGCTGCACCGCTTTTATAGATTCGGTGTCTTCAATAAAGGTTTCTACCTTAAAATGGATTTCTCCCTTAAAGCCTTTGAGTTTGGTTAAAACCCCGAAATAAAATGTGTCGCCAGTCTGCATGTAATTGAATTTCCTCCGAAAATACAAAAAGGAACGCAGCTGAATTAACATTGATTGTTTGATTTTTATTTGATCCTCCGGATTTTCGGGGAAGCATTAATACTTACCTTGATCGTGTAAAATTATCTTATGAACGAATCCCTGATCCTTGTCATTATTGTTGCCTACTTTGCCGTGTTGATACTGATGTCGTACCTCACCAGTCGAGGCGCCGATACCAATAGTTTTTTTGTTGGTAATAAAGAATCGAAATGGTATATAGTGGCTTTTGGAATGATAGGAGCATCACTATCAGGAGTGACTTTCATTTCTGTTCCGGGTGGAGTAGAAGCCAATCAATTTGCCTACATGCAAATTGTATTCGGATATCTCGTTGGTTATCTTGTGGTGGCTTATGTGTTGTTGCCGATTTACTACCGGATGAACCTGATTTCTATTTATGGATATCTGGAAAACAGGTTTGGGTTCTGGACTTATAAAACCGGTGCATCGCTTTTTTTAGTATCGCGTATTTTTGGCGCTTCTATTCGTCTATTGCTGGCGGCAACGGTGTTTCATGCTTTTATTTTTGAAAAGTGGGGCATTCCTTTTTCGGTGACGGTATTTTTATCCATTGCCTTTATTTGGGTGTGTACTTTTAAGGGAGGAATTAAAACTATTGTTTGGACCGACACCTTGCAAACGGCGTTCATGCTGTTGTCGTTGGGTATTACAATTTACCTGATTTCTGATGCTTTGGATTTTGGGCAGCAGGGGGGATTGGCATCAGTTATTTCAGAAAGTAAGTATTCCAGAATTTTCTTTTTTGATGATTGGACTGCCGGCAATTACTTCTGGAAGCAGTTTATTACGGGAATGTTCATTACCATAGGCATGACTGGTCTGGATCAGGATCTGATGCAAAAGAACCTGAGTTGTAAAAACATTAAAGACGCACAAAAAAACATGGTGTCGTTTGCTTTTATTGTCACCTTTGTCAATCTGATATTTCTAGTGCTGGGCGCTGCTTTGTTTATGTATGCTGCTAAAAACGGAATTGATGTCCCGGTGACTGATGGCAAAGCAAGAACCGATTTGCTTTTCCCGACCATGGCCCTTAGCGGAACTTTTCCAGCGGTAGTGGGTGTGTTTTTTATTTTGGGTTTGTTTGCGGCCACTTATGCCAGTGCTGACTCGGCATTGGCAAGTTTAACCACTTCCTTCTGCGTGGATTTTTTAGGCATTCGAAAGATGGAGGAGGCACAGCAAAAGAAGTGGAAGGACAGGGTTCATGTTGCCATGTCGGGAATATTACTGATGGTAATTCTTATTCTTGATGCTTTTGTAGACAGCAGCGCCATTCAGCAAATTCTCACTTTTGCCGGTTTTACTTACGGTCCGCTGATTGGCATTTTTGCCTTTGGCATTTTCACAAAGAGAGTGTTGAAGGTTGAATACTATTCTTTGGTTATTGCTATTGCCGCCTTTAGTATTTCGCTCACGATTCACTTGCTCTCAAATTCGGATAACTTTTTTGGTATTAAGGTTGGAAGTGAGTTGATTGTGTATAATTCACTGATCACCATTTTGCTGATGTGGGTGGTGTCGGAGAAGAGGAATGAGGTTGTGGTTCAATAAGCTTTCTTCTTTTTAAAAGAAGAAGGAATTAACGATCAAAAAATCGCAATGATATAAGGAGGAAATTTTCTAAATGATTGTTCAGCAAGAATTACTGCACCCATTTCTGTCCTGAAATCATCAATGCTTCCTGCACTGTGATTCTGGTGCCTTTGTTGTACGCGGTTACAAACGGACCAACAACTTTATTTTCAGTCTTCACCACTTCGCGGTGGTCACGGGCATCTTTGTAAACCGTAAATTCGCCTACCACATACTTATGCCATCCTTCGTGCATCATGGTGTACACTTTTTCATTGATGTTGTTGTTCTGTTTGAAATACGCAACATCCACCTGTCTCTTGGTAGCGCAAATCTGAACACTGTAGTAGAGTCCCTGATTAGGATTGCTCGATCCAAAATCTCCTGAGCCAGCGCTGCCTGAAGAAGGAGATTTTTTAGTGTTGTCGGCTGTGTTGTTGTCCTTAATCACTTTTACAGAAGGAGTTTTATCATCTTTCTTAGGCTCTTTCTTTGGCGTTTGAGCTATAGGATCTTTCTTAGGTTCGTCTTTTTTGGGCTCATCCTTCTTTGGCTCATCCTTTTTGGGTTCGTCTTTCTTTGGTTCGTCTTTTTTAGTATCCACAATAGCAACAGGCTCTTCTGTGATTTGATCCACCACAGTGATTTCGCTGTTGTTGAAAGCTATTTTTTTATTGGTGCCATCGCTTTCTTTCAAATAAGAGAAGAAACCTTCCACAGGGAATTTTCCTTTGGCATCACCAACATAAGTTATTTTGTATTTCACCCTGATTTCTTTTGAGGCAGGCATGGTCATCCAAAGGATTTTAACTTTGCCCTCCTGAAAAGAAAACACACCACCGAAAGCATCAACTTCTTCAGCAGTGAAGCCAGGAGGAAGGGTTTCCATGATTTTTGCAAAACCGGTAGTACTGCCTTTGTTGATCACAAGATCAACCATGATAGAGCTGCCTTTCTTGATTTGTGTTCCCGATAAAATTCTTTTCACTTCAATACCATCAGCAGAAGCTACTGCATCATTTTGGTTGGTGGCAGTGTTAGAAGTTGCATTGTTTGTTGCAGTATTGGTTTGTGTTGAAGCATTGTTGTTGGTTGCTGTGTTTTGAGTTGTGCCTGTTGTGTTTTGGGTGTTGTTTTTTGCAGCACCGGTACCGGCGCTGTTGGTTGCAGTGCCTGTATTTGCAGCAGTACCTGTATTGTTTGCGGTATTTCCCGTGTTGGTTGGCGTCATGGCCACATCAGAAGGCGTACCAACAGTAATAATTTTTACTGGAGTGCTCGCTTCGTATTTTGTGCCTTGCAACACATAATGGAATTTTCCGGTGAGATTGTAAGTGCCGTTCGTGCTAGGAAAACTTTTTACCTTGAATTTGATCTGGAATTGCGCTTCTGTAGGCAATGCCATCCAGATGATTTTCACCTGTTGCTGGGCAAAAGTGAAAGAACCTGATTTGCTGTCGATATTTTCTGCGGTGAATCCTACAGGTAGCTGCATCTGGAATTTAGCAAACTCCGTGATGCTCCCTTTTTTTATGTTTACCACAACTTCAAATGTTTCTCCCGGCTTGGCGGTTGCAGGCATCTGAGCATCTACGGTAACGGCATCTTCTGCAAAGTATCCCAGCAGGGATAAGAAGATAATGTTAATGTATACGAGTAGTCCTTTTATCATAAAAAGTATTCATCAATTGACACAAATCTATTTTAAATAGAAAGCGTCGGGGGATGGGGCTACTCATTATTGCAAACACAGGCTTGTTAATAAGGGCTTGAAAATGTTGAAAAGATTCAGGGGGATTTCTTGCCTTGAATTAATTTGAAAAAAGAGAAAAGCTGGTGTGATTTTTCAGCGTTAATGCTCAAAGAAATAGTCAATGATTTTATGGACATCATTGAGTTTGATCTCGGTGGATCCGTCAAAAACCCTGTCGATTACCTTATAGATTTCATCAGAGCTAATAGAGCCATCGTTGTTAACATCGGCATAGGAATATGGCGTCTTCAATTTTGAATTGCTGTTTTTACTGTCGCTTTCTTCTACCTTGCTTCCTTGTTTGCACAGACTAGGATATACTGCGCAAATTATATCGTGATCCATTACAATGGAGTCGTTGTAAGCTGCCTGGAAAGTACTGTCGGTAATGGCCACACCGCTGTCGGTTACTACAGCATTTTTTGCCGATTCTTTTTCAGCATCCAGATAATCAGGAACACCGTCGCCATCTTTATCAAGCGGACAGCCTTTATCGTCTACTTTGGTGCCTGCAGGAGTTCCAGCGCAAAGGTCGGCTTTATCCAAAACGCCATCAGCATCTTTGTCTGATTTTAGGAGAAGCGTCTCCATGTCAACATCATCGTATATTTGTTTGCTCTTGTCTTCCGGTGCTTTCTTCTGGAAGTTGAACTGGAGTCCGCCGGTAGCTGTCCAGAAAGCATCGCTGTTTGCTCCCGCGCTGAAATTATCAAGGAAATCGGTTTGGGTAATATAATACGTCCCATTCACAAAGAAATCCACATTTCTATGGAGTTGGAATTTTGATCCAATACCCACAGGAAAAATAAGAGCGCCTTTGCTGTAGTTGTTGTTAGGATCAGTCAGTTGGGTTTCGTAATTGAAATCTCTTTTCAGTATTTTGGAGAGAGGAATATTGGCTTGTGTTTCAGCAATATCACGTGTGCTTCCATCGCTCCAGTAGTAGTATTGCTGGTCATTTTCATCTTTAAGATCCCCCATCGGGTTGAACATAAAATAACCAACACCACCAAAAATGTAGGGGCCGAATTTCCCGCTTTTAATCATGTATTTATTGTCAAGGTGAAATGCTAATGTCAGATTGCCGCCCATTATCTGGGATTCGAAGTTGAGGTTACGAGTACCGCTTCTTTCGCTTTTGGAAACCTGACCGTAAAAACCGTTGAGGTTGGCGCTGAACATGGTTAAAAAGCGTTGGCTCGCAGAGAAAGTATAACCTAAGCGAAGATCATCTACTGTTCCTATTTTAGAGAAAACACCAACGTCGCCATCAAAATTGAAGGCGCCGGCACCGATGCCTATTTTAAAGAGATTGAAATTTACGGGAGCTTCTTCAACTACTGCAGAATCCTGGGCGCGTGAAATTAACGCGCCAAGAAAAAATAAAACTGTAATAGTCAATCGAATTTTCATAGAAAAAATTTGTCCCTTGAGCGAGCCTAATTTATAATTAATTTTTTACAAAAAACAGCTTTCAATTTGATATGCATCAACTTAAAATTAGAAATTCGGTTTCAACAGATACTTGCCATAGAATTTATTGATTTCCGAAACGGCTTCTTCGGCTGTATCCACAACGATGTATAAATCGAGGTCTTCCGCGCTAATGTTCTTTTCCGTGAGGAGAGTACTCTTAAACCATTCAATCAATCCACCCCAAAAACTTTTGCCTACAAGGATGATCGGAAAGTGTCCGATTTTTTGTGTCTGAATTAAGGTGATCGCTTCAAAAAGTTCATCCAATGTTCCGAATCCTCCTGGAAGTACGATAAAACCCTGAGCGTATTTTACGAACATTACTTTACGTACAAAGAAGTATTCGAAGTCGATGTTTTTGTCTTTATCTATAAAAGCATTAGAAGATTGTTCAAAAGGAAGGTCGATATTTAATCCGACTGAAATTCCACCTCCTTTATTTGCACCTTTATTTGCAGCTTCCATGATACCCGGACCACCACCGGTGATAACGCCGTATCCATTTTGTGTAAGCTTAAAAGCGATTTCCTCCGCAAGCTGATAGTATTTGTTGTCGTTTGGAGTTCTCGCCGAACCGAATATAGAAACACAAGGGCCGATTCGTGCGAGCTTATCGAATGCTTCAACAAATTCCGCCATGATCTTGAAAATAGCCCAGGAATCGTTTGTTTTAATTTCGTTCCACTTCTTTTTCTTGAAGGCTTCCCTTACTTTTTTTGCGTCGTTTTCTTTCATTATTTGATATATGTGGAATAAAGATAGTTGCTGTAAATTGCTTTTGAAGCTCAACTATTTACGAAGTATTAAGAGTGCTTTGTTAATTGCGGGGGAATTATTTTACAATTCCTGCTTTAAAAAGGCGCCGGTAACGCTTTTCTTGTTTTTTGCCACTTGTTCGGGAGTGCCTTCGGCAACAATATTTCCTCCATTTTTTCCGCCTTCTGGTCCCATGTCGAAAATATAATCGGCAAGTTTTATTACATCGAGGTTGTGCTCAATCACAAGAACAGTATTGCCCTTGTCGGCGAGTCGGTGCAAAATATCCGTAAGTATGCGAATGTCCTCAAAATGCAATCCTGTTGTAGGTTCATCAAGAATATAGAGGGTTTTCCCGGTGTCTTTTTTTGATAGCTCCGAAGCCAGCTTGATGCGCTGTGCCTCACCACCGGAGAGAGTAGTGGAGGGCTGGCCTAGATTAATATAACCCAGTCCGACATCCTGAAGCGTTTTTAATTTGTGGTAAATTTTAGGATGGTTTTCGAAAAAATGAGTAGACTCATTTATAGAGAGATTCAAAACATCGTTGATGTTTTTCCCTTTGTATTTCACGCGCAAGGTTTCGGCATTGAATCTTTTGCCCGAACAGGTTTCACATTGCACCAATACATCAGGAAGAAAATTCATCTCCACTTTTTTTACACCTGCACCTTTGCATTCTTCACATCGTCCGCCTGAAATATTGAAGGAAAAACGGTTGGCTTTAAAGCCTTTGATTTTCGATTCGGGAAGCATTGCGTAAAGATTACGGATGTCGGTATAAACATCGGTATAGGTGGCAGGATTAGAGCGTGGTGTGCGGCCAATCGGTGACTGATCAATTTGTATCACCTTGTCGATGTTCTCCAGTCCATCGATGGATTTGTAGGGCAATGCAATATTGCTACCCTTATTCACATACTGATTTACAGCAGGGTAAAGTGTTTCATTGATGAGCGTTGATTTCCCGCTGCCACTGAGTCCGGTGATACACACTAATTTCCCCAGCGGAAGATCGAGTGTTACATTTTTCAAGTTGTTGCCCGACGCACCTTTGATCGATAAAAATTTACCATTCCCTTTTCTTCTCGTTTTAGGAACCTCAATTTTTTTGATGCCCCTGAGATATTGAAAAGTAGTGGATTCGGGATTGCTGAGTTTGGAGGGTATTGCGGCATCTATGATTTGTCCGCCGTGGATACCTGCTCCCGGCCCCACATCAATCACATAATCCGCTGCTTCAATCATCTCCTTATCGTGCTCCACCACTAAAATAGAGTTGCCTCCGTCGCGCAGTTTTTTCAAGGCAGAAATTAACTTGATGTTGTCTTTCTGATGGAGTCCGATACTCGGTTCATCTAAGATGTAAAGCACACCAACCAAATCGGAACCGATTTGTGAGGCGAGGCGTATGCGCTGACTCTCACCTCCCGACAGGCCTTTGGAGCCGCGGTTGAGGGTGAGGTAGTGCAAACCTATATCGACTAAAAATTCAGTTTTCCTTTTTATTTCCTTGATGATTTCACTGGCTATCCTAAGCTGGCTGTCGGATAATTTTTTGTTCAGCTGCGCTATCCACTGGTAAAAATCATCAATATCGAGATTCACCAGATCCTGCATCCCGCTGCCACCTACTTTAAAATGTAGTGCGATTTTGTTGAGTCGTGCTCCGTTGCATACTTTACAAGTAATGTAATTAGAAAAAGTGCCCAGCCATTTCTCGGCGCCTTCCTGGTCGTCGGAAAGCTGTTCAAGCAAATTCAATATGCCCTGGAAGCCTTCCGGTTCACCATACAATATTTCATTCATCAGTTCTTCCGATAATTCTTTTACCGGAGTGAAGATGGTTGCATTGTGTTTCTGACAAAGATTTTCCAATTGCGTGAAAATCCAGTTATCACGGTGCTTGCCCAAAGGCAATAAAGCACCGCTTTTGATGGACAGATTTTTATTGGGAATGATCTTGCTTTCATCGAGTTCGGGAATATTGCCCAAACCTTTGCAGTGCGGACAAGCTCCGTAAGGCGAGTTGAAGGAAAATAAATTCGGTTCAGGATCAGGATAGGAGAGTCCGGAAGTAGGACACATCAAATTCCTGCTGTAGTATTTTAGGTCGTCTGATTCGTGGATGCCGACCATCAAAATACCATTCCCCATTTTGAGGGCCGATTCAACGGAGCTTTTCAATCTGTCGCCAGGGTTGCTTGATAAATCCAGTCGGTCAATCACCACTTCAATATCATGGATCTTATATCTGTCTACCTGAAAACCTTTAGTGAGCTCCACAATTTTTCCATCCACCCGCACTTTTAAATAGCCTTGTTTCAACAACTTTTCAAAGAGTTCGCGGTAGTGCCCCTTGCGGCCTTTGATGAGTGGGGCGTACAAAACAATTTTCTTGTTTTTGTAGGAGCTGCTTATTTTTTCAATGATCTGGCTGGTGGTGAAGCGAATCATTTCGTCACCGGTTTCATAGGAGTAAGCTGTGCCGGCACGTGCGAAAAGCAAACGCAGTAAGTCGTAAATTTCAGTGATGGTGCCGACAGTGGATCGCGGACTTTTACTCGTTGTTTTTTGTTCAATGGAAACCACCGGACTCAATCCTTCGATACTATCTACATCCGGTTTCTCAAGATCACCGAGGTACTGTCGTGCATACACCGAAAAACTTTCAATGTATCTGCGCTGACCCTCGGCATAAATGGTGTCGAAAGCCAATGATGATTTCCCGCTGCCGCTCAAACCTGTAATCACTACAAGTTCATCGCGCGGAATCTCAACGTTGATGTTTTTAAGATTATGTTCGCGTGCCCCAAAAACCTTAATATATTCTTTGGAAGTGCTCACTTTATTCTTTGCCTGAATTCGGAGCTGTGATATCAATTACTGTTGAGTCGCTCACTAAAGGTACTGCTGCCGTGTCAGCAGCAGGAGCAAATAACTCTTCATACTGGTAAATACCGCTTTTTGGTAGTTTAATAGTATAGCTTGTTCCCGGACGCACGGTGAGTCGTTTTTCACGCAGCCACGGGTTGAGCGTTTTCAGAATTTTGTAATTGGAATTTTTTGAAAGCGCGTATCTCATAAGATCGGGAATGGTGGAATCCACTTTCACTGAATATACATCGTAAGGAGGATAACCGTCGATGTTTTCAGGATCATAGCCATAGTATTTAGGGTTATTGAAAATCTCCTTGTAGGAAAGGATTCGAAAAACATACCTGGATGTTTCGGTATTGAGTAACAAGTCGTAGTAGCTGTTTACCCCCTGTTCTTCCATCTTGCTTGCCAGTCCGCCCATCCCCATGTTGTATGAAGCGGCGGCAGCAGTATAAGATTTGAATTTTCGGTAAGCCGATCGGAAATATTTGCAGGCGGCGTGTGTAGATTTTTCTACATCGTAGCGGTCGTCCACTTCTTCACGGATTTCCATTCCGTACTCTTTTCCGGTACGTTCCATGATTTGCCAGAACCCCGTTGCACCGGCCGGACTCACTACATTCACCAGTCCGCTTTCAATAATGGCTACATATTTCAAATCATCAGGCAAACCGTATTGTTTCAGGATGGGTTCAATCACAGGGAACCATCTTTTGGCTCTTTTGAAATACATAATGGTTTCCGATTGCCAGTAGGCGTTTTTCAGTATCTCCCTGTCGAAACGTTCACGGATATCATCACTCTGGAAAGGTACAGGCTCTCCACAAAAATTGATATCGGGAGAGATTTTAAAGTCTTTGAAAATAATCGTGAAAGGATATTTTTCAGCCTCTCTGGAAAAGGTGAAAAGCTCAATAACAACAAAGAGAACAGCAACAGTGCTAAATGCTATGAGTCCCTTTTTTTTCATTTGTTTTCCTTTGCTTTAGGTGGTCTTTTTACTCGTGTAAGGTAATAAAGAATGGTGAATATTATTACACAATACGTACCAAAAAGGATGGTGGTGGTGGTGTTCCACTCTTTCACAAAATGGATGATATACACCGACAGGAACATGGAAACCAATGATATAGCGCAGAATACCAGAGCCACTTCGCGATCACTGAGCCCGGCATAGGACAAGTGATGTGTGGTGTGGTCCTTACCGCCAACGAACGGACTTTGTTTCTTCAGCAAGCGATTGATAGTTACCGTGGTGGTATCAACAATAGGGAGGATAAATACAGTTACTGCTGCCAGTATTTTTCTTGAAAACTCAAGGGGTTCTCCATCTCGGCCCTGGGCATTCCAGAAGAAGAGAATACCAATTGCAGCCAGCAGCACACCAAGGAACTGACTCCCTGTATCACCCATATACATGCGTGACGGATTCCAGTTGAAATAAAGGAAGCCGAGCAATGCAGCTACCTGTCCCAGACAAATAATAAAGAAAATATTCCCGAAGTCGCCGCTTACTACAAAAAGTACCAGGGTAGTAAGACAAACGAAGATGGATACTGAGGTAGTGATTGCATCCATGTTATCGAGCATGTTAATAGAGTTCATCATGCCTATCACCCAAAAAATAGTGAGGGCGATGTTGACGATATCATTATCGAATAGAGTGATTTTTGTATTGGTGATCACCAGGATCACTGCACAAAGTACCTGTCCCAAAAACTTCAGAAGTGGCTTGGTGTTGTAAGCATCATCGGCCAGTCCTATCATAAAGCCCAATGAAACGGCGATAAGAATTCCCAGTACTTGTGTGTCAATAAGATTGTGTTTGAATGCAGCCAGGATAAAGGAAAAGAGGAAGAGGATATAAAAGGAAATACCTCCAAATGCCGGTTTCGATGTGCTGCCCCAGCGAATAATGGTTTCATCATTGTTACTGTTACTGCTGTTTCTAATTCCCAGCGTTTTGGCAAACTTTAAGAAAAGTCCGTTGATCAGTGCAGAAAAGCCTATCAAGACAATGAAGAAACAGATGTAAAAAAGCAGTTCGTTGATTTTAAGCATTATCTACTGTTGGATTCTGAAATGCAAAAGTAAGATTTTACAATGTTAAAACAAACCATAAAAATGCTTGAGTGGTTTCCCGTTGAGGTCTTTCTCGGAAAGAATAGGATTGCTGATCCCCCAATCAATACCTAATGCAGGGTCGTTCCACAAAATAGAACAGTCGGCTTCCTTATTGTAAAAATTGGTGCATTTGTAATGGAAAATGGTATTGTCTTCAAGGGTGAGGAAGCCATGGGCAAAACCTTCGGGAACCCAGAGCATGCGCTGATTTTCCTCCGAGAGAAGCACTTTTACATGTTTGCCATAGGTAGGGGAATCTTTGCGGAGATCTACAGATATATCCAGCACAGAACCCTGAATGGCTTTCACCAGTTTCCCTTGAGTATAGGGCGGTTTCTGGAAATGGAGTCCGCGCAAAATGCCTTTGGAGGATTTGGAAAGGTTATCCTGTACAAATTTAGCGGTGATGTTGTGCTCGTGAAATTTTTTCTCGTTGTAGCTTTCGTAAAAATATCCCCTCGGATCGTAAAAGACTGCCGGTTCAACGATCAGTAAATCCGGGATTTCTGTTGGTATGACTTTCATTGTATAAGTCCTATGGCCTAGCCAAATAATTTTGAAAAAAAGTTTGACTTCTTCTTTTTCTTGGTTCTGGTTGACTCTTCATAGTAGCCATAGCCGTAGCCATAACCATAACCATAACCGTAGCCATAACCGTAGCCATAACCATAACCGTAACCATAACCACCTTTGCTGGCCCTGTTTCCGGCACCATTAAGGATGACAGAGAGGTTGGTGATTTTATTCTCCTCTTTCAGGTGGTTGATGTTTTGCAGGAAGATTTTCTTCGATACATTGGCACGCAGGATATATATCGGATAATCGGCCTTCTGGATGATAGGGAAGGCATCAGTTACGATACCTACCGGCGGATTATCAATTACGATTACATCGTATGTTTTTTTAAGCTCGGCCAGGATAATGTCCATCTCCTTGCTGATAATAAGCTCTGAAGGGTTTGGAGGAATAGGTCCGGCAGTAATAAAGTGCAGGTTTTCCAAGCTGCTTCGCTGAATAGATTCTTCAAGGTTCGATTTCTTGATCAGCAAGGTGCTCATGCCAATTCTGTTTTCAGCGTTAAAACCAATGTGGGTTTTAGGTTTACGCATATCCAAATCGAGAATGATTACCTTCTTTCCTGAAAAAGCAATGATACCACCAAGGTTAATGGCGACGAAGGTTTTACCTTCACCGCTGACTGTTGAGGTTACGGCTATGACTTTTGAATCGTCGCTCTTTCTAAGGAACTGAAGGTTTGAACGGATAGAGCGGAAGGCCTCCGTCATCAATGATTTCGGATTTTTGTCTACCAGCAACTGAGAAATCGGAATAGACTCTTTGTATTCGGGAATCATCCCCAGGATAACCACCTGGTTGGTATATTTAACTATGTCGACAATAGCCGAAACGGTATTGTGCATAAGGTAGCGTACCACTATAATACCAATGCTTATGGCAGCCCCTATGGAAATGAAAAGAATGTAGATGAGCCTTGTCTGCGGTTCAATTGGTGTTTCGTTGCTGTAAGCATATTCAAGAATGTCGTTGTTAGAAACAAAGCCGGCCTTTACCATCTCAAACTCCGATTTTTTCTGGAGGAGTTTGGTATAGTAATCCTGACTGATTTCATACATTCTTTCTATCTGATTGATTTCAGAGTCTTTTATTTTCTTGTTTATCACATCGGTTACGACGATCTGATTGTTTTTCTTGGAAATTTTGAGCTCCAGTTTATCAAGCTCCTGCTGCATTTCACTTATAGCAATATCAATACTTTCCAGCAATTCTTTCCTGTTGAGCTGTATCTTATAATCGAGCTCCCTTATCGGACCGCTATTTTCGGTGTACATGTAACGCAACTCCTTGCGCTGGGTAATCATGAGTTGGTTTTGCTGTATAATTGGCAGTAAGGCATGGGCTACAGGAGAGGTGAGCAATGGCGCATAGATGTAATCGCTGGCCTGAAGTTTCCCCAGTTTTTGCTTGTAATCTTTAAGTGCCTGCAACTCGAAAGTCATTAACTGGAACTTATCCTCATCAATATTCTGGTTATTGGCAGGTGGATTGAAAAGCAGGGGATTGAATTTGCTTGCACCTGATTCATCCTTGTCAGCATATGGTTCAAGGATCTTAGCGTAGTCATTGATTTTTTCATTGATGAGCAGTAACTGATCATTAGTGAAGTTGATCATCTGATTGGCGCTTTCCGCCTTCTTTTCAACATTGTATTTGAGGAATTCCCTGGATATGGCATTGGCAATATCGGCACATTTGAGAGGGTTGTTGGAAATGAATTCCACTTCCAGTGTTTTTGCCTGTTCGTTGATTACATTGATCATCAGCTGCGACAAACATTCATTAACGATATGATCCTCTTCGTGCAGGATAAAGTACCTTGGCGACGCTTCTCCTTCTCCCTGTAATTTAACGTACTGGGCCTGTGAAATGGTGATTTTAAGCTCCATTTCAGGGAAGGTTGTCCAGGTATTGATAGAAATGACATGTTCGTGTGCGACCTCACCGAGATAATAGCTTACCTGTACTTTTTCATCTGGGAGGAATTTTACATAAATAGGAACCTCATAGATAGACTGGTTTTTTATCTGATAGCTTACTTTATAAGGAGAAGTTTTGTATTCCTCAAAATTCAGAAATGCTCCTTCCGAAAAATAGGAAATATCCAGAGGTAGATTTTTCAATGCTCTTGTAATGAGAGACTTCGACCTCATGAGTTCCACTTCCCCTGCGATAGCCATCTCGTAGATGTTCTCAAACTGCATGATTTTATTCATGTTGTTGTTCTCACCGATTTTCAAAATGGTTTTCGCCTGGAATACAGGCTGGGTATAACGATTGTAAATAAAGGCAAAGGTATAGCCCAGAGACAGTAAAACGATGACCCACACGATAGAACCCTTTGTTATTTTCAGCGCGAGGGCTAAATCAAAGTCGTCATTCAGCAGGGCTATCTTTTTTCTTTCCATCTGTTAAGGCTTGGTAAGGACTGAATACAACACGGCAATACTCAGGATTGAAGTAATCAAACCGGTAAATGAGGTAATATCCGAGGTAATAGTGTATGGGTAGTTGATTACCGGCTCAATGTACACAATATCATTGGCCTGCATAACAATGTCGGCGTCCTTGAGTCCGTCAATTTTTGATAAATCAACCAGGTAGATATCTGGTTTTTTGAGGTCGCCTCTGATAATCTTTATTTTATTGGCGTAGTTCATTGCACCGCCACCGCCATTGCTGGATGCGGCATTGGAACTTCCTGTTCCTCCGGCAACACCTCCGGCTTTGGCAAGTACTTCAAAGAGAGTGGTGTTTTCATTTTCAAGGGTGACAATATTGGCTGAAACACCTCCCCGGAAGAGATAAATTCTCTTGTTTGTGATTTCCAGTATTACAAAGGGATTGACGAAATATTGCTTAAATTTTTCTTCCAGTAATTCCTCGGCCTGTTTCACGGTGAGGCCAAGAACGTCAAGTTCACCCAATACGGGCATCTTGATTTTTCCATTGGAGCGTACTTTAAAGGTGGTGGCTCCTGCTGCCCCCGCTCCACCGGCTGAACCTTCTGCATAGCCTGAAATAGTGGCCATCTTGAAACCATCATTGGTGTATAAACTAAAGCTGATAATGTCGTTGACGGCTATTTTATACGGTTCAACCTTTACCGAATCCGGGAACTTTGCATAAGGGTAATCCGCAGGGATTTTGAGCATCCTGCTGGGATTTAAGGTGGCGCATGATGAAAGAGCCACCACAGCCATTACGATAAGTATATAAGGTTTTAATAAGTATTTCATTTCAGCTATTCAGTAAAGTGCTATACAGTTTATCCATATCATTCACCAGGCGGGTATAATGGAATTTTTCCCTCACATTTTCCCAGCCTTCTTTTTGCATCTGACCGCGAAGGACTTCATCTTCAATGAGTTTCAGTAAGTTGGCGGCATAGGCCTTGATATCACCTACTTCAGATAATAAACCTGTTTTGTTGTGGATCACCACATTTTCAATTCCGCCTACCTTCGTGCTTACCACCGGATTGTTGCCGGCCTGCGCTTCAATCAAACTTACAGGTGTGCCTTCATTTAAAGAACTCAATGCAATGATATCTACTCCTGCATTAACGACGTCAACGTCTTTAATCCATGATGTAAACGTAAGACTACATTTGGAATTTTCAAAATTTTCGGTACAAATAGAAATGTTCAGCTCCTTCGCCAAAGCTTCTGTTTTTAAGCGGTCTTCACCATCCCCCACAATGAAGCCTCGTATCTTTTTGCTGGTCTTGTCACTCACCTCTTTCCAGGCACGAATAAAAAGTTCATGGTTCTTCACCGGAACGATGCGTCCTACAATACCAACGGCAATCTCATCGTCAGCAATGTTGTATTGCTTGCGGAAGGCAATTCTCTTGCCTTCTATATTTTCCTGGAAACGACTGAGGTCGAAACCCAGTGGAATTACTTCCAGTTTTTCCGGACGGCAAATGCGGTGTATTGTTCCAAGTTCGTACTTCTGCTTTTCGCTGATGGCAATGATCCTCGTGCTTTTTCCGGCCAGGTTGCGTTCAATTCTTTTGAAGAGCGAGGTTTTGGTTTTGTTGAAATAGGAGTGGAATACGTGGCCGTGGAAGGTGTGTACAATTACGGGAACTCCTGAATTGTAAGCAGCCAGTCGCCCAATGGTTCCTGCCTTTGCAGCATGGGTATGAACGATGTCCGGCTTGAAATCCTTAATAATCGCTTTGATTTTTTTATACGTATTGTAGTCGTTCATCGGATTGATGGAACGTTTCATTTCGGGGATGATAATAGGATTAAGTCCAAGATCGTGAAGGATATGCATGCTGCTTTCCTCATGATCTTCTTTTTCACCACCAATGAGCATGGTTTCATATTCGGGCGGCATGTACTTGCTTAGATAGGCTGCGTTGTACGTAGGTCCCCCAAGGTTAAATCTGTTTATAATCCGTAAAATTCGTGGCATTAGTGCGCTTCAAGTATTCGGCAAAAGTAATCAATTTATCCACTTTTTCCACCAGTATTGAAAAACGATGAGGGCCCAGATGTTTCCTGTGGCGTCCTGAGGGTTGGAGCTGTTGAGTTTTGCTTTGAGCTGTTCAATCTTTTCAGGGTTGAAAATACCTTGCTTCTCGATGAAGTCTTTTGAAAGCAGATCGTTGTGTATCATCCACTTGAGGTCGGTGCGGAACCACGACAAGAGTGGTACTTCAAAGCCGTGCTTCGGCCGCTTGTATAATCTCTCGGGGAGGATGTCTTTAAATGTGTCCTGCAAAATGCGCTTGCGGTGAGTCGGACATATTTTATAGTCTTCGGGCAGGGAGAAAACAAAGTTGACTACCTCATGATCGAGGAAAGGGACGCGTACCTCCAGACTGTTGGCCATGGACATCCTGTCGACTTTCGTGAGCATGTCGCCTTCCAGCACCATATTCATGTCGGTAAGCAGTACTTCGTTGAAATCTCCATCCGGAGTAAAGGCTTTTAATAATTCAGATTTCGCATTTTTATATTCAGAACCATCTATGCTCTGCTTCAACATTTCCTTTGCAGCGTGTTCATTCATGAGCCCTGCCCAGCTCCAATACCTTTCCGATGCGGTCAACTTTGAAGCCGAAGCGAATTTATCCAGCTGTCGCATCTTGTTGCCAATGGAACTGTTGCGCGATTGCGGCATCATTTTCCACAGCCAGCCCATATTATTGATCACCGCATTTTTGGCCGAAGGATGGCGCATGAGGTATTCGGCCTTGTGCTTGTTGTAACCCGAAAACAATTCATCGGCACCATCGCCGGAGAGGGCAACTGTTACTTTCTTCCGTGTTTCGCGACTCAATATATATACCGCCAGGGCTGAAGAATCGGCGAAAGGTTCGTCGGTGTAATCCAGCACTTCGTAAAGCACATCAAACAAATCTTTGTTGGTAAGCTTGAAAACAGTGTGATGGGTATTGAATTTTTTGGCGACTTCCTGGGCGTAAGCTGTTTCGTCAAATAAAGGTTCGTCCTGGTACCCAATAGAAAAAGTGTTCAGGTTTTTGGTTTGCTTACTTGCCAGCGCTGTAATAATAGAGGAGTCGGTACCGCCACTTAAAAAAGCTCCTAGCGGCACATCAGCGATCATTCTTCTTTCTACCGATTTTTCCAGCAACTCCACTAGTTTTTTCTGGGCATCGGCGTAGGATAAAGATGTTTTGTATTCGCGGTTGTAGGGAATGGTATAATAGGCTTTCGACTCGATTTTGTTATCAGAGATTACAGCGAAATGTCCTGGCTTCAGTTTATATGCATTCTTGAAAATGCACTGGTTGCCGGGAATATAATTGAATTGCAGATATTGGTAAACAACAGTGAAGTTGATCTCCTTTTTAATATCAAAGGCCATAATGGATTTCAACTCGCTGGCAAAAAGGATCTTCTGATCATCCTGATAGATATAAAGTGGCTTGATGCCAAAGCGATCGCGGGCAATGAAAACAGAATTATCGCGCTTATCCAAAATAGCAAAGGCAAAAAATCCAACAAACTTTTCAATGCATCTTTCTTTTTCCCTGCGGTACATTTCCAGTAAAACCTCGGTATCGGAATGCGTACGGAATTTTACACCTTCTTTTTCCAGCGGAGCGCGCAGCTCTTTGAAGTTGTAGATTTCACCGTTGAAGACGAGTATATGATGGCCATCTTCATGAATGAAAGGTTGACTTGCGGCGGAGCTGGTGTCCATAATAGACAAACGGGCGTGGCCCACGCCGATGTTCTGGTGAACAAAGGTGCCGTTACTGTCGGGACCTCTTTTAGTCAGACAAGATACCGACGCTTTCAATTGCGTGATCTCGTTTTGACTGAGATCTGTTTTGCTGATTATTCCGCTAATGCCGCACATGGGGCAAATATACTTTTTTGATTGTAGATTTTAGATTGATTGAAGATTTCAGATTTACGATTGTAGATTGAATTCTTTAAGCAATCTAAAATCGTAAATCTAAAATCGTAAATCTAAAATCCTTCATACTTCTTAAACAGCGAAGCGGCGATATGGCCGCCAAAACCAAACGTATTGCTCATCGCATAGGTCACGGTTTTGTGCTCGGCCTTGCCTAAAGTGAGGTTGAATTTATCGGCATACAACGGTTCCGGCTCATCGGTGTTGATGGTTGGGGGGATAATATTTTCCCTTGTTGCCATGATACATGCAATGCCTTCTATTGCCCCGGCAGCGCCCAGCAGGTGGCCCGTCATGGATTTGGTAGCGCTGACAGAGAATTTTTTCGAAGTACCGAACAATCTTTCCACTGCACGCAATTCGCTTACATCGCCTTGTGGTGTGGAAGTGGCGTGCAGATTGATGTAATCGATTTGATCAGCAGTAATACCTGCTTCATTCATTGCTTCCAGCATGCCGAGGTAAGCGCCTTCACCTTCGGGGTGCGTACCGGTGAGATGGTAAGCATCGGCAGTCATACCACCGCCAACAATTTCAGCCAATATCGGAGCACCGCGCTTGATGGCGTGGTCATAGCTTTCCAAAATCACAGCGCCGGCACCTTCACCCATTACAAATCCGTCTCGTTTTATATCAAATGGTCGACAAGCCTTTTGTGGATTTTCGTTGAATTGAGACAACGCTTTTGCAGCACTAAAGCCACCAACGGCACTTTCGCAAATTGGCGCTTCCGATCCGCCGGTAATAATCATATCGGCTTTTCCCCAGCGGATGTGGTTGAAAGAGTCTATGATAGCAGTGTTGGATGTAGCACAAGCCGATACAGCGGTGAAATTTACACCTCGCAAACCATATTTAATAGAGATAATGCCTGATGCGATATCTACAATCATTTTAGGAATGAGGAAAGGGGAGAAGCGCGGAGTGCCATCGCCTTTGGCATATTCTTTCACTTGTTCTTCAAAGAAGCCAATACCGCCGTTACCACTTCCCCAAATCACACCAATGCGGTTTTTGTTGAGTTTTTCAAAATCGATTTGTGCATGTTTGATAGCTTCTTCGGTGGCAATCAAAGCATATTGCGTGAATAGGTCGTAGCGACTCGCTTCTTTTTTATCGATGAAATCAAGCGGATTGAAATTTTTCAATTCGCAGGCAAAACGTGTTTTGAACTTGGATGCATCAAACTTGGTGATCGGACCGGCGCCGCTTACTCCGTTTTTCAGGTTGGTCCAGAAATCATTCACGTTGTTTCCAATTGGCGTCAATGCGCCAACTCCCGTAACTACTACTCTTTTTAAATGACTCATTATTTAGCGATTTCAGTTTTTAATAAATTCGATTGCCCGCGGGCTACTATTCTTGTTTGATCGGCATTCCATATTTCGCACTGGGCATGAATCAGCTGTTTTCCTTTTTTAAGAACCTCTCCTTTTGCGATGATCGTTTCGCCATTTTTCACTGCCGAAAGATAATCAACAGATAAATTAATTGTGGCAAAAAAGTGAGGTTCGCCGAGTGAAAAAACGGCAGCACCTAAAATGTCATCTACAATGCCGGAAGTGACACCGCCATGCAGGTTGCCCATGGCATTGGTCATTTCATGACGTACAACATATTGCAGGGTAATATTTCCTCTTTCTGCTTTAAGAATGGTAGGCTTTAACCAATTCATGAATTGTGACGGACTGCCCTGCACTACATTCCCGACATTACTTTGCAGCATTTTTAATACATCCATATTTATTTTTTTAAATCATTAATGACACTTTGTTTGATGAGCGTAAAATCTTTGTCGTTGGTGAGTCTTGATATTTGCAGCGCAGCCAGCATTGCGCTAATGATGAGCAATGCTTTTGTGCGTGCTGGCAAATCAAAATAAAACACTTTTTTTTTCTTGCCTTCTTCTAGTATTTCCGTCACCCAAATCAGTATTTCTGCAGCAAGAATTTTTAATTCCTTTGCAATTTTTTTATCTACGGAATTCAGGTCTGTTGCTAGAGATCCAACGATGCAAACTTTTCCTTCTTGCTTACTTTTGGAGTAAATAGATAGAAAAGCTTCCAGTTTTCTTTCGGGAGATTTCGTGCTGGTTTTTTCTTTCAGCTCTTTTACTTTCTCGGTGTGCAGCTTCAGTAAAGCCACGCCCAAATCGCATTTGCTTGGAAAATGATAGTGAATAGAAGCGGTTTTGATACCAATGGTTTTAGAGATATCATAAAAGCTGAAGGCGTTGAAACCTTTGTCGCGAATGAGGTGATCCGTCAGCTTTAATATTTTTGCTCGTGTATCCACGAAGCAAATATAACTACCTACTAGTTGATAGGCAAATCTATTATTGATTTTTTTAGCAGTGGTTGCGTGCGCTCCATTAAGTTTAGCGAAGCGTAACTTGACGGAATTTTTTCCTGAAGCTTTCAGCTTCGTTATTGTTTTTGGATGGGAAGCTGAAAGCTTCGGTAAAAGATTCCGCTAAGTTGAAAACTTAGCAGAGGGGCGGGGTAGGGATTTTCAATCCCTGGCGATTGCAAATCGCCGCTATGTAGATTTCAGATTACGCTTCGCTAAATCTAAATTACGGTTTCTTACTTTTCTAATTTGAGTTTAAATATTTTGTTGATTATCCATATAGGTACCCAAACAGGCCAGTATGCAACGCCTATTCCAATAGGTCCTTGATGTCTAAGGCTAAGTAAGAATTTAAGTGCTTGTCTGTTTTTTTTCATTGCACGGTATTATAAAAAAAAGGCGAATATTACTTCAGTCATGGTCGGAAGATCTTTTTAATTGACTATTTTATCTTGATGCCACAATGGTAAACCTGATTTACCTTACCGTTTTTGAGGTAGCCGCAATGCTTGCGGCTGAAGTGTAGTCTTGAAATCCATTTCATGGCCGCAAGCATTGCGGCTCAACCTCAAAAAAAATGGTCGGAATTTCTTCCGACCATGACTGAATATTACTTCGCCCTTTTAAGTTATTTGAGAAGTTGTCTTACAAATGTATCACTTCCCCATACGCAGCAGCTGTAGCTTCCATAATAGCTTCGCTCATGGTTGGGTGAGGGTGAACTGCTTTGAGGATTTCGTGACCTGTAGTTTCGAGTTTCTTCGCTACTACAATTTCAGCGATCATTTCGGTAACGTTGAGGCCTATCATGTGGGCACCCAGCAGTTCGCCGTACTTAGCATCGTAAATCACTTTGATGAACCCGTCTTTCGCACCGGCTGCAGAAGCTTTACCAGAAGCGCTGAAAGGGAATTTACCTACTTTAATTTCATGTCCTGCTTCCTTCGCTTTTTTCTCTGTCATACCTACAGAAGCAATTTCCGGTGAGCAGTAAGTACAACCTGGGATGTTTGAGTAATCCAATGGTTCAGGGTGGTGACCAGCGATTTTTTCTACGCAGATGATTCCTTCTGCAGAAGCAACGTGTGCCAGGGCGGCAGTTGGGATTACATCGCCTATAGCGTAGTAACCTGGGATGTTGGTTTGGTAGTAGTCGTCAACTTTGATTCTTCCTTTGTCGGTTACGATACCTACATCTTCTAATCCAATATTTTGGATGTTAGCCTCAATACCTACAGCAGAAAGAACGATTTCAGCGTCGAGCGCTTTCTCGCCGTCTTTCGCTTTGATAGTTACTTTACAGTCTTTTCCGGTAGTGTCCACCTTCTCAACAGAAGCGTTGGTCAGTACTTCAATCCCTTGTTTCTTGAATGATTTTTCGAGTGCCTGGGAAACATCAGTATCTTCAACAGGAACGATGTTCGGCAAATATTCCACTACAGTTACCTTAGTCCCCATAGCGTTGTAAAAATAGGCAAATTCAACACCGATAGCTCCTGATCCTACGATCACCATTGATTTTGGTGCTTTAGGCAAAACGAGGGCTTCACGGTAGCCAATGATTTTTTTGCCATCCTGCGGCAGGTTTGGCAGCTGACGGGAGCGGGCTCCTGTAGCGATGATAATACTTTTAGCGCTTACCTCAGATTTCTTTCCGTCGGCAGCGGTTACTTCAACTACTTTTCCTGCTTTTACCTTAGCAGTTCCGGCAATGACCTCAATCTTGTTTTT
Organism: Flavobacteriales bacterium; assembly: GCA_046074525.1. Classification (GTDB taxonomy): domain Bacteria; phylum Bacteroidota; class Bacteroidia; order Flavobacteriales_C; genus JAHEZL01. The sequence goes on from JBJTOK010000079.1 coordinate 68,817, forward strand.
CTTCATCAGGAACTGGATGCCTTTGCTCATGCCATCGGCAACATCGCGACTTCTTTTTACAACCTTGCTGAAATCAGCTTCGGCACTTTTTACAGTAATACCATAATCAGCAGCGTGGTTAATATATTCAAAAACGTTGGCGCTCTTTAATAAAGCTTTGGTTGGAATACAACCCCAGTTGAGGCAGATTCCGCCCAGCTCAGAACGTTCAACGATAGCAGTTTTTAAACCCAGTTGGGAAGCGCGGATAGCAGCAACATATCCACCAGGGCCGCTTCCTATTACGATAAGATCAAAATTCATTGAGGTATAATTTGAATGTTATGCGGCGAAGATAAGAAATTAGTGGGGAATGACGGCATAGGGTCCTTTGAAAAAATCCAGATGCGTGTACTTGTCATAGTAGACACATTCCTGCTTCTGGCAAATGTCGCTCCATTTGTACTTTTTCTTGAAAAAGCGCACTTCATAATTAATGCCTTTAGCCAGGTCAGAAGCGGGGAAAAGCGTATTGACCTGGACGTAAATCACGTTGGCATATTCATACTGCTTATTGATGCAGAATTCTACAAAGGTTTCATACCATTGCTCAAAATCATTCGGATGCCTTCTTAGATAATCAAAGCAAATAGCGGTGTCCATTTTGTTTCCATCCTGCATGTACCAGAAAAGTGTTTTGAAATATTCAGTGTTGGCAGTGTCTTCTATGTAAGCTGATTTGATGTAATGTAAGGCGCTGTCGGATAGTAGTTTATTCTCGTAAATAACCGAGTGCCAGTCGCCGTACAAATTTCCTATTGCATATAAGGTTTTGGCGTGATCGTATTGTGGGTTATTGAGATGAGATTTAAAATGCTCTACGCCGGCAGCGGCAATGGGGCCAATTTTCTTAAAAGGGATATCGCTGTCCCGACAACCGGATATGTAAGAATGCCAATATTTGGAATCATTGGAATCCAGTCTGAGCGCTTCTTTCAGATAAGTAGTTCTTTCCGCTCTCCTGCTACTGTATTCAATAACTTCTGCTTTCCATAAGTGATATTTAGGATTTCCTGGCTTTAGTAAGGAGGCCTTATTCACACAGTCGAAAGCTTTGTTGAACAGCATTTCTTTTTCTTCTTTGCCTTTGCCATTATCCCATTCGACTTTGTTTCCTTTATAGTAGTAACATAAACCCATCCAGTAATAGGACCAGTCACTTTTAGGATTGCCTTTTATCGCCACCTGATAATACTTTATCGCAGTGTCGTAGTCGTCGATATCATAATAACAATTTGCCACTTCTTCGTTTAAGCGGCCATTATCATAATCTGTTTTCATCAGATTCAAAAACACTTTAATGGCCTGGTCGTACTGTTTTAAATATTTGTAGCACAAACCAATATTGAAAAACGCAGCTTTGTCTTTGCCCACTGCATACGATTTGCGATAATATTCCATGGCTTTATCATATTTTTCCTGATCGAAATAAACACCTGCAATCCCAAAATTTCCGCTGGCTTCATCCACTTTCAAGAAATCGGCGTAAACCACCATAGCCTTGTTGAATTCATTGTTGTCGCGATAGTAAGTCCCTACTGTCCTGTAGCATTTTTCAAAAAAAGGATTTTCTTTTTTCACCAGGTCGAAGTAGTGTTGAATGTTTTTTTCATTCTTCTCTTCCACGGCGATGATGAGCATGAACTGCAGGGCATCGGTGAAATGAGGGTCGTTTTTTAAAACCAAATCGAGGTATTGATGCGCCTTTTCAAATTCTTTGCTTTCATGAGCCTTATAAGCTTTTGAATAATAGTAAATAGTAGAATCGTACAGTGTTTTGTTCAGGGCTAAAAATTTATTCGCTTTTTTAAGATGTTTTTTATCGCAGGGTTGATTTACAATGCGGATGAACAAACGGCTACTCTCGCATAACTTATTGTTTTTATCATAGAGAATAGCTGCATAATAATTTTCTTCACCTGTAGCATTCTCAAACAAGTTGTTTTTCTGGCAATAACGTAAGCCTTCAATATAATTTTTCTTTTTAATGAAAAATTTCAGGGTGTCGCTGTGATTTTGCGCCAATCCTGCAAAATACAGCATGCTCAGTAATAATAGAAGCAGATAATTTTTCAAGAGTGTTCTTTTATTTAGTTGCTCCGAAGATAAAAAGATTTACTTTGGTGATATGAAAAATCAGGAAAACAAAGTTTTTTATACGATAGGTGCAGCCAATCCGGGTTCGCATTTTGTTGAAGTGGAAATGAAAGTAAAAAACATGGAAGGAAGATCTACCATGCAATTTTACCTTCCGGTATGGCGTCCGGGCCGCTATGAGTTGGCCGATTATGCCAAAAACATCCAGAAAATAAAGTTCTTTACCGCTAAGGGTGCCGAACTGAAATTTGAAAAAAGCAGCAAAAGCTGCTGGGAGGTGGAAGCCAGCGGTGCCGAAGAAATAGTGGTGAAGTACACGTATTACGCCAATCAGTTGGATGCAGGTGCTTCTTTCAGTAATGAAGATCAGTTGTATGTCAATCCTTCCAACTGCTTTTTATATACGCAGGAACATTTTTACAATGCTATAGAATTAACACTCGATATTCCTGTTGCTTATACCGTTGCAACAGGTTTGCAAAAGCTGAAGAAAAATGTTTTTGCAGCGAAGAATTTTGATGAGCTGGCTGACAGTCCTTTCATAGCTTCCAAAAATCTGCAAAGCAAAAATTATACAGTCAAAGACACCAATTATATCATTTGGTTCAATGGCGAATGCAAACCCGATTGGGACAAGGTGCTGAGCGATTTCAAGGCTTTCACCGCCGAGCAGGTAAAAGTTTTTGGCAACTGTCCGGTAGAAGAGTATCATTTCCTTTTCCAGATTTTGCCAGTCGGATTTTACCATGGAGTGGAGCATTGCAATTCCACTGTGATCGCTCTCGGTCCCGGCTGTAATCTGATGAAAGGAAAATCTTACGAAAACTTTTTAGGTATTTCTTCTCATGAACTTTTTCATACCTGGAACATCAAATCCATTCGTCCGGAGGAGATGTTTCCTTATGACTTCGGTAAAGAAAATTATTCGCGATTGGGTTATGTTGCCGAAGGGGTGACTACTTATTACGGCGACCTCATGCTGGCGCGTTCGGGCGTAATTTCGGAGCAGCAGTATTTCGGTTTGCTCAATGAAACTTTCGATAAGCATTTTTACAATTACGGCCGCGAAAACCAATCGGTGGCAGAGGCTTCTTTTGATACCTGGCTGGATGGATACAGTAAAGGAATTCCAAATCGTAAAACATCCATTTATACCGAAGGATCGCTCAATGCGATGATTTTCGATTTGCATATTCGTAAACTATCGGGAGGCAAAAAGAGTTTGGATTCAGTGATGAAAAAACTCTATCTCGATTTTGCTTTGGAGCACCAGGGCTATAGTGAAGAGGATTATAAAAAACTCGTGAATGAAGCGGCCGGAAAGGATTTGTCGGCTTTGTTCGATAAATATGTTTATGGCACCGAAGATTATTTTTCTAAAATTAATGAATCGCTGAAATATGTGGGTTGCCAGCTGAAGCACACTGAAAACACACAATATGCGGCTTCTTATTTTGGGATGCGCTTGGAAGGTGATGGCAAAGTTGCTGATGTTGCGCCTGCTTCTCCTGCCGATTTAGCGGGCATTTGCAGAGGTGATGAAGTGGTGGGGGTGAATGGTTTGGGGATTGAAAAAAACAAGGCTGCTGATTGGATTGAATATTTCCAGGATGAAATAAAAGTGACTTTCAAAAAGGATCACCGTTTGGTGGATGTCTTGCTGAAAACCACAAACGACAGGTATTTTAGTACAGCACGTATCGAGAAATTGAAAACACTTTCAAAGGAGCAAGAGGAATTTTTCAAAAACTGGTTGGGATAATCATTGGAGGTGATAGGTCCTTCCTTCGCCGGGATGACATTCCCAATTCATTTGTTAATGTTTTCCCGCGGATGTCATCCCGGCGAAGGAAGGGCCTATCGCCATTGACGTAACAATAATTTCCTGCACTTTTTTTCAATAAAAATATAGCTCGCCGCTGAGCATATAAGTAATACAGCGAGATAAAGAAAAAATAAATTTCCATTTACATTTTCAGTTTGAAGTATTTCGCAAAACCATAAATACACGGGGAATTGCAGCAGATACATACTGTAGCTTATTTCCCCCAAAAACACCAATTCCTTTCTTCCCAGAATTTTTGCGATGAAGGATTTGTCCACAGCCAATGCAAAAGCAACAATAAAAAATAGTGGAGCGAAAAGTCCGTTGTGTCCTTTCGAATGAATTGGATTATCTCCGGAAAGAATGAAAATCAACAAAGCTGAAGCAGCAATAAAAACCAAGACAGGAACAATTTCCGATGAAACTTTGTCTTTGTATTTTTTGATCGTCCATCCGCACAGCATCCCCAGAACAAAAGTGTTCAGGTGCCATAAGGGAAAGTACAAAAGGAAGTCGCCTGCTTCGTTGGTGTTGTTATCTCTCAGTAAATCCGCCAGAAAGAAATCGTTGATCGTACTCGCGATCCACAGCGTAATAGCGCAAAAAGCAAAATATTTAAAGTGCAATTTCCTCGCTGCCAAAAACAAAAAGGGGAAGAGTAAATAGAAAAATATTTCCACGGAGAGCGACCACGAAGGATAATTGATTTCCAAACAAATTCCCGGTACCCATGCGTGCAAACCAAACATTTGTAATAGTATGCTACTCGCTTTAGGTACAGCATTTTTAAGTAGCATGGCCGATATCAATGTGAGTACAAACGCAAAAAAGTACAGCGGATAAATTCTTGCGAAACGGCGCAGAAAAAAATTCTGCGCTGAAAATTTTTCTATCGAAGGATTACTGTAATACAGCACCAATCCTGAGAGGAAGAAAAAGCAACTTACGGCAATGGCGCCTTCTGAAATCAGGGGGCTGAGCCATTCGGTGTTGAAAGGAAAAGTGTGTTGTCCGCAATGAAAAATCACTATCAGCAGCGCCAGGAAAAAGCGCAGAGTAGTGAGTTGAGGAAGATATATGTCAGTCTTCAATCCATTCATTTGACCGTACGATTTCCGAATAGCGAAGCTGCTCAGAACTTATTTTTTCCTGTTCGAGCACTCCAATGTTTTTGATGTAAATAATTTTCACGCTGATGTTCTCATCGCTAAAACTTTTTTCGGGATGGATGATTTTTACCAGTGCATGGTGCACGCTTTCGTTGTTAAGTTGTACCGGCCATTTGAACTGCAGGAGAAACCAGTTTTTTTCGCCGTTCAGCACCAGTTTTTTTGTGACTGTTGCGCGCGCAGGATAACTAGCTTTGCTAAGCAACGGTTGCGGTCCGGGGGTTAATACCACCGACATATTTCTAATATTATTTATGTTCAGGATTTTACGGAAGGGCAATAAATTTATTTTTTCCCAGGCATCTTTCACCAGGTCGATTTTACTGAGATTAGTCGATAATAGTACCACCAGATATCCTCCCGCCAGCATGGAATACTTGAGGGCTTCGTTGGCATATTCGGCACCTTCATTGAGTGCGGTAAGTATAAATTCGAGAAGGAAGACAGAACATAAGCCTGAAAGTAGAAGTATGTTGGCTTTAGTGATATCGAAGCTTATTTCTTTATTGAATAAGGGCGAAATATTAAGGCAATTGTTGATCATGATGGTCCACACAAAAATGGAAATCACCATCAGCATCAGTGATAAAAAGAAAAAGAGATTCATCGTTTCGTTGATGAGCCAGAAATCGTAAAATCCATGTACTGCAGCAGCAATGAGTAATCCGGGCAAGAGCATTATCCATCCTTTCTTATTCTTTCTGTAGCGTTGGTGAATGAATAGGTAAACCAAAGTTGAGCTCATGAACATGTGCAGGATGGTAGAGGTGAAAGCCCTGCCGCTGACTGCTTCCAGTGAATCGGAAAAGTAAATGATGTTTTCAATGAAGGCGAAGCCCAGTGCCGAGGCGGAAGCATAAATAAGCACATCAACCGGTTCACATTTTTTGATCAGTATAAGCAAGGCCACTACTACAGGGAAAATTTTAACGATTTCTTCCACTAATCCAATACCCACTACACAATACAAAAAGTCGTTACCCGGATGTCCGTTCAGTTCAAAACCTACAGATAAATTGATGAAGTTAGTGAGCAATGGAGTGCAAAACGAAAACAGTGCGCCACTGAGGAATAATAGCAGTATTACCGACCAGCGTGCTGGTTTAAATACCGAAATAAAACTTAGGTAGAACATCCACACAAGGGTAATGATGATTGACGCGATGGCAGGAATCAAAGAGCGGGGATGGAAAACATGAAAATAGTCGGTGCTGAATACTTTGGCCCATTGTCCGGTTTTATAATAGAAATCAGATTCAAAAAAGTAAATATCCTTTTCCTCCTGAGTTTCCAGGAATTTTTGCAGTTTTTCATTTTCACCAGCCTGGTACCATTTGTAGGTCAGTAGGCTGTTGTTTTCCCGATTGTGTGGATGGAGGCGAAATTCTTCTTCCAGGAAAATCACTGCCGATGGATCGTGTTTTTGCAGCAAGTATCGTGCATTGATATAATTCCAGTAAGTTGTTTCGTGGTTTTCTACCTTGTCAAGGAAGGGCTTTGGTGAGTTTTTTTCCACTACGTTGCGATAAGCCAGCACCAGATTTCCTTTGTCTTTTTTTGAGCTGAACGCGGAGCGGCTCAGCTCTTCAAAATGCGATGTGCTGGTGAGATGATGTTTATGGAGAGACGCATCAAAAACAGTTTTTTCATTCGTTGATAATTCATGGTAAGCATTCATGAAATCAAGGGCTTCATCGATACTGATGCGGTTTTCCTGAAGTTTTATGTCGTAAGCGTTGCAGAGAATAAATGGATCTTCCTGTCGCTTTCCCTTTGCATGAAGATTTTCAAAACTGTTGCTTTTTCCAGGAAGAAGAACATTACCGAGAAAGATAACCAGTACCGAGAATGGCAAGATGTATTTGACAAGGAAGAGCTGACTTTTGTTGAGTAGCATTATTCGATATAAGGTTGTTCAATTAAGTTGCTTCCTTTTTTGTCGGTACTCAGAAAACGCTCGCCTATTATTCGGAATCCAAATAGGCCCTTATAAAAATAATAACATGCATAAGGGTGTGTGGCCTTCTGCATAGCGGCGCTCGATTCAAACCAGCGGAATTCAGGATCATGAGGAAAAGCATTGTCTTCCAGCACATATATTAATCCGCCCGTGGTGGTATAATCTTTATCCAGACCAAGAATTTGATACATTTCAATTTCGGGTTCTCCGTTTTTTGCAACGAAATTAAGTGTGAGTATGAGGGCAGTACCAAACACGCCAATACCAAAAAAGTTGTAGGCAAAGTACAATTGTTTTCCTACCATCAGGTGATCACCTTCATTGTTTTTTTTGCGCAGTTTCTTGAACCAGGAGAGTTGTGCAACCGCAGCGAGTCCGCCAATAGAAACGATGCTCAATAGAATCATCGTCCACGAAATTATAGTGATGGTGCGGAAAGCAAGGGTGATGATGGATCCGCCAAAGAAGAAGGCTAGGGTGAGGCTCAGCGACCAGTGCCAGGTGCTTTTTTGCTGCGTTTTGGGTGCTGCTACTTTTCTTGCTGTTACCGGTTCGGTGGTTCTGATAGCGGTGATTGGTCTGCGTGCGACGTTGCGGCGACGTTGTTGCGGAGTACTCATGCGCGTTACATGTTAAAGGGCTGCAATTACAGATATTTCTACGTTTACATCTTTAGGTAAGCGCGATACTTCAACCGTTTCACGGGCAGGAAAATTGTCTTTGAAATATGAGCCGTACACTTCATTCACCTTGCCAAAATTATTCATGTCGGAAAGAAAAATAGATGTTTTCACCACGTTAGAAAAATCAGCACCCGCTTCTTTCAAAATAGCCTGCAGATTTTTCATTACCTGATGCGCTTCTTCTTCAATGCTCTTTGCTTCTATTGCAGAACTGGCAGGGTTAATAGCGATTTGACCGGAGATAAATAAAAGATTGTTAACTTTGACCGCCTGATTATATGGACCAATTGGAGCAGGTGCGTTTTTAGTGTTGATGATGGTTTTTGAGCTCATGTGAATTTTAGTTTAGATAGCTAATTTAAAAAAAATGGAAGTAACTTATCTTAAATATTTTGCCTACGGTTCCAACATGGGTTTAACGGCCCTCGACAGGATGGGAGTGCAATACAGAGAGGTACAACCTGCCGTGCTTAAAAACTGGGAGTTGATTTTTAATATTCCCGAGAGGCAGTTTCCTGGCTTTGGTTACGCCAACGTTTTTAAAAAAGAAGCTGCTGAAGTAAAAGGGCTGCTGATGGAAATTCATCCTGATTCTATTGCCATCCTTGATGAATACGAAGTTTTTCCTGTAGATTATTTGAAGAAGAAGATAAGGGTTCAACTGAAAGATGGGAGCGAAGAGAGTTGCTTTATGTATGTTGGAAATCCTTTGGTTATTTCTTCTTCGCTGATGCCTATTCCCGAGCATTGGGCGATCATTGACCATGCGCATTGCGAGATGGTGTAGATTTTCCCACAGATTTCACAGATCAGTGAAAATCTGTGAAATCTTTGGGAACCTTAAAACGAATTCCAAGCTTCCTGCTTCACGTATTTAACATCGCGCAGCAAACTGGCTTTTGGCTGCAGTGTGAAAGCATAGCTCTGGTACGGACCGAAAGGCACCCACACAAAGCGCATTTCCCAGCAATGTAAATCACGCGTGATGGTAAAAGTAGTGAGTGACATATCACCCTTTTGTAAATCGTAACCAGTGGTGTAAGCAATTCTCCATTTTTGGGTGAGCTGCACTGAGCCGCTGATCTGAACAGTTTGTGTGATGCTGGGCGCTTTCCCAGCTGCAGTTTCAGTATAGCGGAAAGTGTAATTGAGATTGGCGTCAACAGGAATATTGATGAATAAGGCTTTCTTTTTTTTGTTGGCCCTGGTGAGGCTCAATGAAGCAGTGGCCGATCCTGTAGTAAGGTGTACCAGCTGTTTGCTGGTACTGTAAAGGAAAACATTTTCTTTTTGTCCCAAACTGTTTGTTCGGTAAGGAGAAAGTACACTCGTTACGTTGATATTGATGAGTTTGAAGGCTTCTGTAGTAAATAAAACATTGAAGTCGCTCCACTTGAATTGTGTTGCAAGGAAATTGTAAGAGCCACTAATGCTAAGGTTTTTAATGAGTCGGTCGGTAACCATGGTGTCTCTCCCGTCAACTTTTCGGAAGAATTTCCCGTCCCAGCTATTGTCGATGTTGAAATTGATTTGAGCCGATTTCCCTGTGCTTGGCGCGCCATACAATGAATTTTGGTAGATGGAGTAGTTGTGTATAACGCCAGTAGTAGGATGAGCCACCGATTGCATAATAGAGGGATCCGTAATGTCGATGCTTTTGGACGCTGTGATATTAGGTTTCATTGTCCATCTTGTGGATTGCACCCATGGATTTTTAATAGGAGTAAAGATGGCAAAAATCTGGGTGTTGATACCGATACCACCAACCTGTAAACTTCGTTCACCACTAAGTTCGCTGATAATGGTGGTGTCGAGTCGCTCTCCATCATATGCCTTTTCAATATGACTCAGGTAAGTATATTCATTGTAAGTAATACTCGGGAGACTAACATTGATATAGCGTATGGGTTTCCAGCTTTCAGAAACACCAATACTTACCGTGGTTCTCAATCCGTTTTGCATTTTGTTTAAGTCGTAACCATTGAACAACAGGTAATCTTTGGTTGCGATTCTGTTGCCCACATCGAAATCGGCTTTGGCTGATAAGCCTTTCAATATACCTATATTCCTGAATTTCGCACTTTTGAATGGAAGCCATGGTTGCATCCTGGCCGTGATGGAAGGGAGGTTGATGGTCACATCATTGGTGATGACATTCTGGTTGTGGTTAAGAGCCGTAGTTAATCTCCATGGTCCGGCCAGATGCGAAATAGAGATAGACGAATTGTAATTGTTATTGAGGATCTGGTTGGTGGAATTGTTGGCGATCAGGGTATTCTGGAAAGACTTGCTGCTACCGAAATTCACGTTGGCATTGAAAGTGAAGTTGGGATTGGCCTTATTGTCCATATTGTGATTCCAGCTGAAGGAAAAATCCTTTCTTTTTGACGAGCCGAACAGGTCGGGATCACCATTTTGTGTCATGGTGTAATTGAATTTCAAACCGCCCGAAAACTTGTACTTCAGTTTGTAATTGATCTCATTTCGTGCCGCCCAGTTTCCTTTCGAATAAATATCTCCGCGGATGGTGTAGTTCATATAATCGTTGATGGCCCATTGGAAACCGCCGTTGTTGAGGAAAAATCCTTGTGACGGATGTTCGCCGTAACCCGGAATCAGCACACCTGATGCATGTTGTGTGTTATTAGGAAAAATCCCGAAAGGCAGCATAATAGGGGTAGGGATATCAAGGATCACGAGGTTCATCGGACCGGTGATGATCTTGTCGTTTTGTATCATTTTGATCTTGGTCGCATTGAAATAGAAGTGGGGGTGGGGGGCTGAGCAGGTGGAGTATTTACCGCCGCTGATGAAAACTTCATTGTTGGGCAGTCGTTTGATGGCCTCGCCGTGAATGTAGCCTTCACCCTGCTGGGTGACCACGTCGACGATCTTTCCTTTTTGCGACTTGAAATTGTAGCTGATGCGGTTGGATTCGAAAGAGGTTCCTCCATCAGAAAAGGTCGCCTTTTCGGTAAAGTTGCCTTTTTCGTCGCGTTTGCCGTAGGCATGGACTTCGTTTTTGGCCATATCAATCCATATATAATCGGCCTTCAAGGTCACCTGACCGTATTCTACCTTTGCTTCGCCATACAAATGGACCACTCGTGTGTCATTATCTACGTCAAAGGAATCAGTGGCCGAGTATTTGATGTCATTATCGAAGCCCGACTTTGATTTTTTCAAAACCACAGTGTTAGTATCTCGTGAGGTGGTAATGGTAGAATCGCCCGTAAAATCATAGGTAGAGGCATTTAACACATCTGTTAAAAACATGAAAAAGCCAACTATAATTAATATGCGGAAATCTTTACTCTCCAATTCGATAATACTATTTTTGTCTAAAGACGGTTTTATATTGAAAAAGCTGTCAAAGCTACGGAAAAAATGAAGTTTTCGGGAAATAATAAATATCCAGTTTTCCTCGGGGTGGCAGTGCTATTGCTGGCCCTTGTATTTTTTACAGGGAGCACTAAGCACGTGCCCTTGCAAGGAAACGGTTACCGTATTAAAACTGTTGTGATTGATGCGGGGCATGGTGGGACAGATCCCGGCTGCCTTGGAACAAAAATTAACGAAAAGGCTGTGGCTCTGGGTATTGCGCTTAAGCTTGGGAAGTATATCCAAGAAAACTTTAAAGATGTTAAAGTCCTTTACACCCGCTCTACCGATACCTTTATTCCGCTTTACCAGAGAGCTGAGATAGCCAACATTGCCAAGGCCGATCTTTTTATTAGTATTCACGCCAATTCCAATCCTTCCAAAGTCCCTTATGGCACCGAAACGTACGTGATGGGGGTGGAGAAATACGTAGCCAATAACCTGGATATCGTGGAGCGTGAGAATTCTGTAATTTACCTGGAGAAGGATCATGAGAAGCATTATGAGAAAATTGATGTGGAGGATCCGGTAATAGCCAGGATGAGTGCTTCTGCCTTGCAAAAGGAAAAGCAGGACCAGAGTTTGAATCTCGCCGGGAAAATCCAGCATCAGTTTGAAACCCGGCTCAAATTATACAACCGGGGGGTGAAGCAGCGTATTCTTTTTGTGATGTACAAAACCTCCATGCCTAGCGTGTTGGTGGAAACAGGTTTCTTGTCGAACCTGGAAGATGAAAAATACCTTGCGTCTGAAAAGGGGCAATCTTATATAGCTTCGGCAATCTATCGTGCTTTTAAGTTATACAAGATGCAGGCTGAGGGAAGCACTGCAGCCGAGATGAAATATGCTGAGGAAGCAGATTTCTCAAAACAGAGCAAAGCTATCAGTGGTTTGAAGGATACAGTGATTATTCCATCTGATGCTCATGGTGACCATAAAGATACGATAGCCAAAAAAACACCTGAGCTTCCTAAGGGCGAACCCGATTTGATCTATAAGGTGCAGCTCACTTCATCAAGTAAGAAAATTGAATTAACTTCACCTAAGTTTAAAGGTTTTGAGGACATTAGCTTTTATGAAAGTGAAGGAACTTTTAAGTATGTTTACGGAAAGGCGAAGTCGATGGAGGAGGCTGTGAAGCTGCAAAACAAGGCGAAAGAAGGCGGCTATGCCGATGCTTTCATTGTAGCGTTTTACAAGGGGGAAAGGATATCGATGAAGAAGGCTAAAGAACTTTTGGGAAATAAATAACGAAATAAATAGAAGGTGAAGAAAGAATTGAAAATCGGAATTATTGTAGTGCTTATTCTGGCCTTTGCCTACTGGGGATTTACCTTTTTGAAAGGATTTGATCTCTTCTCAAAGGAAGCGATTTACCATGCCAAATACGATAATATTCAGGGGTTAGAAGTCTCCAATCCGGTGAAATACCATGGCTTGAAAGTGGGGCAGGTAAGTGCCATTGAACTGGCGAAGGGCAATGCCGGCGGACCTGGGGCAATAGTAGTGACCTTCGTTATCAGTAATAAGGATATCAAGATTACCGACAAAACCATTGCACGTATCATCAGCTCCGATTTGTTGGGTTCTCGAGCTATTAATCTTGAACATCTCGATAGCGGAAATGTAGTTGATCCCGGGACCTTTGTGATGGGGGGTATTGAAAAAGATTTGCAGGCACAGGTGGCCGAAGAAATTCTTCCTCTGAAGCAAAGCGCCCAGAAACTTATTGAGAGTGTTGAACAGCTCGTTGGTTCTTTCAAGGCTGTTATGAATGAGGACACCAAGAATAACCTCATCGAAGCTTTCGCAACTATCCCTAACACCATCAAAAACCTGCAGAACGCGGCCAACACCATTGATACTACTATTGAAGGTTCTACCGATAAAATCCACGCTATTTTATCTAATGTATTGTCGATTTCAACCAACCTTAAAGAAAGTAATAGCAAAATCCAATCTATCATCAATAATCTTGATGTGATGACGGATTCACTCGCGAAGGCCAATGTTACCCAAACCATTGCATTGGTGAATGAAACCATGAGGAAGACCAATGATATTCTGGAAAAAATCAATTCCGGCAAAGGAACTGTCGGTAAGCTCATCAACGATGAGAAACTTTACAATGAGTTGATCCTTACCGATGCGCGACTCAACCTGCTCATCATGGATATTCAGGAAAATCCGCAAAGATACATCAACCTGTCGCTGGTGGATTTCCGCGGTCATAAAGACAAATTCAAGCCGGATTCTGCTTATATCCGCCAGATTATCGAACACGATACGACTTTGTACAAACAAATGTGTCCTCCTAAATAATTGCCTATGCAGTACATACCTAATGTTTTATTTGCATTGTTGCTTGCAGCTACTACCGTATGGTTCATAATGCAGATAAAAAAAATCAGGAGGAATATTCTCCTGGGTCGCGATTTGGATCGAAGTGATAATCCGGGATTGCGTTGGAAAACCATGTTTATGGTGGCGCTCGGACAATCGAAAATGGTAAAGCGTCCTGTTGCAGGTCTGCTTCACATCGTGGTATATGCTGGCTTTGTCATTATTAATATTGAAGTGATTGAAATCCTGATCGACGGACTTTTTTCTACGCATCGCGTGCTGTCGTTCATGGGTGGCTTCTATGATTTTCTCATCGGTTCCTTTGAAATCCTTGCCATTGGTGTTTGGACAGCCTGCGTGATTTTCCTCATAAGAAGAAATGTGTTGAAACTGAAAAGATTCTGGCAAAGGGAAATGACTTCCTGGCCACGTTCGGATGCGAATATCATCCTGACTACCGAGATCCTATTGATGACCGCTTTTCTTTTTATGAATGCAAGTGATGCCTTGCTGCAGGAAAGAATGGTGAATCATTACAGCACTGCAGGAGCTTTTCCGGTGTCGTCGTTTTTGCAGCCTTTGCTGGATGGGATGACTAATGACTCCCTTATTTTTGTTGAAAGATTTTGCTGGTGGTTCCACATCGTAGGTGTTTTTGCTTTCATTGTTTATCTGCCTATTTCAAAGCATTTCCATATCATGCTTGCTTTCCCGAATGTGTATTATTCTAACCTTGAGAAGAAAGGGAAGTTCAGCAATATTGAATCAGTAACCAACGAGGTGAAGCTGATGATGGATCCTTCGGCAACGCCGCCGCCTGCTGATGGGGCACCACAAACTTTTGGTGCAAAGGATATTCAGGATTTGAGTTGGAAGAGCATTATGGACGGTTATACCTGCACCGAGTGTGGAAGATGCTCGGCTGTTTGTCCTGCCAACCAAACAGGTAAAATGTTGTCGCCGCGCAAAATCATGATGGATGTTCGCGACAGGGCAGAAGAGGTAGGAAAAAATATTGATAAGTACGGCAAGGATCACAACGACGGAAAAACTTTGGTGTACGACTATATTACTCCTGAAGAGTTGTGGGCTTGCACTACCTGTAACGCCTGCGTTGAAGCTTGTCCGGTAAACAACGATCCGCTTGCCGTTATTGTTGAGCTGCGCCGCTTTCTGGTAATGGAGAAGTCGGAAGCTCCAAAAGAGCTCAATAACATGTTTACCAATATCGAAAACAACGGAGCGCCTTGGCAGTTCCCAATGGCCGACCGTTTGAACTGGGCAAAAGAACAAGAGTAATCACCAAATAAAAACATTCAGATATGTCGCAATTGATTGTTCCAACAATGGCCGAAATGACCGCCAAAGGTGAAGCTCCTGAAGTTTTATTTTGGGTAGGTTGCTCGGGAAGTTTTGATGACAGGGCAAAAAAAATCACCCGTGCCATGGCGCAGTTGCTCAACAAAGCCAATGTAAAATTTGCTGTGTTGGGTACCGAGGAAGCCTGCACAGGCGATCCTGCCAAGCGTGCAGGAAATGAATTCCTGTTCCAGATGCAGGCTTTCACCAACATTCAGGTGCTGAATGCTTACAACGTTAAGAAAATTGTTACTACCTGTCCGCATTGCTTCAATACCCTTAAAAATGAATACCCTCAATTGGGCGGAAACTACAAGGTGATGCACCATACAGAGTTGCTGCAATTGTTGTTGAATGAAGGGAAATTGAAAGTGGAAGGTGGAAAATTCAAAGGCAAGAAAATCACTTATCATGATGCCTGCTACCTCGGAAGAGCCAACGATATTTATGAAGCGCCACGCGATTTAATTGCTAAACTCGATGCTGAATTTGTAGAATTAAAGCGTTCCCGATCCAACGGGTTGTGCTGTGGTGCCGGTGGCGCACAAATGTGGAAAGAGCCTGAAAACGGCGATAAGGACGTGAATATCGAGAGAACTGAAGATGTACTGGAAGTCAATCCTGCAATAGTTGCAACCGGTTGTCCGTATTGCAATACCATGATTACCGATGGTGTGAAAAACAAGGAAAAAGAAGGAAGCATTAAAGTTTTCGACCTCGCTGAACTCATTGCCCAGGCATCGAATTTGTAGAAAAAAAATATGAATCTCAACATCCAAAATACATTACCATCTTCTTCCCGTGTGTGGATTTACCAATCCAACAGGTTGCTTACAAATGAAGAAGCCGCAAAAGCGCAGGAGATCATCAATAATTTTCTTCCTAACTGGAAATCGCATGGCAAGCAGCTGGAAGCAGCTATTGAACTCTATCATAATTTGTTTGTAGTGGTTTTTGCTGATGAAGCTGCTGAAGCGCCTTCAGGCTGTTCTATTGATTCATCGGTGGGAATGATCAAGCAAATCCAATCGGCTTTGAATATCGATTTGTTTGACCGACTTGTAATTTCTTATGTGAAGGACGGACAGATTTCCCTCCGTAAAATGTTTCAATTTGAAGACATACTGAAGTCGGGTGCTGCTGATGAAAATACTTTGGTGTTCAATAATATGGTGGCTACCAAAGAACAATTGCTTTCTTCGTGGCTGGTGCCGGTTAAAGATAGCTGGCACAAGCAATTGCTGCCGAAGGTGAAAATTTAAATCCCTCTTTTAATTTGCACCATATTTCTTTTTTTATCATTTTCACCGTGGATAAGATGAGAATATTTTTAGCAATAGTTTTTTTATTTCCCTTAGGATCATTTGCACAAGACAGTGCGAAAACGAAGCATTTTGTTGGTGCTGAGAGTGCACACGGATGCTTGAATTACAGCGCATTTTACAAGCAGGAAAAAGGCCGGGTGGCCTGGCTGATGAAAGCGGGATTTGCCCTTTCAAATTATCCGTATTTGGCAACTACGCAAGGCAAAGGTTTTAGCTTGGGCGCTCAATTCGACTGGAAATTCAACGAGAAGAAGAACTATTTCTTTTATTCAGCCGCGCTTAATTTCAGAAACTATTTTCCACACTCCGGCAAAAATTTTTACGAGATGGAATACACGGATTCCATTTATTTGAAATACAATTTTAAGGAGTGGTATGATGTTACAAAGCATTTCAATCTTACGCTGGTCAACGGTGTTGGCTACAATTGGAATTTTTACCGTTTTAATTTTTCTGCACTTACAGGTGTTGAGCTGATGTACAGATATACCTATACTGAAAATGTAGTGAGGATTTATCAGATTCAGCGTGATGAAATCACACCTGCTACCCGTGAATCAAGCAAGTTTATTGTATTGCCAGCATTGAATTTTTCATTGAATTATCAGATCAGATGAGAAGAGTTCTCACATATCTTTTTATCGCCTTACTTTTTTCTGCGTGCTACAAAGAAACCAGGAAGCAGGGCTGCATGGACGAAGCAGCTGCCAATTACGATTTTTTTGCCGAGGACAGTTGCTGTTGTTTATACAAAAGCAAGCTCACGATTTGGTATGATACGCTGACTCGCGATAGTTTGAAAGCATTGGGTATAAAAGCCGTTTATTTTTATCAGGATGAATCGTGGCACGCGGAAGGGCATATTCCTTTAAGAACTGATTCGGTTGCGCCAACCTGCGGCAATGAAATACTGCAGGGTTCGGCTTTTCTGCATTTGGCCGGACAAGGTGTATCTACTAAGGTTAATGAGGGGGAAACCAAAACAATTAAAGTAGCGGTATATGGCGCTTATTCGGATACTTCTTTTCAGAAATCTGCTCAGGTAAAACTTTGGGAAAAAGAATTTGTTTTTGCACCGAAAGGCTGTCAGTACTGGCAATTGTCTTTCTGATTATTTTTTCTTTTTTCCACCTATTTGCAGGAAATTGTAATACAAATTCGATTTCAGTTTGTCTTCGCTATCCCTGCCGTCTATTTTATAGGAATTATTGAAAATTATTTTCCCTTTTTCAATATCGGCTACAAGGATGTAGTGGTAAGTAAAATAATCGGGAGTGGCGGCGTCTCCAATATAAAATGGAATGAGGAGAGGCATGTAATAGCTGTACATATTAAACAGGTACGGATCGGACATTGCATCAGCTTCTGTGATGGAAAAAATGCTGTTCCAGCCCAAATATTTTGTGTTGTGTTTTTGAAGGAGTAGTTGCGTAAGTTGATAATCGGTACTCAGCATGCTATCGAGATTACGATGAATGTATAATTCATTGATAAAGGCATTGAGTCGGCTGATTTCATTGAAGGTGCTCACCTGTTTTGCATTGAGGAATTTTGAGTCGAGCAGCACCACATCCACATTGGCTTTTTTACCGATGCTCTTGATCATCATGCTGTATTCCCTTCTTGCTTCTTCGGAGCGCACGGGATCAAACTCGTTAGTGCCCGATACATTGTTGATCTTGTAATAGCCGGGATCCACCATCACTAGTCGGGAGATATTGAGATGCTTAAACGTGCGCGGATTGTACTGAATCAATTGTTCCGAATAATAATTTTTCGAGATGATGACATTTGTGTCTTTGTACACAAAAGCATTTTGGTAGGCAATACGGAACTCTGCTTCCTTGAATAAATCAACAAATGCGTAGCGTGTAATGATTTTTTCTTTTTCGGGTTGTTTGGTTTTCGTGTTTTTTTCTGCGACAAAAAGCACCGTGTCGGCAGTGATTTCTTTTGCCTGTTCACTGAAATCCTTGCCGCCTGGATAATGGAGGCGCACCAGCTCATTCAGCAACTCATCGGCTTTTTTCTTTATGTCCTGACGATACGGATATTTGAAGTATTGCCGCCATAAAAATTCGCAGGCAATTACGTTAAGATCTGCCTTACTCAGATTTTGAATAAAGAAATGTACTTGCTGTGCTTCGCCTTCTACATTAATGTAAGAGGCCGTTACGTCTGAGAGAATGCTGGAGTTGTAATATTTCGACAGGAAATACAACGCATTGCCGATAGCGCTGTAGAGAAATTCACTTTCGGGATATTTCTGCAAGAGGGTATAAGCATGGTAAATCGCCATTTCATATTTGCGGTAGGTGATATAAATGGAGATGAGTTCGAAAGACGCGATATCGCGGATGAGTTCAAATCTCGATTGCGGATGAATGAAATCTTTCCTGTCTTTGTTGCTCCACGAAGCAACTTTGCTCAGCACATTATTACGACGCTGCGAAATGTTGGGATGGGTAGAGGAATTGTTGTCATGTTCTTTTAATTCATTGACTTTCTTAAGGAAATAGGAAGAGGGAATAGTGAGGTTCGGCGTATTGAAAAACTTTGGATCGAAAGGAATTTGTTTGCGCAATGAAGAATATTGGAGCAAATCAAAAACAGCGCTGATACTTTCCAGACTATAAGACGACTGTTGAAGGATTTCCATGCCGAGTTCATCTGCTTCCATTTCAAATTCCTTGCTGTAATTTTCCTGTTTCAGGATGTTTTCCTGCTCCTGCTGTACGTTGTAAGCATTTCTGTTGTGATTGCTTTTGTTCTCAATGTAAGGATTGAGTACATGTTTTTTCTTGAAGTGGGCAATTTCATGAGCGAGAATAAATGCCAGTTGTGCTTCGGTTTCCAGCTGTGCAATCAATCCGATGTTGATGAGGACAACACCTTCATGTGTAGAAAAAGCATTGATGTATGGGGCTTTAACAGCGAAGAAATGCATTTTGGAAAAAGTCTCGGGATCGTTTTTCAGGAGTTCTTTTGCGACACCGGTGATGTATAAGCTCAAGCTATCATTGAAAACCACAGCGCCGCTTACGAGGAGTTCGGAAATACCATAACTGCTTTCAATGATGAATTTTTCCTTCTTCTTTTTTTCGCGCCAGTTGTCTTTTTTAGAAATTTCTTTTTTCTCTTCCTCCGCAATTCTCTTATCCATGGTTTTGATGATCACCTTGGGGATCTCTCCATTGCACTCAATGTTTTGATAGTGGTTGAAATCCACTACCTGAGCGGGCAGGAAGAAGGAGGAGAGAAGCAATGAAACGAATAAAATATATTTTCCCTTACCAGAATTATCCATAATTTAAAGATAAAGAAAAGCTACCTTTGTAAGACATCCGAAAAGAAGGAACATGCGTTTTTATGTGTTTTTTATATTTTCATTTTGTTGTGCTGTTTTAAAGGCGCAGGTTCCCGGCTATCTTGGTAAAAAGAACATCGCATTTGTTGGGGGCAGGGCTTCAATGATTCCTGCATCTTTCTTTATTTATGATCCTTCCGACAGTAAATCGAATATTGATAAAACTGCTCTTTTCTGGAATCTTGGTGCTAAACGCATAATTGGTCGCTCGGGGACTATGGGACTGAGTGCGACTTATTTCAGGGATGATGTGTTCAATGCTAAGGTGACCGATAGAGTGCCTTCAGTGTTTTCAGGCTTTGATGCAGTGGTGGATTTTCGCTCTTATTTTTATTCTGCAAAAGGAAGCATAGCGCCTGTTGGCAGGCACTTTCGCTATAACCTGATTTACTCGATGTATGATGTGAAAACTATAGAGAACAAAATTCCTGTAGGCAAAGTAATGTTCTTCGGAGTAGGTTTGGGTACTGGATCTTCCCGTATTGTGAAAGATAAAATCTGGATTGATTATGGCTGGGAATTCAACTGGCTTTTCAATGTTTATGATCAGCAGGATATGATCAAAGGCTGGGATTATAGCAGACAGGTGCAACGCAATTTGCAAAACTCTTATGGGGTTTATTTCAATTTGGCAGTGGGCTACGTTTATTAAAGCATCTTTATCTCACCCCCAATCTTCCTTAAATCGCCTTTCTAATCCTCACCAATTTCACCAACAAATCCTCCAGCAAATCCAGTTGCAGCATATTAGCACCATCCGATTTCGCCTCAGAAGGTTTGGGATGTGTTTCAATGAAAATGCCATCTGCGCCAACGGCGATGCCAGCTTTTGCAATGGTTTCGATGAGTTGCGGTTTTCCACCGGTAACACCTGAACTCTGATTGGGTTGCTGCAGGGAATGGGTAACATCGAGAACAACAGGATGTCCAAAGCTCCTCATTTCAGGGATGTTTCGGTAATCCACAATAAGATCCTGATAGCCGAAAGTATTTCCACGTTCAGTGAACCACACTTTATTATTACCGCTATCTACTATTTTTTGAGCGGCAAATTTCATGGCGCCGGAGTTTACGAATTGTCCTTTTTTTACGTTCACCACTTTCCCGGTTTGTGCTGCAGCGACCAACAAATCGGTTTGTCGGCAGAGGAAAGCAGGGATTTGCAATACATCTACATATTCGGCAGCAATCGCTGCGTCGGTGGTTTCGTGAATATCGGTGATGGTTGGGACTTTAAAAGTCTCCGAAACCTTGCGCAAAATCTTTAACGCTTTTTCATTCCCAATGCCTGTGAAGGAATCGGCTTTAGAGCGGTTGGCCTTCTTGAACGAACCTTTAAATATGTATGGAATTTCCAGCTTGTCGGTAATTTTAACAATCCTCTCTGCAATTTGCATGGCGATTTCTTCGCCTTCAATGGCGCAGGGACCGGCAATTAAAAAGAAGTTTCCGGAGGAAGTGTGTTTGATGTTTGGCAGGTAAGAAATGTCGGTCATGAGTTGAAATTTGGCTAAAGGTAAGTCAATTTATTTTTTTGCTTTACTATTTTTGAAATATGACTTTAAACGATATCGCCCAACTTCGGTTGAACAGCCAGCAACTCAATACCTCAATGTTTAGTTCTCCCAAAGAATTGGTTGAGTGGATGGGCGCTATGCAGGCGCAGGATTTTGAAATGTCGAAATGGGCTATTGGCAGCCGTTTGCCGGGAGTGACTGAGCAGCAGGTAGAGGAGGCGCTAAATAAGGGCGATATATTGAGGACGCATGTGCTGCGGCCAACCTGGCACCTCGTAGCCGTTGCCGATATCCGCTGGTTGCTGGAGCTAACGGGGCCGCGCGTGAAAGGGCTGATGAAATCATCGAATAAGGCGCTCGGACTCACTTCTGAAATATATGCCAAAAGTGCTAGAATCATTGAAAAGGCTTTGTTAAAGCATTCATCTCTCACCCGCGAAGAATTGATGAAAGAGATTTCTGCAGCGGGCATCAACACCGAAAATTATCGTTCGGCCCATTTGATGATGAATGCCGAGCTGGATGCTTTGGTGTGCAGCGGTCCCGTGAAAGGCAAAAAACAAACTTACGCTCTCCTGGAAGAAAGGGCGGGAAAAGCTAAAAAGCTGTCGAAAGAAGAAGCGCTAGGCACTTTAGCCCGCAAATACTTCAGCAGCCATTCGCCGGCGACAATCAAGGATTTTATATGGTGGTCGGGTTTATCGGCGACAGAGGCCCGACAGGCATTGGATTTTGTGAAAGGCGATTTTATTTCCGAAACCATCGGTGCTGATACTTATTGGTTCAGTACAGTAAAATTCAGGAAGAAAGACTCTGTTCATTTTTTGCCATCTTTTGATGAATTTCTAATCAGTTATAAGGATAGGAGTGCTTCCATTGCTGTTGAGCATCAACGAAAAGCCTATACCGGCAACGGCATTTTCCGTCCGGTGGTAGTTGCCAATGGTCAAATTGTCGGCACGTGGAAAAGATCACTGAAAAAGGATAAGGTTCTGCTGGAAACAGAGTATTTCACCAAAGGGGAAAAATACGAGCCGGAAAAGGCTATCGTTTCTTACGGACTATTTCTGGGTAAGAAGCCGGAAATGCATTGAAAAAGACGGGATTGCTGCAGTACTTGCAGCAAATCGCTTTATAATCAGCCCTGAATTTGATTATCCTCTAAATTTTTATACTTTCGCAATTCATTTTTCAGACTATTGCTCAACACATGATAGACCGCATTTTAAACAAGTTTTCCCCGCAAAGAAGGCACTTATTGTCGGAAATCAATGTATTAAAAAATGAGCTGGAGACCACCAGGCAACTGCTTGGAAAACTGGCCTCGGAAATTTGCGCAAAAGACATCAGAAGCAGCGAATTCAAGGTGTATTCACAGTTTGGTGAGGATGGGATCATTCAATATCTCGTAAACAATGTGAAGATCGATAAGAAGATTTTTATTGAATTCGGTGTTGAAAATTATACAGAAGCCAATACCCGTTTTCTTCTTTTGAAGGATAACTGGAAAGGCCTGATCATTGATGGTTCCAAGGAATATATGGATTTCGTGAAGAGTCAGGATCTCTACTGGCGACATGATCTCACAGCCGTTGCGCAATTCATTACCCGTGACAATATCAACGAGATTTTTGCAAAGCATGGATTCACCGGTGAAATAGGTATTCTGAGCGTTGATATTGATGGCAATGATTACTGGGTTTGGGAGCAAATCAATAATGTTGATCCTGCCATAGTAATTGCCGAATACAATAGCGTTTTCGGATATGAACATGCTATTACAGTGCCTTATATTCCTGATTTTTACCGCACCAATTATCATACTTCCAACCTCTACTGGGGTTGTTCTCTGAAAGCCCTCAATGTGCTGGCTGAGAGAAAGGGGTATGCTCTGGTAGGGTGCAATAATAACGGGAACAACTGCTTCTTCGTGAAGAAGAGTCTGTTGCCTGCACACATCCGCCAGTTAACAGTACAAGAAGCGTACGTGGAAAGTAAGTACAGGGAGTCGAGAGATGAGAATGGGCAACTGACTTACATTACCGGCAAAGACAGGATGAAAGTGATCAAAGACATGGAAGTGGTTGATGTGGAGAAGAATGAGAAAAAGACTATAGCTCAATTATTAAGATAAATCGTTTAGTTACAATGAATCTGACCAACTGCAGAATGTGCCACAGCAAAAACATCAATATGTTTTTGGATTTGGGCCATCATCCACCCTCTGATGAATTCCGAAAAGCGGAAAGACTACATGAAGGAATTCCTCATTATCCATTGCAAACCGTTATTTGTGAAGATTGCGGACTAGTGCAGCTGAACTATGTGGTTCCTGGAGAAATCCTTTACCAGAACGATTATCCGTATGAGTCGTCAATGACTAAAACCGGAAAAATACATTTTACCGAGTTTGGAAATTCTGTTACTGAGCTTTTCAAGCTGGGTGGCAACGACCTGGTGATTGACGTGGGAAGTAATGTGGGTGTATTGCTGGAAGCTTTTAAAAATGCGGGAACCCGTATTCTCGGTGTTGACCCAGCTCCAAATATCTGCGAAATTGCCAATAAGGGCGGTATCCCTACGATGAATGCTTTCTTTAATGAGAAAACTGCCGAGAAGGTATTGGCTGAACACGGTCCGGCATCAGTGATTACTGGTTCCAACGTTTTCGCCCACATCCATGATCTCGATGATTTCATGAGAGGTATCAAGAAATTGCTCGTTCCCAACAAAGGGGTAATGATCATTGAGGCGCCGCACTTGCTGCACCTTATTGAAAACCTGGAGTACGATACCATTTACCACGAACACTATTCTTATATTTCTATAGAACCATTGATTCCTTTCGTCGAGAAATTCGGCATGGAACTGATCCGTGTTGACCAGAAGGATATTCATGGCGGATCTATTCGCTTCTACGTTTCCGGTAAGGGCAACTATCCTGTTCACGAAAGTGTAGGTAAAGTGCTGGCCGCAGAGAAGAAAGCAAAGATCAGAGACATCAATACGCTGAAAGAATTTGCTTTAAGGGTAGAGAAAAACCGTCAGGACCTGAGAATCCTGATTGCTAAACTGAAAAGTGAAGGCAAGCGAGTCGTTGCGGTAAGTGCTCCTGCAAAAGGAATGACTTTACTCAACTATGTGAAGCTGGGAAGAGAGAGTCTGGATTACGTGACCGAAAAATCAATGCTCAAGATAGGTCGCTTTACACCGGGCGATAACGTGCCTGTTTATCCCGATTCAAAACTGATGGAGGACAAACCGGATTATGCATTGTTGCTGGCCTGGAATTTCTCTGCAGAAATCATCAAGAACCTGAGCGAGTACCAAAAAGCAGGAGGGAAGTTTATTATTCCTATACCTGAACCTAAGATTGTTTAATTTTTAAATAGAAAGCACGGATGAAAAAGATTGATGTACCTGTATCTTTCGAAGATTCAAGAGGTAAAATCATTGATTTGGTTGAAAACGAAGAAATCAATGCCATCACCAGAATTACATTTACAAAAGGTGCTGTTCGCGCCAATCACTACCATAAAAAAACTTACCAGTACAATTATGTAGTTAGTGGTAAAATCGAGCTGGTTACCCAGTTTGAAGATGGTCCGATTAATTCTGTTATCCTCGGTCCTGGCGATTTCGCACTTACAGTTCCTATGGAAAAACACGCGCTCAAAGCACATGAAGATGCTGATTTGCTGGTGTTCACCAGAGGTCCGCGTGGAGGAAAAGAATATGAATCGGATACTTTCCGTTTGGATGTACCTTTAATCAAGTAAGATGATACCGGTTAACGTCCCTATTGTCAATAAAGGAAATGAAGAGAAGTACCTTGTGGAGTGTATCCGCTCAGGATTCATTTCTTCTGAAGGTCCCTTCGTTAAAAGGTTTGAAGATAAATTTGCTGAATATTGCGAGTGTCAGCACGGCGTTGCTGTATGCAACGGAACGGTGGCTATAGAAGTGGCTTTTCATGCCATAGGCATCAAACCGGGTGATGAGGTGATTATGCCTTCCTTCACTATTGTATCCTGTGTTACGGCTTTGCTGAGAGTAGGTGGTGTGCCTGTCCTGGTAGATATTGATCCGGAAAACTGGTGTATGGACACGAAGCAGGTAGAGGCAAAAATCACTCCCAAGACCAAGGCTATTCTGGCAGTAGACATGTACGGGAGTCCGGTGGAATACGATGATTTATTTGCGCTTGCCGATAAATACAAACTGGTGATCGTTGAAGATTTCGCAGAATCGCAAGGTTCTGAATATTATTCAAAATACAAAGGCGGTAAATGGCTGAAGGCAGGAAGTCTGGGCCATATCGGTGCTACTTCTTTTTACGCCAATAAAATCATTACTACCGGAGAGGGAGGAATGGTGACTACCAACAATCCCGAATACGCTGAAAAGGCTAGGAATTACAGAAATATGTACTTCATCCCCAATAAGCGTTTCTTTCACGAAGTGATTGGCTACAATTACCGAATGACTAATGTTCAGGCGGCTATCGGACTAGCGCAGGTAGAGCAAATCGATAAGTTTGTAGCGCTCAAAAGAAAGAATGGTGATTACTATCGAAGTCTGTTCAGCAAGGTGAAGAACGTGAAGTTCCACCCGGTGAAGGAGAATGTAAAGCCAATCTATTGGATGTATTCTATTGAACTGGACGACAGCATTAAAATAAATTCCACCGAGATGCGTGAACGCCTCAGAAAACGGGGAGTTGATACGCGTCCGTTTTTTATCGGTATGCACGAACAACCTGCACTGAATGAACTTGGTTTGTTTGTCAACGAGCGCTATCCCCTCACTGAAAGAGCTTACGACCGTGGCTTTTATGTGCCAAGCGGCATGGAGCTGAGCGAAGCGGAAATGAAGCAGGTGGTAGATATCATTCAGGAAGAATTAAATGCCCTTTGATCTATGAATCGTTTCGGTAATTATTCCCATTATTACGATCTTCTTTACAAGAATAAGGATTACCGCAGCGAAGCAGAATATGTACTCAACCTGCTGAAAAAGCATTCTCCGGTTCCGGTGAAATCGCTTTTGGATATTGGTTGCGGAACAGGTGCTCATGATGTTTTTTTGAATAGGCTCGGACTCGATATTACCGGCATCGATCTTTCTCAGGATATGGTGGATATCGCCAAAGAGAATTACGGAGCTGCGAAAGGTTTGTCTTTTGAAGTGGGCGATTGCCGCACTTTCAATCTCAATAAGAAATTTGATGCAGTGGTTTCCCTCTTCCACGTGATGTGCTACAATACAAAAAATGAGGATTTGCTCAATACTTTTAAAAATGCATACCATCACCTTGGCGACAAAGGAATCTTTGTTTTCGATTTCTGGTACGGTCCGGGTGTACTACAGGATTTGCCTTCTGATAGAGAGAAAGTGATGGAGGATGAGAAGATTCATGTGTTGAGGAAAACGCGTCCCGTATTGCATTTCCACGAAAATGTAGTGGATGTGAATTTCAATGTTACTGTTAGTTCAAAACTTGGTGACCCTACCTATGCTCTCGATGAACTGCATAAAGTGAGGTATTTCTTCTATCCTGAAATTCAGTATCTTTTGACTCAGGTAGGCTTTAAATCCACACAATTGTTAAAGTGGATGAGCACCGACGAAGAACCAGGAGGTAAAGATTGGTACGCTTTAATTGTTGCGGAGAAATAAAAAATACAGCATGAAAGTAGGTATCTTCCTCCCAGAGGTGAAAAATCCGACAGTCGGAGGGGTTTATTATTACAATATCACCCTGCTTAAAAACCTTCTTAGCCAGAAATCCATTCACCAGTTCTGCATCATCGCCAATAAGGAAAGTGATGTGCCGAGGGAATTTATCAGGGAAATTGGTAATCCTGAATTGATGCTAATTAATCAACCCGGATTCAAATTCAAGGTTTATCAATTGCTTCGAAAGTTGGCATCTACAAAATTTTTCCCGGCGTTGAATGGTTTTTATACTACCGAAATCAATAAGATGTACACGCAGGTGCTTAAGGAAAAAGGTGTTGATTTCATTTATTACATCACCGAAGGACAATGTGTTTCGGCGTCGATTCCCTTTGCGGCGAATGTTTGGGACCTCGGGCATTTTTATATTCCTTTCTTCAATGAAATTGCAGGAGATGGTGAGTTTGAGAAGCGTCATGAGCGTTTTTCAGCTACCTTGCCAAAGGCTGCGGTGATCTTTACCGAGTCGCAACAGGGAAGGAGAGATACTTCTTTTTACTATCGCGTAGCTGAAGAAAAGATTGAGGTGCTGCCGCTGTTTTCGGGTCCGGTAATTTATGAAAAAACCAATCCTGAAGAGGAGGAGAATTTTCTTGCCAAACATTCCCTGAAACGCGGAAGATACTTTTTTTATCCGGCTCAGTTCTGGCCGCACAAGAATCATTATTCACTGATTGAAGCCATGAAAATCATCCACGATGAAAGCAAGGTAGATGATGTACAGTTGGTATTGACAGGTGCGGATAAGGGTATTATTACTTATTTGAGGAAAACAATAGCGGATTTTGGTCTCGCCGACAGGGTAAAAATCCTCGGCTTTGTATCGCTTCGCGAAAATTATATCCTGTATAAAAATGCTTTGGCACTTACGCAGGTGACCTTTCTCGGGCCAACCAATATTCCTTTGATTGAGGCCGCTTTGCTGGGGTGTCCGGTAATTTGTTCAGATTTTGGTGGTCACCGTGAACAGATAGGTGATGGCAATGCCTTGTTCATCAACCCTTATGAAGTCCGCACTATTGCTGCTGCAATGCAGGAAATGGCCAATGACCGATCCAAACGCGAAGCACTCATTGCTTCCGCCCGCCAGTATGTTGTCACGGGAAAAAACAATGTGGATTATTGCTCCTCTGTCATTATCAAATACCTTAACAGGTTTGAGGCTGTGAAGAAGAGCATTGGGCCGAATTCATAAACTATTGCCGGTTTATAAATTACTTAGGGATTTTTTCCCAATAGTTATACTTTTGCATTCATGCGCGAGGCACTTAAAATTTCCATTATTACTCCGTCCTACAACCAGGGTCGGTATATTGAGGAGACGATCCGTTCAGTGGTAGATCAAAATTACCCGAACCTGGAGTATATCATCATGGATGGTGGAAGCAAGGACAATACTGTTGAGGTTATTAAGAAGTATGCGGATAAGATTACATACTGGGAAAGCAAGAAAGATAAGGGGCAGTCTGATGCGATCAACAAAGGTTTGAAAAAAGCCAGCGGTGATATTGTGGCCTGGCTTAACAGTGACGATATGTACACCGAAAACGCCTTGCAGAGAGTTGCTGATATTTTTGCAAAAAATCCCGATGTAGATATTGTTTACGGCAACGTATGGCAGTTTTATCCTAAAGGGAAAACCGAAAAACATATCAATAAAAAATTCAATCCGAAACAATTTTTAACCGGTGTGAACATGCATCAGCCTTCGGTTTTCTGGCGCAGGAAAGTACATGAGGAGATAGGTTTTTTGGATGAAGCGCTGTATTACACTATGGATTATGATTTGTGGTTGCGCCTTTTTTACAACTACAAGTCCTATAAAACCGATACTATTCTGAGTCGCTTCCGTTGCCATGAAGAAGCCAAAACAAGTAATAATCCGAAGGGAATTTACATGGATTACAGGAAATGCATCTCCCGTTTTTTCCGTTCGGCTGGTTTTGATCAGCATCTTCCTATGATGAGGGTACTCAAGATTTACGATCATAGCGATAAGCTGAAATATCCGGTATCACATAGTTTTACAGATAAAGCCAAGCAGGATATTATCGATGAGTATGCCTTTAACTGTGCGATCCAGGAGTATTCATTCGGAAATGTTTCGGCATCTAATAAAATACTCAATTATTGTCTTACCACTTCGCACAAGAGAAAGGTGAGGACCTTCATGATCAAGAATAATTTGGGGGTGAGGAAAATGCTGAATCTTTTCAGGCAGACTTAAAAATCTTCTTCAGTTTGTATTTGATTTTGTTTCTGAGTCCGAATTGCTCTTTTTTGAAATAATTGTAAAGTGCTTTTCTCGCCGCTGCAGATTCAATGCATTCTACTTTTTCCAAGGGAATACATCTTTCATACAACTCAACATTGAAGTTAATCCCGCCTTCAAAGTAATGTGAGCCGGAGGAATCGAAACCGATGTTTTTAACCAAACTTTGAGAAGGGAACAATACAAGACTATCACTTAAAAACAAGGTGCCGTACCAGCAGATATCCCAACCGTCTTTCACTTTTTCTTCGGCATTGGCTGTCAGCTGTTTTTCAAAATCTTTGTAAATACCATCAAGGTTAAACTTAGGGAAACCATTGATTGCTTTTATCTTGTTGTAAACTTCTTTAGGGTCTTTGATCAGGTTTTCCCAGCGGTCCTTCCATGTTGCCCATCCCCAGCTGCAGGAGAGCTGCAGGAAAAATGTATCGGGAAGTGGATCGCTTTTCACCGGAAACCAGTAGCCGGAGATCTGCATGACTCTATTTTCGTTTTTATAGATGTCGAGAGACTGATTCATGTATGTCAGGAAAAAGGGGGAAAGCAGCAAATCGTCTTCAATAACGATCGCTTTGTCGTGAGTGGAAAAAACTCTGGCGAGACTCAAATAGTAATTCGTGTTGATGCCCTGGTTTTTTTCGTAGGCAACGAGTTCAACTTTGCCACACCAGTTTTTACTTTTTATGAGCTTGCGCACATTTTCAATGGCTTCAACTTCTTCTTTGTTTTGAGGGTTTTTCGGACCGTCGGAAAAAACAATCAATTCACTCTTTTCCGCCAGTACATTATCATGCAGGGTTTCCAAAGTTCTCCTAAGGTGATCAACTCTTTTATATACGAAAAGCACGATAGGAGCGAGAGGCATCTTGTTTTTTTTCGAAATTTAAAAAAAATAATTGAATCGCTGTTTTTGCTGTGATTACTGCGTGCCAGAATTATCAACATATAGTGAGTGAAATATTTCGCGACATTTCCCGCAGCCTCCGTTGTTGGAGATAAGCATAATGCTTACTTTTGAGTGAACTTTTCAAGCGTATTCCATTTGCTTTTTTCAGTAGTTATACCAACATACAACCGGGGAGAATTAATTCTTAATACTCTCGATACCGTTATCAATCAAAGTTTTCGCGATTTTGAGATTGTGGTGATCGATGATTGTTCTACCGACAATACTCAGGAAATTCTTCAGCCATATGTGGATAAAGGGTTGCTGAAATACTATCGTTTGTCACGTAACAGCGAGCGCTCCGTAGCCCGAAACACGGGCATGCAGTATGCTCAGGGTGAATATCTCACTATGCTGGATTCAGACGATTTTATGTATCCCGATTGCCTGAAAGATGCAGCAGAATACGTGAAACAAAATCCCGAAATCAAGGTTTTTCAAAACAAGTTTGAATTGGTGAATGAGAAGCGTGAGGTGATTTATTCTTATCCTTTCCCTCCGTTGGACAATCAGTATAAAGCCTTGGCGTCAGGCAATTTTATGTCGTGTGTTGGAGGTTTCTTGCACAAGGACGTGTACAAGAAAATGCAGTTTGATGCCAGTCCCGATCTGATCGGTTCTGAAGACTACGAAATTTGGTTCAGAATCCTTTCTAAATACAAGGTGGGCAGGGTGGACAAGGTGAACTGCGGAGTGTTGCAGCACGATAACCGTTCCATCAGTTCGCATACTTTTGAACGGCTGCTGAAAAACAAAGAGTATATTGTTGCGATGATCAACAGGCATTCTTCTGTAAGGGAGAAATTCGAGAAATATGTTCCCCGATTCGAGGCTTCTATCCTTATCTATGCAGCCATCAAGGCCAATCAGGCAAAAATGTATAAAAAAGCGCGACAGTTATTGCACATGGCTTTAAAAGCCGATTTTTCTGTTATTTTTACTAAGCGCTTCATAAGAGTTTACCAGATCTCTTTATTTAAACTTCAGAAATAATGTGTGGAATAGCCGGATATTACTCAACTCAAAATGTGTTCAGGGCTGAGGAATTGCCTGCTATGGCGCAATCCATTGCGCATCGCGGTCCCGATGCCGAAGGTGTTTTCTCTCATGCAGGTGTAGGACTGGCACATCGCCGGCTGAGCATTGTGGATTTGAACGAACGCTCCAATCAGCCCATGACTTCCCGCGATGGCAACTATGTTATCTGCTACAATGGTGAGGTGTATAATTTCCGTGAGCTGGCCATCAAACATTCATTGGTGCTTAAAACACATTCGGATACCGAGGTGATTCTTGAGTTGTTTGCCAAGATGGGGCCCACTTGTGTTGAAGAATTCAACGGCATGTTTGCCATTGCCATTTATGATAAGCAAAAGGAAGATCTTCATATTTTCCGCGACAGGATGGGGATTAAACCCATCTATTACTTTTACGACGGTCAGAATTTTGCTTTTGCTTCCGACATCAAAGCACTTTTTCAACTGAATCATGTGCGCAAGCACAAGGCCACGGATCTTAACTCTGTGCAGGAGTTTTTATATCTCGGCTATATTCCGCATCCGCATACTATTTATCAGAATATTTACAAGTTTGAAACGGGTCACAGGGCGAAAATCAATCGCAATGGTTTGCGTGTGTATTCCTACTGGAACCTGGAAAGCAAAGTGAAGGCCATTACCGTAAAGGACGAAGCAGAGGCGAAGGAAACTTTGAAATCGCTGATTGAAGCGTCGGTGAAGCGCCGTTTGATTGCTGATGTTCCCTTCGGGACTTTCCTGAGTGGCGGCATCGATTCAAGCTTGGTGACCGCAGTTGCACAAAGTCTGCGTTCCGATAAAATCAACACTTTTTCCATTGGGTTCAAGGAAAGCAAGTTCAATGAAGCAGAACATGCAAAGGCTGTTTCCAGTCATTTAGGGACTAATCATCATGAGTTCATTGTTTCAAAAAAAGATGCTGTAGGTCTCTTCCCTGAAATCATCGGGACGTATGATGAACCGTTTGCTGATTGTTCGAGCATCCCGACAATGCTGGTGTCGAAACTGGCACGAAAGCACGTTAAGATGACCTTGTCTGGAGATGGTGGTGATGAGCAGTTCCTGGGTTATGGATTTTACAATTGGGCGAATCGTCTCGACAATCCTTTTGTCAAGGCGTCGCGTTTTGCTATTCCTTTTGTGTTAGGCTCTATGGGTAACCGCTTTCAACGTGCTGCGCACTTATTTTCCTATCCGAAGGGAAAAAAGAAAAGTCATATATTTTCTCAGGAACAATATTATTTTTCGATGAAGGAAATGGATCGCTTTCTGCTGCCGCATGTGAATCGAGGTATCCGGATGGCGGAAAATGTGTCTTTTGTGCGAAAGATGGGGCCGGCTGAGGAACAGGCATTTTTTGATTTGCAGTATTATCTGCCCGATGATTTGCTGGTGAAAGTGGACAAGGCTTCCATGAAATATGGTCTGGAGGCACGAACGCCTTTGCTGGATCATACTATTGTGGAGTACACACTTAATATCGATGAGAACCTTAAGATCAAGGATGATGTTTCCAAGTATCTGTTAAAGGAAGTGTTGTATGATTATGTGCCTCGACAATTCTTCGACAGGCCGAAATGGGGCTTTGGTATTCCTCTGCATGACTGGCTCAAAACCGAACTGCGCGATTTGTTGAATCAGTACACTTCGAAAGAGGTAATTGAATCGGCGGGATTCATGGATTACAATAAAGTGCATGAATTAAAGGAGCAGTATCTGAGCGGGAAGGATTATCTCTATAACCGTGTTTGGGCGGTAGTTTTGCTACACAACTGGTGGGTACTTAACAAAGTCTAATCAAAGTTTTTCCACAAAAGCCTTTAGTTTTTCCTCATCTATATTCAATACAATTTTCTTGAACTGACTGTTGTGTCCTTTTGCGATATCAATGTCGCTTTTCCTTAGGTTTAGTGCTTTGGAAAGAAAATGGATAAGGGCTTCATTGGCCGCGCCATCTATGGGTTTTTCGCGAATTTTTACCAGCCACAATCCCTGAGCATCAATGCTGATTTCATCTTTGAATGAGCCTGGTTTGACTTTTATATTGAGTGTGATCATATTTCCCCAAAAGTAGACTTATATTTTCTTAGATTTACTTTCAAATCCGCTCATGAAATTACAACACCCGAAATTGGTCAAGTTGCTGCAGCAGGCATATTCCGCTGAAAGGGCGGCATCCTTTGCTTACATCGGTCATGCAGGTTCTGTGAAGGATAAAATCCATAAAGCGGCCATCAAACAAATAGAGATGGATGAATGGAATCACCGCCGGGAAGTGCTGGAAATCATGAATCAGTATGATGTGCCAATATCGACATGGTACGAGTTGCGCTTTTACGTAATTGGTAAAATGATCTCTGCGAGTTGCTATGTGATTGGATGGTTCATGCCATATTATTTTGCAGGCCGACTCGAAAGCGGCAATGTTTGCGAGTATTTTGTAATGCTGCATTATTTTCATGAACTGGGTATCACTGAGCACGATCAAATCCTTTACGAAATGGGCATGAAGGAAAAGGAGCATGAAGTATATTTCCTCGCTCAAATTAAGAACGATAAATGGCTTCCTTTCTTTGAGAAATTGTTTGCATGGGGCAACGAGAAAACCAAGAACGACGTAGATTTGGAAGCAAAGTATTCAATGGAGAAATCTGAAATGTACTGCAAGAAAAAATAAGCTTATGGAACTACCTGTATATGTTTCTGTTGTTTTTATTCTTAATACTTTACTAACACTGTTTTTCCTCTTTAAAGCTGCTAAAGGAGCCAAGGTTTTTATAGTTGTTATTGCCTTGTGGATCATTTTCCAAGGAATAGTTGCTTCCACTGGATTTTACACAGTTTTTGATACCAAGCCTCCTCATTTTATTTTCCTTTTATTTCCTCCTCTGATTGGAATTATCCTTCTTTTTATCACTGCCCGAGGCCGCGCATTTATTGACACTTTGGACACAAAGTGGCTTACGTATCTGCATGTGGTGAGGGTACCTGTGGAATTGGTGCTGTATTGGCTTTTTGTTGCGAACTATGTGCCTGAACTGATGACTTTTGAAGGACGTAATCTGGATATTCTTTCGGGATTGACAGCGCCATTTATTGCCTTTTTCCTTTACAGCGGGAAACTCAATTCAAAAGTGGCCCTGTTCTGGAATTTTGCTTGCCTTGCCTTGTTATTCAATATTGTCATCAATGCGGTGTTGTCGGCGCCATCGCCATTTCAGCAGCAGGCTTTTGAACAGCCGAATGTTGGTGTTTTCTACTTTCCTTTTGTGTGGTTGCCTTGTTTTATTGTTCCTGCCGTTTTACTTTCACACGTAGTTTGTATCCGTCAAATCATTAAGAAATGAGAGATTTAGGAGTTAATATTTCGAGAGCAGGTGTAGGAATAGTTTTGCTGGCTATTGGTTTGTACAAATTTACTGAGCATGGAGCTGGAGATATCTACGTTCATGTATCGAATAGTCCGATTTTATCGTGGCTCTACAAACTAGGGGATAAGCAATTCGTGTCGAATATGATAGGGGTTATGGAGATTTTGATAGCTCTTCTCATTTTCTTTGGTTTTAAGAATCAGAAAGCTGCATTAATGGGAGGGATTTTAGGAACCGTCACCTTTATTATTACCCTCAGCTTTTTTATTACATCACCTTCAGCAGATATTTATGAAACCGTTGAGTGGTGCCCAACTCCCAATGGCTTTATTTTGAAGGATATCGTTTTTCTGGGGGTATGTTTACAATTGGCCATAGAAAATTGGTAAAAATTGTTGCTTAAGGATTTGTTCCTGTAAAATCAATTCCTATCTTTGCTCCCCATTTGAAATTTAAAAGTATGTTAGTAATTCAAGTTAAAGAAGGCGACAACATTGAGAGAGCTCTTAAGAAGTACAAGAGAAAATTCGAAAAAACTAAAGTTTTGAGAGAGCTCCGCAACAGACAAGCTTTTACAAAACCATCTGTTATCAACAGAGAGGCAATGAAGAAAGCTGTTTACGTTGAAGGTTTGAGAAGAACAGAGAACGAGGCATAGTCCTTTTTCTTTTTCAGATATCCAATAGGAAGGGTTTTTTAAAATAATCGGCTGCGCCGGGAATTTTAAAAAATTCTTCCTATTTTAGTTTATATGCACCTTGATGATTTCCTCCAATACCTTTCTATAGAAAAACGCTACTCGGAACATACAGTTCTGGCGTACAAGCACGATTTAGAGACTTTCTTCGAATTTATCGGAACTACTTATGAAATCCAGGAACCAGTAGGTATTTCCACTCTGATGGTTCGTTCATGGGTGGTGGACATGGTGGAAAGAGAACTGGCTCCAAAATCAGTTCACCGGAAAATATCGTCAATAAAGTCCTTTTACAAATTCCTGATGCGATCGGGAGCGTTGAAATCTTCACCGGCCCATGGAGTGGTGTTGCCTAAGCTGAAAAAGCGGCTACCAACTTTTGTTGAAGAAAGCAAGATGAGTCATTTGCTGGATCAACCCGAGGCTGAACCTGAACCACTGAGCAAAGGGGATGCTCTTCAAGAGTTACACGCTGATAATTTTTCCAGTAAAAGAGATAAATTGATTATCGATCTTCTTTATTGCACAGGAATGCGTCTCTCCGAATTGATTAATTTGAAAATATCCAGTGTCGATCTGCGTGACAATTCCATTCGTGTGCTTGGAAAGGGCCGAAAAGAAAGGGTGATCCCAATTAATTTATCCACATCGGCAACAATAAAGGATTATTTAGCGTACAGAATAGAAGGTGAAGATAACTCTCTTTTGCTGACAGATAAAGGCAAAAAATTATATGAAGAATTGGTTTACCGAACAGTAAAAAAATACCTCAGTCACATCACCACACAAGAAAAAAAGAGTCCACACGTTCTTCGACATAGCTTCGCGACTCATATGCTCAATAATGGGGCAGATCTGAACGCGATTAAAGAATTGCTGGGCCACGCCAGTTTGGCTGCCACTCAGGTGTATACCCACAATTCCATTGAGAAATTAAAAAAAGTGTATAACCAGGCTCATCCAAGAGCCTAAAAATCATGTTTTATGAAGGTAAGATTCACAGCAGTGCACTTCAGTGCAGATCAGAAACTCATCAACTTTATTGAAGCAAAAATAATGAAGTTAGGTACTTTTTATGGCAAGATCATAGATGGAGAAGTCTTTCTCCGACTCGATAAATCTGACGATACGCAGAATAAGATCGTGGAGATTAAGCTGAATGCCCCAGGAACGGCACTTTTTGCCAAAAAGAAATCGAAATCTTTTGAAGAAGCAGCGGATTCAGTGGTGGAGGCGCTCAAAAAACAAATTAGTAAGCATAAAACTAAGGAGAGTTTGATGGATCAGTCACAATTATCTGGTTTGTAGATAGTTGTGTCTTTTCGTGAAGGCGAAAAATTTTGTTCAAAATCTTGAGGTCGGAGCTGCTGAAACAGCTCCGATTTTTTTTTGTAAAAAAACTTTGAATTAATGTTGTTGCGAATTGAAAAACTTTATCTACATTTGCAATCCCTAAATAGAAGGGTTGTTTTTAACACGTTCGTTTTTTACAAGATTTTTGCCGGTGTAGCTCAGTTGGCCAGAGCAGCTGATTTGTAATCAGCTGGTCGGGGGTTCGAATCCCTCCACCGGCTCGGTAGAGTAGGAGGAGGGGAGTTTTCAGGAATTGAAAACAATCCCTCCACCAGCTCGGTAGAGTGGGAGGAGGAATAGATTTCTCCTGCCGGCTTGAAATACCGGGATAACCGGTGTAGTTCTTTAAGATATTGATATAAAAAAGTTGGGGAGATACTCAAGTGGCTAACGAGGGCAGACTGTAAATCTGTTGACACCGTCTTCGTAGGTTCGAATCCTGCTCTCCCCACAAATAATTGGGTTCAGTAAAAGGGAAGGATCAGGAGCAGCTGAAAGTTGAGTATTGAACCAGTTAGTAAAAGCGGGAGTAGCTCAGTTGGTAGAGCATCAGCCTTCCAAGCTGAGGGTCGCGAGTTCGAGTCTCGTCTCCCGCTCTTTTTTTTCGGCTATTAAAAGCCGGTGTAGCTCAGTGGTAGAGCACTTCCTTGGTAAGGAAGAGGTCGAGGGTTCAAGTCCCTTCGCTGGCTCTATCGCATATAGCATTTTTGAAGTAAAACAGAGTAATAATTATTAATTAAATTAAAATTTAGATCATGGCTAAGGAAAATTTCAACCGATCAAAGCCGCACGTAAACATCGGTACAATTGGTCACGTTGACCACGGCAAAACTACTTTAACTGCTGCTATTACTAAAGTTCTTGCGGACTTAGGTTTGGCTCAGGCTAGAAACTTTGATTCAATCGATAACGCTCCTGAAGAAAAGGAGAGAGGTATCACAATCAATACATCTCACGTTGAGTACGAAACTCAAACTCGTCACTACGCTCACGTTGACTGTCCTGGTCACGCTGACTACGTTAAGAACATGGTTACTGGTGCTGCCCAGATGGACGGTGCTATCCTTGTTGTAGCTGCTACTGATGGTCCAATGCCACAAACTCGTGAGCACATCCTCCTTGCTCGTCAGGTAGGTGTACCTAAAATTGTTGTGTTCATGAACAAAGTGGACATGGTTGATGATGCTGAGTTATTGGAACTCGTTGAAATCGAAATCAGAGAATTGCTTTCTTTCTATAGTTTCGACGGAGATGGTATCTCTGTAATCAAAGGATCTGCTCTGGGTGCCCTTAACGGTGAGCCGAAATGGGTTGACAAAGTGAAAGAATTGATGGATGCTGTTGATAAAGACATTCCACTGCCTCCGCGTGAAGTTGACAAGCCTTTCTTGATGCCTGTTGAAGACGTATTCTCTATTACTGGTCGTGGTACTGTTGCTACTGGTAGAATTGAGTCTGGTGTTATCAAAGTTGGTGACGAGGTTGAAATCAGCGGTTTGCAAGAAGCGAAAAAATCTTCTACTATCACTGGTATCGAGATGTTCAGAAAATTATTGGATAGAGGTGAAGCTGGTGACAACGCTGGTTTGCTCTTGAGAGGTATCGATAAAGATGATATCAAGAGAGGTATGGTTATCGCGAAACCAGGTTCTATCAACCCACACAAAAAATTCAAAGCTGAGGTTTACGTATTGAAGAAAGAGGAAGGTGGACGTCACACTCCATTCCACAACAAATACAGACCACAGTTCTACCTGAGAACAACTGACATGACAGGTGAAATTCACTTGCCAGAAGGTCGTGAAATGGTTATGCCAGGTGACAACGTTACAATCACTGTAGATTTGATCATGCCAGTTGCATTGAACAAAGGTCTGCGTTTCGCGATCCGCGAAGGTGGTAGAACAGTTGGTGCTGGTCAGGTATTGGAAATTTTAGATTAATAAACTGACTTAATCAATAAGGTGAAGGTATCCTGCTCAAGCGGGATACCTTTTGCTCCCTTAAAAAGTTAAGTATTTATTAGTAAACGGGAGTAGCTCAATTGGCAGAGCGTAGGTCTCCAAAACCTGAGGTTGTGAGTTCGATTCTCCCCTCCCGTGCAAGAGACAAAAAGATTGACATGATAGCATATTTGAAAGACATATACAACGAGCTGGTTTACAAAGTATCCTGGCCAACTTGGAAGGAAGTTCAAAACAGCGCTCTCCTTGTTTTGGTAGGCGTGGTTGTATTCTCCCTCCTCATTTTTGGAATGGACTTATCGTTGAACGCTCTTATGGAACTCATCTACGGATGGAATTAATTTGATACTATGGCAGAGGCAAAAACAAATAGCGAATTGGTCTTGAAATGGTACGTTGTTCGAACCATCAGTGGGAAAGAAAAGAAGGTGAGAGACTATATCGAGAATGAGATCAAAACTTTGGGTTTGGGTGATTATGTAAAGCAAATCCTCATCCCTACAGAAAAGGTTTATCAGATCAGAAAAGGTAAGAAAATCAGCAAAGAAAGAAACTTCTTTCCAGGATATATTTTGATAGAAGCTGCTTTGACTGGTGAAGTGCCTCATGCAATTAAAAATGTTACAGGTGTCATCGGCTTCCTTGGTGACAAAAACGGAAACCCTGTTCCACTCAGGATTTCTGAAGTAAATAGAATACTCGGTAAAGTGGATGAACTGGCTGAAAGCAATGAAGAAATCAACATTCCTTTCATCGTTGGTGAAACCGTAAAAGTAATTGATGGACCATTCAACAGCTTCTCCGGTGTGATCGAAGAAATCAATGAAGAAAAGAAAAAGCTCA
Organism: Flavobacteriales bacterium; assembly: GCA_046074525.1. Lineage (GTDB taxonomy): Bacteria > Bacteroidota > Bacteroidia > Flavobacteriales_C > JAHEZL01. The sequence continues at coordinate 108,104 of JBJTOK010000079.1, forward strand.
AGGTAATGGTAAAGATTTTCGGAAGAAAAACTCCACTCGAACTGAGCTTTATGCAAGTAGAAAAAGAATAATTAAAAAAAGACAAAATGGCAAAGGAAATTACAGCTATTGTTAAGTTACAGGTAAGAGGTGGTGCAGCAAACCCTGCTCCTCCAATCGGGCCTGCTCTGGGTGCGAAGGGTGTTAACATCATGGAGTTCTGCAAGCAGTTCAACGCTAGAACACAGGATAAAGCAGGAAAACTGTTGCCAACTCTGATCACTGTATATTCAGACCGTTCGTTTGACTTTATCATCAAACAACCTCCTGTATCTGCACAATTGTTTGAAGTAACCAAGGTAAAAGGTGGTTCCGCTCAACCAAACCGTGTTAAGGTAGGTAAGGTAAATTGGAAACAAATTGAAGAAATTGCTAAAGATAAGATGGTTGATATGAACTGTTTTACTCTCGAATCTGCTATGAAAATGGTGGCTGGTACAGCAAGAAGCATGGGCTTGACCGTTGAGGGCGAGGCACCATTTAATAAGTAGTAATAATTAATAACCGTTTGTATTTATGGCAAAGTTGACGAAAAATCAAAAAGCTTCCATCGCGAAGTTTGATGCTACTAAATCATACTCTTTGGCTGAAGCAGCCAAAATAGTAAAGGAGATCACTTACACGAAGTTTGATGCTTCTGTGGATTTGAACATCCGTTTAGGAGTTGACCCTCGTAAAGCAAACCAAATGGTAAGAGGCGTTGTGGCTCTTCCTCACGGAACAGGTAAAACAGTAAAGGTTCTTGTAATCTGTACTCCTGATAAAGTGAAGGAAGCCCTTGATGCTGGTGCTGACTATGCTGGTTTGGACGAGTACATTGAAAAAATCAAAGGAGGTTGGACTGATATCGATGTGATTATCACCATGCCTTCTGTAATGGGTAAAGTAGGAGCACTCGGTAGAGTTCTCGGACCACGTGGCTTGATGCCAAACCCGAAAGCAGGAACAGTAACCATGGAAATTGGTAAAGCTGTTACTGATATCAAAGCTGGTAAAATCGATTTTAAAGTAGACAAGAGCGGGATCATTCACGCTGGTGTTGGTAAAGTTTCTTTCGATGCTCAGAAGATCGAAGAAAATGCTAAAGAATTGATTTCTACTGTGGTTAAACTGAAACCTTCTTCGGCGAAAGGTATCTACTTGAAGAGCATCACTATTTCAAGTACCATGAGTCCGGGAATTCAACTGGAAACTAGTGCCTTCATCGGCTAGTTCCTTAAAAATTGTCTGTTACGCACAGTTATATAAATTAAAAATTCATGACAAGAGAAGAGAAAAATCAGGTAATTGAGAATCTGAAAGCGGAATTGGAAGCAAATGCCAACTTCTACCTTACAGATCTCTCTGAGATGACGGTAGAACGTACCAACGCCCTGAGAAGAGCTTTTCATGGACAAGGAATCAGAATCACGATGGTGAAAAATGCATTGCTTAAAAAAGCAATGGAAAGAGCAGAGGGAAGAAATTTCTCCGAGCTTCTGGACACCCTCAAAGGTTCTACTTCTATCCTGTACACGGAGTCTGGCAGCGCGCCGGCTAAGTTAATCCAGGAGTTCAGAAAGAAGCAAAAATCAGAAAAACCTCTCCTGAAAGCCGCATTCGTAGAAGAATGTGCATACATCGGTGATAGTCAATTATCGGCACTTGCTTCCATCAAGTCGAAAAATGACCTCATCGGCGATGTTATCGGCTTACTTCAAACGCCTTCCAGAAATGTTATCGGCGCTTTGCAGTCAGGTGGTGGAAAATTGGCAGGTATTGTTAAAACCTTATCTGAGAGACCCGAATAGTAAATTGTTAATTAATTAAGTATTTAAATTTAAATTCTATAGACATGGCAGATTTAAAAGAGTTCGCAGAAAAATTAGTGAACCTCACAGTGAAAGAAGTAAATGAACTCGCTAAAATTTTGAAAGACGAGTACGGTATCGAACCAGCCGCTGCTGCTGTTGCAGTTGCAGTAGGAGGTGGTGCAGGTGGTGGCGAAGCTGCTCCTGAAAAATCTACATTTGATGTTATCCTGAAGTCAGGTGGTGCTGCTAAATTAGCAGTTGTTAAATTGGTGAAAGAAGCTACTGGTCTTGGCTTGAAAGAAGCTAAAGACTTAGTTGACCAAGCTCCTAAGCCAGTTAAAGAAGGACTTAGCAAAGCAGATGCTGAAGCTTTGAAAGCTCAGTTAGTTGAGGCTGGTGCTGAAGTAGAGTTGAAGTAATTCTCCTCTGATTCAAACTTAAAGGTTTAGACCTCCCGCATTGGCGGGATGGTCTAAACCCTTTGTGCTATGTGAACGTTCTCCTATTATTAACTTTTAATTTCTAAACATTGGCAACAAAAGCACTTTCGGAAAGATATAGCTTCGCCTCCGGCAAGCGACCGGAATATCCAGATTTTCTGGACATTCAATTAGAATCATTTAGAAACTTTTTTCAGTTGGAAACAACTCCTGAAAACCGTGAGAACGAAGGTTTGTTCAAGGTGTTCAGCGAGAATTTCCCGATTTCTGACTCCAGAAATCAATTCGTTTTGGAATTCCTGGATTATTTTATTGATCCACCAAGATATACTCTTGAAGAATGTATTGAGAGAGGTTTGACTTACAGCTTACCATTAAAAGCGAAGTTGAAACTCTACTGTACTGATGCAGAGCACGAAGATTTTGAGACTATCGTACAAGACGTTTACCTGGGTACTATCCCTTACATGACCCCGAAAGGGACTTTCATCATCAATGGTGCTGAAAGGGTTGTGGTTTCCCAGTTGCACAGATCCCCAGGTGTGTTCTTCGGACAGAGCCGTCATGCCAATGGAACGAAGCTCTATTCCGCCAGAATTATTCCTTTTAAAGGATCCTGGATCGAGTTTGCTACCGACATCAACAATGTGATGTACGCTTACATCGACAGAAAGAAAAAATTACCTGTAACTACTTTGCTGAGAGCTATCGGTTATGAAAGTGACCGTGCAATCCTGGAAATCTTTGACCTTGCGGATGAGGTGAAGGTAAACAAAGTTAACCTGAAGAAAGTAGTAGGCCGTAAACTTGCTGCGAGAATCCTGAGATCATGGATTGAGGATTTCGTGGATGAGGATACCGGCGAGGTTGTTTCCATCGAAAGAAATGAAGTGATCATCGACCGTGAAACTGTTTTGACTGATGATCATATCGATCAGATCGTTGATTCAGGTTCTAAATCTGTTCTCCTGCACAAACAGGATTCTTCAGTGATCGACTTCGAAATCATCTACAATACTTTACAAAAAGATACTTCTAACTCAGAGAAGGAAGCTGCCGAGCAGATCTACCGCGTGTTGAGAAACGCTGAACCGCCAGATCTGGAAACTGCACGAGGTGTAATCGACAAACTCTTCTTCTCCGATACAAGATATGACCTCGGCGAGGTAGGACGATACAGAATCAACAAAAAGTTGGGTCTTGATATCTCTTCTGATACCAAGGTGTTGACTAAAGAAGATATCATCGCGATTATTAAGTATTTGATCCAATTGATCAATGCTAAAACAGATATCGATGATATCGATCACTTGTCTAACCGTCGCGTTAGAACCGTAGGTGAGCAACTTTATGCTCAGTTCGGTGTTGGTTTGGCGAGAATGGCCAGAACCATCCGTGAAAGAATGAACGTTCGTGATAATGAGGTGTTTACTGCTACTGATTTGATCAACGCCAAGACTTTGTCTTCTGTGATCAACTCTTTCTTCGGAACCAACCAGCTGTCTCAGTTTATGGATCAAACTAACCCATTGTCGGAAATTACGCACAAGCGTCGTTTGTCGGCACTCGGGCCAGGTGGTCTTTCCCGTGAAAGAGCAGGTTTCGAGGTGCGTGACGTTCACTACACGCACTACGGTCGTTTGTGTACCATTGAAACTCCAGAAGGTCCGAACATCGGTTTGATTTCTTCATTGTGCGTTTACGCGAAAATCAACCGTCTCGGATTCATCGAAACTCCATACAGAGAAGTAGAGAATGGAAAAGTGAAAGATGAAGTTAAATATTTCAGTGCTGAAGAAGAAGAAGGAAAATTCATCGTTCAGGCTACTGAAGGCACTGATGCCAAAGGTAACCTTGAAGGGAAAGTGGTGAAGTCTCGTTTGGATGCCGATTATCCTGTAGTTCCGCCTACACAGGTGCAGCTGATGGACATCGCGCCTAACCAGATTGCTTCTATCGCGGCTTCTTTGATTCCGTTCCTCGAGCATGATGATGCTAACCGTGCCCTGATGGGATCCAACATGATGCGTCAGGCTGTACCTTTGATCAAACCACAGGCTCCAATAGTTGGAACAGGTTTGGAAAAAGATGTAGCAAAAGATTCTCGTACATTGATCAACGCGGAGGGTAATGGCGTTGTTGAGTATGTTGATGCTGATGAAATCCGTGTAAGATATAACAGGACTGATGACGAGAAGCTCGTGAGCTTCGAGGATGACCTGAAGATCTATAAACTCACTAAATTCAAGAAAACCAACCAGAGTACCTGTATCAATCTTCGTCCTATCGTAAGAAAGGGCGACAAGGTGACTAAGGGGCAGGTAATGTCTGAAGGTTACGCTACGGAAGCAGGAGAACTTGCTTTGGGTATCAACCTCAAAGTGGCTTTCATGCCATGGAAAGGGTACAATTTCGAGGATGCTATCGTGATCTCTGAAAGAGTAGTAAGAGAAGATTTGTATACTTCTGTTCATGTTGAGGAATTTGTAATGCATGTTCGTGATACCAAACGTGGTATGGAAGAACTCACTGCAGATATTCCAAACGTAAGTGAAGAAGCTACAAAAGACCTCGACGAAAGCGGTATGATCCGTATTGGTGCGCATATCAAGGAAGGAGATATCCTCATTGGTAAAATCACGCCGAAAGGAGAAACTGATCCGACTCCGGAAGAAAAACTCCTCCGCGCTATCTTCGGTGATAAAGCCGGTGACGTGAAGGATGCTTCATTGAAAGTTCCACCATCCATGACGGGTGTGGTAATTGATAAGAAGCTCTTCTCCCGTGCGGTGAAAGACAGAAAAGCACGTGCTGAGGAGAAAGCAGTATTGACTAAGGTAGACGAAGAGCACAGAAAGAAATTGATGGAGCTCAAAGGTGTCTTCTTCGAAAAATTGTTGAAACTCGTTGAAGGTAAAGCTTCTCAAGGTGTTTCCAACAACTATAAGGAAGAAATCGTTCCGAAAGGAAGCAAGTTCACCAAGAAGATCATTGCTGATATCGACTATGATGTAATCAATCCTTTGGATTGGACTTCAGATAAGAAAACAAATGACCTGATCAAGAGATTGATCCACAACTTCAACATACAGGCAAGTGATATCTTGGGCTACTACAAGCGTAAGAAGTTCACGATTACTGTGGGTGATGAGTTGCCTGCTGGTATCATGCAGCTCGCTAAAGTTTACGTTGCACAAAAACGTAAACTGAAAGTGGGGGATAAGATGGCCGGTCGTCACGGTAACAAAGGTATCGTTGCCCGTATCGTAAGAGACGAAGACATGCCGTTCCTGGAAGATGGAACACCAGTTGACATCGTGTTGAACCCATTGGGGGTACCTTCAAGGATGAACCTCGGTCAGATTTACGAAACTGTATTGGCATGGGCCGGTCAGAAACTCGGAATGAAGTTCGCTACGCCGATCTTTGACGGAGCTTCTACTGACCAGATTGCTGAGTACACTCAAAAAGCAGGTATTCCATTGAATGGTGAAACTTACCTTCACGATGGAGGAACGGGTGAGCGTTTTGATAAACCAGCTACTGTTGGTATTATCTACATGCTGAAACTGGGCCACATGGTTGACGATAAGATGCACGCCAGATCAATCGGACCATACTCTCTCATCACTCAACAGCCACTTGGAGGTAAAGCTCAGTTCGGTGGTCAGCGTTTTGGTGAGATGGAGGTTTGGGCACTCGAAGCCTTCGGTGCGGCTAACTTGCTGCAGGAAATCCTTACGGTTAAATCCGATGACGTTGTGGGTAGAGCGAAAGCTTACGAAGCAATTGTTAAAGGTGAGCCAATGCCAGAACCAGGCATCCCTGAATCATTCAACGTATTGTTGCATGAATTGAGAGGTCTGTGTTTGAACATGACTATGGATTAATCCGCTTGAGGTAACAGATTGTTGAATTTTATAAAATAACATACATGGCATTTAGAAAAAATATCAAGGTTGCTCCAAAGTTTAGCAAGATAACTATCAGCCTTGCTTCACCTGAAACGATCCTCGAGAGATCAAGTGGTGAGGTGTTGAAGCCGGAAACGATCAACTATCGTACTTACAAGCCTGAAAGAGATGGTTTGTTCTGCGAAAGAATCTTTGGTCCGGTTAAGGACTGGGAGTGTCACTGCGGTAAGTACAAAAGAATCCGTTACAAAGGGATTGTTTGCGACCGTTGCGGTGTTGAAGTAACTGAGAAAAAAGTACGTAGAGAGAGAATGGGACATATTCAGCTGGTGGTGCCTGTTGCACACATCTGGTATTTCCGTTCTTTGCCAAACAAAATCGGATACCTCCTGGGCTTCCCGACCAAGAAACTCGACATGGTAATTTACTATGAGCGTTACGTGGTGGTGAATCCGGGTGCTGCTACCAGCAAATCCGGTGAACCTTTGCAGGTGATGGATTTCCTCACAGAAGAAGAATACCTCGATATCCTCGATACTCTTCCGAAGGAAAATCAATACCTTGATAACGCTGATCCGAACAAGTTTGTAGCCATGATGGGTGCCGATGCTTTGTTTGAATTGCTGAAGCGTTTGGATCTGGATGCTTTGTCTTACGACCTGCGTCACAGAGCTAACACTGAAACTTCTCAACAAAGAAAGAACGAGGCGCTCAAGAGATTACAAGTGGTTGAAGCTTTCCGCGCAGCCAACAAAAATATCGAGAACCGTCCTGAATGGATGATTGTTAAAGTAGTGCCGGTAATCCCGCCAGAATTGCGTCCTTTAGTACCGCTGGATGGTGGCCGTTTTGCTACTTCGGATTTGAATGACCTTTACAGAAGGGTAATCATCCGTAACAATCGTTTGAAGCGTTTGATCGAGATCAAGGCTCCTGAAGTAATCTTGCGTAACGAAAAACGTATGTTGCAAGAAGCGGTTGACTCTTTGTTCGATAACTCAAGAAAAGCCAATGCGGTGAAGACTGAGGCGAACAGAGCGTTGAAATCTCTCTCCGATAGCTTGAAAGGTAAGTCGGGACGTTTCCGTCAGAACTTGCTCGGTAAGCGTGTTGACTACTCTGCACGTTCGGTAATTATCGTTGGGCCTACCTTGAAATTACATGAGTGCGGATTGCCAAAAGATATGGCTGCTGAGCTCTACAAGCCGTTCATCATCCGCAAGATGATTGAAAGAGGTATTGTGAAGACTGTGAAATCAGCCAAGAAAATTGTTGACAGAAAAGATGCAGTTGTGTGGGATATTCTGGAGAACGTATTGAAAGGACATCCAATCCTGCTCAACCGTGCTCCAACACTCCACAGAATGGGTATCCAGGCTTTCCAGCCTAAATTGATTGAAGGTAAAGCAATCCAGCTGCATCCGCTCGTTTGTACGGCATTCAACGCCGACTTTGACGGTGACCAGATGGCTGTGCACTTGCCTTTGGGTAATGCGGCTATCCTGGAAGCTCAAATGCTAATGCTTGCTTCTCATAACATCCTTAACCCTGCGAACGGTGAACCTATCACGGTTCCTTCCCAGGACATGGTTTTGGGATTGTACTATATCTCAAAAGGAAGAAAATCTACCGGTAAAAAAGATATCGTTAAAGGTGAAGGTTTGACTTTCTACGGTGCTGAAGAAGTAATCATTGCTTACAATGAAGGAAGCGTTAATCTGCATGCGCATATTAAGGTGAAGGCCACTGTAAGAAAAGGTGATGAGCTGGTGCAAGAGTTGATTGAAACAACTGTTGGGCGTGTAATTTTCAATGAAATGGTACCACCTGAAGTGGGCTTCATTAACAAGCTTCTCACTAAAAAAGATTTAAGACAAATCATTTCCCATGTATTGAAGATCACAGGAATGGCGAAAACTGCCGAATTCCTTGATGCTATCAAGAACCTCGGATTCTACCATGCATTCAAAGGAGGCTTGTCCTTCCGTTTGAGTGACGTTGTAATCCCTGCAGAAAAAGAAGTTCTCGTGAAGAAAGCTGCCGAACAGGTGGAAGATATCCAGAACAACTACAACATGGGTTTCATTACCAATAACGAACGCTACAACCAGGTAATTGATATCTGGGGTAGAACAAATACCAAATTGACTGCCCACCTGATGGATCAGTTGAAAAACGACCAGCATGGCTTCAACTCGGTATTTATGATGTTCGACTCAGGTGCGAGGGGTTCTAAAGAGCAGATCCGTCAGCTCTCAGGTATGAGGGGATTGATGGCGAAGCCGCAGAAATCCGGTGCCACCACGCAGTCGATTATCGAAAACCCGATCTTGTCGAACTTTAAGGAAGGTCTCTCCATCTTGGAGTACTTTATCTCTACCCACGGTGCTCGTAAAGGTTTGGCCGATACCGCTTTGAAAACTGCGGATGCTGGTTACCTTACCCGTCGTTTGGTTGACGTTGCCCAAGACGTAATTATCAACGAGGAAGATTGTGGTACTTTGAGAGGTCTTGAAATGACAGCTCTTAAAAATGACGATGAAGTTGTAGAATCATTGCAAAGCCGTATCCTCGGTAGAACATCTGTTCACGATTTGTTCCACCCGCAAACAGGTGAGTTGATCGTTGCTTCAGGTGAAGAAATCAATGAAGCTGCTTCTGAAATCATACAAAACTCTCCTTTGGAGATGGTGGAAATCCGTTCAGTACTCACTTGCGAAAGCGAGCGTGGGGTATGTGCTAAATGCTACGGAAGAAACCTGGCTAAGGGCAAGAAAGTTCAAATCGGTGAGGCTGTAGGTGTTATCGCTGCACAGTCGATCGGTGAACCGGGAACTCAGTTGACACTCCGTACCTTCCACGTGGGTGGTACTGCATCAACGATTACTACCGATTCTAAAAACGTAGTTAAATACGATGGTATTCTTGAAATCGATGAACTCAGAACAGTAATCAGCAAAGACGAAAACGGCGTTGAGAACGAAATGGTAATCGGACGTTCTGCTGAGATGAGAGTTGTTGACGAGAAAACCAAAATCATATTGACCACTAACCTTATTCCTTATGGTGCCAAGTTGTTTATCAAGCCTGGCAAGAAAGTGAAGAAAGGTGATATCGTGGCAGAATGGGATCCATACAACGCGATCATCATCTCTGAATCTGAAGGTAAAATCCAGTTCGAGAACATCGACGAAGGGTTCACTTACAGAATCGAGACCGATGAGCAAACTGGATTTGAGGAGAAAGTTATCGTGGAAAGCCGTGATAAAAAACGTAACCCTGCAATCCATGTATTGAAAGGAAAAGACATCATCAAAACTTATAACTTACCAGTAGGCGCTCACATCAATGTTGAGGAAGGCGCGAAAATCAAGCCGGGAGATATTCTTGCTAAGATTCCGCGAGCTGCAGGTAAAGGTGGTGATATCACCGGTGGTTTGCCAAGGGTAACCGAGCTTTTCGAAGCACGTAACCCGTCGAACCCAGCTGTTGTTGCTGAGGTGGATGGTATCGTATCTTTCGGTAAGATTAAGAGAGGTAACAGGGAAATCATCATCGAGGCTAAAACCGGCCAGGTGAAGAAATACCTCGTACCATTGTCTAAACATATCCTCGTTCAGGAGAATGACTACGTGAAAGCCGGTATGCCGCTTTCTGAAGGTGCTATCACTCCTGGCGATATCCTGAGAATTAAAGGACCTACCCAGGTGCAGGAATACCTCGTAAATGAAATTCAGGAGGTTTACCGTATGCAGGGTGTGGCTATTAACGATAAACACTTTGAAGTAATCGTTCGTCAGATGATGCGTAAAGTGGATATCGTTGATCCGGGAGACACTACTTTCCTTGAGAAGGAGATTGTGAACAAACTCGATTTCAATAAAGAAAATGACTGGGTATTCGGTAAAATGATTGTTACTGATTCCGGTGAGTCTGATGTATTGAAAAACGGACAGATCATCTCTGCGAGAAAACTGCGCGACGAGAACTCCAAGCTGAAACGTTTGGATAAGAAGCTGGCTACTGCAAGAGAAGCCATTGCTGCTACATCCAACACGATCTTGCAAGGTATTACCAGAGCGTCTCTCCAAACTAAGTCGTTCATCTCAGCTGCATCGTTCCAGGAAACTACAAAAGTTCTGAACGAGGCTGCGGTAAGCGGTAAAGTGGATTACCTCGAAGGATTGAAAGAAAACGTTATTGTTGGACATAAGATTCCGGCTGGTACAGGTATGAGAATTTACGATCATATCGTCGTTGGTTCACAGGAAGATTACAATGATATCGTTGAATCGAAATCTAAAAAAGAGGCAGAACCTGCTTAATTGATTGACTATGGCGGAAGATAACAAGAACCAAAATCAGCTGAACATTGAGCTGAGTGAGCAAATCGCTGAAGGCGAGTACTCCAATCTTGCTATCATCACGCACTCTTCTTCTGAGTTTGTGATGGATTTCATCCGCGTTATGCCGGGTGTTCCCAAAGCAAGAGTAAAAAGCAGGGTGATCATGACTCCGCAGCATGCCAAGAGATTGATGAAGGCCTTAGCCGATAATGTTTCAAAGTTTGAAGCTGTAAACGGACCGATAAAAGATGTGGAAGCAGTAAATCTTCCGCTGAATTTTGGAGGACCAACAGCACAAGCTTAGGAAAAAAAATAAAGAAAAGGGCGGTAATTTTTTTACCGCCCTTTTTTTATTCCTGTATTCGTCATTGCGAGAAATTTTCGTACCCGAAAATTCATTAAAGTACCTTTCCGGGACCAATTCCCTAAAAAGCTAAAGAAATAAGGGCTTTGGCGCTTTATAGCTGAAAATGATATCAGCCAATAATTCTCTTGTTGGTGATCCTACATCCTGGTTTGTTTGTGCATAGACGGAAACAGAACACAAAAGAAATAGAAGGTGTAATTTTTTAAGCATATCCGGAAATGTCAGGCGTTTCCTTAAGTTAAAAAAATAAAGCGAAAAATGAAAAAATAAAAATCCCCCGCAACAACGTTGCAGGGGATTTCAATTTAACGTTCCTCCTGGCGTACTATTCCACAATCATTTTTACAGTAGTCTGAGCATTGTCAGAGCTGATGGTTGTGAAGTAAATACCCGAACGCAAGTCTGTGGTGTTCATGGTCACTTTATTGATTCCGGCGCTCATTTCGCCTTGGTAAACATTGGTTACCAGTTTGCCGGTGATGTCGTAAACATTTACTGATACAGCGCTTCTTTCATTGAGGTTCAATTCGAAAGTAGCTTGTTCTCTTGTTGGATTAGGATAGATAGATACAGTTCCCTTGTTCAATCCGATTTCAGTAATACCTACATCGAGTTTGAAAGTCATGGTTGCAGTATCAGAGCAAGATCCTTTCCAAGCAGTGAGCACGATATTGTAAACTCCATTGGATGCATAAGCGTGAACAGGTGCTGTGGCTGAAGAAGTAGAGAAATCATCGAAATCCCATGTGTAGCTTGTAGCTCCTGATGAAGTGTTTGTGAAAGTCACCACGCCGCCTACAACAGAGTAGCTTCCTGCAGCAACAGGTACAGTACCTACAGAAATCACAAGGTCATCAGATTGCCCCACACCTGCGCAAGCATCAGTATTGGTAGTTGTTACATGATAAGTCCCGCTTGTTTTAACAACGATGCTTTTTGAAGTTCCGGCACTGTTCGCCCACTGATAAGAATCGGCAGTGGAGGAAGTCAATACTACTGAATCTCCTTCACAGAAAGTGAGTGCACCACTAACGTTTACAGTTGGTTTAGGAGCAGAGCTCACATTTACCACAGTAGCGGGAGAAGTAGCAGTACAGTTGTTTCCGTCAGTAACAGTAACAGTATAAGCGCCACTTGTTGACACTATAATGCTATCAGAGGTAGCGGTAGTCGTCCAAACATTTCCTGTAGCCGAGCTTGATTTTAATACTACTGAGCTTCCAGTACATAATGAAGTAGAACCTTTAGCAGTGATAGTTACTACAGGCAGTGCATTTACAGTTACAGTGATTGCTGCTCTTGAGCTTTCGTTACCATAAATGTTTGATTGGCTAACATAATAAGTAGTTGTTCCAACTGCAGAAGTAGAAGGAGTGGGGGCAGTAGTACTTCCAGTTCCACCGCTTGCATCAGTGTACCACCAAAGTGTACCACCAGTTCCAGCCGTTGCGCTTAATTCAGATGCAGTAGCACCCTTGCAATATGATACGTTTGCAGTAACATTTGGCGCAGCCAATACATAAGCAGAAATCCCCGCATCAGTAAAATCAGCACCGCTCAATGCGATGGATCCTGTAATCGGACGGTAATCCGGAGTGAGATAGTTGTAAGGAGTGGTAAGGATATTAGCACTTGTTACAGCGGAGTCATTTTTGCTTGTGGCAGTAAACCATGTTGCCATATTGGCGAAAGGGAAGCCGGCAGTAGTTTCCATTACTTTTCCTGCAGAGTTTCCTGCAACGATGTTGTTACGGAATTTCAGGTCGCCGTTTTGTGCGTTAGCTACGCAGAGTGCTCCGTCGATATGCACACCTCTCTGGTGATCCATGAAAATAGAGTTGTAAATTTTCAGTGCTGAATTTCTTCTGATACGAGCGCCTCTTCTGTAACCTGCTGCAATGGTAGAAGTTTTATCACCTCTGTATGGCCCGATAAGAGTCATGTTAGAGAAGATCGCCGACGTTTGTGGTGTTTTTGTTGAACCACTTGCATCGTTATCCGATTCAAATCCTTCGGAAGTGGAAACAGATGGGTTATCGGCAATTTGCGGATCACGCACTGATAAACCGAATTGTACTTTACCTCTGTAACCGAAATCGGTATCGAAATCGTCATCAAGATTTCTGTAAGAAACAAGATATTTACAATCAACAGTTCCGCCAAACCATTCGAAAGCATCGTCATTTGAAAAGGACACCTGAATGTGATCGATAGTTGTTCCGTTACCAATAGATCCGAGTGTCAAACCATTGATCTCTTTGTCTTGTTGATAAACATAACCACCCCATTCAATACGGACATAGCTCAGTGTGCCTGAGTTGTCGGCATCGTCGGGAGTGAGTCCGCCGCCATGTTGTGTTTCAGGAGTTGGTGCCAAACCCTCGATGTTGGCAACGCCGTTAGGCTGGTTGTTGCTGGCTCTTCCGAGGAGGATAATTCCACCCCAATCCCCCATAGCGCGAGATCCAGGGGCCTGGTTAGACGTAAATACGATGGGTTGTGCAGCAGTTCCCTTAGCATTGATTTTTGAACCCTGGCAGATAAATAAACCGGCACCGGTGGAGGCTTTGTTACCCATAATTACTGTTCCCGGCTGAATGGTTAAAGTTGCGCCATTCTTCACATAAATCTGTCCCGACAAGATGTAAGTCTTATTGGATGTCCATGTAGTGTTGGTAGTAATACTTGTTTTAATGGTATCCGTTGGATTGGAATAAACGGCATTCTGAGGATCCCAGTTGGTCCAGCCGTCGGTCCACATGGCAACGCCTGGCTCAAAAGCCCCGCGGTAGGTAGTAGGCACAAAAAATGTTTGTGCCATGGCAATGTTGCAGAGGCATGCAAACAATGCTGTTTGGTAAATTTTTTTCATTGAGTTTATAGTTTTTAAGTTCATGTACCAAAGATCATTTTCGAATCTTAGGGCATTATTAACCTGGGATTACCATTAGTTTATCAAATGAGGGAAAAAAGTAACGGGGAGGTTACGGAGGGATAACAATAATTTAATCTCGCGAAAAGCAAAGATCCTGAAACAAGTTCATTGTTGTCCGGGGAAAATTTGTCATGTTTTAAAATCAATGGACAAAGTGAAGTGATTGCAAGATTGTGTTGAGTATTTGGGTAATAAATCGGGATTATTAAGAAATACAAAGAGGTCGATG
>JBJTOK010000080.1:0-18537 GCA_046074525.1 Flavobacteriales bacterium
TTTTAGTAACTGGGTGAAGACCGGCTGTCCGGTAAAATAACTATCTTTATGCATGATTATATTTTGGTTGTGGTGACTCAAATATATCATGCCGAGGTTGATAGGAAACTATCAACCTCTCTTTTTAACCGGACAACAATGAAACAAGTTCAGGATCTAGCTAAAAGACTTATTTCAATTTTTCATTCCCTTTATGTCTCTCCTTATCGCGATTGGTTTTCTTTTCCATATTGCGCTGAATAGCTTCTTCCAGATTAACTCCCGTTTGATTCGCCAAACAAGTGAGCACAAAAAGTACATCGGCCATTTCATCGCCGAGATTTTTTTCTTCCTCTTTATTCTTGAAAGATTGCTCACCATATTTTCGCGCCATGATTCGCGCCAGCTCTCCCACTTCCTCCATCAGCAAAGCTGTATTGGTGAGTTCATTAAAATAGCGCACACCAATGGATTTGATCCATTCGTCGACTTGTTTCTGATAAGCTGAAATTTCCATTAGTCTTTGTTTTTTGAATCAATGATGATAGTGACCGGACCGTCGTTCAATAGTTCCACTTTCATGTCGGCAGCGAAAATACCTGTCTCCACTTTATCATTTAAAAGCACTTCCATTCTTTTGCAGAAGCGCTCATACATTTCTTTGGCTATTTCCGGCTTTGCCGAATTTTCGTACGATGGTCGATTTCCTTTTTTAGTACTGGCCAGTAAGGTAAACTGACTCACCACGAGTATTCGTCCTTTTACTTCCTGCAAAGCCAAATTCATTTTGCCTTCTGCATCGGAAAAGATGCGCAACTTTGCAATTTTTCCGGCGAGCCATTCCAGATCCTCTGAACTATCGCCTTCCTGTACACCCAGTAAAATCAGCAATCCCAAATCAATCTTTCCTGTTAATGAATGATCTACTGTAACACTTGCATGTTTTACTCTCTGGATAATAGCTTTCATTTAGCGGTAATTTTCTTCCTGATCTTCGTGGTAAATATTGAGATAGCCATTGTAGCGTTCTTCACGGATTTTTCCTCTTATTACAGCTTCTTTCACGGCACAACCAGGTTCATTGATATGCACGCAATTATTGAAACGGCATTGCTCGGCATAAGGCAAAAACTCAGGAAAATATTTACAAAGTTCGTCCTTCTTCATGTCCACTAATCCTAATCCTTTGATACCCGGCGTATCGATAATATATCCGCCAAAAACGAGAGGATGCATTTCGGCAAAAGTAGTAGTGTGTTTTCCCTGCTCGTGCATCTCCGAAACAATGGCTGTTTTTAAATTGAGAGAGGCATCAATCTTATTAATCAATGAAGATTTACCAACACCGGAATGTCCCGACACTACTGATATTTTATCCTTCAGCAAAGTTTTTATTTCTTCTATTCCTTCTCCGCTTACCACACTTGACGCGATGCATTTGTATCCCGCAGCAGTATATACTTCCATCCATTGTTTGAGCTGTGCATTTTCTTCTTCTCCGTACAAATCGGTTTTATTGATGATGATCACTCCCGGAATATGATAGGCCGTGGCCGTAAGCAAAAAACGATCGATGAATTCGCTGTACGTTTTAGGGTGTGTTGCGGAAACCATCAGCACAGCCTGATCCACATTGGCCGCAAGAATATGATACTGCTTGGATAAATTCACCGACTTGCGGATGATGTAATTCCTGCGCGGATGAATTTTATAAATTACGTAATTGTCTTTGTCCTCCTCCAGATCAACGATATCGCCTACCGTTATAGGATTGGTGACTTTTAATCCCTCCATCCTGAACTTCCCACGAATACGAGCTGACACCATCGATTTATCGTCGAGCAGCACCTCATACCAGCTTCCTGTCGATTTAATGACCAATCCTTGCATGCCCTAAAAATAGGATTTATTGGGGAAAGAAAAATCCCCGGCGGAGAGCCGGGGATTTCCAATAATGAAGGATAGTATTTATTGCAACACCATTTTTTGTGTTACAATACTACCGTCGGCCTTAACCAACGAAACGATATACACTCCTTCTACAACTGGTAGATCATAGTTTTCATTCAGCTTTGTCACAAAACCTGAATACACCACTCTTCCCGTGAGATCACTGATGGAAAGCGAAGCACCCAAAGCATCATAATCAACAACAATCATGAAAGATCCTGAGTTAGGATTAGGAAAAATATTTACGTTCACCGACCCAAGTTCTTCATTACCGGAAGCCTTTTCCGAAGGCAGCGGAGCCGGCTCCGGACCAGGCTCTGGCCCTGACGCCGCACCACAGGAATAAGTGCTGCATTGATTATTGATGTACCTATCAATCCTAGCCTCAAAACCTGGAGAACCTGTAAATCCGGGTGACAATACAATTCTCTTGCCCGCCTCAGCAGTAACTACTCCACTTGTCAGGTCATTGTCAAACGTCATGATATTACGCGCATAAACAGGAGAAGTCAAGGTTTGATTGGAAATCGTTCGATCGTAATAACTGTTATAGCCATTGATGATCTTTTGTGTATAATCGACATCTTTTACATAAACCTTTGCTCCGGGCATGATCACAAAATTAACGCCTTCACCAATACACAAACCTCTAATGGTACTGACTCTCAATATTCCGGAAATCGTCACATTCGATCCCGAAAGAAACCTAAAATGCGTGTTGGATACTTCCATTTCACCGGCAATATTAAAATTCAGCGGAGAGCAGCCTCCATCACAGGTAGAAACATCAAGAGCAATCAATTTGCTTCCGAAAGCAATATGCACAGAGCTGTTTTTCCTCATCTTCAATCCGCAGGGAATTTCAACAACAGCATTGTTGCTGATGACCAGATTTTCGGATAAAGTTCCGGGAATCACGAGAGTTTGACTTTGCGTGATGCTCTTCCACGAATTATTAGCGATGGCATCACAAAAATCCTGTTCGAGAAAGCCCGACAATCGACCTGATAAATACATGTGAATAATCCCCAATTGTTCAGGCGTTAGGGCATCACCATCTTCATAATCCATCAGATTATTACTTCTGAGATGCATTTGTCCACCGGGATCCACCGGGTTACATTCTTGTACATTTGTACAAATACAAGGATCAACACCATTCGCCAACTTCATCGCATTTCGGGTTGGCGTATCGTCACAGCCATCATTCATATTGTAGCAAGGGCCGTTATCTTTTCGAACAGTATGATGCAAGCCGAAATTATGTCCCAATTCATGTATGAGCAAACGCGCTGAAGAATAGCACAAACCCGAAAAAGAATTGACCGTACTATACTTATAATTCTGCATATAATTCTTCCAAAGATTACTGATTTTAATATTAGGATTAGACATAGTCATACTACCTACTCCCCATGTGGAATTAGGATTCACAGCATTGTCTTCTACAAAGAATATATTTATTTCTGAAGTGGCATTCACCGAGTAATTATTCACATTCAAGTTGTTGTACAAATAATCATTTGCATTAGTGTGAAAATAAACTCCTTTTAAGGACAACCTATATCTTCTCGCAAGAACCGCAGTTGAGTTTCCAACAGGCAGATTCATTTTTTGATTCGTCGACAATCTGGAATTGGCATCAATAATAACCTGATTCGCATACAGAATTGCATTTACAGAAGAACTTCCGGCACCATCACTGCTTGCCGTAAAATTATGCGGATCCGAATCAGTTTTCAACATAAAATGGAAATTCACCCGAACAACTTTCATTGGTGTATTGGCATTTGGAATATAGTCGAAACGGTTTGCGCAATCCACCGTTGCCCCTTCCTGAGGCACCGGCAATTCACCCTCTGCAGGATAGGCTTCTGCTTCTTCAATGCCTCCACAGACAAATTCCTGGGAAAAGGCATTTCTAGCACCCACGAGCAGCAGGAAAATGATGAGTATTTTTTTCATAAACACAGTTTTAATTGATTACAAGTGCCTATTACTTATTCATCAGTTTAGAGATTTGCTCCTGCATCTCTTTGTTGGTTTTCTCCTGCTCTTCCAGCTTTTTATTCATCTGGATAAGATACAGTGTAAGCTCTTCAATTTTTTCCTGCTGGATTCTGTTTTGTTCACCCAAACCAATTTCCTTGTCCTTGATTTCTTTTTCAGAAGGTACGTTAGGTAATGTTCCATTTTCATTGATGTATTGTTCTACTTCTTTCAAGGATTTCAATTTGTAATCTTTAGCAAATACATAGTCGGCCCAGTTGATTTCCACCACTACTTCCCTTGCTCTCACCGATCCGTTAACTGCCAGTTTATAGCGATCCAGATTTGCAAAATAGGACATCGGATTCATGTCGGTACCGATACCCACGCATCCATTGTTATTCAATAACAGTACATTTCTCTCTCCTCCTACACTTCCTGCAGGAGTACGGAAAAACAAACCCCGATTGGACACATATTCAACAACATATTGTCCTAATGCAGCATTCTGACTGATGGTATTTCCTGTACCGAAAGAAAGCATTGCTCCTCCTCCTGACGCGCCGGATTCCAAGTGCAGAATTCCCTCTCTTACATGTAGCCTTGCATCTGGAGTTGGTGCACCTACACCTATATTTCCATTCACATCAATAAGCATGCGTTGTGTACCTGCTGTATAAGCTATTACTTTTTGTGAAGCCATCAGATTTACATTACCATCATCTGATTTGAGAGTAAGATAACCTCTTCTGTTAGCCAGTTCGCCGCCGTTACTCTGATGCAACATTTCAAATTGGACCGGACTATTTGTTGCCGAGGAGTTGTGCGATTGCAAAATAATTCGTGTATTGGTTCCATAAGGCAGGAAAGTACCATTGAGCATAAAGTCTCCGCCATCAACATGTAATTTCATACCGGCTAAAGGCGTGGTACCAATACCCAATCCCGTACTGGTGAACACAAATTTATCAGAGTAACCATTGAAAGTTGCAGCATCAGTCAGCACGAAAGCATTATCACTTTCTCTTCTTCCCAACGTCCAGTTGCTTACGCCAGATGATGGTCGGTTAAACCGGATGGTTTGACCACCTGTAGATTCCAGCAACAACTCTGTAAGCGGAGTACTATTTTTAATATGAAGATCCGCCCCTATGCCTCCGGTAGGAAAGCTACCTATCCCGAAATTTCCCAAGCCATCTATCCTAAAGGCTTCTCCTGAGGGATTGTTAAAAGTGAGTACGTTACTTGCATAAGCATACCTCAAATTGGCACGAACCCTTTCGCCACTTACTCCATAAGAAAAATCAATTCCACCAACATTGTTTCCATATAACTTCAAAAGAGCATTATTGCCCTCTACCACCATTATATCATCAGCATTAAAAATATTATTGCTCCCTACAGGATTTCCCTGTACGTGTAAGCTGGCATTAACAGGTTCACTTGCAGTTCCGATACCTACAACGGTATTCGTTACTGTGGGAGATCCTGTAAGATTCCATTGTGCATTCATAGAGGAATACATAGTAATTGCCGACAAGCACACAAATAACTTCTTCATAAAATGATTTTAAAATTTGTTTGTAATTAGGTAACTAAAAAAGTAAGGCGAAAATTTTATCCGTGACAATAGTAACACCGCCAGCTACTTTTAACAAACGATCAAGAAAAAATATAGACAAATCGCCAGTAGCATTTTTTAAACAATTGATTTAAAGATGTTTAAAATCAGCGAATTGAAAATTAATCAAGATAGAATATCACTTACTTAAGTGCATAAAACAAAAAAATCCCCCTTATAGAAGTAGTATCCGAACAAACATTTTCCCCATCTATCTATTACCTTATATTTGTTTCTTCAGGATAAGAAATTTATACATAAACAAAAGGAAGGGATAAGACAAAATTGATCTTTCTGTTATTTTATTACGAATGATTATATCCGCCAATCAAAAAAATAGTACTGGTGCTATATCGGCGAAGAAATACTTCCTTCGCTCCGCATCACGGCATTAGTAGTCATTGTGCTGCCGATGGCAATTACACCAAATTCATTTTAAGCGATCAATCGTCGGTGATGGTATGCAAAACCATACACTGCTCAAAGACAGTCAGTTCTTCCGTGTGCACAAAATCCACCTCATCAATTTCAGGCATGTTAAATCCTACGAAAGGCAAAGTGGCATGGCGGTGATGAAAGACGGATCAAAAATCGACGTTGCCCGCCGCCGCAAGGACGATTTCCTTAGTCAGTTCGCCGTCGCCGAATAAGCACCACTCTTTTGCAAAAATTCACTATTTTCGCGCTATGGCAAATATTGTAGCAATAGTAGGACGTCCTAATGTGGGAAAATCCACCCTCTTCAACCGACTGACAGAATCGAAAGACGCTATCGTGGATGAACAGGAAGGCGTAACACGCGACCGTCACTACGGACGCGCCGAATGGAATGGTAAGGAATTCATTGTGATTGACACGGGGGGGTACGTAAGCAACTCCAGCGAAATGTTTGATGTGGCTATCAAAAGACAAGTGCAAATTGCAGTTGAAGAATGTAGCGTCATAATATTCATGGTGGATGTCATCAATGGCATCACCGATCTCGACCAGGGTGTAGCCAATCTCCTGAGAAGAAGCAAAAAGAAAATTTTTTTAGTCGCCAATAAAGTCGATAATTACGAACGTCAGTTCGCCGCCTCCGAGTTTTACTCTTTAGGGTTAGGTGAAGTACACCAGATCTCAGCTATGAGCGGAAGCGGCACAGGGGAGTTGCTCGATTTGATTGCCGAAGAAATCAGTGATGAAAAGCCTGAAGATTTAAGTTCCCTGCCAAAAATATCGGTAGTGGGCCGACCTAATGTTGGGAAATCCTCTATCGTGAATGCCTTCCTCAACCAGGAACGCAACATTGTGTCGGATGTAGCAGGAACCACACGTGACTCCGTTCACACACGTTACAAAGCTTTCGGACATGATTTCATTTTAATTGATACTGCCGGACTCCGAAGAAAAAGTAAGATTGATGAGGATCTGGAATTCTATTCTACCCTCAGAACCCTTAATTCCATTGAAAACTCTGATGTTTGCCTGTTGATGATCGATGCCGAAAAAGGCATGGAAGCTCAGGACATCAACATTTTCCACATCATTGAAAAAGCCAAGAAGGGCGTAGTGATTCTGGTGAACAAATGGGATTTGGTAGAGAAAGACTCTAATACCATCAACAAATTCACCGAGAAGATCCGTGAATCCATCAAACCATTCATTGATGTACCGATTATCTTTACTTCCGTTCCCGATAAACAGCGCATACTAAAAGCACTGGAAACTGCTATTGAAGTGAACAACAAGAGGACCAGCACCATTAAAACTTCTAAACTTAATGATGTACTTGGTGGCATTATCGATCGCTTCCCTCCTCCTACACTGAAAGGGAAAATGGTGAAGATTAAATACATTACGCAATTGCCGACAAAAACTCCGGCTTTCGCTTTCTTTTGCAACCATCCTAAGTATATACAGGAAAACTACAAACGCTTTTTAGAGAAACAGATTCGCGAAAATTTTGATTTTAGTGGCGTTCCGATTACTTTGTTTTTCAGGGAGAAGTAATTAAACCACCTTGATTCTTTTTCCGCGCTCAAGGCTTCGCCAGCGCGGAATTTCATCTTTTAGAAACGGAAGATTTTCCGTCTCTAAAAGACCTAACATGCGTCAAAACGCACACGAGGAATCTCACTTCTTAACAAACCCCAATGCCCCAAACAACTCCGGCGTTCCATGCAGCCACTGTGGTTGCGTAACAGTTTCCAGCCACTTGGCTTTTATGTATTGATTCGCCTCTACACGGCAATCGCCCCAGTAGCCATCTTTATATGGCGGCCCCCACATAGGCTGGATGTCCCAGTTACAATCAATATAGGCCACTACCCGAATCACATCCTTATTTTTCTCGATATAATCGAAGAAAGGAACATACCATTCAGTCCATATTTGTTCTGATGTTTTCTTCTGCAGATTTTCTCCCGCCGGACCGTCGAAAATCATCCCGAAATTACGGCGGGTAAGGCGTACTACATCATAACCTTGCGGACTCGATTCGCACACCATTACCGGCTTCTTGTGCTCACGGGCAAAATTCACCAGCTCATCAGTCAGTTTGGTTTGTTCTTCCGAAGCCAGAAACCAGGAATAACCGCAGTAATCCACATAATCATCTCCCGGCCACCAGTCGCCGATATTTTCACGGAACCCTTCAATTTTATCATCTACGGGAGAGGTTCCCGAATGCCATACATAAGCACAATTAGTAACGCCCATCGCCCTAAAAGTATCTACTATTTTGCGGAAAGCCGTTTGATAAGCTTTCGGTTCATAGTGGTTCCAATTACCATCAAATTCATAGCCGATTCTTAAAAATACCGGACGGTTGGTTTTTTTGATGAAACGCCCCAGCTCCTTTATTTCTTCATCGTACGTTCCCCGACCAATGGATTCCAGGGCATCAACCAAATATAAACCAATAGATATTGCCGAATTTTTCAATAATGGATTATCCACAACACAAGGTGCACAAACATCTCCCGCGCCATAGTTGATGTTATCTTCCAAACCCATCAGCGATGGTAAATTGGTGTAAAAAGTAACGCCGCCCGGCATAATATTGAAATTATCTACATAGCCATTGTTGTTTGGCGCAGCAAAACCACCGATAGCACTTAAATCCTGCCCCACAACCAGCAACATCTTATCCTGCGGAATGGAAAACTTCGCCGAATCCTGTCCAAACAACGAAGATGCTAAACCCAGTAAAATCAACCCGAAGTAAACAACTAATCTTTGCATAGAAAACAACTTTAAAATTACTTAGTGTAATGTATACACCAAATATAAATTATTCTTTTTAAGATGTCAAGGGTTGGCGGAATTTATATGTTGGACGATAGGTCCTTCCTTCGTCAGGACGACATACACGAGAGCAGATTGCAAAAATTCTTTCGCCTTGATGGTGTATGTCATCCTGCATTACCCCGAAGGACTTATCGCCCTAATATCATAAAAACTTTTCCTATATTTCTTCAATGAAAACTAACGCTATTATTTTCTTACTGTTACTATCGTTGTACAGCAACGCACAGGTTAGTGTTTCGCTAGACAAATTCCTTGCCGCTTCTTCTTTCTACACCGCTTTCAATTCAGGCAGCGGAAACGTAAACACCAGCAACAATACATCCGATTATGTTAGCGGAACTTCCAGCATGCAAATCGATTATTCCTTCAACGCAGGTGCAAATTATTTTTTCTCTGCATTTAAAAATTACGGCACAGCCACTAAAGACTGGTCTTTCCTCACCGACAAATTTATTTTACGCCACAAAGGAGGCAGTGCCAACACTGTTTTAAAATTACGTTTGTGGGAAGACATCAACCGAAATGGCAACGCCGATAGCGACGATGAAGTATTTGTTTGTGGCGCTATTACAACCGGACAAAACGCGTGGACGCTCTCTGATTTTTCAGTAAACAATTTTGTTCGCCTCAACGGCAATGGCAACAACGCTCTGGATTTGAACAGAATTCGCGGCTGGGACATCGCCATAGAAAACAGCAGCGGATCGGCGCATTCCGGACAAATATTACTCGATGAATTATCGCTTTCCAGCACTTACTCCCCTCCTTCCAACGGCATTGCAAAACTATCGGGATCTTTCACACAGCTGTGGAATTCATCTGGCTGCGCATGCGGACAATGGACTTTACAACAATGGAAAGATGAGTTCCAGAAAATGAAAGATGCCTGCATGACCACTTTTGTGGTGCAATACGGCGTTTACAATGATTTGAGTTGGTACAGTCCGAGCAGCCTGTCGTTCGTTACTTACAAAGAAAACACCCTTAACAAAATTTTCCAGGCGGCGGAAGAAAAAGGAATTGCTGTTTATGTTGGTTTATACTTTGATGAAAACTGGAACTCAGCGAGCAAAACCTCTGCTGCTATCTACTCCTCTCTACTCAGTAAACACAAACAGGTGATTGATGAAGTGTTCACTTTATTTGGCAGCAGCAGCGCCTTCAAAGGCTGGTACATCCCACAGGAAATAAATGATCTGGAGTGGCAAAGCGATCCTGCAAAAACTCTTTTGTTCAACTGGGTGCAGGATGTTGCTGCTTATGCGCATTCTAAAAACAACAGCAAAAAAGTGATGATCGCTCCCTTCTTTAACTTATGGATACCAGCCGATTTGCTCAAAACATGGTACCATGATTTTTTTCAGATCGCCACCGATCTTGATCAGGTTTTTCCACAGAATGGCGTCGGCATCACATTGAAAAATGTGTACTACGATGTGCCGCTTTTCTACTCGAAAATAAAAGAGGCCTGCGATGCCAATTCAGTTGAATTTGGCGCCACAGTGGAATCCTTCCAGCAACATACAGGCTGGCCGGTGGACAACGGAACTTTCTCCGCTGCTTCGGCCGATGTCAATCGCCTCAAAGCACAAATATGGGAAGCTGATACGCATTCACCCGTGGAAATTATTCAGTTTGAATGGGCGTATATGCAAGGGGATTTGTACAATGATTATTTGACTTACAGCAATTGCACAGCTAATGAAACAGAAGAGCTAAAACCTATGGTCAATTCCTCGTCCCTTTTCTACGACATTAATGGAAAACGAATCAATGCTAACTATGATGATCTTGCTCCCGGACTATATATCATTCAAACTAAAAGCGCCGAAAAAACCATATGGAATAAAATCATAATAGAATAGATTTTATCTTTAGCCCATGGATTTCTTACCCCCCGACATAGAAAAATACGTGCGTGAGCACACTTCATCAGAGAGCGATTTACTTTACCGCCTCAACAGAGAAACACACCAAAAAGTATTAAAACCGCGCATGCTATCAGGGCATTTGCAGGGACGATTTTTATCAATGATCAGCAAGATGATGCAGCCGCAAAGAATTCTGGAAATCGGCACTTACACTGGCTATTCAGCACTATGCCTTGCCGAAGGACTGCAACAAAACGGCGAACTGCATACCATCGACGTGAATGAAGAACTGAAAGATTTTGCACAAAAATTCTTTGATGAATCGGCACAAAAAAACCAGATTCATTATCATATCGGCAATGCAATGGATATTATCCCCACGCTGAATGGTCCGTTTGATATCGTGTTTATTGATGCCGACAAAGAAAATTACCTGGAGTATTTCCAGCTCGTTTTTGATAAGGTAAAGCAAGGCGGTTACCTCATTGCCGACAATGTTTTGTGGAGCGGAAAAGTGGTGGGAGAAGTTAAGCCTAACGACAGCGACACAAAAAAAATAATGGCATTCAACGATTTCGTGCAAAATAATCCCGCAGTAGAAAACGTATTGCTTCCACTCAGGGACGGATTAATGATCGCCAGAAAACTATAATGATAAGAGTTCTACTCTTCCTTTTCTTATTCCTTTTTGTACCGACTGTTTTCAGTCAGCAAAATTCTTTTGCCGAAGCCGATCAGCGTGCGGCCAAAGTCCCGAAAAAACAAAAACGATCTTATAAAAAACTCACGCATTACCTCACCGACGGACTAGGTAGCGACGAAGAAAAAGTGCGTGCCATTTACATGTGGATGACGGAAAACATTCGCTATGATGTATATTCCTACGCCCGGGGCAAAAACAAAAAAAGGAGTCCGGATGCCATCCTCAAACGAAAAAAAGTACTGTGCAACGGCTACGCCGATTTGTTTGAAGCCATGTGTACCGAAGCAGGAATAAAAAATTTCCAGGTAACAGGTTATACAAAAGCCGGCTCTTATGAGCCTGGCGACATACTGGTTCGCGAAGATCACGTTTGGAATGCAGTTTATTATAACGACGAATGGCACCTCATTGATGTAACCTGGGGATCGGGTGGTATAGTTCGCCGAAAACAAATAATAGGGAAATTCCTTTTCAATAAATTACATATTCCCTACATCAAAAAATACCGCTACATCAAAGGCAGAAGCTTTTCTTACCTCATCACTGATCCGAAAAAACTGATTCTTGATCATCTTCCTGCGCAGCCCTGGTGGCAGCTGACGGAGAAAATTGTACCCGATTCTGTTTTTGAAAAAGATACTAAAGACATCCAGCTTTTTCTCAACTCCGGAAAAGGCGAAACCAATTCCTGCGAAGCAAATATTTCGGTGTATGAACATTTTTCCGATCCTTTTAAAACGCTTTTTAAAGCCAAGCGCGGTAATGATTTCGATGAAAAAAATTTCGACATTCTCGCTTATGGAAAAGTGGAAAGTGCTATTCTTTGGCACAATCAAAGTGTGAAAGATCGTGTTGATTGCAGCAATAAAATAAAAGTCAATGATTCCTGCTCCACCCTTTTCAAAGAAGCGCAAAAAGACCTGAGTCAGTACAACAAATTTACGCTGAAAGAAAAAGAGACTCGTGTAAAGAAAAACACCGATTTCAATCAAAAAGCCAAAAAATTTTCGCAGCAAATCATTGCTTCCAACAAGCAAAAAATTAATCAACTGAAGTCGGTGGATGAAGAAATCGACCGTGAAATTGACCGACTTAAAAAAGAACAGGAAAGCCTGAAAGATGAAATAAAGAAACTGCGCCGGAAACAGCCCAATCCAGCAAAAAAACCAATTGGCGTTGATTCCGCTTTTTTAGCAAATCTACAAGCTGAAGTAGATTCATTGAATCAGGTAAAAACATACAACCACCTTGAGTTCATGGAGAAAAATGTGGTCTCCATGGAAGACAATGGCAAGCAAATATGTTCGGCTTCTATTGACATCAAAAAAACTTTCCATGCGAAAAAGAAATTGCGTAAAGAATTTGAATGGGACTTCCAGTCCTACATCGATACGCTACAGGAAAAACAAGAGAAAAAAAACGCAGTGAAAGATTCTTTATGGAAAAAGAACGATGAGCATTTCGCGGCAATCAACGCTTTGATAAAACAAAACAAAGGCGATTACAAAACCATCCGGAAGGATTACAAAACCCTTCTTGTCGTTGCGAATAAAACTGCGCAAACTGAATTATTTAAAAAGACTATTAAATCATGGATGGACTATGACAAGAAAAGGATAAAGCAAATAGATTCCTGCATTGCCGTGTATGAAAAAGAAGAAGATCAGCTTTCGGCCGTATATAAAAAGATTAAAAAAACATTCCGCAGAGAGAACACAAAGAACAGGACAGAACTCAGATATGAGCGATACAGATTCAGGGAGTGCAACTATTTTTACAATAAATTCTGCAAGTATCAATTGCAGAAATCGAAACGATTTTTAGCTTACATCAAAAGCTGGAATAAGCAGGTAATACTTGAAAATGCTGCCTGCAAAAAGAAAATGAAGGAAGAAGCTGCGCGACAGGAGAAAGAGAGAAAGAAAAGAGAGAAGGAGGAGAAAGAAGGTAAAGGGCGATAGGTCCTTCCTTCGTCAGGATGACATGGCGAGAAATTCACGTTATGATTCACATTTGTCATCCTGACGAAGGAAGGACTTATCGCCCTTTACTTAAAAGATTTAATCCATCCTCACCACTTTCGCCACCGCATTATACCCTCCTTCTTTTTTCAAAATGAGGTTGTAAATACCAGCCGACAAATCAGATTGAATTTCAATAGCACCATCAGTTTTCCCCGACAGCACTACTCTTCCGCTGATATCAGTTAACATAAAATCAGTAACACCATTTAATCCGCTCACAAAAATGGACGAAGTAAAAGGATTAGGATAAACAGCCACTGAAACAAAATTCTCTTCAGCGCCTGTAGTCTGATCACTCAACTGAATAGTTCCGAAGTAAGAAGGATTTTGCCATGCATCATCACTGGAAGAAGCCCACGACATTTTGCCATCGCGATTGCCACCATCATCGTCGTCGTTGACATGGATATCAAATCCGTGTAGCTGACCAACACTTGCGCTTCCCGGAATATTTGCCCACGGAATTTTTGCTTCAAAGACATAGCCCGTTGCTGTGGCTGCCATAGAGAATACAATTCCCGATACCGATTTAGAACCCGGATTGGCCGAAACTACATTATCACTCCAACGGAAAGTAAACTGCACATCGTTGGCGCCATAAGTAGTGGCTTTGTCATTATTGAAATCGAAAAAGAGTTCAATGGCATCATCCTGGTATGCTGCCGGACCGTCGTTCGTTTTCACATTATCGGTAATCTCTGCCAGCACATAAAAATTTTGTGCATCCCAAAGAGTTCGGAAAGTTCCCGACAAATCACTGGCATTATCCACCGTTGGAATAATCACCTTGGAAATATCTTTGGTGATAGCTCCCGACCATAGAGGATCAACGCTTCCATCCATAGTCAGGGTTGATGCCACCTGTCTTACCAGCATCGCATCCACCACATTTACAACAATGGCTTTTCTTGCACTTTCGCAACCATTGGTAGTTTGCGATACATAATAAGTAGTAGTCCCCACACCCGACGTAGAAGGTATTGGGGCTGTTCCGCTTCCTGAGCCACCATTGGCAACAGTATACCATTTCAAAGCAGTTCCGGTAGCACTCAACTGCGAAGCTGCTGCGCCCACCACGTAGTTCACCGGTGATGTTGCTGTTGGTGCCGAAGGAGCTGCATTTACTGTCAGTTTTCTTGATGACGAAGTAGTGGTTTTGTTTTGGTCATCGTAAGCGATTGCAGTGAGCGTATGTACACCAGCAGATGCAGTGGTCCATGAATAAGAATAAGGTGCAGTATTATCACTGTTGATCAAAGTGCTGCCATAATAAAATTCAACTTTGCTGATAGATCCATCCGTATCGGCAGCAGTAGCAGAAATGGTGACTGCTGTACCTTCGCACACTGAGCTATTGTCGGTAGGAGCTGTTAAACTGACTGTTGGCGCAACATTGGAAGCTCCGGCCGATCCCGGCTTCCAGAAATTTCCTGTGAGCGTAAATAAAGTCAGCGCCCTTAAAGTTGAATTGAAATACGATTCACTGTTGCCCAATGCCACGACGGCCGTGTAGCAGCTGTTCAGGTGCGACTGATAAGTAGAGCTGCTGCCCATCACCGCTGCAGCATAAGTAGAAAAAGCTCCGGCTTTATATTGTCCGGCACTTGGATTGGCTGCATTTTGCGCGAGCGGACCTTTTAAATTACCGGCATTGCCATTCGACCAGGCTGCAATTTTCGCACAGATATCGCTGGCAGTTGTTGCCGTTGATCCATTCCACAACACATCAGTAGCCATCCTCCACGGATTACGGCAAGCATCCCAACCGTATTCATTCGGTCCGTTACAGGTATTGGGCGCCGCATTCTGGTCCGACCAGTTACTAACCAATCCGGTGGTAGAATTCCTGTTCGTAAGCAAATAAGAGTTGGTAGCAGTTACCGTATTGTTCCAAAAAGTAGCCTGCGAGGTTTCCACCTTCGCATATTCCCTGTAATAAGCGGGAGCGAAATAACTTGGATTGCGGCAATTGTTGCTGAATCCCCAGGCATCACCATTAATGGTTTGGTAGGTGGACGGATGAATTTCCCATACACGGATCTTACCAATCAGGGTGGTAGCCTCCGCTTTATAATCGTAAGGAGAAGTGGAGGTAGGCCATTGTTCTTCGGCAATCAGAAGCGCCATGGCTGCATCAAGCTCGGCATCGGTAGCACCGTTGGCTCCGGAAGTCCCGGTACAACCGCTCATCTTCCAGTTCATCACGCCGTGACTGTTCATGTTGTCTTTATAGTACTTCCACAAGCCATCGAAAGTGGTTTTATCGGCAGCATAAGCCGATAACAGCAAGCCGTAAGCAATACCTTCTGAAACGGTTGAAGAGTTATCATCGAATAAAACCCTTTTACTTCCCTGAGCCGAGCAATCTACCACGAAACGCGATTTCCAGGAATTGTACGCCGTTGCCGCATCGCTCGATTTAGTGTAAGTTCCTCCAGCAGGAAGATTAGTCGGCATAATGCCATACTGGTAAGAAGCATTACTGTTAAAGGGTTTTGTCGCCCCGGCAGGAGTGTTGATTTGTGCACACAGGCTGTTGCCCGCAAATAAAGAAGCCAGGAAAAGTGTACTAACTTTTAAAAAGTTGTTTTTCATAATTGAATACTGTTAAAGTTTTCAATTCCTTTATAAAAGTTAGAGTAGAAATCAGAGGGGGGGATAAAATGAATCCCGGTTAATCCTTGTTTAAATAAGTTTATCGCCTCGATATGCTAGTTACAAAAAACAAATTATAAATCAAAAATTAATTTTGAGCCACCAACCGCAGTACAACCTCACCTTTCCAGGAAACATTATTTTCAAATCCTCGTTAAAAGTACTATTCAACAAAGAAAAAAGGAATACGAACAATGCCCCCACAAGAAAAAATAAAGGCTATGGCCTTATTTTTCATGATTACTTTACTCTTTCCCCCTCTGCTCTGGGGACAGAATGATAACCTATATAAATCCCATAAATCACTGGTCCATTCCCTCTGCGACGGATTGAATTCGGAGGAAGAAAAAGTGCTGGCCATTTGCCAGTGGATAAGCACCAATATCAGCTATGATGTACAGGCTTACGCCTCAGGGAAAATTGAAAAATTAAGTCCCGATAAAATTCTACAAAGCAAAAAAGCTGTTTATCTGGGCTATGCCGACCTGCTGGAAGCCATGTGCATGGAAGCAGGTGTAAAATGTGTTTCTATACAAGGTTATGCAAAAACCGGTCGCTATGAACCTGGCGATATATTTGTTCTACCAAATCATCACTGGAATGCCGTTTTCTACAATGGAGAGTGGCACCTCATCGATCTGGCGATGGCCTCCGGAAGCATACAGCCACTCGATCAGCACTTTCGAAAAAAGCTCTTCAAAGTGCTACACCTCCCCTACCAAAAAAAATACAAATTCACCAGCGAACGAAACATGAAATACATCAATGCTGATCCGAATACTTTTATACTTGATCATCTTCCTTTACATCCCTGGTGGCAGCTGGTTCCACAAAAAGTATCTGTAAATACCTTTGAAAAAGATTCCACCGAAATCAAGAATTTCCTGATGTCGGGAACAGGGGAACCTAACAACTTCATGGGTGATATTGATTATTTCGAATCGCTTCCCCTTTCCCGGAAGCACATCTCGAAGGCACAAGAGGCATACGAATTCAACAAGCACAACTCTCTGATTCTTGCAACAGGCAAAGAGCAATCTGTTAGCTACTGGCTTTCTTATAAAGTAGTGAGCGACAAAAACAAAATGTACGATTCCTGTAAAGTGCTATTAAAAGAATCGACCGATAACCTGAAAGAACATGAGCGCTCTGTGCTTAAAGAAAAAACACTGCGCATTGAGAAAAACAAGGAATTTCATCAGGTAGCGCTGGATTTTTCCAAACAACAGCTTTCAATTAACCAGAAAAAGATTGATGCTATTGAGGCCTACCAAAAACGAATAACAAAAGAAATCGGCAAGCTAAACAAAGAAAAAGCCTTCCTTAAAAAAGAAAGTCAGTCATTGAAAAAGCAGAAGATTGACAGTACAAAGGTCAGTGATAAAGAGGTCATTTTAATGCAGGAGATGGATTCTGTGCAAATACATATTGATTCGCTGGGACTAATTAAATTCAAGTTGTATGATGATAGTTTACGAACCACCATCGAACGCAACGACAACGAATTAAAAACGCTCACTGAAGTATCTTTCAACATGTACAAGGGTTATGTGCTCAAGAAAAGAATGCGCAATAGTCTGAATTGGAATCTGCGTACCGCCATTGGTTTGATGCAGGAAGAACAAAATGAACTTAGCCTCCTGAAAGATAACTTATGGGAACTCAACAATTCCTATTATCCTCAGATATTTGGTTTTATCGGAGAGAAAAATAAAAATGCAAAAATGTTATGCAAATATTACCAAAGTAAAATCTCTATGGCCAGGAAAGCCTCCCGAACCAGCATATTCCTCTCCACTGTTGAAGCCTACAAAATATATGTAATGGCGCGTGATGCTGAAATTGATGCTACAATTAACCTCCTCACTTTGGAAATGAAATATCTGGAAACCCTGAAAGAAATTCTGGAAAAAGAGAACAAAGCCAATCAAAAAGAACTGAAGGAAGAAAATTTTCGTTATCACTACAGCAACTGGTACTACAACCATTTGCAGGAAATGGAACTGCAGCAATCGGAAGCACTGAAAAGGCAATTTGGCATTCTCGAAAAGCAAATCAGCCAGCTAAAAAAAACAAAATAGCCGAATTCCTTCTTCTCCCGCCTTTATCTATATTTACCCTGTTAACATTCATTTTATGAAATATATCATTCATACTTTCCTGCTTTGCATTACTCTGATTTCCTGTTACAGGAATGCTCCACAACAACATGCCGTACAGCAGGACACTACCAGGAAATTCGCTTACGAAACCGTGGCTGGTGATCCTTTACAAACCAGGATTTACACCCTTAGCAACGGACTCAAAGTATACATGAGTGTGCTTAAAGACAAACCACGTATTCAAACTTACATCAGTGTGAACGCAGGTTATAAAAATGATCCGGCAGATGCCACCGGACTCGCACATTACCTGGAACACATGCTCTTCAAAGGATCAGAACACCTGGGCACC
>JBJTOK010000081.1:0-6736 GCA_046074525.1 Flavobacteriales bacterium
TGTGTGTGTGTGTGTGTGTGTGTGTGTGTGTGTGTGTGTGTGTGTGGTGCGCGTGAGCCGCAATGCTTGCGGCTCATACACACACAAATCCTTGTCTTGCCTAACTCCAGGTCATCACCTTCCAAGGCGGGGCTTGAGCTGAGTTCAATATTGATTAAGCATGGGGCCAATCTTCCCAATAGTCATTCAATCTTGCGGCTGTCAAAAATCTCAAAAAATGCCCTTCAGCTTATACCGAAGCGATAAGGAAAAATTAATGTTTTTACTTCCCGAAGAAGATTTAAAGTAGGCGCTATCGATGATACTACTCAAACCAAAAGAACCTCGAAATCCCAATGAAAACGACTCATCCAGCAGGTAATTACCACCTATTAATGCATTAAATCCGAAGCGGTTGATACCTTGAAAATCATTGTTCTTCACACTTGAATTTTCCTCGGCTACATAGCCATTAAAATCTACTTTTTCATACACTTCAATTTTGTTGAACAGCTGGTATTCGGCACTAAGTCCGGCAACCCACTGCATTCTTCCATACCTGTATTTCAACTCCACAGGAACAACAACAGCTGCCGACAACACATTTTTTTCCATGCGCTGGTAGCGACTTAATACAGGTGATGATTTGACACTTAATACTATTGTATCATATCCGGAAAAATTCGAAATAAAACTCAAAGTATCCTGCCCGGAAGGAAGGAAAGAAACCGCTGGACCCGGATCTTGCGAAGAAAAACCATAAGATATTATACTATCTACATCCGATGTGTATTTGGAAGTAAGGCGCTCGCTGGTATATAAACCTGTATAATGATTGTACTGTCCGCCAATGGAGAACGACCATCGCCCCGGCAATGGTGCGCTAACAGCAAAACCTACATTTCCCGACAGCTTCCAGCTATCTTTAGCTACGCCATAACCATAATCGGGATGAAGCATCAGCGATGCATACGCTTCTAAATCCGATAAATGATTTTTAATGCGGATATGCTCTTCCGGAAGCATCGTGGATGTAATTCCGGAATAATCAAGAAGCTCCTTATTCTGCAAATCCAGTAATCGCAAGGCATAAGTCTTTTCAGCAGGAACAAACCTTTCCTGTACAACAAGTTCTTCATTCTGCCGAATAAAGGATTCGGAGCTTATTTCCGGCTTGACAGTGGTTTCCAGGAAAGTACTTTTTTTCAGCTTTTCCGCTTCAATGAAAGAATTTGGATTTGTTACTGTTTTCGCTGCCGCTGAAGCAAGACCTACCTCACTTCTGCTTCTCTCCGGTGTTTTCTGAACAGGTGTTGGATTCATTTTGTTTTTCATTACTGCCTGATCCTGTTCTTCTGAAAAGTACAGTGCCGTTCCCGCTAGTATCAACACCATTGCGGCAATACCTGATGTACGCCACCAGAACACACCCCTCCTCCGCTTCTCTTCTTTTTGAAGCAGCTTCTCAGCTTCCCGCCAATATTCTGGCTTAAACTCAAATTTTGTTTTATTTCTTTCTGCTTCGCTCATTTAAAAATCAATATAAGAACCCATATTCCGGCCACGTATTTTTTTAATATTTCCCGTGCATTCGACACATGCCACTTTGATGTGCCCTCACTAATCTTGAGCATCTCACTTATCTCCTGGTGAGAAAACCCTTCCATCGCAAACAAACTGAAAACCTTTCGCGAAACCGGCGGCACCTGCTCCAGTATTTTCTTCACTCTTTCATCTTCCAGCCTTCTCTCTCCATCATTCCCTGAGAAAGATGAATAGAGGTATTCCCGCTCTTCCAGCTCCACTGAATTATCAACAATCTCCCGTATTCTCTCCTGTTTTCTATATTCATTGATAAGGGTATTGATAGCGATGGTTTGAGTCCATTTTTTAAAACATTTTTCAGGATCATAGCTTTTCAGAGAAAAAATAATTTTCACGAAAGACTGATTCAGCAGATCCCTTGCCATATCCTCATCGCGCATATACTTGTAACACAAAGGCATCAACAAATGGAAACAACGCTCATAGAGCGCCGACTGTACCTTGCGGTCGCCGGAAATAGCTTTGCTGATTATTTCTCTACTTACAAATTCCATTCAAGAAAGAAAGAGAAGGAGCGCGCCCCTTCTCTTCTTACAAATTAATACAAGATTTTACTGCCGTCAAATTGATTATTGATGATCAATGTGGAATAAACTTCGGCAACGAATCAATAATTATCCCATTGCACGGCCCTTTTTCAAATTTCTTCACACCGTAAGTGTACATTGCTTCCTCAGCATTGTAATAGGTTTTTCCATCGCAACCGCATACGGGATCATAAACCGGTGCCACAATGTGTTGTATAGGATGTATTTGTGAAGGGTCATAACAATCGTCGGATGGTACGCCCTTGTTGCACGATCCCGGAGTATAACTCACTACACCATTGGCTTCGGCCTGACAAGCATTACTATAAGTCACTACATTACAACCACATACAGGAGCATAATCCATAGTACAGAAGGCCGATGGATTTATTTTCGATTCATCAATACATTCATCTTTTTTCTTTCCGCATTCCCCTTTAGTGTAACTGATCACGCCTGCGTAATTGGCCTCGCATACATTGGAATAAGTTACTCCGTTACATCCGCATACCGGATCGTATAAAGCAATGCAATCCATAGCATAATTAATCTTGGAAGAGTCGATGCAATTGTCATTCTTATTACCGCAAGGACCTTCTGTGTAATTCTTCACACCGTAGGTGTGCATCGCCTCGTAAGCACTGCCATAAGTCACGCCATCACAACCGCACACAGGCCCTGCATGATACACATCTTTAATGGGCCCCGTACCACAAAAAGGTATAACTGGATATTTTCCGATTAGTGAAGTATCATGACATTCATCAATAGGATGCCTGTCCTTTTCACAGGGACCTTTAGTAAAGGAAATCACGCCATAATCATACATTGCTATGTCTTTGTTGCCATAGGTTTTCCCATCACAGCCGCACACCGGGTCATAGTACATCCACAAGGCTATATTCGGATTTTTACCGATTAAACTCAAATCATGACAATCATCAATTTTCCTTTTTTCGGGCCATTCGATTTTATCACAGGAAAGGAGCCCCATAACCACGAAAGCTGCCAGTAAGGTTATTATTCTTGGTTTTTTCATATTACAAGTATTGGTTTATATGATGGGTACAACCCTGAATAAAGAATGGTTGGGTATCAACCAAAAAAAAGATTAATATCTTTAACTCATGGACGGACTGAGAAAACTTTCTGCTAAAAACGATACGATCATTGCCCCTGCCACTGCCCCAGGCGTTGGTGCTATTGCTGTTATCCGACTTTCGGGCCTGGAGGCCATCAGCAAATGCAGCGAGGTTTTCACGAAAAACCTGAATGAAGTGCCATCACACACTATTCATTTCGGACACCTCAAGGACGGCGACCGGATCATAGATGAAGTACTGGTGAGCGTTTTCAAATCGCCCCACTCCTACACTTCTGAAAACACGGTAGAAATTTCCTGTCATGGCTCACCGTATATTCAACAGGAAATCATCAAATTATTTTTATCGAAAGGTGTGCGCATGGCCGATCCGGGTGAATTTACCCTTCGTGCCTTTTACAACGGGAAACTCGATTTATCGCAGGCCGAAGCTGTTGCCGATCTCATCCATTCCACTTCCGAAAGCGAACACCAAATTGCCATACAACAGATCCGCGGAGGTTTCTCCAACGAGATAAAAAAACTGCGCGACCAAATCATCAAGTTTGCAGCGCTCATTGAACTGGAACTTGATTTCAGTACCGAAGATGTGGAGTTTGCCGACCGCAAGGAATTTGTTGAGCTGGTCAACAAAACACAGGCTGCCATTCAAAAATTGATTGATTCTTTCTCGGCAGGCAACGTGATTAAAAACGGAGTTCCGGTGGCTATCGTTGGAAAACCAAACGTTGGGAAATCTACTTTACTCAACGCTTTCCTTAACGAAGAACGCGCCATAGTTTCCAGCATTGCCGGTACCACCCGAGACACCATTGAAGATGAAATCACTTTGAAAGGAATCAAATTCCGCTTCATCGATACCGCTGGCATCCGCGAGACTTCCGACGAAATTGAAAGCATTGGCATTGAAAAAACCTTTGAAAAAATAAAGCAGGCGAGCATTGTGTTGTACCTTCTGGATCCAGCTACTCCGCAGGAAGAAATGGATTCCATCCGCAAATCTTTTGAAGGAGAGGATAAACGCGCATTGATTTTTATTCTCAATAAAACCGATATCTCTACACCTTCCATTAAAGAAGGCAATGACGTGCTTTACATCTCTGCTAAAGAAAAACGAGGCATTGATAAGCTGAATGAAAAACTGGTTGCTCTCGTTAACATCGGTAAGGTGAAAGTAGGCGATGTGATTGTTTCCAACAGTCGGCATTACGATGCGCTGAGCCGCGCACAACAATCATTAGATGCTGTGCTCAAAGGCATTCAAAATCAAACACCCAATGATTTGGTGGCGATTGATATTCGTACGGCGCTGTTTGAACTGGGATCGATTACTGGGGAGATTTCTACGGAGGACTTGTTGGATTCTATCTTTAGAGATTTTTGTATAGGTAAATAATTCATTCGCGCAATGCAAGTGATGAAGACAATGACTCCCTGGAAGACGAAGAGGAAAAAAAAACAGATGCATAAAAATGTAAGCCAGTCTGAGCCTTTAGTACAGACTGGCTTGTTTCAATTTTATTTATCTGCCCCGAAGTATTTTCTATTTTAACCGGTAACTATATACTTGTCAATCTATTTCCCGATAATTTTTTTTTAATCTACCAACTCCCAATGATACCCTCCATCATCTGATGTAATAAGCCTGTATCTCAAACAGAGATTTGTTCTTGTTAAAATCTGCTGAGAGTTTTTTTCGCCAAGCACCAATTTATTCTTTTTAGTGGAAATTACCGGAATGTTCAGCGGGACTTTATTAGGCCCCAGGATTGCGAAAACAGTATCCTTAAGTAATTTATAAGTCCCATCCAGTACTGTAACATCCCACACTTCTTTTGTATTCCCTTCGTAAGTCACAATAATGTACCGTATACTATCCTTTTCGAATTGCCACTGAACTTTAGATCCCTTTTCATAGACTGACCAACACCCAAGTATCCTGCGCTTATTTTGAGCAAATGCCATGGAAGCACTCATGATAAAAAGAATGAGTAGGGTTTGTTTCATCTACTGCACTATTTTCTTCTCCCACTTTAACGTCTCTATTAACGGAAGCAACTCGCAAATACCCATTTTTCCAACACCACTCATCTCACTGATACTTATAGTACATAAAGTTGTGCTGTTGGGCTTATTAAACAATTGAATAATCCTGAAAATTCTTTCGGGATTAAATTCATTGATTTCCTTCACCTTGCTTTCACATAGCAGCCAATGGAAATCCTTGTATTTTCCTTTCTCAAGGATTTTCACCTGGGAAAAAACACCGTATTTCTCTTCAGCAGCTTTTAATGCAGCTTCCACAGGAAAAAGATTGCGCTCAACCCTGATTCCGAAACCTGGCATCATACCCTGAAAAGTAGAATCGACTGCACCACTCGCAAAAAGCGAAAAAGAAGAATCAACACTGCCTTTTACCGGACGATGGTATTCATTCACCTCGAAAGATTTGGGCAACTGTAATTCAAAATGAAACTTAGCATTGACATAGCTTTTTAATGAATCACTGAACGACAATTCCCCGCAATTGAATTGCGGACCGGAAAATTTGAATTCGCTTTTCACTTGTTCCGATGGAGTGACTTCCTCCGTTTCTCCGCATGCAGCAAAGAAAACAACCATCAGTGGTAAGAATATTTTTTTCATGATGTTCAAAACTAGTAAAATTCCCGACAAAAATTGGAGGGAAAATAAGAGATATTTCATACTTTTAGCCGCATAAATTTTTGACAATCAATACATAAACCATGAAAAAGACCTTTACTCTCGGACTTCTTCTGACAGCTATCCTGTTCAGCTTTGCTCCTGCCAGCAACACTCCCTCAATCGTTGTGAAAGGCGGGAAAATTAAAATGAATAAAAAAGTAGTTACCTCCGACTGGAGTCTGGCAGGTTTCGAAGCTATCATAGGGAAGGCCGAAAGAATAAGAGACGGTTACAACGTTACGCACACCTATGACAACATGGGAATTGTGTTATTCGAGAAAAAAACGCCAACACTCGGAACCATTTCCGAAGTTCAGGTTTATTTCTCCGCTCCTGAAGCCAATAACGTTACACCAACAGGTTTGTATAGAGGATCAATGAAGGTTGGCGGACTCGCGCTGAACGCTTCCCTCACTGCGGAAAAAATGCTGCAAAAACTGAAGAAATGGAAAAAAACCGATAGCTACATGGACCACAGCTACCGTATGACAAATAAAGGACTTTACATTTACTTCCAGTTCAACGACAGCGAAAACACCTTGATTAAAGCCAGCATTGGCCCCGATAAACGCAAAGATTAATAAAAGAAAAAAAATAAAGAAAGGCGATGTGAAAACATCGCCTTTCTTGTCTTGTAAAGACGCAAGTTTGAAAGCGGATCATCTTCCGTCTATACAATAAATAATTCAAGTTGCTATTTTATAAAGTTGTTTAATTGTAAGGCAAAAATAAAAAGCATCAACTTCATTAAGAAGCCATTGATAGTAACAGCATGAATGGCTCTTGGAAATAACTTTTTAATATCGCTGATAGCTGT
>JBJTOK010000082.1:0-10401 GCA_046074525.1 Flavobacteriales bacterium
GAAAAAGCAGAACTTTAAAACCAGAAAATAATACCTTTGTTTAACCTCCGACGCAGGTTATGAACTTTGAAATTTTTTCGCCACCAAATTAGGTGGTCACTTTGCTCCGGCCTCAGGTGGTCATTTTAACCGGCATTTACATATTGAGTACTGTTCTTCTTCTTTGATCTGCTCTAAGATTCCACAGCAGTATTTATAAGCACTATTTAGATTCACGACCTCGCTGTTTTTTTGTTTTAGTGAATCAGGGAGGTAAATAGTAGGTTTGATACTGTCTTCGGCCCCAAGAACAGCATGAGATTTATGTCCTGCTTCATCTACATAATAGACAACTTGTTCGGATGCCAGTGACATGCTTTCGTAGTCGATACCCCAAAACTTCTGTTTGCGTAAGATTTTAAATACTTCATCTACGGAGTTATGAAAACCGGAGAATTCCACTTTAAGTTTAATAGTGTCTATCTTGCCTTGTGTAGGCTTTGTGGGGTTTCCAGCTCCAGATACTTTGTGCGGAAGCATTACTGCTACTGACTGAACGTAGCTTTTATTCAAGAATCTTTCTCGAAAGACTTCTGGTGTGTGAGAAACGGAGCTGAAGCTGTGCCCAAGATCGCCAAAAAAGTGTTTGAGATGAGTAAATAAACATGAGTTTATAGTAAGCCCAGAATAGCTCTGAATAAATATTAATCCTGTGTTGCTATCAAATGGTGTCCACATCAGAAAGAAGTATTGTAACGAGGCTACCTTATCTCTAGAGAGGGTTCCTTTTTGCTTGCCATCTTCTTTTCCATATATATCACGATCGATGTTCGTTATTCCTCCCTGTAGAAGTCCATACATCATGTTTTTATTTGATGCTACAGCAAATTCACCTTTAGCAAGACTTGCTCGGAAGGCTTTGGTGCCATCTTCGTTTTCTCTGAAACTACCTTCGAATGAAGCAAGAAAACGTTCTAGAAGCATTGAATAAGCTTCGGATTTTTTGAAAGGACTATTCGCAGGAGTGAATCGTCCCTCAAAGAACTTCTGGAATGTATAGTCATCTTTCTCTCCTTTGCGGGGGGAGAGCATGAATTTGTAGATGTTAAGCTTGAGCTGAAATGCCATACGGATGAATTTGAGAGTAAAAATAGCGTAAAACACTCGTAAAAAAATACGGTAAAAGTCTTAGTTGAGCCTTGTTGTTCAGTTCTTTGTGTGGCCGAGTTTTATTTCTATGTTTGCTCATTATGGAAGTAATCATCAGCGTTGTTATAACTGTGGGAGGCTTTATGTTTTCTGTGTTTCAGTATTTTGCTACAAAGCGCCAAGAGCAAAATCACAAAGAGTTTGAGAACTACCATAGGCTTATCAAGGAGCTTGTTCAGCCGGAAGAGCAAGGGTTGTATCTGGACAGGCAAACAACTATACTGTATGAACTTCGATATTTCAAACGATACTATCCCATTTCTTATAGAACAGTCGTTGGCCTAAAAGAAAAGTGGGAGAAAGTTCCCGATCAGTTTCCCAGATTGATTGACGAGTGCAATAGAACTATTGCTTTTCTTGAGCATCAAAAAAGTGTGACGAAGGAAAGGTGTGTTCAAGTCATAAAATCAAAGTAGTGTGCTCAATGATAAGAACAGTTTATAAGTACATGCCTCTCCGAGAAGAATTTTTTCAAAACTTCTTACTCAGAGCAACTCCAAAACATGAGTTAAATGATCCGTTTGAAGCAGAACCTTCATTTGAAAGTAGGGCTGCATTTCATGTCAATTCTGGTTTTACAACTATGAGTAAGGAGGAAATTGTCGAAAATCTTAAACAAAGATATGGAGCGTTGGAGGCTGGGCAAAGAGACAAGTCTTTCTTGAATGATTACGGCATTATTTGTTTTACGGAAACAAAAACCAACTTGCTTATGTGGAGTCATTATGCCGATGAGCATCGAGGGATGGCTATAGAGTTCGATGCAGAACATGCTTTCTTTCGTTCCGACAGGCAAGAAAACGGGTTGTATGGTAAGTTGTATAAGGTAAACTATAGCAATGTCAGGCATTACGACACCCCAGAATGGTTCGATTGGTTTCTTCGGAAGTCGCACGATTGGAGATATGAAGCGGAGCATCGAATCATCAATGAACTTAAGGAGTGTAATGCTTTGAAAAGTAACGGTGCGTGGTACTATCCGCCAATTCCTAATGATGGACTTGGGAATGATGATTTTTCTAAGCTCATCAAGGAGGCAGGGAGTATGGTGTTTATGAAAGTTCCAAAACCGGCTATTATCTCGGTAACTTTTGGCGCGTATACTACGCGGGAAAAAATAAATGCTGTCCGCAATGCAATAAATAATGATTCTGAATTAGCTCATGTCACTATGTTTCATATCGGGATGAACGAGCACAGCTTTGAGTTAACACCGAAGCAAATCGAGTAGATTAGTACAATGATTTCCTTCTAAAAGGTAGAACAAAGGTCGGCCAAGATTCATCAGTTCAAAAAAAATCATGTAGCGAATAGGGGATGTATTCGGATAAGTAAATACATTTGCAGTACAACAGCGATTCGCTTGGATCTGGCCCTTGTGGGGTAAAGAATAAAAAAGCCATAGATCTCATAGATCTATACCGCTTTCGCAGATAATAGAAAAGCTTAAAACATGATGGAAGAGTGGCCTCTTTATTGGGCTACAGCATTGTTTTATGTCTATTATTCTGTCTGTTTTAAGTGTTGCAGGGGATATCCCCGACCAACTTTAAAACCGAAAAACATGACTAGTTCAGCGTTTTTTCTCCGAGTTATTAAAAAACTACAAAG
The DNA here is from genome assembly GCA_046074525.1 of Flavobacteriales bacterium. Lineage (GTDB taxonomy): Bacteria > Bacteroidota > Bacteroidia > Flavobacteriales_C > JAHEZL01. Next base: position 2,800 of record JBJTOK010000082.1, read on the forward strand.
TGGAGAGTTAGAAATCAAAGAAGTAACAGAACAAAAAGTAAGAGCTATCGCTTGGCTTTATCGGCGTAACGAAGCTAATGTTGAAGACTTTCTGAAAGCAATGCGTTATGATCTGTTCCATGAAGAAGATCAGCTTAAAGAGATTTTTTTCTCAGCTGACATAGAACAGGAACGCTCCGCAGAGTATTTTTCAGACGTCCTTGAAGTTCCATTGTTTTCTGAAGATGGAAGAGAAAATGAGAAAGTGTCCCAAAATCTTGAGAACAAAAAATGGGACAGCTTAAAAAGTGAACTTCCACGAAAAGCTAATGAGAGATTAAGTTCTGCGAAACATTTACCTCCTGTCAAAAAACTTCTTGGGGAATTTATGGCGGAAGGAGAATTACATGTTCTGTTTGCCGATACCGGAGTAGGTAAGAGTTTACTGGGTGTTGATATTGCCGATCACGTTAGTAAAGGTCTTTCTTTGATGGGGCTTGAAAATGAATGTGGCCCCAAGACAACCATTTACTACGATTTTGAACTTTCAGAGCGGCAGTTCAGAGATAGGTACTCCAATGACTCGGATGAAGAATATATTTTCAGTGATAATCTTTATTCGGATCGGATCAGCCTGAAGGATGAAAACATCATAGATATATGCGAATACGTTTTTTCCAGAATTGCTCATGCTGTTGATGAGCTTCAGGCAGAAGTTGTAATTGTAGATAACATCACTTACTTAGTGATGCAGTCAATAGTCGATCAAGATGTTGCCATAAATCTTATGAGATGCCTTGATCTTTTGAAGAAAGAGAAAGGAGTTTCAATACTTGTTTTAGCACACACACCAAAAGTTGATCGGGCTCTTCCACTGACTATTAATAGTTTGGGAGGAAGCAAGCACATTTCCAACTTTTCAGATAGCGTTTCAGCTATCGGTCGTAGCAAGCAAGGGATAAAGATACGTTACTGGAAGCAGATCAAGTGCCGACAATTTGAAGAAGTTTACACCGACTCAAATGTTTTCGGGATGGAAATTACCAAACCGGATAAGAAAATTGAGTTTGTTTTTCTCAATACCGGAAGTGAACAGGAACATTTGCCACACGCTAAAGCAGATGCAAAAGCTGTAAATTTGCAACATGTGCTTAGGTTGCATTCGGAAGGTAGGAGTCTCAATGAAATCACAGCAGAAACAGGAGTGCCTAGGAGTACTGTATCCCGATGGATCAGTGAAAACCGAGAATAGTGTCCCATTTTTATAATTGGGACAATGGGACAATAAAGTCTTTGTTCCATCGAATGTTTTTGTTTATTACATTTACAACACGGCCAGTCGTTCTTAATAAAGGCCATACATTAGTTTTCGAGAGCGTAAGCTCGTTCTTGTCATTGAAAACCGCGAATTTTTAGACACGCAAGAACAGGTTCTACACTCACGTCCGATAAAGGCGTGGGCTGTTACTTGTTGCTGTGTCGGGTGCTTCGCGGTACCTCAATGACGAACAGGTTTCAGTTACCACGCCCTCGTCGTATTATAAAACTTCTATTCGGTACTGGTGGAAGTGACATCAGTAATTATGAAATCAATCTTTTATTTCAGCGTCTTATTCGTTACCGCATTAATTATTAGCTCCTGTTCAAAGGATGCAACGCAAACAAAACAGCTTCAAGGAAAGTGGGAAGCTGTTGATTATGAAAATCACCTAAAGTCAGCTGGATCGGGGAATGATACCACAACCCATTATACTTATGACCCCGGCGCTTTGGTGTATACTTTCTCTGGATCATCCCTTGTAATGGAGGCAAATAATGGCGGGTCGACGACGACTTTACAGTATAGTTTTTCGTTGAAAGACAGTAAGCTTACTTTGACTTATGGAGGCACATCTTCAACTCTGACTATTACGAACCTTACAGATACTCAGTTAAGCATAAAGCTGGAGGTTCCAGATGGTCAGGGTAATCCGATTACGTCAACAACAAACTTCAAGAAGATTAAGTAGTATGTGGATTGTTTTCGCAGTCCTGATCATAATGGGGATCTTATGGTACAGGTGGACGTGTATTAAGCAACGTCGAGAGCACATAAAAAGGTGGGGAAGTATTTCTGCGTTAGCTTACGAGGTCATTGAGGAGCTTATGTCCGAGTATCCGAATCACAAGATAATGAAGGATACCGAAGAAGAGTTCACGATTCATTGCAAGGGCACATCACATAACTTTTTGCTTTTCCTTGGTTACACTCCTAGCGGTGTTTTCATTCGAGTAGATTATAGGAATGTACTTGGAGTATCAAAAGTTGTACAAGATGAATGCTTGCCCCACGAGTTCAATGTTTATCGAGTTAAGATGTTGTTGATTCAAGTAATGTGAGGGAATCTGTAGTTTATGGATTTTTTTTGAAAAAGCACAGTTATCACGATACAATCATTATATATACACTTACATTATGAATAAACAACCTAAGGCGACTTTCAGCACACAGGATTTTGTGCAAGTTTACAAACTTTACTACGACACCTACAGCGCTATTCCTTCATCTTATGATTATCCAGAATCCTTAATGGACAAGGATCTACTCGTAAGCAAGTTAAAAAAAAGTCGTTTCCAAATAAATGATGCCATCACTCGATACTACTATGAGGATGGTCAGGAACATTTGTTTTTTTACTACGCCGACTTCAAAGGACAAATCGCTGTTTTTTTTGAAAGAGGAGGTAGTTACGATCCTATTCATGCGGTTAGCATTTTCTACAATCCTAAGAGTGATGTGAAGGTTTTACAGCGATTAAAGTCTATAATTCGCTCCTGCTTAAAAGTTGAGGATAAAGCTTGACGCTAAGGTGGTGTTTTGTCTGTGATCTGGATTCTTTTCACAAGCTGCTATTTTCATGCTCTATATCTATGAATATAGCGCTATGTACTTAATGGCGTGATCTACCTTAGGATCAAACCCCTGGGGAGTTATTTGGTTTACCTACTCGGGGATGTTTATCTATTGCCCGACTTTTGTAAAACGCTTTAGGGGAGGGGGTACTTCGTGTATCCCATCCGACCTTCAACTTCAACAGTCATTAATCCAAAATCTTAAAGTCATGGTAACAATTACAGGTTATTCCAAGAAGGACAGTCCTTCTGGTGGAAAGTTTATCGTTCTTCATCTTGAAGGTGGAGTGCAAATGGTTCGCAGTGAAGAATCAGGCACTTGGTTCGCGAGTGCATTAAAGACAAACATCATTGCTTCAGTTGATGAGAAGACATGTAAAACACTTGTGGGAACACAGCTTCCCGGGACAATCATCAAGAAGAAAGTAACTCCTTACAAGTACACAGTTCCTTCGACAGGAGAAGAGCGCATGCTTGATTATCGTTACGAGTACATCAACGAAGAACAAGAAGAGCTTTTGTTGTAAGGGAACTTGCACCGCAAAGTGAAAGAACCAGTGCGAAGCAAATTTCGCTGACTAATGAAGCACCGCGAAGTGTTGGACCGATGCGCAAGCAAGTCGACAGTTTGTCGCAGGGATGAGTCGAAAGGCTCATCCTTTTTAGTTAGACACAACATAATGGCAATTATTCGAGCTTCGCCCTTCGGGACTCGTCAAATAATTGGGCATTATGTTGAACACGCTTCTCGCTATCGCTGCGACTCCGTGTTTACTTTAGAGAGTAGTTGTCATTGAGTAGCTGTTCAAGATCGCTGGCTTTGTAATAAATCTTCGCTCCGATCTGTGAGAAAGGCATTTTCCCGGAATCGCGATAGTGTTGTAAAGTTCTTTTACTTACATGTAACAATCGAATGACATCCTGATTGTCCAACCATATTTCTGACAAAGAAGGTTGTTTCTGACTGATTTTAACTTGAGCAAGAATCTCATCTAGCTGACCTTTGAGTTGTTGGAATGCTTTTGACTCCATTGTGATTACTTCCATATAATAGTGGTTTAAGTTTGACGCCTAACTATAAAAGACAACGAGACAGGTCGGATTCTGCCAAAAAGACAACTTTACACAAAGGAATAGAAGTTGCATAAAGGGGAACGGCCTTGAAGCAAACTTTCGCCTACGGGTTGTTTTCTTTTTGAAACAACTGATCAACTTAAAGTTTTATGGGGATGTTCCTACTCCAATGGCTAGGTTCGGATAAAATAGTAAACATGACGTATAGAGAGTGTTTGAATCAGTTGTGGGCTGATGCTACAAAAAAGTATGAGGAGTTAGCTGCTGCGCAAGACCGACTTGTGGAAGAAACCAATGGATTTTTTCCTAAGGAAGTACTTTACGACTACGAAAAGGCTTATTTAAGTTGGCAAGCTGCACAAAACAACTACAATGGTGTCCTAGCTTTTGTTAACAATAATAGGTTAGATCTTAACCTAAACATTGGATAAGAGAAAGGTCACTTTTTCGGTAACAGGGTAGTATCTATAGAGGTCACCTGGCGATGTTAGCTCAGCTGGTTAGAGCATCGGTTTGTGGTACCGAGGGTCATGGGTTCGAGTCCCATACTTCGCCCTGATAAAAATCCCCTCCAAAACGAGGGGATTTTTTTTCTCTATATTTAGCCCTAAAATTAATGAGTATGTCGGTTTTTAAAGGTAAATCCCTTTTTATTCTTTCTCTTCCCTTCATTGCCCTGCTCTTTGGAATTGCACTCTATTTCTACCTTCCGTCGGAAGTGGATGAAGAGGATAAGAATGTAAAATACGTGGCCTACATAGGTCGCTATACCGACATCAAGGATACTTCCTCTGTAAAAAAAGAAAGTAAGTTCGATAAGCTGCATGAAGTAACACTTAAGAAGTATTTGAGTGAGCTGGATTTGCCTTACACCCGACTGGAGCTTAAAGTTTTCGACTGTAAAAAAGATGGCAGCATAAGTGCCTCTGTTTACGATAGCATTGCCGCCGATAGCAATATAGTAGCAGTTATCGACAATACCTGGGGACAGGATATCAAGCACTGCGTCAACACGATCAGGGAGAAAAATATTCCGGTGATTTCCATCAATGCCGATCGCAACAATGGCGATTTCGGAGCCAATGCCATCTTTACAGGCAATAACGATAATGTGCCGCTTGACATCGCAGCGTTTACCCAAAAAATCCTGAAAACCGGTAAAATCAACTTTATTTCCGAAGAAGATTATCCTTTGCATGAGAATTACCTAAAGGTATTCAGGAAGAAAGGTATTCAGGTGAACAAGATGTTTACATTGAAAGGAAAAAATTTCTGTGCGGAGGATTCAACGAAATTTTACGAAGATCTTACTGCGTTTTTCACTGCCAATCCGGAAGAGGAAAACACTTTGTTGGTGGTCAATGTGCATGTAGGTGTGGGAAATCATTTGATTGATTATATCGATCGTCATTTCAATCATTTGAAGATTCTCGGACATACCTACATCCTCAATCCGAGTCACGTGAAAAAGTTTGGGGATAAAAACAAAAATGAACTGATTGTTATCAGCAGTCCTACCGATGCGCTTCCGTTAAAGATCACCAATGATATTAACGAATTGAAGGAGAAATATCCTGAGTATCTTGAAAACCCTAATCATCCAATGTTTGTGCAAAGATGCTATGATGCGGTGGAGATCATCAGGAATAAATTCAAGTATGAGGGGGATACTTTTTCTTTGTACAAAAGCGACTTCCTTTCGTATTTCCATTCCCTGAAAAATTCAACCATCGTTTCGGAGCATAAAATTTACGAATTCGACAGTCTGCTTACCGTCATTCCAGAGCTTTATTTTACCGAGTACTCATCGGGCAAACTCAATTCCTATCCTTTACAGCTCAATAAGGAAAGACAGGTTATTCCCAACCTCTTTTTCGGGATGGAGATTGTGGATATTTACAACATCGATGTGAATTCAAATTCCTTTACTTCCGATTTTTATTACTGGATCAAACTTGACTCCACCAACCGCGATGCCGAAAAATTCATCATCTTCCAAAACCTCAAGCAGAATGAAAGTTCACAGGAACTGGTGTTTGAAAAGCAGGATGGATCCACGATTTATAAATTGTATAAGGTGTCGGGAATATTCTATGTGAATTGTATTCTGGAGGAATATCCTTTCGATGAACAGGAACTTTTCATCAGGGCCGAGATCCTGAGTCCGTCCAATAAATTAAAAGTGTCCTTCGATCAGAAGAGCTTCTCCCTGGATAAAAACACCATTGATAAATTCAAGATCACCGAGTGGGAGAAGACAAGGTTTTATGTTACGGTGGATAACGAAATCAGCATGGGAATGCACGGCGATCCCGACATCAACCAGGAGGAACTGAACGAGTTCAAGAACATTTATTTCCGGTTGGATGTGAGAAGAAATCCTACAACCCCGATGCTGGAAATTATCTTGCCGCTGGTGCTGATTGGCTTGATATCTCTTAGTTTACTCTTTATGAGGGATCTTACCTTTGATGCGATGGGTGAGGTGAGTATCGGTGTGTTTATGTCGATTGTAGCCTTCTCCATTTCCTTTTCGGCGTCGACGCCTAAATCGAATTATTTAACCCGGGCCGACTTGCTTTTCTGGCTCACTTTCATTGTGGTTTTTGTGAACTTTATGATCGTAATTGTGCTCAATGCCATGTATAAAGATGACAGGGTGAGAGAGCTTAATATTCGTCCGGTAGTGCTATTCCTCGGCGTGTTCTACTTTGCACTGGTGTGGTGGTTTCTGACTTAAAAAAATGTTTGAATCAAGGTTCAGACAATCTAAAATTTATACCCTATCGATAAATTCGATTTGAAGCCTAAATTGAACATTGGCGGAGAAGTAACGGAAGTAGATGATCCATCAGTGGAGATAATAGAACCGGGGAAATTCTCCTGGATACTGGCGGCGGTATTCACTGCATTTACACCGCTCAAATTCGCATGTAGAATATAAGCATCTACTCCCAGACCAAGCATGTTCCAGTCGATGGTAAATGCGTCGCCAATCACCCATTGATAGCCAATCCCTGCGCCTGCGCCCAATATGTTGAGGCTGCCGCTGAAGGAGGTAATCTTTAAAGTAGTGTCGTTTTGTGCGCTTAAATCAATACCGGCTCTCCAGAATTTAAGGTAAGGAGAAACATAAAAACCATTAGGCGCAGAGGCCGACGTGTAATAGCGGTATTCGGGAAGAATGGAAAAACCAGAGAGCTTACTGTCGAGAATAGTGTATCCTCCCATGCTATAACCAGCCTCCCGGAAAGTGAGTTTTTGATCCTGAAGCTCCTCAGTGAAATCAACAGGAATGAAAATACCTACCTTGATGGCGGCAGTTGATTGCTGGGTAAAAACTCTTTCATACGAAAAATCTATGCTGTTCCATGCCAATGAACCCGGGCGCCACTTAACAATGTTATTTTGTGCTGATAGTGTTGCGCTGAAAATGAGGAGAAATACAATCAGTGGGGATGATAATTTCATACAATTAGTTTTAAGGGTTAACCAAAACAGGTGATTCAAAAGTAACATCATTTCTGAGATGTAAATCAATTCCTGAAATAATGTGTAATCAAAATCCCTCTTGCCAGTACTCTCCCGTTGCTAAAGATGATGACCCAGATTAAGGCAAGACAAGAATTTACGTACGTAGCCGCAATGCTTGCGGCT
>JBJTOK010000083.1:0-5157 GCA_046074525.1 Flavobacteriales bacterium
AGTCCTGACCGAAACGGTCTGATTTACGCCACTTGTTCCAAAAAGAAATCTTTATTTTTTTTCTTTTTGGCATAGTTCATTCCGAAATTACTGGCATACTCCACTCCGAAATCAGTGGCATAGTAGTGACCGAAATACACAGCGGAAAAATTAGAGACAGACGGTATTTACTGAATATTCAAACATATTTATTTCTTTTTTGGCCTTCCTTGTTTATTGATATCAAACGTTTTTCCGCAAAGTTTTTCTATTTTCTTTACAAACTTAGTATCCCCGCCTCCGCTGGTTCTGATAATAACAATATGACACCAAGTATTATCTATCACCCTGATCGATAATTTACCTAACTTCGTCCACCATCGATTAAATAAATTCAATGCACTGCAAAACCATATCACAATCCACCAAAATCTCCGAAAAACAAGTCAACAACGTCATTCAATTGCTAGACGCTGGTGGCACTATCCCCTTCATCGCCCGATACCGAAAAGAAATCACTGGTAGTTTGGACGAAGTGCAAATTGGAGAAATAAAAAAACAATACGACGAATGCATTGAATTGGACAAACGTCGGGCAAGCATCATTAAAATAATTGAACAGCAGGGTCAGCTGAATCCTGAGTTACACAAGCAACTCAGCAACGCCAGTACACTACAAGCGCTGGAAGACTTGTATTTACCCTACAAGCAAAAAAGAAAAACCAAAGCATCAACCGCGATTGAGAAAGGATTAGAACCCCTGGCCAAAATCATTTTTTCGCAGCACGAAAGAAACGTCGAGGCACTGGCAAAAGGCTACCTTAAAAACGGAGTAAAAGACACCGAAGATGCGCTATCGGGTGCGCGCGATATTATTGCCGAATGGGTGAATGAAAACATCAGCGTTAGAAATTCGGTGAGGAATTTATTTGAACGCAATGCGGTACTTTATTCTAAAGTAAAGAAAGGCAAAGAAACGGAAGCCATGAAATACCGCGACTATTTCTCGTTTAGTGAAGATTTGAAAAAAATCCCGTCGCATCGCTTACTCGCCATTCGTCGCGGACAAGAAGAAGAACTGCTTAAAGTCTACATCTCTATTCCCGACGAAGCGGCCATCGACACATTAAACCGACAACTTGTTCGCGGAAGCGGGCCTGCTCAAACCCAGGTGATGATGGCCGTTGAAGACGCTTACAAAAGATTGTTGTCGCCAAGCATTGAAAATGAATTTGAAAAACTTTCCAAGGAAAAAGCCGATAAAGAAGCTATAGAGATTTTTAGTACCAACTTAAAACAATTGTTACTGAGCGCACCGCTCGGACAAAAACGAATTTTAGCCATCGACCCGGGAATGCGTACAGGCTGCAAAACTGTTATCTTGAATGAATTGGGCGATTTACTGGAAGAGACTATCCTTTACCCTCTTCAAAAAAAACAGGAAAGTGAAAAAACACTTTTGCACCTTCTACACAAATACAACATTGAAGCTATTGCTATTGGCAATGGAACAGGTGGACGGGAAACAGAAACATTTGTGCTTGATGTGATTAAAAACAGCGAACACAAGGCCGTTCAGGTACACATGGTGTCGGAACAGGGAGCGTCCATCTATTCGGCTTCAGACATCGCCAGAGAAGAATTTCCCGATAAAGACATTACCGTGCGCGGAGCAGTGTCTATTGGCCGCCGACTCAAGGATCCCCTGGCTGAACTGGTAAAAATTGATCCTAAATCTATTGGCGTCGGACAATATCAGCACGATGTAAATCCTAAACTTTTAAAAGACAGTTTGGATCAGGTTGTTGTTTCCTGTGTAAATCAGGTAGGAGTTGAATTAAATACGGCAAGTAAACATTTGCTCAGCTACGTTTCGGGCCTAGGTCCCGCCTTGGCCCAAAACATTATAGATTACCGGAGTGAAAACGGAAAATTCACTTCGCGATCCCAATTAAAAAAAGTCTCCCGGCTGGGTGAAAAAGCCTTTGAACAAGCTGCGGGATTTTTGCGCATTCACGGCGCAAAAAATCCATTGGACAATTCGGGAGTTCATCCCGAAACCTATCCGATTGTAGAGCAGATCGCCAAAGATTTAAATGTGAAAGTAGGCGAATTGATTTCCAATGAAAATTTACTAAAAAGCATCAATCTTCAACTGTACATCAACGATCAAATTGGTTTACCCACATTGACCGATATTATCCATGAACTCACCAAGCCGGGCAGAGATCCACGCGAACAACTGGAAGCTTTTTCCTTTGGAAATGTAAATAGCATTGATGATTTGCAGGAAGGCATGACTTTGCCTGGAATTGTTACCAATATTACTGCCTTTGGTTGCTTTGTGGACTTAGGTGTGCATCAGGATGGCTTGGTCCACATTTCGCAAATGGCCGACAAGTTCATTAAGAGTCCGAACGAGGTTGTAAAATTGAACCAGCGCATAAATGTGAAGGTTGTTGAAGTGGATAAAGTGCGGAAAAGGATAGGCTTAAGCATGAAAAATATTTAATAATAAATTAATTATCAAATACTTAACAACACTAAGCATCCATTAGGATTATCCAAACCATCCAATAATTGGCAAGCTTTTGCCTTTTTATCCACGTAATTTAATACAATAGAATCCAAAAATTCCATTGTATGAAGATTCCTAAATATGCTTACCTCATTAGTTTATTGGCATTGATTTTCACTGTGTGTGCTTTGAATGCGCAAACGCTCAATTTAAAAATCATGTCGTACAATATTCAGCAACCTTACGGCACCAACTGGGACGGAAGAAAAGCTTCGCTGGTGGCTGTAATCAATAATGAAAACCCGGATATCCTTGGTTCACAGGAAGCAGTAAACTATCAAAGAGATTACATCGCTGCTAACATTTCAGGCTACTCTTGGTTTGGTGAAGGACGCGATGGTGGAGATGCTGGAGAAGGTTCATTTATTTTTTATAAAACTGCAAAATTCACTTTAGACGCCGCTAACTCCGGCAACATGTGGCTTTCCAATACTCCTACTGTTCCTTCAAGATTCAACGGAAGTTACAACCGTATTTGCACTTATGTGCATCTTACCGACAAAACGACCAACAAGAGCTTCTACCTTTTCAATATTCACAATTACATGCCATCCGAATATGACAACCGATTGGCTGCCGTGAAAATGTTAGTACAAAAAATCGCTTCCAGAACCTACACCAGCGACCCTGTTTACATCACAGGCGACTTCAATTCTTCGGAAGGAGATGGCGTTACTGTTTGGATGAAATCGGGCAGCGACAATAGCATAAAATTCAGAGACACCTACAGAGACGTTGATCCGTCGGGCAATGTAACTACCGGCTTCGGCACCAAATTCGACTACATTTATTGTCCGAATTCAACAAAATACACCACCACGTCATCACACGTGGTTTCTTCTGCCACCAGTTCCTCCGACCATTTGCCTATCATTGCCAATGTTACTTATGGTAACGTAGCAGTTACAGCACTTCCAATACCCGGAAAAATTCAGGCGGAGGCCTACACCTCAATGAGCGGAATTGTATTGGAAACCACCACCGACACCGACGGTGGTCAAAATATTGGTTATTTGAATACCGGCGATTGGTTAATTTATAAAGTTGATGTTGCCAGCAGCGCCACCTACGATGTTAAATTTCGCACAGCCAGTGCTACAACAGCTGGTTCGATGGAAATTTACGTAGACAACGTACTGGTGAAAACACAAAATTTCACCATCAGCGGAGGATGGCAAACCTGGCAAACCATTACTTCCACACTTGACCTTAGCAATGGAATACATGAAATAAAGCTGATCATCAAAACAGGGGATTTCAATATCAACTGGATGGAATTTGCCGAACAAAAAACACAAAGTGGATTTCAGGTGAAAGCAGTTTCCATGAATTTATGGAGAAGAAATTCATCATGGCCTACCCGCATCAATAACGTAGCGGCAATGATCAATGACCAGGCTCCCGACGTGGTTGGCATCCAGGAAGGTGACGAAGGAAAGAGTCCGGAACTGGATAATTTACTCACCAGCTACACCCTCGAAAAAGGTCCGTGGAACGAAGAATCCACCGCCATTTTATACAACCATAACAATTTAACTTTAATTGAAACGGGAGTGTTTGGCTACTCCTCTACTCCCGATGTGAATAAATCAAGTGACTGGGGTGACGGTGCCGTTTATGGCTGGTTGCGCAAATGCAATTGGGTTCTTCTGGAACAGAAAAGTACAGGCAACCGATTTTATGTATACAACAATCACCTGGATGCCAACGGACTTTCATCTAATCCGGCCATGTGGAGAAGTAAGGAAACTGAATTAATGGCGGCACGCATCGTTAATCGTGCGCACCCCGAATATCCTTTTATTGTTTTAGGCGATTTAAATGGTGATGAAGCCGATGCTGCCATCATTTATTTAAAAAACGGAAGTTCAAATCCGGTTAAAATGAAAGATACTTACCGCGAAATTTTACCCAATGGTCCGGGGGATTCATTTGGATCAGGCAAGTACGATTACATACTGGTAGCCAATGAAAGCACCTCTACCACTATGGATGCCAATATTATTTATCAAAGTCAGTACGGTCACCTTTCCGATCACAATGGTATTTTTGCCATCATCAATTTTGGAGATTTGAGCACTGCTGTGAACGAAAACACCCCAAAAGAAAAGAGTCTTATTTATCCTAATCCGGCCAGCAACGGAATTGTTTATGTTGCCACCAACAATGGCTCTCCCATTGAAATATTGGATATGGAGGGGAAACTAGTTCTTAAAAACGAACAGGACAATCTTTCCACAATGATGAATATCCAATCGTTAACACCCGGGATTTACTTTGTAAAAACACAAAGCGACATACAAAAACTGGTAGTGCAATAAAGGGGATCTATACTACTTTAACCCTTTTTTTCACCACGGTGACACAGAGATTTTTCACAGAGATTGTTATACATAATAGCAACAGATCACAGAGGTACAGTGCGCATTGGGCTCTGTGATCTCTGTGAAAAATCTCTGTGTGAACTTCCTACAAAAAAGTGGACTTTAAGTTAAGCGACATTTTTAAGTTGCGTTAATAATTCAAATTCTTTGATGGTTAAATTTCCTAATGCCGAGTGTCTTCGATTTTTGTTGTACCATGTTTCAATCCATTCAAAA